>NZ_CP033932.1:600000-1200000 GCF_003815975.1 Chryseobacterium bernardetii
TTGGCGAAAATATCTCAGGTAACTTATTTGAAGCCTTAATTGGTGCTGTTTATCTGGACTTTCATTATGAAACTTGCAAAAAGATCATTCTGGAAAAACTTCTGACGCCTTCCGAGATTAACAAACTTGAGAACAAAATTGTCAGCTACAAAGGTCTCCTGCTCGAATGGAGCCAGAAGAAGAAGGTAAATATAAAGTACGAAACTTGCGAGGAAATACAGGCCAATAAGGCAGTCATGTTCCGTTGTCATGTATGGTTTGGAGATGAAAAGATTGCCAATGCTACAGAAACCTCCAAGAAAAAGGCTGAAGAAAAAGCAGCACAGAGGGCTTTTTATATTTTAAATAAAAAAGAAAATATACTTGGAAATTCAAAAACTTTATGATCTTGATGATATAGAATTTGAAGATATTGCCATAGGATTGGTAAGATTAGCAAAAGATATACCCGCTCATGAGTTTTTCTATAAAATAAATCATCTTAATAATCTGAGTTTTTCAAGAAAAAAAGATTTGGTCTTTCACGGGGATTATTATGATTACTTTTTTCCAAGATTTGAGGCCTATCATAAGTTTTCTAAGACCTGTTTTACTTTTATTTCCAATAAATCTTCTGAAAGTAAACAAAAAAAAGTTCAAACCGAGCTCTTTACAGAAGAAGAAAACATTAAATTTTTATTAAATAATCAGGTAGATGTAGAATATATTTTGCATAGTTCGGAACAGTTTCCTGATTTTTCCGTAATTTTGCTCCCTGAAAATCTTGTTTTTCCAATTCAAGATTATACACTGAGTTCTGAAGAGGAACTTTATCAAATTATCCAGTATTATGAATAAGTATTTAAAGAAGACAAAAATTATCGCAACACTAGGGCCTGCTTCATCATCGAAGGAGGTAATGTTAGATCTGATGAAGGCAGGTGTTGATATTTTCAGAATAAATTTTTCCCATGCAGATTACGACTTAGTTCGAAAAAATATTGAAATAATTAGAGAACTAAACAGCGAGTACGGTTATTCAGTGGGTATTTTAGGAGACCTTCAAGGCCCTAAGCTGAGAGTAGGAGTCGTAAAAGAAGGATCTTACCTGAATCCGGGAGATATCCTTACCTTCACTAATGAAAAGATGGAGGGCGATTCTACCAAGGTATACATGACTTACCAACAGTTCCCACAGGACGTAAAAGTAGGAGAAAGAATCCTTATTGACGATGGTAAACTTGTATTAGAAGTTACTGAGACTAACGAAGTAGATACTGTAAAGGCTAAAACCATCCAGGGAGGACCTTTAAGTTCTAAGAAGGGTGTAAACCTTCCTAATACACAGGTATCTCTTCCTGCATTAACAGAAAAGGATATACAGGATGCTAATTTTATGCTTGACATGGAGGTAGACTGGATTGCCCTTTCTTTCGTACGTCATGCACAGGATATCATCGACCTGAAAGAATTAATTGCAAAACATCCGAATGGTAAATTCAAAACTCCGATTATTGCGAAGATTGAAAAGCCTGAAGGGGTTAAAAATATTGACGAAATCTTACTGGAATGTGATGGCCTAATGGTTGCCCGTGGTGACCTGGGGGTTGAAGTTCCAATGGAAGAAGTTCCTGCTATCCAGAAAAATCTGGTAGAGAAAGCAAGATTTTACTCTAAGCCTGTAATCATTGCAACTCAGATGATGGAAACAATGATCAACAGCTTAACGCCAACCAGAGCGGAAGTGAATGACGTTGCCAATTCTGTATTAGATGGAGCTGATGCCGTAATGCTTTCAGGAGAAACTTCTGTAGGAAGATACCCAGTACAGGTAGTGGAAAACATGGCTAAAATTGTGAAAAACATTGAGACCACCCACTTCTACCAACATAAAAACGAACCTATTGAGAAAGACTATAACTGCATCGATGAACGGTTCATTACGAACAGGGTATGTCTTGCAGCCGTAAGAATTGCAAAAACAACCAATGTTTCTGCTATCGTTACGCTGACCCATTCTGGTTACACCGCTTTCCAGCTTGCAGCACACAGACCCAACTCTCACATCATCGTGTACAGTGGCAACAGAAGAGTAATTACAATGCTGAACCTTCTTTGGGGTGTTCACGCTTACTATTATGATATGAAAAAGTCTACCGACGAAACAATCATTCAGGTAAATATGCTAACGCATAATTACGGTTACATTGAAACAGGAGATTTTGTTATCAACATTAATGCTACTCCATCATACGAAGGTGGTAAAACAAATACGTTGAGATTAACAACAGTATAAACAAAATTACTTTTGTGAAAACATAAAAAAACTCCCGGAAATTAATTTCCGGGAGTTTTTTATTCATCGGATCAGTATGTTGTTAAATATCAATAAAACTTAGTTCATAATCGAAAAATATAATTTATTGTATCTTTACCATAAAATTAATAACTAACATGAAAAAAATAATTTTCCTGTGTATTATAGTATTGGGAATAAGGATGTATTCTCAAAATAGCATTCTTACCTATGTTTTTTCAAAAACGACAGGAGTTACTTACACCCCTATTACAGGTGGTACCAAACTATTTCCATCGGGAACTAATTCAATATACGATGATGAAATATCGTCAGCAATTACCCTATCATCTCCTTTTACCTTTGGAGATGTTGCGGTTGATAAAGTTTATGTAAGTACCAATGGCTTTATAACCTTTGGAACTGCAGCTTCACCAACAAATTATACGCCACTAAACACTTCAGCAGGTGATCAGGGAGCCATATCAGCATTTGGTCAAAATGGAGGATTTAATCTATTAGATAATCCTCAGCCAGCAACTAATCCCGAAATAAGATATCAGGATTTTGGAAATGAATTTGTTGTTCAATGGCAAAATCATTCAAGTCGTTCTAACGATCTTTCTAAAAGTCTTAATTTTCAAATCCGTTTAAATTATCTTACAGGAGTTATTAACATTATTTATGGAAACTGTTCTGATCCAGGACCTGGATCTGCAGGCCCTCAGGTAGGTATAAGAGGAAGTTCAACCTATAGTGTAGCCCCACTTACAATTTACAACATTCCAAAAGGGACAACCTGTGATTGGAGCCATGCTGTTACAGGACCATCCTCCTCAAGCAAGATGATCTTTTCTGATAATAATTATGAAAAGCATATTAAAATACCATCAGGATTGCAATATACCTGGACACCAGGTATTCAATTACCTGTGACGAATATAAAACCTTTCGATTACCTACATGATATAACAAACAACAGTGCAAAAGTAAGTTGGGAAGCCGTATCGGGAGCCACCGCTTATAATATTCAATATCGAACTATAGGAAACTGTGATTGGACTAACTTTAATGGAAATCCTGTTTCTACAACCAGTGCTACACTTACCGGATTGGATGAAGGTACTAAATACCAAATCCGGATACAAGCTTTGAGAGGTAATATACAGTCAACATACTCACATATTGCAAAGGCAACAGGAATGGGAGGCTATAGCGTAGAAGGATATTCTGTTGCGACAAAAACAACCTGTCCTGTACAAATTAGTCCAGAATCTCCTTCTAGTGGACCAAATTTTTTCACCATAAACTGGTATCCAAATTTCTCTTTCGGAGTACCACAAAAAGGATATGAATATTATTATAGTTTATCACCTGTCCGCCCAGCAAATAATGCCATTCCATCAGGTTCACTACCTTCTCAGGGACCTTTTAATTCAGTAACTATATCAGGATTAGAACCTGAAACTAAATATTATTATTGGATAAGAGGAAACTGTGATGATGTTCATAAAGGACCATGGTCTGATACAGATATTGTATCAACAAGCTCTCTTTGTGTTACCAATCCAACTGTTTTAAATAACACCCCCGGGATAAATCTACCACCACAAATAAAATGGAATCTGATACCAGGCGCAATAGGGTATCAATTAAAAATAGGAACTACACCAGGCGGAAATGATGTAGTAGATACTAACCTTACAGGTGATGTAAATAGCTATACTATCAATACGCCATTAGCTAGTTATACAACATACTATTTTTCTATAGTGAGCTATACAGCCACATCTTCCAATCCAACAACACCTTGCTCTATTTTCAGCTTTACAACACCCTGTAATGCTTTTAATATCCCTTACTCTATAGATTTTGAAAATGTAAGTATACCATACATCCCAGCCTGTACTTCAGTCACAACTACATGGAAGACATCAAATGGCAGTGCTCCTTTTGACTCCAATACAAAAGTTATGAGATTTAATACTATGAATTATTCAGAATCATGGTTCTTTACAAATAGTATAAATCTAACTGCAGGAAAGACCTATAATATTTCTTTTAAATATGCTAAAGGGGGCCCTTATCAGGAAAAGTTAAAAGTAGCATACGGAACTTTACCTACAACAGCAGGCATGACCAATACAATTGCAGACTACCCTAATATCATAAATAATAATGTTAATTCAGAATCGATTAATATTACACCTACAGCTTCAGGAAATTACTATTTGGGATTCTATATCTATTCTCAAAATGATATTAAATATTATGATTTAATGATTGATGACATTAATATTAAAGAAGCATCAACCCTTAATGTAATTGAAACTTTAGATAATAAAGGCAGCATTAAAATATATCCAAACCCATTCTCCGAAAATATTACTATCTCAGATATTACAAATGTTACAAATATTTCGGTTGTTGATATAGCAGGGAAATTATTAAAAACATTTAATAAACAAACCTCATCACTTGATTTAAAAGATTTAGTCTCAGGTTCATATATGATTGTTCTGACACTTAAAGATGGCTCCAATCAATCAGTGAAAATTATCAAGAAGTAATCTTCAATATAAATAGATGCAAAAATAAATCCGTCTCATAGCAATAAACTATGAGACGGATTTTTATAATGTAAGTAGTTTAAATAAGGGGTAGTTTGTCATTGACTCCGTCGAATCTTCGATTTCTGAACGAAACATAGTAAAGTGAAGAATCTTACTGATTCTCGGCTTGTCAGAATGACAGTATATACCTCTTAATTCCCTACAATCGTCTTTGCTGTTACAAATTCTTTTAAAGCCAGTAAAGAGAGCTCTGTTCCGTAACCTGAAGCCTTTGATCCGCCAAACGGAAAACGCGGGTCTGAACTAGTCATTCTGTTGATATTAACAGTTCCTGAATCAAGATTTTCAATAAAGAATAACTGACGGTCTTTATTTTGAGTCCAAACTGAGTTTGAAAGTCCGAAAGGAATATCATTAGCAATTCGTAGTGCTTCTTCAGCATCTTTTGCAATCATGACCATTCCAAGAGGGCCAAAAAGCTCTTCTTTTAGAATCGGATTACCTTCTTTAACCCGGATTAATCCTGGCTTGAATTCATTTTCTGAAACTCTTTCCAGAGGGAGAATAATTTCGGCTCCATTTTCCAATGCTCTGTTGAACTGTGCTTCCAATTCATCAGCTAAGTCTGGCCTTGCCATTCCAGCTAACTTAGTTTCTTTATCGAAAGGATCTCCGATTTCGTACTTTTTATATTCTTCAATAAAAATAGGTAAAAACTGGTCTTCAATTTTTTCATCAAGGATAAATCTTTTAGCTGCTGTACAGGTTTGTCCACAGTTTTGAAGCCTTGATTTTACTCCGGCTTGTGCTGCCGCTTCAAGATCCGCATCTTCAAAAATGATGAATGCATCACTTCCTCCCAGCTCAAGTAAAGATTTCTTGATATTTAATCCTGCAATTGAAGCTACTTCTCCACCTGCTTTTCCGCTACCAGTAAGGCTAACTCCTTTTACAACTTCGTGTTCAAGGATCTCTTTTACAGCTTTGTGCCCTACTTCCAGGTTCTGAAATACTCCTTCCGGAAAACCTGCTTCCAAAAGAACTTCTTCAATGGCATTCCCACTTCCGAAACAAATTGAGGCATGTTTTAAAACAATAGTGTTTCCTGCCAACATTGCAGGAACCGCAAACCTCAACACCTGCCAGAAAGGAAAATTCCAGGGCATTACTCCCAGTATTACTCCTTTTGGGGCATAATGAACTTCAGAATAAGAGAATTCGGATTGTATTTTTTCAGGTTTTAAAATGTTTTCGGCCTCTGCATAATAATTCATCATTAAAGCACATTTCTCCACCTCAGCAATGGATTCGGAAATGGGTTTATTCATTTCAGTAGTAATGATCCTTCCAAATTTCTCTGAATTATTTTTTAATATTTCTGCGGCTTTTGCGATTAATTTCTGCTTTTCTTCAAACGGCACTTTTCGCCACACTGAAAACACTTCATCTGCTTTAATAAGCTTGTTTTCAATTAATTGTTCCATAATATAATTTCTGTTTTAAATTCAGCTAATGAATTTATGAGCGCTTTTATTTAAAAGCACGATAAAGTCAGCAAATTCTATTCCTTAAGGGTCAACAAAAGAATGATTTTCTCTATCGGAAGAATATAGCTTTATCTTAAATCATTAGCCATTCATTCACCAGACAAGCTGCCAGTCTTGCCGTTCTGTCCTGAATATCGAACGACGGGTTGACTTCTGCCACGTCCAGTGCAACCAGTTTTTTGTTTTTTAAGATATGCCTGTAAAAATGCATAAAGGTTGCATCTGCAAAGATACCATTATATGCTGAAGCTGAAACACCCGGAGCGATAGATGCATTAAAAACATCCATACAAATAGTGAGATAAGCAAAATCTACATTCTCCAGAAGGTCATCAATACGCTGATAAACAGATGGAAGGTTTTCAAAGAATAATTCATCAGAAAGAATATACTTCATCCCATATTGATGTGCTGTATCAAAGAGTTTTAAGGTATTAGAATTTCTCTGGATCCCAATGTGAAGGGAATTGACAGGGCCTTCCTGAGCGATTTGCCAGAATCCTGTTCCTGAACTTGGTCCCACCTCTTTTTCCGGCTGCCTGTTATCAAAGTGGGCATCTATATTGATGATTCCTATTTTTTGTTCCGGAAAAGCTGTTTTAATGCCTAAATAGTGAGCATAGGTAACTTCATGTCCGCCCCCTAAAACAAGGGATCTTCCGCCTTTTAAAAGAACTTTCGAAACATTCTTCGCCAGATTATTCTGTGCATTCTCCAGATTTCCGTCTTCACAGGTAACATTTCCAAAATCCAGCATAGAAAAATCAGGAAGGATCACAGGAAAATTAGACATATTCTTCCGGATCACATCGGGAGCATCTTTAGCACCCTGACGGCCTTTATTCCTCCTGACTCCCTCATCTACGGCAAATCCATGCAAAACGAAATCATTCGGTAAAATATTGTCGTAATTCTGTTCTTCCTGTACTCTCTGAAATAGCCTATGGAAAAGAAGCTCTTCCCCATCTAATCTACCCTGCCAAATATTTTGAAACATAATCCTTTAAATTCAATTTTAGTCACATCATTCTATCCAGTAAAGCTAATTAATATTGTTTAGATAAAAAAGCTCCTTTTACACATTCTGCAAAGAATTCATTATAAGACGGATAGTTTCTTTTTCAGGCTTTATTCTCATTGGCGTTGCTGCTGATGAACATTTCATTTCGTTCTTCAGAAATAATTTCTAAAAACCGTTCGTAATGCTTCAGTACATCGGAAATCAGTTCATTTTTGGTAAAATACTGTACATCATATCCTTCTCTTCCGTCCCCAAAATAGGATCTTGGATAGTGGGTTTTCTTATCATCAAGATCCGGAAGATTTTCTTCATTAATGATGTATTCAGAAACTGTTTTTATTTTATTCTCTACTCCGTAAACGAAGTTATTAACAACTCCCTGGTGGATTTCTATTTCTATTCTGACAGGATTTTCGTGATGATTGATTTTGGCTTCAATTCCGTTAGCAGCAAATTCCTGTTGGAGATCAGTAAAGGCTTCTTTTGCTTTCACTCTGATAAACCGGTTTACAGAATCATTATCTTTAAAAGATACAATGTTTTTTAAACGTTCTTTCCAGAATTCACCGGACCATGGCACCGTAGATTCCGAAAAATTTCTGTCATAATATTTCTGGTCAATTACCAGGCCTTTCATTAAGCTCACAATAAATAAAATCACTACAATGGAAAACGGCAACGCAGTAATTAGCGTCATACTTTGAAGCGCCTTCAAACCACCTACATTTAATAACAGAAGTGAAAGAACAGCGAGTAAAACACCCCAGAAAACAATTTGCCACTTGGGAGATTTGGCAGCGTTTTTAGTCGCAATACTATTCATGACGAATATTCCTGAATCTGCTGACGTCACAAAAAAGATAAGAATAATAAGAATTACGAAAAAACCTGTAAATTCAGATAAAGGCAGATAATCCAGGAACCGGAACATTAAGGCATCCGGATCTGTTGCAAACTGGCTTAACTGGCCGTTGGCTATATTTAAATCGAGCCAGATGGCACTGTTTCCAAATACAGACATCCAGATAAAGTTAAATAATGTGGGAAGTATTAAAACGGCCAGAATAAATTCCTTAATAGTCCTTCCCTTTGAAATTCTTGCGATAAATAATCCTACATATGGAGACCATGAGATCCACCATGCCCAATACAGGATCGTCCAGTCATAAAACCAGGGCAATGCATTCTTTTCATAAACATGGGTATTAAAAGTAAGGTTGAAAAAATTATTGATGTAATTTCCCAACCCTTCTGTAAAACTTCCGATCAGATAGACCGTGGGCCCCAATATCAATACAAAAAGTAAAAGACCAATTACACTGATGACATTGATATTACTTAAGATCTTTACTCCCTTTCCTACTCCGGAAATGGCAGATATAACGGAAAGAGTGACAAGAGTAACTACAATAATGATCTGATAGGTAAAACTATTTTCCGGAGTAATATGAAGAATATTGAGCCCGGAACTGATTTGCACCACTCCAAAACCTAACGTTGTTGTGATTCCAAAGAAAGTACAGCATAATGCAAAAACATCAATGGCATTTCCCCATTTTCCATTGATCTTATTTTTTAACAATGGATAGAAACAGCTTCTTAATGAAAGCGGCAGCCTGTAACGGTAAGCAAAGTAAGACAGAGAAAGCCCTACTACTCCATAAATAGCCCACGCATGGATTCCCCAATGAAAAAAGGTATAAAGTTGTGCCTGCTTAGCCCGGCTTACATAATGGTTATCTGCAAAAACTTCTGAAGAATAATGCTGCATAGGCTCTGCAACACTAAAATAGATGAGTCCGATTCCCATTCCCGCTGCAAAGAGCATAGAAATCCAGGAAAAGAAGGAATATTCAGGTCTACTGTCATTAGCCCCCAGCTTAATGTTGGCATATTTACTGAACAACAGGTAAACCAGAAAAATAACAAATAAGGTTACAGACCATACATAAACCCAATTTAAATTAATAAATATGAATTGTTTAATCTCATTCAGGATATTTTCAGTAGGTTTTGGATATACTGCTGAGAGAAAACAGGTACCTATAATAAATATTAAACTCGGAATAGTGACCCCTTTGTTAAAAGTAGATCTAAAATTTTGAAAATTCATCTTTTATATTTTCGTTTATAGTATTGACAAGTCTTCCTGGTAAAAGATATAGCTGTAAAAAAAGTACTGAGAAATAAGAAAATATCCAGGTTTTCCGGATTCTCCGGTGCACTTAAGAACTATAGAAAAATGCGTTATTGATCTAAAAATCAACGCTAATTGCAGTGCAAGATAAGAAAACTTATAGAAAATATGAAAAATATGAGAGACTTTATGATTTGTTTGTCCTTCGGTTCAAGCGTATTTTTCGAAAATATTCTGGTTAAAAAAATGGTAAATTTTCCCGCAGATTTCGCTGGATTATATAGATAATTTAAACCTTAAATATAATACTTTTATAATGATAAGTGAACTTATGGTTAGACAGCAAAGCTGGAACAAACCGCATTCATTCTTCTAAGCGGACGGATCATTATATCCATAAAAAATGTGGAAAAGAAACTCTTCCACATTTTTTATTTTAAACAGCGTTATTATAGTACTTAAAATACTGCCAGTACTTATCTTTAAAGATCCTGAATGAGATTTTATATTCAGGAGTGCTGTCTTTTATGGTTTTAAAGACTTTAGAGATCTCCCGGAAGTCTTTGCCGGCAAAATAGCTTTCCTTGATGTTATCTGCAGTTTCCCTGCCTATATACAGGTATCCTTTTTCTTTCAGATCTTCAACGGCTTTATCTTCGATATTGCCTAGTTTTTCAAAATCTTCTTTTTCGGGAAGTCCATCATTGTTTTCTCCGTTATAGTGGAATTTCAGCACTGAGATCCATGGATAGGAAGCTTTTGCATCATAGTTCAGCAAAGGAAGATTCATACAGGCAATAAGAGGTCTTTCATTGTTCAGAGTCGCTCTGAGAATAGAAAACTCATCTTCCACATCAGCTCTCTTTACGCTTTTATACTTTTCTGTAAATTCTCTTTCCCTCCATAGCAGGAAATCTTTCAGCTTCTCAATAGGAATAAGCTCATGATTAGTCTGGTCTTTTCCTATTACAGTAAAAGTATCAATTTGAGTGGCAAAATTCAATTCTCCTAAAAAGCTATCTAAAAAAATGCATATTCCTGTTGTTACTGCATCTTTATTTTCGGAGTTTCCATCGTATACAAAAACAAGGTCAATTTCATCAGGGTACTCTTCCTGTTCATTGGAATAGAAGAAAATATTTTCTTTGGTAAACCTGTAATCGCCTATTGTGACATTTACTTTTTCAATATCCTGTGCTGGCTTCAATGCTGTAAACTTCCAATGATCAAGCTGAGGAGCTGCTGCAATAAGTTCTTCAACAAAAACAACATTACTAATCTCTCCATCTGCTGTAAGAACCAATTCTGCCGTAGAGTCGTTGCTCATCCCGGTCAGAAAATAATATCCTTCATTGATATGGTTCAGCCTGGGAGCAATCTCATCAAAAAAGTCTTTTTCAATAGCTTCCTGGTCTCCTTTTTCAACAATTTTATAGAAATCTTGCTCTTTTGTTAAAAACCAATCCCAAAAACCTTTATAATTAAGTTTTATTTCCAACGGCATTCCTTCCATTTTGATTATTTTTATTTGTTAATCAACCTGTTTTCCTTTAATATAAACATGTTCAGCTTTCAGACTACCCTGATTATACAAAACATTCTGAAAATTATTGGTTTTAAAAGTCACAAAATCTGCTTTCTTACCTGCTTCAAGCTTTCCTCTGTCTTCAAGATTAAGGGCATAAGCAGCACGGTAAGTCATTCCTGCCAATACCTCAGCGGTTGTTAACTTCTGGAATGTAGCTAAAATGGAAGCCTGAGTAATTAAATTTCCCATAGGTGCTGATCCCGGATTCCAGTCGCTTGCAATGGCTACAATAGCTCCTGCGTCTAATAATTTTCTTGCCGGTGTAAATTTTTCACCCAGTCCTAAACTGGCTCCCGGAAGTGCAGTTGCTACGGTATCGGATTGTGCCAGGAAGTCTATATCTTCATCAATGGTAGCTTCCAAATGGTCTGCTGATTTGGCTCCTACTTCTACGGCAATTCTTGAACTTCCCGGTGTAAACTGGTCTGCATGAACAGTTATTTCAAAACCTAAACCTTTAGTTTTAAGCAAGAACTCTTTACTTTCTTCAGGTTGGAAAGCTGATTTCTCAATAAAGATATCTACACGCTTCGCCAGATTCTCTTCTTTTACTTTCGGAAGAATTTCGGTAAGGATATAGTGTAAGTATTCCGGATTACTACCTTCAAAATCTCTGGGTTTCAAGTGAGCGGAAAGACAGGTAGGAACTAATGTTGCTTTGGTTGATTCCTGAGCTTTTTTAATGATGCGAAGCATTTTCAATTCGTTTTCCACGTCTAAGCCATAACCGCTTTTTACTTCAATAGTTGTAATCCCAAGTTCTACAAGAAAATTGATTCTTTCCAGCAGGGTTTTCAGTAATTCTTCTTCTGAAGCATTTCTTGTATGCTGTACTGAACTCCAGATTCCCCCACCACTTTCGGCAATTTCCAGATACGTTTTTCCTGCATTCCGCATCGCAAAATCATTAGCACGGTTTCCACCAAAGCAAATGTGGGTATGTGAATCTACAAAAGCAGGAAGAACCACTTGTTCTCCTGCAATGGGTTCTATTTCTACTGTTGGATTTTCATTTTTTAAAGTTTCAAAATCACCAATTTTCTGAATGGTATCATTTTCAACAATTATTCCTCCATCAGCAATTATTTCTAATTGTTCATCAGTAAGTTTTCCTCTTAATGGAAGATTGGCAAGTGTTACAACCTGCTTAAATGGGCCTATTAATTTCATTTATTTAGGTTAAAGGTTAGAAAATGAACGATCTCTGTCTGCATTTCAATAAAGTGAAGCATCCTGTTAAAATGAAATCACTCAAATTTTAATTTTCCTCTCAAAAATACTTAAAATATCTCAATTGGGCTCTTAGCAAGCCCAAACCTCAGACTCCAACTTAATCTCAGTTTCAAATTCACCTTTTCTCAAACTTCATTTCAATCTTAGTCTAAATTTGCTATCTTTGAGGTAAATGAAATGAATTAATGCCAGATTTTTTACATCCAGATAAGGAAAACTACTCACGAGAGGAGTTGATGCAGGAAGAACAGATTCGTCCCCAAAGCTTTAAGGATTTTGCGGGACAGAGAAAGACGCTGGAAAATCTTGAGGTTTTTGTGACGGCTGCCAAACGACGTGGCGGAGCCCTTGACCATGTTCTTTTGCATGGCCCTCCAGGTTTGGGAAAAACCACTTTAGCCAACATTATTGCCAATGAGCTTGGGGTGAACTGTAAGATTACTTCAGGCCCTGTATTGGATAAGCCGGGAAGTTTAGCCGGGTTGCTTACTAATCTGGAAGAAAATGATGTTCTTTTCATTGATGAGATTCACCGCCTTTCTCCTGTTGTAGAAGAATACCTCTATTCAGCAATGGAAGATTACAAGATTGATATCATGCTGGAAACAGGACCTAACGCAAGAAGTGTACAAATCGGGCTGAATCCTTTTACACTGGTTGGCGCAACCACCAGAAGCGGAATGCTTACAAAGCCGATGCTTGCAAGATTTGGTATCCAAAGCAGACTGGAGTACTACTCTATTGAACTTTTATCAACAATTATCCAAAGGAGTGCAAGGGTTCTAGGTGTGGCAATCTATGAAGATGCTTCTATTGAAATTGCCAGAAGAAGCCGTGGAACCCCGAGAATAGCCAATGCTTTACTAAGAAGGGTTCGTGATTTTGCTGAAATAAAAGGAAATGGTGAAATTGAGATCAAGATTACCAAATATGCTTTGGATTCCCTCAATGTAGATGAGTTTGGACTGGATGAAATGGATAATAAGATCATGCGTGTCATGATTGAAAATTTTAAAGGAAAGCCCGTAGGAATTTCCGCATTGGCAACTTCTATTGGAGAAAACCCGGAAACTCTGGAAGAGGTATATGAACCGTTTTTGATTCAGGAAGGATTCATTATCAGGACTCCAAGGGGCAGGGAGGTTACCGATAAGGCTTACCAGCATTTAAATATTTCAAGACCCAAAAATCCGGGAGAGTTATTTTAAGGATTGTTGGTTCAGAGTTTTAAGTTTAAGGTTTTAAAAGAAGAATTGTTAATTTATGTTTGTTCCTAAATTATACAGAAGTGAAGATAAGGAGGTAATGAGAGAAATTATCAGGGAAAATTCCTTTGCATTGCTCATCTCTTCGGTGGATAAGATTCGGGCCACTCATTCTATGATGATGCTGAACGAAAGTGATCCGGAAAATCCTTATATTGAAACTCACATTTCCAGGGCTAATCCGCAGGCCAAAACCCTGAAAAACGATGACGAAGTGTTGTGTGACTTTTTAGGTGCGCATACTTATATCTCCAGCAGCTGGTATGACCACATTAATGTTTCCACATGGAACTATGAGGCGGTACAGATCTATGGAAAAGTAGAATTAATGAATCCGGATGAGCTGTATAATCATCTTGATAAATTAACCTCAAAATATGAAAAGTTTCAGCAATGTCCCATGATGGTAAAAGATATGGGAAATGAATTTGTGGAAAAGGAAATGAAGGGAGCTTTTGGGATTAAGGTAAGACCTACAGAAATATTTATCAAGCAAAAACTTTCTCAGAACAGAAAGGAAAATGATTTTAACAACATCATTTCGCATCTTGAACAATCGGATGAAGATGCCCGCAAAATTGCCGAGAAAATGAAATTAATAAAGAAATAAATCAAAATATATATATGAAACTATATCCAATACAATGTGGAAAATTTAAACTGGACGGCGGTGCTATGTTTGGTGTCGTCCCAAAGAGTTTGTGGGAAAAAACCAATCCGGCAGACGAAAAAAACTTAATTGAACTGGGAACCCGTTCCCTGCTTATAGAAGATGGCAAAAAACTGATCCTTGTAGACTGTGGTCTGGGCAATAAACAGGATGATAAATTCTTCGGACATTACTCGCTTTGGGGTGATGATACTTTGGATAAAAATTTAAAAAAATATGGTTTTGTAAAGGAAGATATCACCGATGTATTCCTTACTCACCTTCACTTTGACCACTGTGGTGGTGCTATAGAATGGAATGATGACAGAACAGGCTACAGGCCTGCTTTTAAAAATGCACAATTCTGGACAAATGAAAACCATTGGCAATGGGCTACAGAACCTAATGCAAGAGAAAAAGCGAGCTTCCTGAAAGAGAATATTATTCCTATGCAGGAAAGCGGACAACTGAACTTTCTTCCTCTTCCTACAACCGGAAATTATGGTTTTGCTCCGGATCTGAAAATGGATGTCATCTTTGTAGACGGGCATACGGAAAAACAAATGCTCCCAGTTATTCAGTATCAGGAAAAGACAGTTGTTTTTGCTGCAGATCTTATTCCTACCGCAGGCCACATTAACCAGGTATATGTGATGGGGTATGATACAAGACCTCTTTTAACGCTGGAAGAAAAGGGAAAATTCCTTAAACAGTGTGTAGATAACGAATATTTATTATTCTTTGAACATGATGCTCACAACGAGCTGGCAAGTCTTAAAATGACTGAAAAAGGAGTAAGACTTGACGAGACGTTCAGTTTTAATGATGTTTTTGGGTATTAATTTTTAATTATGGAGGAATTACATTCAGAAGGCCAACAGGCCGAGCCACCCGCACCCAAGATTATTGGGTTAACCGGGGGAATTGGTTCAGGAAAAACTACAGTTGCTAAATTTATTGAAGAATTCGGTTTTCCGGTTTATTATTCTGATGACCGGGCAAAAGATATTGTCAATGATAATGAAGAGCTGAAAATTAAGATCAAAGAGCTTCTTGGGGATGAATCTTATGATGAGAATGGCCTTTACGACAGAAAGTTTGTAGCAGGTAAGGTTTTCAATAATAATGATCTTCTTCAGCAGTTAAATGAGATCATACATCCTGCTGTGCGCATTGATTTTGAACAATGGGTAAAGCAGCAGACCAAGTATCTGGTTTTTAAAGAAACTGCATTATTATTTGAATTAAGACTTAACAGACAATGCTACAAGTCTCTTTTGGTAACTGCAGAGGATAATATCAGAATCAAAAGAGTAATGGATAGGGATAATAAAACCTACCGTGAAGTACAGACTATTATGGAAAAGCAAATGCCTGAAAAGGATAAGGTCAAAATGGCAGATTGTATCATTTATAATAATACGAATCTTGAGGAGTTAAAAGAGCAGACTGAAAAGGTCATCTTTTCTATTGAATAAACTAATTTATAAAGGATATCTAAATCCGGAGAGACATTTGTTTCTTCGGATTTTTTTATGCATTTCATCTGAGGAATATGAGTTCTTTTTTGAATTGCTTCTTTCAAATGATGAATTCAGGATTATCATAATCAAAAAAATAAGCCTTCATTTCTGAAGGCTTATTCTATTTGGAATTTAGATTATTTATTCTTTGATAAATTTCTTTTGAGCAGTATTACCATTATCATCGATATCTATTACATAAACTCCATTAATCAGTTTCGTTACATTAATTTCGTTATTTAATAAGATACCTTCTGCTATGATTTGCCCTGCAGCATTATAAATTTTATATTTAGCTCTTTTGCTGATATTTTTAACATACAATACTGAGCTTACCGGGTTAGGATAGATCAGGATATCTGTTTGGTTAATTGGATTAGGAACTCCCGGTTTAGTAATTCTTACCGTATAGTCCTCAACTTCTCCATTCTTCACATTAACACAATTCACAGGAACACCGTCTCTTTCCATGGCCACTCTCATTACAACATATTTGTAATCTGTTGTACTTACAAAAGCATCTGCCGGTACACTAAATTTACCAGACACAGGAGTTGTAGTGTTTGGAGCTGAAGTAAATACTTTCTCATAAATATCAAACTCCCCGTTTCTATTGAAATCGATCCAAACTGAAATTCCTTCATTATAAGTTTTTCCTAACCATTTTTTCTCGATGATGATCTCGTTATCTGTAGATCCCTGGATTAGCTCGATAAATGTTTTAGGAACTCCTGTATAATCTGTATAGCTTGATGCTTTTGATTCATTTTCCATTTTTGCTTTTCCGTTAGGAATAACAGTTACTTTGGAAATATACTCACCTGCTGAATTTTCAGATTTCATCTTACAGTAAATTACCGTAGGTGTTGTAAAGTAGTAAGGCGGAGTATAATTTCCTGGTTTTCCACTACAGATGTTGACCACCTGCATTTCATACTTCGTCATTTCTACAAGACCATTCAGTATAATAGTATTAACTGCTGTAGGAACTTCTGTCCAACTTGGAATACCTACTTTTCTGTATCTAAGAATATATGTTGCACCTGGATACGGATCCCATGTAACCTCTGCAGATGTAGGCAATAACTGAGTAATTGTTAATCCTGGAGGGGCAATTTCACATATTCTTACCGTTGTAAATACTTTAGAGTTTGAGAAACTATTCCAAGAAGTCTCACCAGCACATTGATTTGCAATCTGAACCTCATAAGTAACAAATGACTCCAGGTTATTTAACACGTATGTATTACCAGTAGTTGGAAGATTGATGTCTGCACTCCAAGTAGGTGCACCTACTTTTCTCCATCTCATTTTATAAATAGCACTATTCACTACCGGGTTCCAAGTAATTAAAGCACTTGTAGCAGTAATATTACTTATTGTTATTGTAGGAGGTGTAGGATCACATCTTGTTGTAAATGTTTTAATAGCTGTAGGAGTACCTGTTGTACCTCCACAAACGGCAGCTACTTCAACTTCATAAGTTGTTGCAGGGCTTAATCCCGTAAGGGTAAGCGGAACGTTTCCTAATACTGCAGAAGCATATATTTGCGTCCATGTAGCAGTACCAGCTACTCTGTATCGTACAAGATAAGTTACCGTATTAGCACCACCCGTCAAATTAACAACAGCTGTTGTATGTGTTATTGTACTAAAGGTAGGTGCATTTGGAGCAACATTACTACATGGTCTGATTCTTACAGCATAATCTTCAACTTCTCCGTCAATAGCATTTGCGCATGCAGTAGGAATAGTTGTACCTGATGAACGTTTCAATACAACTCTCATTGTAGTTGTGTATGGTCCTATATAAGCAGGAGGTGCATTAGGAACACTAAACAGTGCCGTAACCGGTGTAGTAGTGCTGGCTGCAGAACCAAGAATTCTTTCAGCAGCATCAAACTGTCCGTTTCTGTCAAAGTCTATCCAAACTGCAACAGCATCATTACCTGTTGAGCCGGTCCACCCTTTTGCAACAGTAATTTTATTATCACTAGAACCAGCATCTAGAGTAATAAGTGTTGCCGGTGTTGTATAACTAGTATATGAATTCTGAACAGTAGTGTTGCTCATTGGCGGTACCCCTGAGTTAGAAGAAATAACTGTAACATTCGAAATATGATCATTATCTCCACTTCCTGTTACAGGGCAATACTGTAATGGCAGTGTTGTAAACTGTACTGAAGCTGACCAAGATCCGAAAGTAGTAGTACATTTCGTTGCTACCTGTACTTCATATTTTGTTTGTTCTTTCAAAGGAGATGTAGCAGGAACAGTATAAACGTTCCCTGGTGCTGGTACAGGAGTAACTGTTGTCCAAGTGGCAGTTCCAACCTCTCTATATCTCAATTGATAGGTAGCACCTGTAGCTGCTAACCATGAGAATGTAGCACTTGTATCTGTAATGTTTGAAACTGTAATGTTTGTCGGAGGATTCGTTGTACATACTGGCTGATCAATTAGTCTTACAGCATAATCTTCAACTTCTCCTTCATTATATGATGCAAATGATGAACATGGAGAAGTAACAGTACCATCCATCATTACTACACGCATACGGGTAAGAAGAGTCCCATCATAAGTAGCAATATCAGGCGGAAGTGCTATTGTAAATCCAGCTGCTACAGTTCCAACAGGGTTTGTAGTGCTGCTGGCAGCATTAACTACTCTTTCGCTCGCTTCAAAAATACCATTTCTGTTAAGGTCAATCCATACTCCTACTCCATAGCTTGATGAACTTCCAGGCCAGAATTTTGTAATACTGATTTTATTACCAGTTGTACCTCTAACCAAAGTAACCAATCTTGTAGGATCAGCAGAATAATCCTTATATCCGTCATATCCGGAAGTGCTAACCATTAACGGAGCATTTGTAGGGGTAACCACTACTTTACCAATATACCCACTTGGCGTACTACCCGCAGGAGGTACATTAGTACAATACGTAAGGGCTAGTGTTGTAAACTGAGTGCTAGGAGAAAAAGCTCCCTGAGTTCCACTACAGATTGTTGCAATCTGAACGTCATACTGAGTTGCATCTGACAAATTATATAGTGGCCAGCTGCTTGTTAATGGCGCTGTAATATCAATTACTTTCCAAGCTCCACCCGAAGATGGTCTATACTGTAATTTATAAGTAGCTCCTATTGAAGGTGTCCATGAAACAACAGCTGTACTTGCTGTAATATTATTTACTTTAATATTAGTAGGAGGTGCTGTTGTACAAGGTACCAGTTCTATAGCCTTAAGGACAATCTGTGGAATATTTGCCTGTCTCGTTCCTGATGGTGGAGAAGCTGGATCAGGATTAGTACCATCACTTCTATACTGCAGTCCTCTTTCTGGAGTTCCTCCGGCAAAAGCTCTCCAGTTAGCATATGGAGTTGATGAATAGTTTGGTACATTTTCGTCTACAGCAACCACAATATTACTCGTTCCATCCCAAAGTAAAGGGCTTGTTAACGGTATAGTAACCCAAGTTCCCGATACCATTGTTGGTAGGGTTCCTGACCAAACCTGTTTCAATGAAGAGAATGGTACCCAGCTTGATGTTGTTGCAAAATTATTCTGTGTTGTATTCCCCATATAAACAACCCACTCATTATATTTACTCTGATCAGGGGCAGGGTTTTCTACATAGAATTTAAGTTCCGTAATGAATTTAGCTGTTCCTACAGCTGCCAGTACTTCCGAAGCTTTATAAATTTGCTGAGAATAATTATATCCCCAGTTTGAATTCACAGGAAGTTCAGTACTTTTAAGCGTACCAAAGCCTATTTGTCCTAGCTCAAATTGAGGTCCCGCAACCCATGCACTTTTATCTGTAGGAGTACAAATTGCTCTTACCCACCAGTAATAGGTAGTTCCCGGTACTAATGGAGATAAATTAGCAGAAGTTCCTGACACAACATTTCCTGTTGTAGTGGCTATTGGCGGAGTATTGGTAGTGGTATAATAAACTTCATATCCCCCAGCTGGTGCCGAAGGTGATGGCTGCCAGTTAACAACAGCACTGTTAGGAGTCATTGTACCTACAGTTAAGGAACCTCCTGCTGAAGGAACCGGTACACATGTAGGTGGCGTTGCAAATGACTTTGGTAAAATGTTCCATGTACTTTGATCTGTTGCACTACATCTTGCCCTTACCCATACATAATAAGTTGTATCCGGGATTAAAGGGCCTATTGTTGTTGATGTTCCAGACGGCACATTTTGCATTGGTATAGTCGTCCCATTAGGTGCTGCACCGGTAGTATTGTAATAAATATCATATCCTTCTGCTGGTGTATAACCAAAAGAAGTCCAGTTAATCACTGCATTTGTAGGCGTTATTGTTCCCGTTGTGATCGTTCCGCTGGAAGGCATTGCCGGACATGTTGCCGGTGTAGCAAAGGCTAATGAATTAGACCAAGTACTTTGCTCAGTTGCGCTACATCTTGCTCTCACCCATACATAATAAGTTGTTAGCGGAGTCAGAGGTCCTATAGTAGCAGTAGGTGCTCCTGGCGGAACCGTTAAGTTAGGGGTAGATCCTGCTACCGGCGGTACATTTGTTGTGTTATAAAATATATCATAACCTTGTGCCGGAGCCGGTACATATGCGGTCCAGTTAATTACAGCATCTGTTGCAGTAACAGTTCCTGTACTTAAAGTTCCTCCCGGCGGCATAGGTAAACATGCCGGAGGTGTACCAAAAGTCATCTGAATATTAGGTCTGTTAGCTGTAACTGTTCCTGTTTTTGTTGTAGGAGGGGTACTATCCTGCTCAATATACATATGCCCCGATGGAACATTAGAATATGTAAGCTTCGCTCCGGTAGCAAACGATCCCGAACCGCCATAGTTAGTTTCAACCAGAACCATTAAATTATCTACTCCATTATAAGTATAAGGAAGCTGTAAAGGAATAGTATACCATCCTACTGGAATAGCCCCTACAGTTCCACTATATAATAAAGTAGCTCCGGTAGTTAGAGTACTCCACGTTTGTGAGGTAAGAGTTGTTGTGGTTCCTACTGGTTTTATATAAATTTTAACGGGCATACCAATATTTGAAGTTCCAGTAGAATTCCATCCAAGAGATAGAATACTTCCTGCAGTTCCAATTTCAGCGGCCGTGTAAATAGACGCAGATCGTTCAAACCCCCAACTAGCCCCTAGAGGATACTTCTGGGTTGACGTTCCGGTACCAATTGTAATGGTTTGTGCCTGTATGGACAATCCTATGACCATACAGAGCAATGCAATGAGCACCTTAAAAGGCCGGCTCATTTTACAGAGTAAAAGTCCACTCATATTTTTTAAATTTAATAATGATAACGATAATTAAAGAATTATAGTATTTCCAATTTCATGAGGTTAATTCATAATCATGAAACCTCATTCTTTACAGAAGATCTGTAGTAAAAAAAATAATTTTATCCCATAAGCTAATATTTTAATATTTACACAAATCTAATCATTTTTTCATTATAATATATTCATTAAAATGTTTTTTTGAAAAAGTTGAACAATATCACCCTATATGATTAAAAATAAAAAATTAAACAAAACAATACAAATCCACTACACTTTAGCTATATTATTAATTTTTAAGGAAAATTATCATTTATAAAATACTATTACATTTTATAGTATTACATTTATTTAATCTTAACGTTAAAGAGCCATTTATATTATTATCATCAATTTCATTTTTTTTACGATTTAATTTAACAAATCATTTATTAAAAATATTTTCACTGAAAAAACCTCGTAATATTTACGAGATCATTTTTAATGATCAAATCAATTGTGAATCTATTGTCTTATTTTATTCATGGATAACGATTTACCGCATACACAAAACAATAATCTTATAAAAACAAATAAGCCCTGGGATATTTCCCAGGGCTTATTGATATAATAAACGAGTTATTTAACAGATATTCTAGAACTTATAAGCGATATTCCATGCAAATCCCATATTGAACTTTGATGAACTTTTTCCGAATCCAGGAATAATCATCGGAGAAATATTATCCTGTTTGGAAGTATAGACTAAATAACGGGGCTGTAAATTTACATCTATATAGAAATTAGACTCGAACAGCTGCACTCTTCCTCCTAAAGTACCTTCCAGCCAGAAAGAAGACTGCGATGATGCCGGAAAAGCCACCGAAGAGCTACTTCCGCCATATCCTCTAACCGGAATAGCCATATATTCCTGGTTATAAAATGATCCGGCTACTTTTCCACCGGCATAAAATCCATTGAATTCATTTTCTCTATCCTTAGCCAGCATATAAAATGCTCCAAGTTTAATAAAAGGACCATTTACTTTAGCATCGTAACCATTTTTCTGATATATATTTTTTTCAAAACCGGCTTCTGCAATGGCATGAACATTTTCATTAATTTTTGAGGAAACAAATCCCTGATATAGCTTTCTGTCTGAAAAAAATCCAATTCCGCCATTCAAGACATCAAACCCAACCATAAAATTCGGTTGATATTTCCAATGCTTCTTTTTTTCTTCTTCTTTTTTCCCTTCCTGAGCCCCGATTAGCACTCCAAAAAGGCTAAAAAACAAGGTAAAGATTAGTCTTGTCTTCATTCAATATTTGATTTTGGCCGTTCACCACGCTTTTAACAGGATCAGCAGTTATTAATTCCGAGCTTACATTCTCATATGTTTTTTTAACACCACATCCAGGAGACACATAGGTTGCCTTCGTGGTATATGTAACTCTTACTTTGGATTCTTTGCTTTTGGTAGAGGTTTTAAAATAGATATCTGTATAAGGAGAGTCATCTACTCTTAAAGGAATAAGTCTGGAGTCTATTTTTGCCTGCCATCCAAGATCTACCTTTCCAGAACCATAATCTACTGCTACAGACAATGAATCAAGTGTTGTTTCTTTACCTGAAGACTCTGATCTGAACGCTACCTTCATTATTGGCGTTCCTTCACCGCTTTCACAGATATCATCATCGCTTCCACAAGAAAAGAACATTCCAACCAAGCTGAGCATTATGAGAAATTTAAAATACTTCATATTAAGATTTGAACTCAAATTTAATTAAATTATTTTTTAATCAGCAACGCAATATTTTCTACGTGATGAGTTTGAGGAAACATATCTACCGGTAAAATCTTCACTAGGGTGTAGTGTTCTTTCATCAATGCAAGATCCCTAGCCTGTGTTGCTGAGTTACAGCTTACATACACTACTTTCTCCGGAGCCAGCTTCAATATCTGTTCAACTACCTTCTGATGCATCCCGTCTCTTGGCGGGTCGGTAATTAAAACGTCCGCTTTTGGATGGTTTTCCATAAACTCATCGTTAAAGACATTTTTCATATCTCCACAATAGAAAGTGGTATTGGTAAGGCCGTTTAATTCAGCATGCTCAATGGCTGCATCAATTGCTTCCTGAACAGATTCTATTCCGATTACCTGTTTTGCGTTTCTTGCCACATATTGAGCAATTGTACCTGTTCCGGTATATAAGTCATACACTACTTCATCTCCTTTCAGGTCTGCAAACTCCAGTGTTTTTCTATATAATTCCAAAGCTTGTTTGTAGTTGGTCTGAAAGAATGATTTTGGGCCGATCTTAAATTTCAGACCATCCATTTCTTCCATTAAATATCCTTCACCAAAATATACATTAATGTCCAGATCATAAATAGAGTCATTGGCTTTTGGATTAATAGCATATACCAATGTCTTAATCTGTGGAAACTTCTCTAATATGAATGCAAACAGCTTTTCTCTGGTTTCTTTTTCTTCTCTGAACAGCTGGAACAATATCATCCATTCTCCTTTAGAATTCTGTCTCATCATTAAAGTTCTCAGGAAACCTTCATGATTTTTAACATCAAAGAAATCCAGTCCGTTTTCAACAGCATATTCTTTCACCGCCAACCTGATTGCATTGGAAGGATCTTCCTGCAGGAAACATTCTTTAAGGTCTAAAATTTTGCTCCACATTCCAGGGATATGAAATCCTAAAGCATCTTTACTTCCGAAGTTCTCTTCAGAACTGATTTCATATTGAGTAAGCCATCTTGCATTGGAGAAAGAAAACTCCATTTTATTTCTATAAAAATACTGTTCTTCAGAACCCAGGATCGGCATAGTTTCGAAGTTTTCAATACCTCCAATTCTTTTGATATTGTTATAAACTTCTTCCTGTTTGAAATCAAGCTGCTTTTCATAGCTCATATTTTGCCATTTACATCCACCACAAGTTCCGAAGTGAATACATTTTGGTTCTGTCCTAAAAGGCGACTTCTCCAAGACTTCTACTGCTTCTCCTTCATAATACTTGGATTTAGCTTTTTTCACTCTTACATTTACACTATCTCCCGGAATTGCCCCCGAAACCAATACTGTTTTGCCATCTTCTGTTTTACCAATGGCCACCCCTTTTGCTCCCGCAGTTAACAGCTTAATATTTTCAAGAATAATATTTTTCTTCTTTCTCATTCCTCTAATTCTATTTTTTCTATGCATGAAACCCTTCAGTTTCATCTTGCAAAAATACAATAAAAAAAACCTTATCCGAAGATAAGGTTCTGATCTATATTAAAGTTTATTATTTTACAGGTGCCGGCTGAGGGTTTGTCTGCTGAGGTGCAGCAGGATCAACCTGTAATTGCGGCTGCATTTGTGCATTCGGATCTACTTTTGGAGCTGAAAGCCCTGTTAGCTTGTCCAGAATGGTTACCAATTCCTGCTCACCAAGATTTACAAATGATCTGCTGGCAATCTTACCGTCTTTATCAATGATTACAAAGCAAGGTAATTTAAATCCGTATACACCATATTTTTTAGCAATATCAGACTCCATCCCTTTTTCTCCGTATACATTTACTCCCTGCACACCTTTTAATAACGAATTGCTTGTTTTGATAAACTGATCTTTTGTATCATCTACGTTTACAAAAACAAAGTTCATTTTAGATTTGTAGAAGTTAACAACTTCTTTTAAAACCGGTACAGTAGCTTCACTGATATAAGGATTCCATGAAGCGTAGAAGAATAACATATAAGGTTTTCCTTTGTTTTCAGAAAGCTTGTATGCTTTTCCGTCCTGTTTCACTAAAGCTGCTTCCGGAGCAACTTCTCCAATTTTAAGTCCTGTAATAGCCATCTGCATTTTTAACAGGTCACTTTTAATGGTAGCATCTTTAATATCTGTATCAATCAGTTTTTTGATTTTGTCAATATTAGCCGTTGGAGAGGTTGGATGAATGTCTGCCTGAGCCATTACAAATGCCAAAAGATAATCTTTTGCAGTTTGTGAGATATCTTTTTTAGTACTCAGATATTTAGCAAACATTTCTGAGGTAGTAATCCCGGTTTTATTTTTACTGTTTGCTTCCGCATATTTCTGGAAATCAGGAGTCATTTTTACAAGAAGATACTGTCTGTAAAGTGGAATCGTTTTTACCATTGCCTCTTTGTCATTATCCAGTTTAGCTTCATAATCTTTTAAAGCTTTGGAAGCTTTATAAGATGGGTTACCAGCCATTGCACCATGAGACATTTCATAATTGGCAAGAAGGTTAAGAATAGTTACCTTAACGTCGTTTTTCTTCCACTCTAAAAGAGCTTTACTAGGATTATTTTTAGCAGCAAGATCATCAACATTCTTATTGATATCTGCTTCTACTTTCTGCATTCCTTTAACAAATGCAGCTTCATCCCCTGCCATTAACTGTCTTAAGTCAATCTTATTACCATATTCTCCTAAAAACTTCTGGGTTGCAGCAAGGAAATCGTTATTTTTTTTAGCATCTCCTGTAATTACATATTCGTTAGGGAATGTCATTGCATTTCCGGAGATATTTACTTTTTGTCCTCCTTCAAGGTAGATCAGGTTTTGCTTGTTAGCATAATTGATAACATACATCCCGTCTTTAGGAGCTTCAAAACTCCCTGAAAAGTTGCCATCTTTATCAAGACCGATATTAATTAAAGGCAATGTTCCTACTCCGGAAGCTTCTACAAATTCGATTCTTTCTAATGGTGAGCTTCCTGTAATTTTTCCTTTTACTTCTACTTTTTTTGAACAAGACATCACGAAAATCGCGATGATAAACAATAAAAGATATTTTTTCATTTCAATTTTTAATATTACACAAAAATACGCTTTTTAGGGCATGTTAATTCACACGGATAATTTTTTTTAAAAATTTTATTACCATCAGTTAAAAGGGATGTTCCAATTACTTTCTTTATCAATTTTATAATGGTAAAAAACTGCAGAATGCTATACTTTTATATCATACAACTGCACTCCAAATATATACTTATTCGTCAAAGTAAACCTACAGTCTCCTGATAAGTTAACAAACTTTAACAGCTAAAAGGTTTATATAAAAAAAATCGCCCCCGGAACGAGGGCGATTTTTAAGTATTTTGAATCAATTCTATCCTTGATCTACAAGAGCAGACATGTATTCTCTGTTCATTCTTGCGATATTCTCAAGAGAAATACCTTTAGGACACTCAACTTCGCAAGCACCAGTATTTGAACAGTTTCCGAAACCTTCTTCGTCCATCGCTTTTACCATGTTCAGAACTCTTCTCTTAGCTTCTACTCTACCTTGAGGAAGTAATGCATATTGAGAAACTTTTGCTCCTACGAATAGCATGGCTGATCCGTTTTTACATGTAGCTACACAAGCTCCACATCCGATACAGGCAGCGGCATCCATAGCTCTGTCTGCATCTTCTTTAGGAACAGGAATCGCATTAGCATCCAATGTATTACCGGAAGTGTTTACAGAAATGAAACCACCTGCTGCCATTACTCTGTCGAATGCACTTCTGTCTACCATTAGGTCTTTAATAACAGGGAAAGCTGCACTTCTCCAAGGTTCAATAACGATAGTTTCTCCATCTTTGAACATTCTCATGTGAAGCTGACAGGTAGTAATACCTGTATCAGGACCATGAGCTCTACCATTGATGTAAAGAGAACACATACCGCAGATCCCTTCACGACAGTCGTGATCGAAAGCGATAGGTTCTTTACCTTCGTTAATTAAATTTTCGTTCAGGATATCCAGCATCTCCAGAAATGAAGAGTCTGTAGATACATCTGATATTTTATAGGTCTCAAACTGACCTTTAGATTTATTATTTTTTTGTCTCCAAATTTTCAGCGTAAGATGTAAGCCTTTTTTTGCACTCATAATGTTATATTTATAGGTTGGAGATTATTTGTAACTTCTAGTTTTAACCTCGATGTTCTCGTAGATCAGTTCTTCTTTATGCAACACTTCTGCGTTGATATCCGGTCCCTGATATTCCCAAGCTCCAACGTATTTGAAGTTTACGTCGTCTCTTTCCGCCTCTCCATCAGGAGTTGCGTGATCCCAACGGAAGTGACCACCACAAGATTCTTCTCTGTTTAGCGCATCGATAGCCATTAATTGTCCTAATTCAAGGAAGTCTGCTACTCTGAATGCTTTTTCAAGCTCAGTGTTCATTCCTTCTCCTTCACCAGGAACTTTTACGTTTTTCCAGAAGTCGTTTCTTACTTCTTCAATTTCTTTGATTGCTTCTTTCAACCCTTCAGGAGTTCTTCCCATTCCTACTTTATTCCACATAATGTGTCCCAGTTTCTTGTGGAAGTAGTCTACTGAATGCGTTCCCTTATTATTAATGAAGAAATCAACTTTATCTTTAATTCCTTTTTCAGCTTCGTCAAACGCTCCTGAATTAGTAGGAATTGCTCCTGTTCTGATATCTGCAGAAAGGTAATCTGCAATAGTATAAGGAAGTACGAAATATCCGTCTGCAAGACCTTGCATCAATGCAGATGCTCCAAGTCTGTTAGCTCCGTGATCAGAGAAGTTAGCTTCACCAATTACAAAACATCCAGGAATTGTAGACTGAAGGTTATAATCAACCCATACACCACCCATTGTATAGTGAACTGCAGGATAAATCTTCATTGGAGTTTTGTAAGGATCATCAGCCGTAATTTTCTCGTACATTACGAATAAGTTACCGTATTTCTCTTCAACCCAGCTCTTACCAAGGTCATAGATCTGCTGATCCGTAGGATTATGAATATGTTTTTCGATAGCGGCCTCTCTACCTTTTTTCATGATCTCTGTAGAGAAATCAAGGTATACACCTTCCTTAGTATCGTTATTTTCGATTCCGAATCCGGCATCACATCTTTCTTTAGCTGCTCTTGAAGCAACGTCTCTTGGTACAAGGTTACCGAATGCAGGATATCTTCTTTCTAAGTAGTAATCTCTATCTTCTTCTTTAATATTTTCAGGTCTTAATTTCCCTTCTCTGATAGCCACTGAATCTTCAATCTTTTTAGGAACCCAGATTCTTCCGGAGTTTCTTAATGATTCAGACATCAAAGTTAATTTAGACTGCTG
This sequence comes from Chryseobacterium bernardetii, assembly GCF_003815975.1. Classification (NCBI taxonomy): domain Bacteria; kingdom Pseudomonadati; phylum Bacteroidota; class Flavobacteriia; order Flavobacteriales; family Weeksellaceae; genus Chryseobacterium; species Chryseobacterium bernardetii. The sequence goes on from NZ_CP033932.1 coordinate 628,211, forward strand.
AGTTCCGTGAACCGGAATACAAGTCGGGTGAATCTGTACATAACAAGGGTTTGCAAAGTAAGCTCCTTTTTTATGGATTTTCCAGGCTGCAGAAACATTTGATCCCATCGCGTTGGTAGAAAGGAAATAAACGTTTCCGTATCCTCCAGATGCAATCACAACAGCGTGTGCAGAGTGTCTTTCAATTTCACCCGTCACAAGGTTTCTTGCAATAATCCCTCTTGCTTTTCCATCAACAATTACAAGATCCATCATTTCATGACGGTTGTACATTTTAATTCTACCTTTACCGATCTGACGACTCATTGCAGAATATGCACCTAATAATAACTGCTGTCCTGTTTGTCCTTTTGCGTAGAATGTTCTTTTTACCTGAACTCCTCCAAATGAACGGTTATCCAGCTGACCTCCGTATTCTCTTCCGAAAGGAACACCTTGTGCTACACACTGGTCAATAATATTGGCAGAAACTTCCGCTAATCTGTAAACGTTAGCTTCTCTTGCTCTATAATCACCACCTTTGATGGTATCATAGAATAATCTGTATGTAGAGTCACCGTCTCCCTGGTAATTCTTAGCTGCATTGATCCCTCCCTGAGCTGCAATAGAGTGTGCTCTTCTTGGAGAATCCTGATAGCAGAATGCTTTTACATTATACCCCTGCTCTGCTAAAGTAGCTGCAGCAGAACCTCCTGCTAAACCTGTACCTACAACAATAATATCAATCTTATCTCTGTTGTTTGGTGCAACAAGGTTCATATGGTCTTTATGATTTTTCCATTTATCCTTTAAAGGACCTGCTGGAATTTTTGAATCTAACTTACTCATATTAGTATATTGATATTATTGAGTTATAAAATGAAAAATTGCGATGAAGATAAATCCTGCAGGAATAAGGATAGAATACCATTTTCCGAAAGCTTTGATCACCGGCGTATATTTTGGATGTCTTGCTCCGATAGACTGGAATGAAGACTGGAATCCGTGAGCTAGGTGTAATCCCAGCAATACAAAAGAGATTACATATAAAGCAACTCTCCAAAGGTCAGCAAACTTCTCATGAAGTTCCGGCCAGAAACGTTCTGAATCAGGAGCAATCCCCTGTACATACTTGTAACTGATTTCGTGTAACCAGAAATCATATAAGTGTAGCGCCAGGAAAGCCAATACAACTGCTCCGGAAATAATCATATTTCTGGACATCCATGAAGAATTCACAGAAGCGTTGTTAGATGCATACTTTACTGGACGCGCTTTATTATTCTTGATCTCCAATACAAATCCCATCAGGAAATGGAATATTACTGCAAAACCAAGAATAGGCTGCATTAAGAACTGCACAAAAGGATTATAGCCCATAAACTCAGATGCTGTATTAAAAGCATCCCTGTTCAGAACTGATAACAAATTGGTTGTCAAATGCAGTATAAGAAAAATCAGCAAAAACAGAGCTGATAATGCCATAGCGTATTTTCTACCTATCGTAGAACTCGTTAAACCTGCCATATAAGTTTAAATTTGAATTTCCCACAAAATTAAGAAATGTTAACAATATCGAAAAGTGAGAAATCTCACAATTAGACAGTTTGTAATCTTTCTAAATAAGAGCTTAATACGTTATAAATAAAGGAAAATGAAAAAATCAAAAATCCTTATTTGATATCATAAACCTTATCTCTAAAAACTATTTTTTTAGTTGAAAAAGGAATCTGTTTTATTTGAAAACAGTCTACTCTTCTGGAAGAACAATAAGGTCCAATAATAAATGGTAAAACCTTCTGTGTGACTCTTCTATCCGAAACCCAAAAGCAGACTTTATTTCCTGTTTTTATTGAAAGTATTTTGTTCTTACTAAAGGAATACACAAGCACTTCTTCCTTCTGATTTTCAATAATATTACATCCAATTCTTATCATTAAAAATGCTAAAACAGCAATTACGAAATTCATGGAATTTTTAAAATTTAATTTTAAAATCAATGCCCTCAACATATATATTGCTATTGATACCAATAAAACTTCAGTAAGGTTCATAGGAATGTTTTCAATAAATACCATATCTGCACCTGCAAACCAATGAATACCCTTCATAAGCAACTGTATAACAACATCATACAATTCATCAATAAAGCTAAAATGAAGACCGGAGGCAATAAGAAGTGCCATTAGGAATGAAAACACAATAATGATTTCAGAAAAAGGTACTATAACAAAATTAGCTGCAATTGAAATAAATGAAAACTGATGAAAATAATACAGAACCAGCGGCAGTGTTGCCAATTGTGCGGACAGGGATATTGTAATAGTATTAAATATTAACTTTTTAAAATAATTATCAGCTCTTGGAAAATATTTCAGAAGTGGCTGATTAAACCAAAAGATTCCTAATACGGCCAAAAAACTAAGCTGAAATCCTACATCAAAAAGCTGCTGGGTATCAATAATCAGAATAATAAATGCTGACAGCGCCAATGAATGCAATAGATCCGGCTTTCTTTGCAAAAGAATAAATATAAAGTACACACTCAACATGATGCAAGATCTCAGCACTGAGTTTCCAAATCCAATAAATAAAGCAAACAGCCAAATAAAAAGCAGACTTGAAATGATGGCATATTTCCGGAATTGTAAAGGAATGAGGCGAACCATCAAAAAATAAAAAAGTCCGAAAATAATCACAATATGGCTTCCTGATATAGCTAATAAATGTACCAGCCCAGATCTGTTGAAATCCTTTACAGCTGCTGTATCCATCTCAGTGCGGTCTGCAAGGATAATACCTTTTAGAAATTCCCTTGTATTTCCTGATATTTCCGTTTTGTCTATTTTTTTAAGAACATGAAGCCTGCATTGCCTGATCCGATCTGTAAAATTCAGGTCATTTCTTTCTGCAGAGGAAATCTTTTCCGAAATATAAGTTTGATAATTAATGCTTCTCCGCTTCAGGTATTCTGCATAATTGAACTGAAAATCATATTGGGGCTGGTTAGGCTGAGTGATATAGGCCTCTGCCTTATAATAATGCTTAAAATCTAATTCCTCCTCATTTTTCGGAATATAAAAAACAGAATTAAAATAGTTTTTTCCCAACTGTCCTGTTCCTTCATATTTTTTATATTTTCCTGTTGAATTTAATTTCTGGGAAATCTTAAAAACAATAGTTTCTTTCTTATTCACAGGCATTATCATCTTTTGAGGCAAAGTATTACAAAAATGAAGAACTATGCCTATTCCAAAGAACAGTATCCCCAGCAGAATTGCCTTGGCTTTATGGAGAATATAAGTATTAAAGAACAGAGAAATTAATATCCCTGTATTCACAATAGCCCAACCACAAATCCATATTTTCCCGAATGAAAAATAGTCCTGAAAAAAAATCCCGAGAATAAAACATGTGGCTAAAATCAATAATGGTTCTTTATTCAATTCCGTTCAATTATATCACCAATATAGGAAATTAAACATTTTATTGTTATCACTGTAATTACTAATAAAAACACCCTGCTATCTTTAAAAAGATTAACAGGGCGCTTATTTTTTTGCTATGAAATTAAGTTTTTACGAAAAGTTTTAGTTTTTCTTCAAAAATTTATCCGTTAAACGTTTTGTTTCTTTGATATACATCCAGGGATCTTTTCCATAATCTTCGTAGAGAAAGCTTTTTATTTTTTTAGGAATTGCAGGCTCTATCTGAGTTCCTTCATGCCATTCATTAAATGATGTAATTGCAATAAATTCGGGTTTTACTTTAATGGCCGCATCAAACATCCTTTCATAATATTTACCATCTTCCCTGCTTTTAAAATTAGCTTCATTCCACGGTCTGATTCTAGTATCGGAATACCCCGGCCCAACACATGGAATAAAAATAAGGTGATGATCTTTTGCATACTGAGCCATATATTCCCAATTAGAAGCTGTACTTCCAAAAACAAAACCTTCACTGGCAAAGTAAGTGTAAAAGCCATCAAATCCGGAAGTATTGAAAAATGCAGAATCCTTTTCTTCAACCCATAATCCAATGTACAAGGCATCTAATTCTGTATTACGTACTGTCTTTTCACCGTTTTCGGAAAGCAGTTTCGACCACTCTTCCGGAGCTATTTTATAACTGTCATATACATAGAACAAAGGTTTTCCATTCTTTTTGTAAAATGCATGATGATGAGCATATGTTTTTACAAGATAGGAAAGCTGATCTCTGAGTTCCGTAACAGATTTATAAAACGGTTCTATATGAAATGCTATTTTCAGATTAAAACGATCCGCAATATCCAGATACTTTATTAAACTTTTATCAGTAAAAGAATTTTTCCCCAACCAGCTTACCACTACAACACCAACGCCTGAATCTTTGATCATCTTCATATGTTTCTCTATGATCGTTCTATCATTGGAACTGTAATTTCCCAGTTCCGGATAAAAATTGGCTCCAATATCGTCACCGCCTTTGTAATGTCCTAGATTATTCCATTTAGGATTGCTCCAGTGGGGAATAATTTCATGATTCCAATGCTGAAGGCTGCCGTCCGTTTTCAGGTTTCCGTACCAGCCATAATAAAACATCTGAACTTTATCTCGTGAGACTGTTTCTTGCTGGGCAAAACTTATTGAAAAAATTGTACAGGCAGCTAATAATAAAAAATTCTTGATATATTTCATTGTAAACAGAAAGATTATATTTCAGTAGATCCGAATCAGACTTTTAATATTACCTCAGCAGCATGATCGCTGGCTCCTTTACCACCAAGCTTTTCTCTCAAAAGGCTGTAGTCATTCAGGACCTGCTTTCTCTTTTCTCCTTCTAAAATTTTATTGAGCTCATCCACCAGATTCTTAGTATTCAGATCACTCTGGATAAGTTCTTTCACTACTTCCCTATCCATGATAAGGTTTACTAATGAAATATAATTGATATTTTTCACCAATCTTTTAGCTATTGCATAAGAAACAGCGCTGCCACGATAACAAACCACTTCAGGAATATTCAGCAGAGCAGTTTCCAATGTGGCTGTTCCGGAAGTTACCAGAGCTGCTTTGGAACATCTCAACAGATCATACGTTCTGTTCGAAACAAAGTGTACATTATCATCTACATATTTTTGATAAAATTCTTTGGGAAGACTTGGAGCTCCGGCAATCACAAACTGATAATTTTTAAAGTGGGGCCTTACGGAAAGCATAATTTCAAGCATTTTTTCAACTTCCTGTTTTCTTGATCCCGGTAAAAGTGCTATAATTTCCTTTTCGTTCAGGCCGTTTTCTTTTTTAAAGCCATCAATGCTGATTTCCTTTAAATCAGAGATCGCATCCAGCAAAGGGTGGCCTACAAAGTGAGAATGCACACCATGCTTCCTATAAAAGTCTTCTTCGAAGGGAAGAATGACCATCATTTCATCTACATATTTTTTGATAATCTCTACCCGGCCTTCTTTCCAGGCCCAAAGCTGTGGTGATATATAGTAAATAACCTTAATGCCCAATTCTTTGGCAAATCTGGCAATCCTTAAATTAAAGCCCGGATAATCTACCAAAATTAAAACATCGGGTCTGTTATTCTGAATATCTTCTTTACAAAATTTAATATTATTTAGAATTGTCCTCAGATTCATCACTACTTCCAGAAATCCCATGAATGCAAGATCACGGTAATGTTTTACCAGTGTTCCTCCCTGAGCTTTCATCAGGTCACCGCCCCAAAACCTGAATTCTGCATCAGGATCCTTTTGTTTAAGAGCTTTCATCAAATTGCTTCCATGAAGATCACCGGAAGCTTCTCCTGCAATTATATAATATTTCATTTCTTCCGAAATCTTTATTTGTTTTTAAAACTGTAAGAAACGGCCTGTTCTTTTTGAATCATAAGCTGCCTCTATAGTAAGGATAGAGAACAAATTAAAATGTATATTGATCTTAATTCGTAAATTTGTTCAAAGATAATGATAAAAATGTCAGAAGAATTTGAAATCCGAAATAAAGTTGCTGAAAGCGGCCTTGTTAATTTTGACCTTACTACTTTACTTCCAAAAGGGGAAAGAAAAGGTATAGACCTTAAAGATTTTCTTTTTCAGGAAATGATTCTGAAGGAAAAAGATTTCCGTGAAAAAGTGGAGGCTATAGATGTTGAACAATATAGAGATTCTTATATCTATATATACAATTCTGTAGACACAATTATTCCGCTTTGGGCCTATTTTGTATTAACAGCCAAACTTACTGATGTAGCCAGAAAAATTGTATTTGGAAACCGTGAAGATCTGGAAGTTATCCTTATGCACAACGCTATCCAGACATATGATTTCGGAGATATGAGAGGAAAAAGAGTTCTGGTAAAAGGATGTTCAGATAAGGAAATTCCTGAAAATGCTTATATAGAACTGGTAGAACAGTTAAAACCTATTGTAAAATCTCTGATGTTCGGAGAAGCATGTTCTAATGTTCCGATTGTAAAAAACTAAAATGGGGAAATATCTATCTGCCATCGCTCTATTCGTTATTTTTTCAGCTATTTATTATATAGGAAGCTTTACTAAAATACCTTTTGCTGATTGTGTAGGGTTTGTTCTTTCTGTAGAAAAAGGTGAATTTGAAACAGCAGCTACTGCTACCACTCATTTTTTATATACCAATACAGCAATTTTTATTAAGAATCTGACCGGGCTTCATGCTATTGAAGCTAGCCGTCTTCTTGTAGTGGCTTCCGGTTCAGCAACTGTTGCCATTGTATATCTGATTGTAAAAACCATTACGAAAACACAATGGATTGCTATAACAGCTGCATTTGTATTTGGTTTCAGTTTTTCTTTCTGGAGAAATGCCGAAATCGTGGAAGTATATACATACAATTGTTTATGGATAAGTCTTTACTTCCTCTCCCTGGTAAAAACTTTTATTGAAAAGAAAAATATTCATATTATACTCAGCAGTTTATTTTTAGGAATAGCTCTGTGGGTACATATTGAGAATATTCTGATGATTCCCGCCCACCTTCTTTTCCTGTTTTATTTCAGAAAGGAAAAAAAATATGTTTATTATTCATTTATTCTTTTTATACTGCTTTTCTCATCCCTGCCTATCCTGAATATTTCCCAAGGATTATCCTTTAAATCATTCTATTCTTCCGATCAGGGAACATGGGTTGAAGATTCATTAAAACAGACCCCGATACAGCTGGTAAAAGATTTTTTCCAGTCATTTGTCTATCTCATCTACAACTTTAATATTTTTATATTCTTCGGAATAGCTGGAATGGGTTTATTATATAAGGCCAACCGAAAAATGTTTGCTGTTTTTTTTATAGCTGCACTACTGGTTTATGGGTTTTCCACATTCTACGCTGTTTCTGATAATTATGTATTTTTCCTTCCTTTTAACATCATTTTTGCACTCTCAATCGGATATGGACTTTCTTCTGTAAAATATGCCTCATTTAAAAAATTTTCATGGGTTTGTCTGCTTATTCCTTTAGGCTACATTTTTGCGTATCATACTGTTTTACTCACAGAAAAAGGTAAAGAAGCAGATAATTTTAAAAAATATAAGGGTGGAATGAACTACTATCTACTTCCATGGATGAATGATAATGTGGGAATTCTGGAATTTACTGTTGATCATAAAATTGCTCCGGAACCGATCAATTGGATGACTGTAAGTGCCGAAGAATATATCAAACTCTTAAAAAGCAAAGGATATACTGAAGATGAGATCAGAAAACTTTAACAATAATTATGAATAAGAAGTATTTTATGGGGCATATTTTTTGATAACTTTGAGTCAATTAATACTTTAATAAACACAAAAAATGAGCTTAATAGATCTCCTTACAGGAAACACAAGCAACCAGGTTGCTGAACAGGCTGAAAATAAATTCGGAATCAATAGAAACCAGGTGATTGCTTTATTAGCAGTAGCAACGCCTCTCATCATTTCTTATCTTAGAAATAAATCTCAGGATGCCAAAGAAGCTGAAGCCCTGAATAATGCTTTAGATAAAGATCATAACGGAAGCATCTTAAATGATCCTTCACAAATTGAAGCCAGGCAGGCTGAAGGTGGTTCTATTCTTGACCATATTTTTGGCGGACAAAAGAGTACCGTAGAAAACCAACTATCTCAAAATACAGGAATTTCAATTGATAAAATAGGACCAATTCTTGCCATGTTAGCACCGGTTGTTATGGGATACATTGGCCAGCAAAAACAACAAAGTAACGTTGGAGCGGGAGGTCTGGGAGACCTTTTAGGAGGAATCTTAGGAAATGCTTCCAATCAGGCACAATCCCAACAATCCAGTCCGTTAAATGACATTCTTGGAAGTGTTCTGGGTGGCGGACAGGCTCAGTCATCAGGAAATCCTTTGAACGATATCCTAGGAAGTGTGCTTGGCGGCGGCGGAAACCAGCAGCAGCAAGGAGGCGGATTAGGCAGTATTCTTGGAAATATTTTCGGAAAATAATTAATTTAATTTGTCATAGAAAAAGACCGGAGAAATTTTCTCCGGTCTTTTTTATTGTTCTTACTTTTTAGATTTTTCTTCGGCTGCTACAAAAGATTTTGACGCCTTTCTGGGCCTTCTTTTTCCGTAACTTCCGGAATTGATCTTACCTCTTCTTGATTTTTTGTCTCCTTTTCCCATAGTAATAAATATTTGTTGTCATTACGAATTTAAGAAATACATCACTAAAATACAAATACTTAAGTTAGAAGTTCTCTCAAGCATTAATATTATATTATTTTGATAATTCATTAAAGAAAAGAAGAACTTTGTATGTAAATCTTCATCAACTACCAGCTTCTCCCTCTTAAACCTTAACCGTTTTCCATTTTCCTTTTCTAAACAGAATAAAAGCAACAATGGTTATTAAAGTCTCTGCTGCAGGGATTGAAATAAATACTCCTTTCGGCCCCAATTCCAGATGTTTGGAAAGAATATAGGCTAAAGGAATCTGGAATAACCAGAATCCAAAAAGATTTACCCAGGTTGGGGTCCATGTATCTCCTGCTCCATTGAACGCATTAATCATTACCATCCCGATTCCATAGAAAATAAAGCCTATACTCATAATGTGGAGTGCGTTTTTAGCAAAATTCTTGATCTCTGTTTCCTGAGTAAAGAAGCTCACTAAAAAATTACCAAAAAGAACAAATATCAGGCTTACAATCACCATAAAAATTACATTGTATTTTACTGTTTTCATTACAGACTGTTCTGCTCTCACCATTTCATTAGCTCCCATATTCTGTCCTACTAAAGTAGATGCAGCGTTGCTTAATCCCCATGCCGGAAGCATAAAGAACATCATTAATCTTAAAGCTGTCTGATAACCGGCTGATGCATTCTCACCTCCTGTAGTGGCCACCAGCTCAGCAAGGAAGATCCAACTGCATGAAGCAATCACAAACTGAAAAATTCCGGGAGTGGCAATTTTGATGATAGATTTAATTAATTCATAATTTGCTTTAAAATAAGGTAATTTAATTCTGATCTGTGTATCTGCCACCAAAAGATGATATAGTTGATACATCACTCCGATACTTCTTCCGATCGTAGTAGCCAAAGCTGCTCCTGTAAGTCCCATTGCAGGAACAGGTCCCAAGCCTTTAATCAGAAGAGGACAAAGAATAATATTGGCAATATTCGCAATCCATAAACTTTTCATTGCAATCATGGCATTTCCTGCCCCTCTAAAGATCCCGTTAATAAGGAATAAAAGCATAATGATGGTACTGCTTCCCATCATAATTTTCGTGAAATCTTTCCCATATGCTGCGGCTTCAGGTCTTGATCCCATCAGGATCAGAATTTCTTCTGCATATACAATTCCTAAAGCACTTAGAATAAGCGTAATCACAAATGAAACCAGCAACACCTGAGCTGCGCTACGGGAAGCCTGTTCCGGATTTTTTTCACCTATTCTTCTCGCTACCATTGCTGTTGCCGCCATACTCATCCCAATGGCAATAGAGTACATTACAGAAAGTACAGACTCTGTAAGACCAACAGTCTGAATGGCGAAACCACTTTCTTTAAGATGTCCTACAAAATACAGGTCCACCAGTGCAAATACTGATTCCATAGCCATTTCCAGCATCATAGGGATCGCAAGAAGCAGAACCGCACTTCTGATGTTTACCTTTGTAAAATCAGTTTCTTCCCCGCTGAAGGCTTTCTTTAAAAAGTCAATATATTTAGTCATTTCTATGGTTATAATTTATATATCCTCAAAAGTACAAATCTGGTTTGTAGTAAGTCTTAGCAATTGACAATAAATTAATCAGAAGTTTTTTTGTTTTAAAAACCTGCAAAAATCTTATCTTTGCCAACGAAAAAATCAAGGTTCAGGATTGAACCTTAAACATTGAACTTTAAACAAATAATTATGTTTCGATCACACACCAATGGAGAGCTATCTCTGAAAAATCTAAATGAAGAAGTTACACTATCAGGATGGGTACAGACTATCCGTGATAAAGGATTTATGATTTGGGTAGATCTTCGAGATCGTTACGGAATTACCCAGCTGGTGTTTGACCAAGAGCGTTCTTCTGCGCAATTAATGGAAGAAGCTAAAAAATTAGGCCGTGAATTCGTTATCCAGGCTACCGGAAAAGTTATTGAAAGAGTAAGTAAAAATCCTAATATTCCTACAGGAGAAATTGAGCTTTTAGTTGAAAAACTGACAATTCTGAACGATTCTCAGCTTCCTCCTTTCACAATTGAGGATGAAACGGACGGTGGAGAGGAATTAAGAATGAAATACCGCTATCTGGATATCAGAAGAAATCCGGTAAAAGATAAACTGATCTTCCGTCATAAAATGGCTCAGAAAGTAAGAAATTATTTATCTGATGAAGGCTTTATTGAAGTGGAAACTCCTGTTTTGATTAAGTCTACTCCGGAAGGAGCAAGAGACTTCGTCGTTCCAAGCAGAATGAATCCGGGACAGTTTTATGCATTGCCTCAGTCTCCGCAAACTTTCAAACAGCTTTTGATGGTAGGCGGGATGGATAAATATTTCCAGATTGTAAAATGTTTCCGTGATGAGGATTTAAGAGCGGACAGACAGCCTGAATTTACACAAATCGACTGTGAAATGGCTTTTGTAGAGCAGGAGGATGTTATGAACGTATTCGAAGGGATGACTAAAACTCTTTTAAAAGATATTACCGGTCAGGAATTCGGGGATTTCCCAAGAATGACTTTCGCTGATGCGATGAGAAAATACGGAAATGACAAACCGGATATCCGTTTCGGAATGGAATTCGTGGAACTTAACGAGCTTGTAAAAGGAAAAGACTTTAAGATATTTGATGAAGCAGAATTGGTTGTGGGAATCAATGTAGAAGGATGTGCTGAATATACAAGAAAACAGATTGATGAGCTTGTGGATTGGGTAAAACGCCCACAGATAGGAGCTTCAGGTATGGTTTGGGTTAAATTCCAGAATGATGGAGTGAAAACCTCATCGGTAAATAAGTTCTACAACGAAGAAGATTTAGCGAAAATCATTGAAAAATTCGGAGCGAAAGAAGGTGACTTAATGTTAATCCTTTCCGGAAATGAAAACAAGGTAAGAGCCCAGCTTTCTGCATTAAGAATGGAACTTGGTAACCGTTTAGGATTAAGAAAAGGAAATGTATTTGCTCCACTTTGGGTTGTTGACTTCCCTCTATTGGAATGGGATGAAGATACTGAAAGATACCACGCTATGCACCACCCTTTCACTTCTCCAAAACCTGAAGATATTCACTTATTGGAAACTGATCCTGGTAAAGCAAGAGCTAACGCTTACGATATGGTTCTTAACGGAAACGAAATCGGAGGTGGATCTATCAGAATCTTTGACAAAGATCTTCAATCTAAAATGTTTGACCTTCTAGGATTTTCCAAAGAAGAAGCAGAAGCTCAGTTTGGATTCTTAATGAACGCATTTAAGTACGGAGCACCGCCACACGGTGGTTTAGCATTCGGATTTGACCGTTTAGTGGCTATCCTGGATGGAAATGAAGTCATCAGAGATTATATTGCATTCCCTAAAAACAACTCCGGGCGTGATGTGATGATTGATGCGCCTGCATCCATTGCTGATGCACAACTCGATGAATTAGAGTTAAAATTAGATTTAAAAGCATAAATTTAAAGCGGGGTATTTGCCTCGCTTTTTTATACTATGGAAATTTTTATTCAGATACTTACTTTAATTAAATATGTATCATTTTTAGGAATTGCAATATCTATAATACTGATCCTATTAAAAAAAATAATATACCATCCTCCCAACACAATAAATCAAGCTAAAGAAAAATCTTCAAAATATCTATCCATATTCGGCTTGTGTCTTTCATTAAGCATTGTTTGTATTGTAGGCAGTAAAGAGCTTATTAAACAAGATTTTCAAAAAAGGCTGAAGGAAAATAAGATTCTCTTAGTAGAAATCAACGGTTTTTCCTTCGCCCAGGAAGATGCCGCTGACCTTTTTACAAAATTTGAAGTTGATCCCGGACGTTTTTATTGTGAATCTTATTTAGGATATATTACTTTTGAAAATAATGAGTCAATTCCTATCGAAGTTATTCAACATTGTTATGAGGAAAATAAATACATTATTGTCTCTAAAAAATATTCAACTGATGTTACCATTGGAATTATTACTACTTCAAAATTCAACTATCTAAAAAATAAAGCTTCTTCTTCAGACCAATAGTCTTCAGAGGAATTATTTCATTTTCAAAATCTGTTCTCTTCCCGGCCCTGTAGAAAGATATCCCACCGGAATTCCCAGCTCTTCCTCTAGAAATACAAGGAATTCCTTTAGCTCTTTTGGAAGTGCAGAAGAATCTTTCATCACAGAAAAATCCGCTTCCCAGCCATCCAGCCATTTGAATACCGGTTTTGCATTTTCAGGAAGTGTTCCGGCATTGGTTTCAATAGCTCCGTCTTCTAGCTCATAATGGGTGCAGACTGCTACTGATTTCAATCCACTTAAAACATCAGCTTTAGTTAAAACCAACTGAGTAACTCCGTTAATCATCACTGCATATCGTAAAGCAGGAAGATCCAGCCAGCCTGTTCTTCTAGGGCGTCCTGTATTGGAGCCAAACTCATTACCTTTTGTCCTGATTTCCTCGCCCAATTCATCAAAAAGTTCTGTTGGGAATATTCCGTTTCCTACTCTTGTGCAATACGCTTTGGCAATCCCATAGATCTCACCAATCTTTTTAGGAGAAATCCCTAGCCCACTGCAGGCTCCCGAAGCTGTAGTTGATGAAGATGTTACATAAGGATAAGTTCCATGGTCAATATCAAGTAATGCAGCCTGTGATCCTTCAGCTAATATTGTTTTTCCTTCGGATAGTGCTTTGTTCAGGAATAATTCAGTTTCTGTACAATTGAATTGCTTTAAAAATTCCACTGCATCAAAAAATTCTTCACGAATGGATTCCAAAGATGGTAATTCCATACCTCCTTCAGACAAAACTTGATAATCCCTTCCCAAAATATGAGCTACTCTCTCTTGGAAATCCGGTGAATACATGTCCCCGATTCTTACATTCTGTCTTAAAATTTTATTTGAATACGCCTGAGCGATTCCATTCTTTGTTGTCCCTATGGTTGTATATGCTGGATTTTCTTCCATGAAAACATCCATAAGCTTATAAGTAGGCAATACAAAATGAGCCTTTTTAGAAATAGTAAGATTTTTCTCTGGCTTAAGGGTTTCGTCAAACTTCTTTAAGTTCAGAATTTCGTTTTTAAAACTTACCGGATCAAGAACAGTTCCAGTTCCGATAACATTCTGTACATCTTGCATAAAAATCCCTGAAGGAATCATTTTAAGCGTGATTCTTTTCCCGTTTCTTTCAATGCTATGCCCTGCATTCGAGCCTCCATTAAAGCGGGCGGCAATATCATAATTTTCACTGATAAGATCTATAAACTTTCCTTTTCCCTCATCTCCCCATTGAAGTCCTAATACAATATCCATATAATTATTTTTATGGTACAAAGCTATGGCAGTTTGAAAAAGAGGCCATTGTCATTTGGCAAAAACGAATTCTTGTGAGACAGAAATTGGCTATGGAAATGTTTATATGCAGTTTTGTCTAAAAACCAATGGGAGATTTTTAAAACAATGCAATAGACTATTAAAGTATCATTAATTATTTTGTAAGAATCTTATTACTCATTAATATTCCTCCTGATCCTGCTCAACGATGAAGGCGTCACTCCAAGATAAGAGGCCAGCATAGACTGCGGAACCCTGTTGGCAAGCCCAGGATAATGATTAAGAAAATGAATATATCGGGATTTTGCATCCTGATTAAGCATAATGCTTGCGACTTTAAGTTTATTTTCAGCAACAAATCCATGAATCCGTGCAAATAGAACAGGCCAGATCTTAATTTTCTGCTCTAATATTTTAAAATGGCTGAGGTCAATAACAAGTAAAACAGCATCTGTAATGGCTTCAATATATTCATGGGCAGGAAGCTGATCGGTAAATCCCTGGAAATCTCCAATGAAGCGGCCTTCATAAATAAAATAACGGGTAAAATCATCACCTTCTTTATTATAATACAAAGACCGGAATACTCCTTTCTTCACAAAAGCGATCTTTTGGCTTACTTTTCCTGCCTCTACGAAAATTTCCCCCTTCTTCACTGAAATTTCCTGGATTCCCTCTGTAATCAGAAGCTCATCCTGCGCATTCAGTAATCCGAATTTTTTGATGTAGTTAAAAAGTTCTTCCATGCTATTTTATCCACAAATTATGGAAAGGTAAAGGTATAAAAGTAGAATGTAAAAACAATTGTCATTTGACAAAAAGCTCCACAACACATACCACACACCTCTCTATCGGCATGTTAATTGCTTGATTTTTAAAAACGTAAGACAATGAAAGCAATTTGGAATGGCGCCATTGGCTTCGGTTTAGTAAATATTCCTGTTAAAATTTACTCAGCAACGGAGACCAGCAAACTGGACCTTGATATGCTCGATAAATCCGATTTTTCTAACATCCGGTTTAAGAGAGTTAATGAAAATACAGGAAAAGAAGTAAAATGGGAAAACATCGTTAAAGGTTATCTTATGGATGATAAATATATCGTCCTTGATGAAGAAGATTATGAAGCAGCAAGCCCGGAAAAGACAAAAATACTTTCCATTGATCAGTTTGTAAAGGAAGAAGAAGTAGACAGTGTTTATTTTGAAACTCCTTACTATCTTGAACCGCAAAAAAATGGTGAAAATGCCTATAGGCTTCTATTAAAAGCTCTTGAAAAAACAGGAATGGTAGGCATCGGTACATTTGTGCTTCGTGAAAGTGAGGCTATTGGGATGATACGGCCCTACAATAATGATATATTGATTTTAAACCGTCTTAGGTTTGATCAGGAAATAAGAGATTATTCGGATTTAAAAATCCCTGCTCATAAGGCTCCAAAACCTGCTGAGCTGAAAATGGCTGTAAATCTTATTGAACAGCTTTCCCAGGAGTTTGATCCCGCTATGTATAAAGATACCTATTCTGATGACCTGCTGAAAATTATCAGGCAGAAAGCAAAAGGTAAGAATATTAAAACCAGAAAAGCACCGGCTGCTAAAGAAGGTAAAGTAATTGATCTTATGGCTCAGTTAAAAGCCAGCCTGAATAATTCCAAATCCAAATCTGCATCGTAATGGCTCTTAAAGATTATCAACAGAAACGTAAGTTCAACGAAACCAGTGAACCTAAAGGAAAAACAAAAAAAAGTAAAAGCAAACTGATCTTTGTGGTTCAAAGACATGCTGCAACGCGGCTTCACTATGATTTCCGGCTGGAAATGGAAGGTGTATTAAAGAGTTGGGCTGTTCCGAAAGGACCTTCACTGGATCCTCATGATAAACGTCTTGCTATGATGGTTGAAGATCACCCTTATGATTACAAAGATTTTGAAGGAAATATACCTGAAGGCAATTATGGGGCGGGACAGGTTGAAGTATGGGACAGCGGAACCTATGAACCTCTTGAAGAAAACAGCAAAATCTCCGATGAAAAAGAATTATTAAGAGAACTGCACGCCGGTTCCTTAAAATTTATCTTACATGGTAAAAAACTAAAAGGTGAATTTGCTTTGGTTAAAATGAAAAATGCAGAAAACAATGCATGGCTGCTCATTAAACATAAAGATGAGTTTGCCGAAAGTCCTTATGATGCCGAAGAAAATACATCAGCCAAATCTTTGGTTACAAAATTTCTGGAGGAAAAAAAAAGCCTAAAAACAAGCGAAAAAAAGAGGTCATAACTTCAGAAAAAAGATTCAGGAGCTTTAATTCTTTAACGAATGAGAAAAAACTTAAGTCTTTTATTAAACCCATGCTTGCCAAACCTTTCGATAAAGCATTTGATGATAAAGACTGGCTTTTTGAAATAAAATGGGACGGCTACAGGGCTATTGCTGATCTGAGCCATGATGAACCTCTTTTCTATTCAAGGAACGGAATCTCATTTCTGTCCAAATTTGATAAAGTAACTCAGGACTTCGGACAGCAAAAATATAAATTGGTACTTGATGGGGAAATTGTAGCGTATGACGATCAGGGAAAGCCCAGTTTTCAGCTTTTACAACAAATAGGAGATAATCCCAATCTTGCTCTGGTTTATCAGGTTTTTGACCTTCTATGGCTCAATGGCCATTCTACAGAAGAACTTCCGCTTATTCAACGAAAAGAGCTTTTAAAAGAAGCCTTAACTGAAACGGACAGCATTAAATACTGTGATCATATTCCTGAAAAAGGTATTGCATTTTTTGAACAGATGAAAGAGATGAAGCTGGAAGGTATGATTGCTAAAAGAGCAGAGAGCCAGTATGTGGAAAATTACAGAACAACAGACTGGCTTAAGATCAAGTTTTCCAATACGGAAGAAGCTATTATCTGTGGCTTTACTGAACCCAGAGGTTCGCGGGAAAGTTTCGGAGCTTTGATTCTTGGAAAATATGTGAATAATGAATTGATTTATTGTGGGCATACAGGAACAGGATTCAATCACACCTCCCTAAATCAGCTTTATCAAAGACTTGAGAAGATGATCATAAAATCTTCTCCGTTTGAAACCATTCCCAAAACCAATATGCCTGTAACATGGGTAAAGCCAGAACTGGTTTGCGAAATCAAGTACTCAGAAATTACCAAAGACGGCATTTTCCGCCACCCTGTTTTTGTTGGCATCCGTGAAGATAAAGAACCGGAAGAAGTAAAGGAAACAGCGGATCTGACTATTCAACCTATAAAAAACAAGACAATGAAAGCTAAAAAAGAACATTCAGAAAAAGAACAGGAAATTACTCTCAACAGGCATGCTGTGAAACTGACCAATCAGGATAAAATATATTTTCCAAAAGATGGAATTACTAAAGGGGATGTAATAGATTATTATCAGTCAGTAGCGGAATATATCCTGCCATACCTGAAAAACCGCCCTTTATCTCTGAACCGTTTTCCTAATGGTATTGAAGAACAAGGCTTTTACCAGAAAGATGCAGGAGATCATATTCCCGACTGGGTAAAGACAACGCAGGTTTACTCTGAATCCAACGATAAATATATTGATTATATCTACTGCAATGACAAGGCTACTTTAGCTTACCTGAATAATCTCGGATGTATTGACCTTAATCCATGGAACAGCTCTCTTCCGGACCTTGAACATCCTGATTACCTGGTTTTGGATCTTGATCCGTCAAAGAAAAATACTTTTGATGATGTGATTGAAACGGCTCTTCAGGTAAATGAGGTATTACAAAGTATTAAAATGAAAGGATATTGTAAGACTTCCGGAAGCACTGGAATTCATATTTATATTCCGATGGGTGGAAAGTACGATTTTGATCAGGTAAAAGACTTCGCCCATATCCTGATGAAACAGGTCCATGAAAAACTCCCTGAAATTACAACTCTGGAAAGAAGCCTTCAAAAAAGAGATTCCAACAAGATCTATCTTGATTATCTGCAAAACAGAATCGGGCAAACGCTGGCAAGTGCTTACAGTTTGCGACCTAAACAAGGTGCTTCTGTTTCCATGCCTTTAGATTGGGATGAACTGAAACCGGGACTTTTGCCTACAGATTACAATATTGGAAATGCATTAAAAAGAATTAAAGAAAAAGGAGACCTCTTTAAACCTGTTCTAGGTAAGGGAATTGATATGATGAAAGCACTGGAATTACTTCAGAGTATTGATTAATTTCCATATTTTTACCTGCAAAAGCTACCCATGAATGAATCTATTAAACTAGAAATCCCTTTTAATGAAACTGCAGAACGGGAATACCAACAGTTTTTCTTTCGCTATACATGGAAAAATCACTTTACTGAGCTTAAGAAAGCCATACTATATGCTATAATATTTCTTTTTCTTGGCTTTTTCTCTCAATCAAAACTTATTAATAATAGCCCAGCTTCTTCTATTTTCAGGTATGGAGGATTTATTTTTTTGGGTTATATTTTCCTGCTTCTATATCAATATTTTATCCGTAAAAAGAAGGTTTATAAATCAATTGAAGAAATGATCAATGATTTTAAAAGTAAAGATGAAAAAGCCAGTTTTATAATTCTTAATAAAGAGGACATCACAATAGAAAATTCATTTAGCACAATAGGAGCTGTTTGGGAGAAAACCAGTTATAAATTCGTTGATAAATACATTATTCTAAGTATGATCAACAGTAATATTAACTTTATTTTCACCAAGGCTGACCTTAAAGAACATGATTATAATACTTTAACAGGTTTTCTCGAAGAATACTCAAAACAAGGAAAGAAAGAAATTATCTGATCATAAAAAACTCCTGCATCCAAAGTAATGCAGGAGTTTTTATAATTTTAAATCGTGGCGGATAACTATTTATTATAAACATGGATATCTCTCTGAGGAAAAGGAATTCCGATGCCAGCCTTATCCAGGGCTTCTTTACAGCCAATGATAAGTTCTTCATTCATGTTCCAGAAATTTTCTGTAGTAGTACTCACTCTAACTGACAGATTAATTGCACTGTCACCAAGTGCTGTCACCACTACCTGAGGCGCCGGCTCAGCAAGAGCATATTGACTTTTTTGAATTACTTTCATCAGAACTTCTTTCGTCTGCTTAAGGTCAGCATCATAAGCAATTCCGATATCCAGGGATGTTCTTCTTGTCCCTAACTGAGTAAAATTGGTAATACTGTTATTGGAAACCACTCCATTAGGAATAATAATTAATTGGTTTTGTGGAGTAATCAGCTTTGTATGAAAAATATCAATAGCCTGTACGGTTCCGGAGACCCCGGAATTGGTAGAAATAAAATCTCCTATTTTAAATGGTTTTAATAGCAGAATGAGGATTCCTCCTGCAAAATTTGTTAAAGATCCCTGTAACGCAAGGCCTACGGCTAAACCTGCCGCACCAATCATGGCAACAAAGGCAGAAGTTTGAACTCCTAGCTGGGTAACTACTACAATAAACAGGAGAATATTAAGTCCCCAATTGATAATATTAAGAAGAAAATGCTGTAAAGAAGCTTCCATATTACGTTTTTTGAAACCTTTCGCTACAAGCTTCTTAATCATTCTTATCATCCATGATCCGATCAGATAAATCAATAATGCTGAAACTACCGCAGTAAAGATTCTCGGTGCCCATGAAACGGCTGAAGTGATTAATGTATCCCAATGTTTTTGAATGTTGTTCAATTGTAAATCGTCCATTTTATACTACTTATTTTTATATCATTACATATATCCATCCCTATTTGTGCAAGATTTTGAAAATGTATTTTTGAATAAAAACATACCCTCTTTACAATAAAATGCAACTTTAACTCTTGAGAAGTCAAATCAATGATTAAATACATTATAATAGATTGACAGCTGAACAGATATTTCAGCTTACTCAATGATCATTTTAGAATCTGAATCTTGCCAGGAAGAATAATTCGGTGCTATCATTACAAAAAAAATACCGAAGTCTCTTTCCAGAGAAAAATATTTCCTGAAAATAAATTTTGAACAGTAAAAATTAAAGAATCAAGGTAATCTTGCAGCCAGACTCTCTGGTAAAAGCCTCAGGATATGATAAATAATCTTCCATTTAAAATTAGGAACAATGGTAAAGGAATTTCCGGCATTCACAATAAATTTCGCAACATAATCCGGCTCCATCATTAAAGATTCATTCAATTCCAGGCCTTCATTAATCTTTGTTCGGATATACCCAATCACTAAGGCATTAACTGTTATTTTTCTGGAAACAAGCTCCTGTCTTAATCCTGCCAGATATTGGGTGAAAGCTGCTTTGGTACTTCCATACACAAAATTACTTTTTCTGCCTCTAACTCCAGATAATGAAGAAAGCCCTATGATTCTTTCCAGATTTTTATTGCTTTCATCCATTGCTATAATGTTCAGAATAGAAACTCCGCCCATATAATTAACCTCCATCATTTGCTTAGCTCCCTTAAAATTCCTCAAAGCCGTTTGATTATCCACAAGAAAGCCTGCTGAATATACTGCTATATGGGGTTTTGCAGGAAGTTCATTATAAAATTGCTGATGAGAATCAAAATCTGCAGCATCAAAATACAACACAGTTACTTTATTCTGATTCAAATTTTCAGATGCAATAAAATATTCCAGTGATTTTGTATTTCGTGAAGCTGCGATTACAGAAAAGCCCTTTTCAAGGTATTGAATAATACATTGCTTTGCTACATCTGAATTAGCTCCTAAAATGAGAACGGTTTTGCTTGTGTTTTGATTCATATGACAAAGATAAATTTATTAAATACGAATTTCACTAATGTTTTCACAAATGAGCACAAAAGTTCTGGCTATTACAGAATTTTGAGATGAAAAAATGATGAGATTCTATCTATAAAAAGGCTGCGGCGGGTGAACTTCGTTCACCCGCCGCAGCTAAATATTTTCAGACTGAATTAAATTATTTCTTTTCTTCAGTTTCTGGCTCTTTCTTATCTGCTGGCTTGTCAGCAGTTTTTGCTTTATCCCCGAAACGGCTTTCTGTCATTTCTCTGGAAACAGCTGCTTTTTCAAACTTCAGCTTTCCTGATAATGTTTCAATTACAAAACCATCATCCTGAACCTGAGCAATTCTTCCGTGAAGACCAGAAGTAAGGACTACTCTAGTACCTACTTTAAGGTTTTCCTGAAAGTTTTTTTCCTGCTTTTGTTTCTTCATCTGAGGCCTTATCATCAGGAAATAAAACCCTACAAACATCACACCCATCATAATCAGCATCATAGATGAAGAACCTTGTGGCTGTGCCTGTAAAAATAATGTCAACATATTTTTAAAATTATGGTTGAATGTCCGCAGTGAACGTTAATTTGATTGGAGACTTCTCTACGTTTGCAAAAACATCTGCATACTTCTGAACGTTTCCATCAAAGTTTGAAGAGTCAAAATGCAATGTAATTTTTCCTTTTTTACCAGGCATAATAGGCTCTTTTGTAAAATCAGGAGCTGTACATCCGCATCCAGGCTTTACTTCAGAAATAACCAATGGGTTTTTCCCTGTATTGGTAATTTCATATACGTGCTCTACTTTGTCTCCTTTTTTAATCTTTCCAAAATCGAAGTTGCTTTCAGATAAAGCAATTGAAGTAGATGGCTCGTTAGAAACCGGTGCTGCAGGAGCTTCTCCTGTTACAGATGCAGCGGCAGAGTCAGTTGTTGCAGGAGTTCCTACAGCAGCAGAGTCAGTAGCTACAGCTTCAGGGCTTTGAGTTTCTTTGTTTTCTTTTTTACATGAAACTAATCCAAAGCCTATAATTGACAAGGCGATAATTGATAACGTCTTTTTCATTTTATATTCTATTTTGATCTTTACAATATTTATCTAAAATACCATTAATGAAGATATTCGAACGGTCTGTAGCAAATACTTTCGCAATTTCAATATATTCATTAATAATAACTCTTGAAGGCGTGAAGGCGAAGTTATCAAGTTCAGCAATAGCAGTTGACAGGATCACTTTGTCCATCAGGGAAATTCTTTCAAGATCCCAGTTTTCCAATCTTTCTTCCAGCTTTTTCTCATTGTTTTCCCAGTTGTTCAGGGTATCTTTCAATAATTTAGCGGCGAAAGCCTTGTCATCTTCATCTTTAATCATCTTGATTAAAGTTCTGCTTTCTTCATCTTCTCTCAGGAATCCGATTGTTTTCTGTACCATAGAATTGGCAATATGGATATCATCATACCATGAAAGTTCTTTATCTCCGAGATAATCGTGGAAATCATCATTTTCAGCAATATATCTTAAAAATAATTTCCCGATAAACTTCTGATCATCCTCAAAAGAATATCCTTCTTCTTTCATGAAATCCTGATAACGTTTTCCTGCAGTAATTCTTTGGAAAGTCTTTACCAATAAATCATCGTGCATGTCCCACTTCAGCTGCTTGTGCTGACCTGTGAAGAATAATCTTTCCGGATTTTCTTCCAGCTTAAGCAATACCTTGTTGTTGATGAATTTTTGGTTAGGATTAATATCAGCATCGGTTTTAAGAAATTTATTCTTCCCGATTTCAATTTGATGTTCAGCCAATTCTTTCAGGCCTACTAAAAAGTTAAGCTGGTAGATATAGAGATAATAGATTTTCTCTATTCCAGCAAACATGTTTTTCTCTAAAACATCAAATTTTACAGGATTCTGATAGTATGAATACACTGCCTGTACTACTTTTTCACGGATTTGTCGTCTTCCTAACATTCAAAGAGCTTTTTAATGAGTGCAAAGATACAAAATTTAAAATTGTTGGATTCGTAGTCTAATGACATTTTTGTAATTTTGTAAAACTATATGAAAGCGCTAAAAACCTTAAACCCCTATTTTTGGAAACACAAAATACTTTTGTTTTGGGGGGTATTATTCATCATTGCCAGTAATTTTTTCAATATATATAAAGTTCAGTTTGTAGGAAAATCTGTAGATGAACTTACGAAAAGCGGAAACCTCGGATTTAATCAGCAGGTACTGATCTATGTTGGAATTATTGTAGGCTGTTCTCTTCTAACCGGATTCTTCACTTTTATGATGAGACAGACTATCATTGTTGCGTCCAGAAGAATTGAATATGAATTGAAGAATAAAATTTACAGACATTATCAGGATCTATCTTTAACGGATTACAAGCAGACTACCATCGGAGATTTAATGAACAGGCTAAGTGAAGATGTAGTAGCTGTAAGAATGTATCTTGGGCCAGGGGTAATGTATGTAGCCAACCTTATTGTTCTTGTCCTGATTACAGCCATTTATATGGTAAAAACGGATGCGTCCATGACTTTATGGACTTTACTCCCGCTTCCAATTTTATCTTTTGCCATATATAAAGTAAGCTCTATCATCAATAAAAAGTCGAAAATCATGCAGAAAAGCCAGTCTGCTATTTCAACTTTTGTACAGGACAGTTTTTCAGGAATCCGTGTGGTGAAATTTTTCGCAAGAGAGAAGTACATTGAAAAAAATTACGGAATTAAAGTAACGGATTACCAGAATAAGGCTTTGGATCTTGCTAAGACAGAAGCTTATTTCTTTACCATTATCCTTTTTGTTATCGGGTTATTGAATGTTGCCATTATCTGGATAGGAGGAACTAAATACATTGCGGGAGAATTAAGTATTGGCAAAATTGCTGACTTTTTCATGTATATCAATACATTGATTTTTCCATTCTCTATGGTGGGATGGGTAACTTCTGTGAATCAGAGAGCTGAAGCATCTATGCAGAGGATCAATGAATTTATGGATAAAAAGTCAGAAATCATCAACACCAACTTTGAAACCTATCCTATTAAAGGAGATATAGAATTCAGAAATGTATCTTATGTTTATCCGAATACAGGTATTAAAGCACTGGATAATTTAAGTTTTAAAATTAAAGCGGGTGAATCTCTTGCTATTATGGGAAAAACCGGAAGTGGAAAATCTACTATAGCTTTACTTTTATGCAGATTAATAGATCCTACCGAAGGAGAAATTCTGGTAGATGGTAAAAACCTGAAAGAGCATAATCTGGAGAACTACAGAAACTTCATTGGATATATTCCGCAGGAAAGTTATTTGTTCTCAGATTCTATAGAAAATAATATTGGATTTGCTATTGATCATCCATCACACGAAAAAGTAATAGAGTATGCCCAGATTGCAGATGTTCATAAAAATATTGTGGAATTTAAGGAGCAATATAAAACACTTGTTGGTGAACGCGGAGTAATGCTTTCGGGAGGACAAAAACAAAGAATTTGTATTGCAAGAGCCTTAATTAAGGATCCAAATATCATAATTTTCGATGATTCCCTGTCTGCTTTAGACACCGAAACAGAGCAGAATATTCTTGAAAATATTGACCGGAAAATCAGTAATGCGACATCCATAATTATCACACACAGAGAGTCTAGCGCTCAAAAAGCAGACCAGATTATCAACCTTACTGAAATTACCAATTCTGTAACCGCATAGCTGTTTCATTCCTAATTGTTAAATAAATCATAAAAAAAATTTTGTGATTAAAAGAATTCTTTTATATTTGTTCTTAACAAGATTAAAAAATATCTAACAATGAGTGAATACAAGGAACGCCATGAAAATGAGATTTTCACGAAGGTGTTAAAAGCAGGGAGAAGAACTTATTTCTTTGATGTGCGCGAGACGAAAGCAGGAGATTATTATCTTACCATCACTGAGAGTAAGAAGAATTTCGGAGAGAATGGAGAAGCTACATTCGAGAAGCACAAAATTTACCTTTACAAGGAAGATTTTAAGAGTTTTCAGGAGATGTTTAATGAGTCCACAGATTTCATCATTAACGAAAAGGGTGAGGATGTAATTTCAGAAAAACATGACAAAGACTTCAAAAGCAGATCCTATACAATAGATTCTGACGACGAAGTTTAAAAAAAGAATATCTAAAAACACAAGCATCTGAAAAAGATGCTTTTTTTTATGCCCTGAAATCAGGTATAGAGAGAATCCTATATTGGAAAAGATAACAATACGATTACTCATCATTTATTATTTTTACTCATTACTCATGAAATTAGAGTCAATAAAAACGATTACTCTCTAGCAAATAATGCCATTTTTAACTGTCGGCGCGAAAAGTATGAGATAACAATTGGGAAAAGCTTCTGAAAAAAATAAGAAAAAACGATATTATTTCACCCTCGAAAAGATATAAAATAAAAAGTACACTTTCAAAAAGTGTACTTTCTTTGGGTGAATGATGGGTCTCGAACCCACGACCTTCGGAACCACAATCCGACGCTCTAACCAACTGAGCTACAATCACCGTTTTCTGAGTGCAAATATAGGACAATTTTCTCAACTACCAAACAATTCCATCAAAATTTTTCAAAGAAATTAATCTTTCAGATGTAAAGCCCTCAGCGTAAGCAACTCCCGATAACCGTCCTAAATTCTGTGCACGGTAAGTTAAACTCTCAAAGAAGTCTTTTGTAGTAATTGGAGTCTCAGGTTCCGTAGAAGTTGGATCATAAAACTGAGTTTTATAAGCCATACAGGATGCAATTTTTTTATCCAGAAATTCTGAAATATCAATAACAAACTCCGGCTTGATATCTTTCCACTGCATATAATGAAAAATATGTTTGGGTCTCCACACTTCCTGGGCTTCTCCCTCCATAACGGTTTCAATTTTTCTCAGTCCGGACAAAAAGCACGCATCCGACACTAATTTCGCTCCTTTCGCATGGTCTGGATGTCTGTCATCAATTGCATTCGCTAAGACGATTTCTGGCCTGTATTTGCGAATCATTTTTACGATACGCATCTGGTATTCTTCAGAATTTACCAAAAAGCCATCTTTCATTCCAAGGTTCTCTCTTGCGGAAAGCCCAAGGATTTTTGCGGCATCTGCTGCTTCAGCTTTTCTTGTTTCATCTGTACCTCTTGTTCCCAGTTCTCCTCTGGTAAGATCTACAACAACACATGTTTTTCCTTCAGAAACCAATTTGGCAATCGTTCCGCCACATCCCAGCTCTACATCGTCTGGGTGTGCACCAAAAGCAAGTATATCTGTTTTCATAGTATCAAAGATAAGCTTTAAAATAAAAACTTCCCAAACATTACGAATGAGAAGTTTTAATATCTGTAATTTAAATTTTAAATTATTTGTTGATCTCTGCATTTAATTTTACAGCATCCTGATAAGTAGGATCTAACTGTAAAGATTTAGCAACATAATCTTTCGCTTTTGCTACATCAGAGTCTTTGCTCATATAAGCTACTGCAAAATAAGCGTAAGCAAGAGTCTGCTTGTTCGCTTCCTGATCAGCAGGTTTTACAGTGCTGATGAATTTTTCGTAAGCTAACTTAGCTGCCTCATTGTTACCAGCCTGTTGATAAGAATACCCCTGGCTGTAATAAGCTGGCGCCCAATCAGGAAGAAGTGCTGACATTTTCTGCCATGTAAGGATTGCACCGTTCCAGTTCTTAGCGTCCTGATAAGCCGTAGCTAATTTGAATAAAGCATCAGAGTCCTGGCTGTTAGCAGCAACTTGCTTCTTCAATGCTTCGATAGTAGGGTTAGTAGGCCCTTTATCTGCTTCAGCCTGAGAAGCACCACCACCTCCAGCGATGTTTGCCAACTCTAAATCCCATTTCATTGTTTCGTCTTTTGCAGCTTTAGCAATAGCGATTTTCTGCTGAGATTCTGCTGTTAGAGCAGATTTTTTAGCAGCATCTTTTTCGTCTTTTGCTAATCCTGCAGCAATAAGTCCTTGTAGACCTTGATCAGCAGGTAATACTCTTGACTTATCAGCCTGAGCAACGAACGTTTCCATATTCTGTTTTGCTTCAGCATAGTTTCTGTCCGCATACGCCTGATAAGCTCTTAATTTGAACTTAATAGGGTCATCGATTTTATCAAAAATCTTATCCAGTACAGTTTTAGAGTTTGCATAATCTTCGTTAGTGAAGTATAATTTTGCAATTTCTAACTGAGTGTATGGGTCTTCATCAGCATATTTCGTATAGTTGATAAGGTCTTGTGTAGCCTTAGCATTTTGCTGATATCTGATATCATATCCAGCCATTGCTTTGTAAGCTGGCGCATAAGTAGGATCTACGGCAATTGCTTTATCAATATTTTGTTTTGCTTGTTGCCATTGTTGAGCTGCCATCCATAAAGTCGCCATTCTTGTATAAACCGAAGCTTTATTTTTAGCTAATGGTAATGCTTTATCATAAGCAGACATCGCTTCACCTGGTGCTCTCTTCAATCTGTAAGCATCACCTAATGTATAATAGTAATGTGCAGGAACTCCTTTTTTCTCAGCTTTTTCAATTGCTTTAGTCAGGAATTGAATCGCAAGATCCGGAGAACTGTTTTTTTCAAATAAAGTTAAAGCTTCTGCTGCTCTGAATAATACTTCAGCATCTTTTTCTTTAGAATCAGTTACGATCTTCTGAATTTCAGCAACAGCACTTTTATCGCCTTTTCCAAGTTTTACTGCAGCCAAACCAATTTTATTAACAAAACTTTTAGCATCTGCAGCCAATCCTTTATTAAAGTTTTCAGTAGCCTTTGCATAATCTGGCTCTCCTTGTTTTAAGAAAGTATTTCCTAAATAGAAGTAGTTTTCAGCTGTAGGCTCTTTAGCGATCATGTCAGTGAAGTTTGTTTTTGCCTGAGCAAATTTATCACTGTCTATACTGTTAATACCATCCTGCAATGTTTGTGCAGAGGCAAAACCGGTAAAAAATACCACGGCTGCTCCAAAAGCAATCTTCTTTACATTCATATTCATTATATCTTTCATTTTATATTTCTAATAATTGAGTTATATTCTACACAATTTTCAGACCAAAATATTTCTTTTAAGGGTAAATTGTGAATTTAATAATTTTTAACGCATCTGTACCTCTCTTTTGTACAGATTATAAGGCTGCAGACCTTCTTTCTGAACAATTTTCTGTCCTAAATGAGTACATGAAAATCTTATAAATCCGTTAGCAATATTGAAATTACCTTCATTTTCCAGGAAATAGAGAACTCTTGTAAACGGATACTCCATGGTACGGAGCCCTTCAACATCGGCATTATAGGATTTTCCTTTGTTAACTACCGGAAGAACTTTAACCATTTCTCTCAGTTTTTCAGAAGCTTTATCATAAGGACGGCTGAAAGTATTAAGGCCAATAACACCTATTTTATTAGGGTATTTTCCTAATTCTTCTATAATCTTCTGATTTCCGGGAATAATGGAGTATTTAAGGTCTTTAGGCTGTTTTTTTAATTTCTCAGCTACAAAGTTTAGATTGCTGGAGTTGGTTCCGTCGAAAATAAATTCTTTATTATCTGAAAGAAGTCCATTGCTGATTTCATCCATGGAAATACTTTCCTTGGGAGAATCTTTTGGAACTACAAAAACTACGGCATCCGCAGCAAATTTGGCAGGAAGAAACTTAAGGTCTGTTCTTTCTTCGTACGTTTTTATTTCTTCAGGATTAAGGTTTCTAGACATTACAATTACCTTAGCATTGCCATGCAACAGATCCAGAAAGCCTAAATCTTCTTTTTTTGTCTCTACTTTAATACGCGTTTCAGGATAATTAATCATATAGCCATCTGCCAGTGCTTCTGTAACGCTTTGAAAAGATTCATCTGTAAAAATCGTAAGATCACCCTTATTATAAGAAGGAGATTTCTCCTCTTTCTTGCAGTTTGTCATCATAATACTTATTACAAAGACAAGTGCAATTTTAAAACTATTCTTCATCTCTCGATTTTTTGATTTTAGAAACAGCTCTATAGATTCTGAATATACCATAAATAATAAGCACTGCTCCCAATGCATAGGCAATGGCAGGCTCCAGAATAGTAAAGAAGAATTTATAGATAATAACTACAATTCCTAAAACGATATAAAACAATCCCGTAACCAGGGATAACCAATTGAACATCATGTAACAAAAATACCAAAAAAAATAAAAAGAGAAGCATATGCCTCTCTTTTTATTTATATTCTGAATAAATAAGTCTAATTATTCAAAGTTCATAGTAAATGGTACGCTATAGTAAGATCTAACGCTTTCTCCATTTCTCTTAGCAGGAGTCCACTTTTTAAGTTTCTTAACTACACGAATTGCTTCATTGTTGAAGTCGCTATTTGGAGATTTCTCTTCAATAGTAACTCCGGAAACAGTTCCGTCTTTTTCTACAACGAACTTAAGTTTAGCTTTAAGGGTACCCTCACCTCCTTCCATTAATGAAGTATCGAAGTTTTCTCCTAAGAATTTTCTTAATGCACCCATACCTCCAGGATATTCTGCAGATTGGTCTACATCTTTGTAGATTTCATTAGGGTTATTCGCTTTCACTTCTACAGTTGCAGTTTTTGTACCTGTAGATGGTGGTGGCGGTGGTGGTGTATAAGCCGGAGCTTTAACTCCCTCCTGATTCTGTAAACCAGTTGTAGTTTCCAACTGTTTAGAAATTGGAGGTGGTGGAGTTTCAATCTTCGGAGCTTTTACAGGCTCTGGAACAACGTTCTGAATTACCTCAATTTTCTCCTCTTCTTTTGGTGGTGGAGGTGGTGGAGGTGGTTCTTCTTCTTTAGGCTGCTCAATAATCGGATCTTCTTCGATAATATCTACCAGATCTGCCTTTACTTCCTGTTTAGGCGGAGCTGTAAGATTCTTGATCGTAAGATAGATGAACGGAGACAAAGCTGCCAAAAGGAATAAAGCTGTTCCGATAATAAATGACTTTGTTAAAAGTCTCGGATACTGATGTCTAAGATCATAGGCACCATATTCCTTGTTTCTATTTTCAAATACGATTTCGTCTAGAGTAAGATTCTGACCGTATACATTTTCATCTGCCATAGATTAGATATACAATTTTATGGTTAAATTACTTTGTAGCAGCCGGTGCAGCAGCACCACCTATTTTCTTTTCATAAACAGCTTTTTCCCAAGGCTTCACATCGGTAACACCGTATTGCTCACTCTTAGTAATTGCCATTTCGTCAAGAATATCAACAAAGTTCTTATATACAGCATCGTCAGTTGGCTTAATGATCACGGTAAATTTCGTTTGATCTGCAGCTCTAGATTTTGCCTGCTGAATTACTTTTCTAATTCCTTCTCTGTCAAGAGTAGTTTCCATAAGAGTCTGGTCATTCAAAGATGTAGCATCCTGCTGGTGCCAGAAAACTCTATTGTCTTTTCCTAATAAGATAGAAATTGAGTTAGAAAGTTTAATTTCTGTTGGAGGTGGTTTTTGTTTTTCATCTTTCGGTTTAGCCGGAAGACCCAAATCCATAACATTCGGTTTACTGAATGTAGTTGTGAACATAAAGAAGGTAATCAATAGGAAACCTAAGTCCACCATCGGAGTCATATCGACTCTGGTACTCTGCTTCTTGGAACGGACCTTGCCGCCTTTGCCGCCTTTTTCTTGTACTTGTACTTCTGCCATTTCTATCGATATTATTCGTTAGGTTTACCTTCTTGTGATGTAATCAACCAAAATTTAAGAAAATCAATATCTCTTAAACCTTCAAATAAACTTTTAACTTTAGGGTATTGAGTGGTAACGTCACCTTTAATTGCTAACTTGTAATCAGGGTTCACGCTCAAACTTTCTTTTACCCAGTCAATTAACTGCTTATTTGTACTGTCCATAGGAATACCTGTAGGACTCTTATAATTTTTCTGCTCATCTGCAGGCATATCCAAATACCCTTTTAGTTGGTTCATTGGAACTCCGATTGCCTGAACTTTCTGGAAAGCAGCTTTTTGGTTATTGTCAAAAGTAATACCATACTTTTGTCCCATTTTATCCAAAAGAGCAACTCTTTCTGATGCATTTTCTACTGGCTGGAAATAGAATTTTCCGTCCGGAGTAGCGTTGATAGTCATTAAACTAGCATCAGGAAGCAATTTTTCCGAAATTGAAGATGGCGGTTTGATCTGCTCCACGTCAGGTTTTTTAAACTGAGTGGTCAAGATAAAGAACGTAAGAAGTAGGAACGCAACGTCACACATTGCGGTCATGTCCGTAACTACTCCATGTCTTTTAGGTTTGACTCTCGCCATTATTATAAAATATTTTTAATTAAACTTCTTTTAATTGCTAATGCAAATTTCTTGCTAATTCTTAGTTGAATTCAGCGAAAGACTGCTGGATGCTCATAGAGATCTCGTCGATCTTATAAGTTAATCCGTCAATTTTAGATGTAAAGAAGTTATAAAGGATAATAGCGATAGCTGAAGTACCAATACCTAATGCCGTGTTGATCAAGGCTTCAGAGATACCTGTAGACAGAGCAGCTGCATCTGGAGTACCACCTCCTGAACCTAATGCGAAGAACGCCTTGATCATCCCGATTACCGTTCCCAATAGTGCTACTAATGTTGCAACTGTACCTAAAGTAGAAAGGATCATCATGTTTTTCTCAAGCATTGGCATCTCAAGAGTTGTAGCTTCTTCGATAGCTTTGTTAAGCGCTACCATTTTCTGCTCTTTATTTAATGTGTTATCGTGAGCTAGAGCTTTGTAAGTAGTAAGACCTTCTTTTACTACGTTTCCTACAGAACCTTGCTGTCTGTCACACTCTTCAATAGCTTCGTCGATTTTGTTTTGGTTTAGTAAGCTTCTTACCTGTACTACGAAGTTGTCTAAGTTTCCTTTTCCAGCAGCTTTACCAAGAACGAAATATCTTTCGAAAGAGAAAACGATTACCGTAATCATGAAAGTAATCAAGATTGGTACAATAACCCCTCCTTTGTAGATAATACCTAAAAACGACTCTGGGTGAATGTCTTTTCCTTCAACACTTGAAAAAGCAACAGATCCACTTCCTAGTTTGTCTGCGTCTTTAAAGTTTCCTGGGCTACCAAGAACGAATAAATAAATACATACTCCTATAGCAAATAGAATAGGAATAATAACAGCTGGATTTAAACCTCCTGCCTTTCTAGCAACTACTTGCTCATCATTTTTTGAAACATTCATTTCCATATTTAACTAAATTATATTGTTTTAAAATTTTACAGGGTGTAAATTAAAGGCAAAATTAATTAAAATGCAAGAGTCTTAATTAAACATTTTGCTTTTTTTTGATAAAGAAATTTTAATACGATTTCGAAATAATAATTATTTTAAATTATTTTATTTATTTTTTCCAAATTTAACATTTGAATTAAAAAATCAAAAAAATAAAACACCCATTTTTTTTAATTTCCCAATGTTAATTTTTTTTTAAATTACGATATTCACAATACGGTGAGGGACTACAATGATTTTTTTAGGGGTTTTACCCTCCAAAATCTGTTGCATTTTCTCATTTGAAATCACCAAATCTTCTACTTCCTTAGCAGATAATTGAGCTGAAAGAGAAATTTTGAACTTCATTTTACCATTTACGCTTACCGGATATTCAATTTCATCCTCAATCAGATAATCTTCGTTTAATGCAGGAAACTTCTCGAATTCGATAGATTCTTTATGTCCTAATAAACTCCACAATTCTTCACAGATGTGCGGCGCATATGGAGAGATGATAACGGCTAACGGTTCTAAAATATTGCGTTTGTTACATTTTAATTTCTGAAGTTCGTTTACTGCTATCATAAATGATGATACTGAAGTATTGAAAGAGAAGTTTTCAATATCATACACTACCTTCTTTATTAAGGTATGTAAAACTTTATATTCTGCTTTTGTAGGCTCTTCATCAGAAACTTCAAATACATCACCGTTGAAATAAAGGTTCCAGAATTTTTTTAGGAAACCATACACTCCGCTTAACCCCTGTGTATTCCAAGGCTTGGATTGTTCCAATGGGCCTAAGAACATTTCATAGAGCCTTAATCCGTCTGCACCATATTCTTCACAGATATCATCAGGATTTACTACATTATATTTAGACTTGGACATTTTTTCTACTTCACGGTCTGTGATGTATTTTCCATCTTCCAAAATAAATTCTGCATCTGCATAGTCTGGTCTCCATGTTTTGAAGGCTTCGGTATCCAATTCATCAGATGTTCCTTTTAATAAGGATACATCAACATGGATCTGCTGAGTCTGATATTCACTTGCCAGATTTTTAGATACATATTTATTAGTACCGTCAATTCTGTATACGAATGCACTCATTCCTAAGATCATTCCCTGATTGATTAATTTCTGGAAAGGTTCATCATGACTGATATATCCTCTGTCTTTTAAGAACATATTCCAGAAACGGGAATATAATAAGTGACCAGTTGCATGTTCACTACCTCCTATATATAAGTCTACCTGCCCCCAATAATCTGAAAGGTTCTTTGCACAGAACTCTCCATCATTTTGTGGATCCATATATCTAAGGAAATACCATGAGCTTCCAGCCCAACCAGGCATAGTAGACAATTCTAACGGGAATATTGTTTTATCATCTATTAAATCTGTAGCTACCACTTTCTGGTTTACCTCATCCCATGCAAATGTTTTAGCATTTCCTAGTGGCGGATCCCCATCTTCAGTTGGCAAATATTTTTCAACTTCAGGAAGTTCCAATGGTAATGCAGAAACAGGTAACGTGTACGGCATTCCTTCTTTATAATATATAGGAACCGGTTCTCCCCAATAACGCTGTCTTGAGAAAATCGCGTCACGCTGTCTGTAGTTCGTTGTTCCGTGACCGATTCCTTTTGTTTCAATTTCTGAAATTATTTTTGACTTTGCATCATTATAGTTTAGTCCGTTTAAGAAATCTGAGTTTACAAAAACAGAATCTTTAGAATCAAAAGAATTTTCCTGAACGTCTTCTTCTGTTTCTACAACTTTTTTAATTTCTAAATTAAATTTCTTTGCAAATCTGTGATCACGCTCATCATGTGCAGGAACAGCCATTACAGCTCCTGTACCATATCCCATCAATACATAGTCTGAAATATAGATCGGCATTTTTTCTCCACTGAACGGATTAACAGCATAACTTCCAGTGAAAGCTCCGCTCACGTTTTTCACGTCAGACATCCTGTCTCTTTCGGTCTTCTTGGAGGTTTCTTCTATATAAGTGTCTACTTCTGCTTTCTGAGCATCTGTAGTAATAGTATCTACTAAAGGATTTTCCGGCGCCAATACCATAAAGGTAGCACCAAAGATCGTATCAGGTCTTGTAGTGAAAACCTCAACAACTTCGTCATGACCTTCTACCTGGAACTTAACCTGTGCTCCCTGAGATTTTCCGATCCAATATTCCTGAGAGTCTTTCAACGGCTGCGGCCAGTCTAATGTAGAAAGTCCTTGTAATAATCTTTCAGAGTAAGCTGAGATTCTCATACTCCACTGCATCATTTTCTTTTGGAATACAGGAAACCCTCCTCTTTCAGATTTTCCGTCTTTCACCTCATCATTTGCTAATACGGTTCCCAATGCAGGGCACCAGTTTACAGTAGTTTCTGCTCTGTACGCAAGACGATAGTTTAATAAAATATCTTCTTTGTCAAGATCAGATGCATTAGCCCACTCTTCTGCTGTGAAGTTTAGCTCATCGTTTTGATTAGCATTTAATCCTTCTGTTCCTTTTTCTTCAAAATGTCTGATTAGAGTATCAATAGGTTCTGCCTTATCTGTATTTTTATTATACCAGGAGTGATATAACTCAATAAAGATCCATTGTGTCCATTTATAATAAGAGGCATCAGAAGTTCTTACTTCCCTGCTCCAGTCAAAAGAAAATCCAATTTTTCTTAACTGTTCTTCGTATCTGTTGATATTTTGTTCTGTAGTGATAGCCGGATGCTGTCCTGTCTGGATTGCATACTGCTCAGCAGGAAGCCCAAAGCTGTCATATCCTACGGGGTGGAGAACGTTAAATCCCTGATGTCTTTTATATCTCGCATAAATGTCTGACGCAATATATCCCAGTGGGTGTCCTACATGAAGTCCCGCTCCGGATGGATACGGAAACATATCGAGTACATAAAATTTAGGTTTATCGGTATTATTGGAGGTTTTATAGGTTTGATTGTCCTCCCAGTATTTCTGCCACTTTTTTTCTATCTGCTGATGATCGTAAAACACTTTATATATATGTTATATGTTAGACTATAGTATTATCTTATTTTTTAAAACAAGATTCACAAAAATAATGATTTTAAAAGAAATAGAAATTTAATTTATGATGAATTCCCATCTCTTTTTAACAGAAAGGTCTCACCCGAAGATGAGACCTTTATTTATTATATCTTGAAGTATACTATTAAGGTTTAGGGCTTACCCTTTTAAAAGTAATAGTTCTTGTTTTGTATATCGTAGGGTCTTCGGTTTCCACTTTTATTGACAGGTTGAGTGTAGTGGCGTCCAGCGTAACAACTTTTGTATTTTCCGGCGCTACTACTCCCTGATATTTTATTTGAAGAGCTTTACTGCTCTTATCGTATGAGTATGTGAAATTTTTATCTGGCAAAATATTACAGTCTGTTCCTGTTACAGGATCTTCCACATCTATTCTTTTTCCGGTTGTCTCTGTACTGAACCACCATCTGGATAGTTTCTGACATTCTGTATAAGTAATCACATCTGAAATTGGTTGCTCACCTACCTCAACAGTGGTAACCACCTCTTTTTGCGGTTGCCAGAATCCAATAATCGGTTCATCAATAACAATATCGTTGTTATTATTACATCCGGTGGTTACCAATAATGATAAACCAAAAAATAGTAGTGCTAATTTCTTCATAGATTAATTTTTTCAAGCGCTAAAATTATAATTTTTTTGATTTATATTACTATTTTTTGTGAAAAATTATTTTATCAGCTTTTATTTATACATATTTTAAAACAGTAAGAGGCCATATTGCCTTTATTTAACAAATATTGAACATGATAAGCCGTCTCTGTTTTATTAAAAAAGTTATTTTTGCAGGAAAGAAAAAAAATGCAAGATATAACGAAAAACAATTTTGACTTCATCCGTGTTCTCCTCGCTTTTATTGTCTTTGTGGGACATTTGGGTGCTTTAAGTGCTTCTGAAAAGCTTTCTTTCTTAACACATAGCCCTGTTGAAGTTGCTGTTTTCTCGTTTTTTATTGTAAGCGGTTTCTTAATTGCAAGAAGCTATGAAAGGTCATCCAGTTTAAAAAGCTACGCAAAAAAAAGGTTTAACAGGATTGTTCCCGCCTATTTACTTGTTGTATTTCTTTGTGCCACTCTCCTGAGTCTCGTAAGTACCTTACCTATTTCTGAATATTTTAGCAACACACAGGTTTATAAATATCTGTTCTGGAATTCAATATTCCTCAATTTTAAGGCGCCGTGGCTTCCGGGTGTATTTGGAAACCAGGCTGTAAACGGAGCTTTATGGACGCTTAAGATCGAAATGTGTTTTTATATAGCCGTTCCGCTGATGTTTTTACTGTTTGGAAAAAACAATAAATACCGCACCAGCAGCCTGATCGCTCTCTATTTCCTTTCCCTGGTTTATCTGAATTATTTCGAGATGGCCGGAAAAGCTGCGCTTTCAAGACAGCTTCCGGGGTCATTATGTTATTTTATCGGTGGAATGCTTGTATATTTTCATTTTGACAAGTTCATTCAACATAAGAATATTCTTTTCATTATTGCTGTCGTTACGGTTTGGATTGATCTTATTTTTGATATCAAACTATTCTCTCCTATCATGATCAGCATTATTGTCCTGTATATTGCCTACTCCTTTAAATTCCTGAATAATTTTGGAAAATATGGGGATTTCACTTACGGAATTTATATCTTCCATTTCCCTATCATCAGGGTATTTGCTACCTTAGGGCTTTTTGCCAACTACAATCCATATCTCATGGGTATAGTATGTATGTTTGTTGTTATTGGAGTAGGAATTGCTTCATGGCATCTTTATGAAAAAAGATTTTTATAATTTTACCCATATTTTACAACACGAATGAAAGACCTGGTCTCCATTATCACCCCCTGCTACAATTCAGCTGATTTCATAGAAGAAACAATCCAGTCTGTCCTTAGCCAAACCTATGAAAACTGGGAGTGGCTGATTACTGATGATCTTTCTAAAGACAATACTGTTGAGATAATCAGAAAATACAATGATCCAAGAATCAAACTTTTGGTTCTGGAGAAAAACGGTGGTGCAGGCAATGCAAGAAACAACAGCCTTGAAAGGGCCCAGGGCCGGTATATTGCTTTTCTGGATTCTGATGACTTCTGGTATCCTGAATACCTGGAGACTATGACAGATTATATGCAGGAGCATAATGCAGAACTTGTATATTGTAATTATTCAAGATGCAATGAGCAGCTTCAGCCTATATTAAAAGATTTTCTTGCTGATAAAATTGTTACTTTTTCTAATCTCCTGAAGACCTGCCGGCTGGCACCGGTTTCCACAATGTATGATACCAAGAGAGTCGGAAAATTCCTGTTTCCGGTAAAAAGTAAACGGGAAGACCATGTGATGTGGTTAAACCTCCTGAAAGTAATTCCTGAAGGAATGCCTATCAACAAAACAATGGCGAAATACAGGATGCGTGAGAACAGTGTTTCCAGAAAGAAAACAAACATCATTAAGGATCAGTATCTGGTGTATAAGGATTTTATGGGATTTTCCACTTTAAAATCACTCTATTATACGGCAAACTGGGCTGTAAACGGTTTCATGAAATATTCAAAAATCTTCAATTAATGGAATATTCTAAAGAGTTCAAGGCAGCACTGAGTGCTTTTTCCAGTGCAGAGAAAGATAAACTTATTTTCAGGCTTCTGAAAAAGGATAAATTATTATCAAAGAAACTGTATTTCGAACTTATTGACCCTGAAACTACTGATGATAAGAGAAAGGCAATGGAACAAAATGTAGAGGAGAAAGTTCTTTTAGCCTCAAAATATATTGGCAATGCCAAATATTTCCTTACCGTTATCCGAAAAATCAGCGCGGAAATTACGGAACACATCAAAATAACAACAGATAAATTCGGGGAAGTTTCACTGAATTTACTAATGGTTGATAAGATTTTAGATTACAATACGGATTTGAGCAGACAGCGGTTTGATAATGTCTATAAACTTTACATTTACATCATCAATAAGCTATTCAAATCTCTGATCCTGATTAAAAAGCTGGATGAAGACTACTGGATGGAATTTGATGATCTTTTAAGAACAATACAGCAAAAAACTTTAGAGAATCGTTATCTCCAAAAGTTATGCATCAATAACGGTCTTGATTTTAACTGGTTTGAATCTGACAACATTCCTGACAACATTGAACAAATCATGAAGGATATAAAAAGCCAGGGATTCTTAAGATAGAATTTTCTGAAGGATCATTTCTGTAGAATCAGGCTTTTCATCAACAAAATTGGCTGCATTTTCAGACATTTCCGCAAGCTCTTCTTCATTTTCTCCATTAACAAGGAATAAAACAAATTCTGCGGCGGTATATTCATCTGCAAATGACTTTCCGCCATTCTTACTGATAAGATCATCTGCTTCAGGATTCTTTTTATAATGATTTCCAAAGATAACCGGAACTCCAAATGTGGCAGCTTCCAGAATATTATGAAGTCCTGCATCATGAAATCCTCCACCAACAACTGCTACATCAGCATAAGAATACAGTTTAGACAATAGTCCGATGCTATCAATAATTAAGATTTGAGAATTTAAATTTACAGATTGGTAATCTTTGATCTCACTATATAATAAAGCATCGGAAAAGATATTTTTCAAATGCTCCACTCTCTTCAGGTCATGAGGTGCAATTATTATTTTGACTGTATTATTTTTACGGGAAACCATTTCTGCAATTTTCTCTTCCGCCTGCCATGAGCTGCCGAAAACAACGGCTTTATGACCATCTATAAAATCTGTAATATGCTCTACATGATTATTAAGGTTTCGAAGCTGTTTTACCCTGTCAAATCTCGTATCTCCTGTTACAGAAGATTTCACCAAACCTACGCTTTTAGCTAAAGCAAGGGAGAACTGTGTCTGATGAAAGAACCAATCTATATTCTTCTTAAGTTGTTTTACAAACCATTTCCCATAAGAAGTGAAAAAAGACTGTCTCTCATAGAAAAGGGCAGAAATTACATAGACTTTTGCCTTCCTCTCTTTAAGCTCTGCGAGCAGGTTGTACCAGTAATCATACTTCACCGTAAAAAATAGTTTAACATCAAATTGCGATATAAATTCTTTCACAATATGCTTTTTATCAAATGGAAGGTAGCAGATTACATCAGCAATATTTTTCTTTTTTATAACATTTTCATATCCTGACGGAGAAAAGAAAGTTATCAGAATTTTATGATCCTGAAACTGATCTTTAAGTTTTTCCAGCACAGGCAATCCTTGTTCATATTCTCCTAAACTGGCGGCATGCATCCAGATAACCTTGTCTGCTCTTGAAAAAGCAGATTTTACCTTATCTAAGGACTGCTTCCTTCCGTCAACGCCTTTTTTAGTTTTGTCATTAAATAATGAAAAAACCTTCATTCCAAAAATGAGAAAACTGATAAATATGTTATAAAGTAAATTCAATTTTGATAGATCTAGTCGTTTGATTTTCTTTTACTATCCCGAAATGATTTTATAAGTCCTGTACCAATTACAGCAAACAATAATCCTAAAATAAAGAAAACAGCATCACTAAGCTCTGTCTGCTTTCCTTCCGCAATACGGATACTTTCAACAATGATATCAAGAAACAGTATCATTACGGGAAGTTCCAGAGAAAACAGGTATAGTTTCAGGGTTCTTTCGTTACGGAAACTTTGGGGTACATTCAAAAGCGGTGAATTTGGATCTTTTATTCCGATAAAAAGGAGATGAATAAAGGCTGCAATGCATGGCAAAAGCCAGATTACAGTTTTCCCGGACTCTCCGTCTACATTTCCGTGAATATCAAAATGAGTAGGAATAACTTCGGGTAACCCAGCATACTTGATCCCTGTAAAAACCCAGATCACAGCCAGTAAAAGAGTATTCACAATTAATAATATGCCGGAAAGCTTCATATCCTAAATAACGCTTTTAAGAACTCTTAATTTATGAGTATGTTTATTCATTTCCTCATTAAAAATTCCTGTAGAATCCAGTGTATCAATTCTCACTTTTCCTGAAGCATGAATAATTTTCTGGTTTTCGAGCATAATTCCTACATGAATAATTTTTCCCTCAGCATTTTCAAAGAAAGCCAGGTCTCCTGGTTTTGTCTCTTCCACAAAAGTAAGATCCTCACCTACCTCTGCCTGCTGCGAAGCATCTCTTGGAATCTTAATTCCGTGAATTTTATACACCAACTGAGTAAATCCGGAGCAGTCAACTGCAAAAAAGCTTTTCCCTCCCCATAGATAGGGTACGTTAAGGAATTCTTTGGCGGTAAGAGCAATACTTTCTCTCACATCATGGCTTCTCCTTGAGGCCACTACAGGGAACTCCACTTCAGAGCCCATCGATAATAAGGTTTTACCGTCATTCATCAGTACAGAGGAAAAATCTTCTGTTACTACTGTTACCTTTCTATTGGCCAGCTCTTCATCCGTTACAGGCTTTAGCTGCTTGGTATCCATCCATCCTTCATATCCGTCATAATGCATTTTTATTTTGGTCCAGTTCTTATTAACTTCCAAAATATCTGCACTTTCCCCAAACAATATTTCCGTAACAATTTCTGCTCTGTCTGAACCTTCTGCGCGAACCGGTGCTACTGTTACGATACAAACTCCTTTATTCATTTTATTCATTTAGAAATTAGGAAAATTAAGAGATTTAGAAATTACATTATCGCTTAATTCCTAAATCTCTTAATCTTTTCATTTAATTACTTCCTGCGAAGGAAGTTGACTCCATCCCGCAAAGGTAAAATAAGATTTTCAAAATCTTCATCTTTTGCTGCTAAATCATTCAACTCCTGAATAGACTGTGTAGATTTAAGCTTTGGATTTTCTTCCAGCACCTTCCCATACCATAAAACATTATCAAACATCACAACAGATCCTGACTTTGTATGAGGTTTTAACAGTCTGAAATATTCTGCATAATTTTCTTTATCAGCATCTACAAAAATCAGATCAAAAAATTCATCTGTTTCTTTTAAAAATTCTTTAGCATCCTGAAGTTTAAAATCAATCTGATGAGCATATTCGCTGGATTCAAAATATTTTTTCGGCAGATAAGCCAGGTCTTCATTCACATCTAATGTGATAATCCTACCGTCTTTTGCCAATCCTGAAGCCATACATAAAGTAGCGTATCCGGTAAAGGTACCAATTTCAAGAATGCTTTTAGGCTGCAGCATTTGGGAAATAATTGTCAGTAATCTTCCCTGCTGATATCCTGAAATCATATGAGGCTGTGTGGTTTTCTGATAAGTTTCTCTTCTCAGCTTTTTCAGAATTTCGGGTTCTGAGGAAGCATGTGCTTCTAAATATCGATCCATTTCAGGATTCTTTTCTTCAAAAAAAC
Organism: Chryseobacterium bernardetii; assembly: GCF_003815975.1. Classification (NCBI taxonomy): domain Bacteria; kingdom Pseudomonadati; phylum Bacteroidota; class Flavobacteriia; order Flavobacteriales; family Weeksellaceae; genus Chryseobacterium; species Chryseobacterium bernardetii. The sequence continues at coordinate 669,693 of NZ_CP033932.1, forward strand.
TCATACAATTTTAATTTAAACAAATTTAAGGATTTTAAAACTTTTCTAAACCTGCTGTTGCCTGCTAACAAGATACAAAAAAGAGAGAAATTAATTCCTCTCTTTTTCTTGGTATATCAAACTTTTATACAAAAAGTCATTATATGGCTATACAATATTGTCTTATACCAGCACACACCCATCCCGGGCAACACTTTGTCTGTAGGCTGGTACAAAATATCTGCGGGTTACACACTGTAACAGCACCTTGTACAGTTTTCATTTCTCCTCTTGAAAGTTTTTTTGAATTTTTCATAATTATTTTGTTTAGTAATAATTTCCTACTCTTTAAGATTTTCGGATACCTCTATATTTTATTTCCTTATATGGAGATTTAAATATACATATTATTTTATTAATCAGATAATTAAATTTAAAATAAAATATTTTAGGGAATTCAATAATCTAACTCTCGGGGAAAATCCCATCTAAAATACCGTGAAAATACGGATGTTATTTTTGTGGTATTAATGATAAGTTTGCAAAGAGAACGAAGGGGTAAAAACACTAGAAAACAAATGATTGCAGAAGATCAACCACAAACTAACCATGAGAATCAAAAAAAAGTACTTCCCAAAGGAAGTACACAGTCTTCTGCAAAAAAAAACAAGACTGAAATATCCAATCAATTTTTACGACGAATTATTTCCCTTTTGAAAAAAGAAGAATTAATTTGATTAAAAAAATAAGTCCCGAAGAAATTCGGGATTTGTTTTTAAAAATATTCAAAAGTTATTTATATTCTGTTACTATTTGTTTCAGTAACTCAATCTGTTTACTAATACTTTCCTGATTTTGAGGATTATTTTTCAAAAGTTCATTCTTTTTATTCAATCCTGCTTCCAATGCAGTATAAATTTCCTTTTTAATGTCAGCATCTTTTATCAGTTCTTCTTTTTCCTGATTTAAAACGTTGTAAATTCCTTTGGTTGCAGCAAGATCATCGGACTCCATAATTCTGTTGAATCCTTCTTCTGCAAATTGTCCCAATACCGGATTACGCAGTTTTACCAATGGATAAAGAGCCACAATGGAAACCGTATATTGCATTTGAGAATCTATTTTATTCTCCACAACAATGGGAAGCATTTTAACGATCATATCCCTGGAGGCTTGTGAGAGATCTATTTTATCAGTCAGGGCTTTCGCTTTTGAAGGATCTGTAGCCATGATAGCAAGAAATGAATTAGCTTTTACTGCATTGGATACCACATTCATTCCTTTTTCGAATAGTGGCATGTATTTTTTATTTTTGGTCTTAGCCAGAGCAGAAATGGCTGCTGCCTGCACCAATGTTTTTGAATCCTCAGCGGCTATTTTTTCAACATCCGCAATCAGATATTTATTTTGTTCTGCATCGGTAAGATCAGATAATTCCAAGGCTTTAATCCTGATTCTAAAGAAAGGATCTTTTAAAGCAGCAGATAACAATTTAACAGATGCGGGATTGCTCAAATCCTCCTTAATACCCAACAAGGCTTTATAACGGCTTAAAAACTCTTTGGAATGAGTAAATTGAATCAGATTTTGTTCTGCCGTTTTTTTATCTGTAATTTCAGAAAGCAATACTCCATCAGCATTAATATTAATCAAATCAGGTTTTGCGGAGACGTTAAAACTGAACCTATTTTTTGCTTGGGCATTTACCCATACATTATACCGTAATGGATTACCATCAGCATACACATCTATTGCCAAAGGAAATTCAAAAGGTTTTTCCTGCGATTGGTTAATTATCACTTCCACCTGTTTTTTAACAGGTTCAAAAGTATATGAATATTGTAATTTAGGATTTCCATTTCCATAATACCATTGATTAAAGAACCAGTTCAAATCTTTTCCGGATATTTTTTCAAATGACAATCTTAATTGCTGAGCCTCTGCATTTTTATACTCGTAGGTTTTTAGAAAATCACTTATCCCCGCGAAAAAAGCATCATCCCCTAAATAGTTCCTCAGCATATGAAGAATTCCGCCTCCTTTTTCATAGGATACTACATCAAAAACATCTTCAGGAGAATTATAACTAAATCTTACAAGATCTTTCTTAAAATCTGAGGGGCTATTGAAATATTTATTGATATTGGACATTAAATGATAATCTGCCTGGTCTTTCCCATATTTATACTCATTCCAGAGATATTGGGAATAATTTGCAAATGATTCATTCAGCGTAAGGTTACTCCAGCTCTCTGTAGTTACCAGGTCCCCAAACCAATGATGAAACAGTTCATGAGCAATATATTCTTCCCACTTATTTTCATCAATTAATTGTCCCGGTTTCTGTAACACTCCCATATTATGAAGAGTAGCAGTCGTATTTTCCATGGCTACACTTGGATAATCTCTCCCGGTAATCTGTGAATATTTGGGCCAGGGATAATCATAATTTAATTTCTTAGAGAAAAACTCCATCATTTCAGGGGTATTCCCATAGATTTGTCTGGCATAAGGCTCATATTCCTTTTCTATATAATACTCTATCGGAACATTCCTCCATTTATCTTTTACAACACTATATTCCCCTACTGCCATAAAGAAAAGATACACCGCATGCCTTTTCTCCATTATCCAATGATCCGTTCTCATATTACCGGGTTCTTTTTGAGACTCTTTTAAAATACCATTAGAAAGGGTAATATATTTATCAGGAACGGTCATATAAATTTCCTGGGTAGTTTTTTGATTAGGTTTATCTATCGTTGGAAACCATACTGATGAAAATTCAGACTCACCATCTGTCCAGATCTGAGTAGGCTTATCAGGATCTTTACCATCTGCATTAATGAAATAAAGCCCCTTGGCCGGGCTTCCCTGCTGCTCTACTACATTAGGTCGGGAAGTATATTTGATATAAACCGTATAATCCTGATTTCGGTTATATGTTCTATCAAGGTTGATGCTAAGGATATTGTTGTGGTAGTGATACTTCAATGGAATATGTTTCCCTTCTCTATCCATTGCCACTTCATGAATTAACATACCTTTTGCATCCAATATCAAAGAATCTGACGGATAAAAATAAGGTGATGCTGTAAGCCACTCTTCTCCGTTCATCTGTTCCTTCTGATAGTCAAAATTAACTTTCAGTTTGGTATGCTTCAGTTCCGTGCTTTTTGTATGGGTAGCTTTATATATTTTTTCTCTTCCCGAAGTATCAGTTTGTGCAAAAACCTTTCCGGATAAAGAGAAAACTAATAAACTTACCGATAGAATAATTGTTTTCATATAACTATTATTTTTAAGCGTAAATACGATAGTGATGGTAGCCTTCCTTCTCAAAGACAGATCACAACCCCAAAGGCTATCAACTTTATTTTCAATAAGTTGAATAATTTATTGAAAAGTTACATATACAACAGCACAATTCATTACATAAAAAAAGATCCCGAAAATCGGGATCTCCTATATTGTATTATTCAGTAATTATTTCTTGGGAGCAATATCCATCAGCTTCATAAACTCATCCAGCTTAGGCATAATGATGATTTCTGTTCTTCTGTTTTCTGCTCTTCCGGAAACACTCATATTAGTAGCTTTCGGGTTGTATTCAGAACGACCTCCTGCAGTAATTCTCGCAGGGTCTACTCCAAACTGAGTCTGAAGAACTTTTGCAACAGAGGTACCTCTTAATGCAGAAAGATCCCAGTTATCTCTTGGCAGATTAGCAGAATTCAATGGTGCATTATCTGTATTTCCTTCGATCAATACTGAATATTTATCGTAATCATTGATTACCTTCGCCACTTTGCCTAGGACTTCCTGAGCTGCAGGCAAGATATTGTAATCTCCTGTTTTGTATAACATTTTATCCGAAAGGGAGATCATTACCACTCCTTTCAGTACTTTTACCTGTACATCTTCATCTGATACATTATCTAAAGATCTCTTCAGCTTGTTAGACAAAGCAAGGTTTAAACTATCGTTCTTAGCATTGCTGGAAATTAACTGCTTGATATATGAATTGGAAGCATTAATTTCTCCCACAAGCTTGTCAATATTAGCAGAGCTTTTTCCTGTATTGGAAAGACACGCATCCAATGATGACTTTAAAGCATCATGCTGGCTTTTTAACAAATTATTTTCACCTGTCAATGCAGAGTTCTGAGATTTCAAATCCTGAATTTCTCTCTGTCTTTCTCCGATATTTTCAATACACTGCTTATAGTTTGTGCTTAAGGCATCATACTGCTTCTTGCTCACACAAGAGGTCATCCCCAACGCCATGGCAGAAACCGCTAAAATTTTAAAAATCTTCATAAGTAATCTTTTTTAGACTACTCAAAGTTAGGGAAATTCAATTGAATTATATGGATTATCTTTGTATAAAAGAAATTCTCAACACCTATGTTGAAAAAATCAAGCTTCAGAAAACAATTAGAAAATCTTATTCACCAGCCAGAAAACAACACCTATCTTTTGGCAGTGAGCGGAGGTGCCGACTCTATGGTTCTTGCCTCTTTATTCCGGGATTTGAGGGAAGAAAGCCAAAATTCAGGATACTCATTTCACGTAGCTCATATCAATTACAAACTTCGTGGAGAAGATTCGAATAGAGACCAAAAAGTGGTACAGGAATTTTGTGAGAAAAATCATATCAGATTCCATCTGTATGAAGTATCGGAAAAGGATAAAAAACCTGAAAACTCTATTCAACTTTGGGCAAGAGAACTTAGGTATGCTTTTTTTAAGGAAATTCAGGAAAAGGAAAAACTGGAGTTTCTGGTTACCGCCCATCACCTGAACGATCAGCTGGAAACATTCATCATTAACCTTTCCAAAGCAGCAGGAATTAATGGCCTGAGTGGTATCCCTGCCAATGACAATCATATTCTCCGCCCACTTTTACCATTCTCTAAGCAGGAAATTTATCAATTTGCCGAAGAAAACAATATTGAGTTCCGCGAAGATCTCTCCAATAAAAAAAGTGATTATCTGAGAAATAAAATCAGGAATGAAATTGTTCCGAAATTACAGGAAACCAATGATCATTTTCTGGAAAACTTCAAAAAGAGCTCCTCTTATCTCAATCAGACCAAAGATTTTGTTCAAAAACAGATTCAGGAGATAGAAAATAAACTGTCGGTATTTAACCAAGACCATAAAATCTTATCAAAGGAAAAACTGGATCAGGAAAGCGATTTTGTCAAATTTGAGATCTTAAAAAAATACGGGTTTAATCAGGAAGAAGAAATTCCTAAAATTTTTAAGGCACAAAATAACAGTTCTTTTTTTTCAAAGGAATATCAGTTGATTGTTAACAGAGATGAATTAATCTTTATAGAAACAAACAAAAAAACTGAAAACGTACACGAAATTCTCCTGATCGACCGTTTTGATTTCTCAGAGAACCAGATCAACATCAACCTTCAGAATTCTATTGAAGACATTGATGGAATCAATAAAAATATGGAATGGGATTTTGATGCTGAAAAAGTTCAGTTCCCGTTACGTTTAAGGAAACAACAGGATGGTGATGAGTTTTACCCGACTGGTTTTTCAGGGAAAAAGAAAGTTTCTAAATTTTTTAGGGACGAAAAATTATCTAATTTAGCAAGGCAAAAAATTTGGATATTGGCTGACAGTAATAATTCTGTACTTGGAGTTATTCCTTTCAGACAGGATAGAAGATATGCAAAAAATGAGAAAACAGAACGTATTCTCAAAATTTTTAATGAAACGAAAAAATGAAATTTAGAAATTGGTTTTTATTAATTCTACTCTTTTTAGCAACAGGAATTAATGCGCAGATTAAAAATCCCGTAAAGTTTAAATTTACCATCAATGATCTGGGCAACAACCAGTATGAAGCGGTTTTAAATGCCACCATGGAAAAAGGATGGCACATTTACTCCAAAGATCTTCCTGAGGATACGGGCATTCCAACTGAGTATAAAGTTTCAGGAAAAAATATTGAACTGATCGGAAAATTTACTGAAGTAGGTAAGAAACATGAAGAATTCTCTGAAGCTTTCGGAGGAACTATTGTTTTTTATTCCAATACAGCTGGTTTCAAACAGAAATTCAAGCTAAAGGATCCCGCAAAACCGGCCGATGTTACTTCTGAAATTACATACCAAACTTGTGATGACAGAGTTTGTCTTGCCCCGAATACTTTAGAATTTAATCAAAAAGTAACTCCAAAAGGAGTAGCTGAAGAAGCAGAAACTGTAGCACCAACAAAAGATTCTGTAAAAACTGTTGAAACAGTTACTGAAAACCCTGCTAAAACAGAAGTTACAGTAGCTGAAACCTCAACACTGGATCCTAAGCAGCTGAAGATTGAAACCCTGGACTTCAAAAAACCATTAACAGACTGCGGAACGGCCTCTACAAAGGTAGATGAGAATTATTGGACTTATTTATTCTTAGGTTTCATCGGAGGGCTAATCGCTTTATTAACACCATGCGTTTTCCCGATGATTCCTTTAACCGTTTCTTTCTTTACGAAAGGAAGCAAGGATAAGGCTAAAGGGAAAAGAGATGCTTTGATCTATGGTTTTTTCATTCTTCTTATTTTCGTTTTATTGAGTATTCCTTTCCACATTATTGATGGAATTGCAGGAAATATTTTCAATGAGATCTCTACAAGTGTATGGCTGAATATTGCCTTCTTCATCATATTTATCTTCTTTGCCGGAAGTTTCTTCGGGTATTATGATATTACGTTACCTAGCTCTATTGCCAATAAGTCTTCAAAAGCGGAGGAAGCTGGTGGTATCATCGGTATTTTCTTTATGGCATTAACACTGGTAATTGTTTCTTTCTCCTGTACAGGACCTATCCTGGGGAGTTTATTGGGAAGTGCTGTAACAGGCTCATCTAATGTTCCTATGTTACTGACATTTGCTTTGGCCGGGTTTGGTTTAGCATGGGCTATCATTTTCGGACTATTGGCTTTATTCCCGCAAGCATTACAAAGTCTTCCAAAATCCGGAGGATGGATGAATACGGTAAAAGTAGTATTAGGGTTCGTAGAATTGGCTTTGGCTTTAAAATTCTTATCAAAAGCAGATCTTGTATCGAAGACTTTCTTCTTAAAAAGAGAACTATTCATCGCCATCTGGATCATTGTAGCTTTAGGATTAGCGTTATATTTATTCGGATTAATCAGATTTCCACACGATGATAAAAAACCTAAAATTTCAATAACAAGAAAAATATTAGGTGTATTGGGAATTGGTTTTGTGATCTATCTGATCCAGGGATTAATTCCGTCTGACCGTCCAAAACTTCAGTTATTAAGTGGAATTCTGCCTCCTTTGAATGTAAGCTATTTCCATGATGAAAAAGACGGCATCTTAGGAATGCACCCGGAACATGACTTCTTTAAAGCTGTAGAAATTGCTAAAAAGGAAAACAAACCTATTCTGATTGACTTCACGGGGTATGGTTGTGAAAACTGTAGAAAAATGGAAGAGTTTGTATGGAGCGAACCAGATATTTTACCAATTCTTCAGAATGATGTTGTATTAGCTTCTCTGTATGTAGATGACAAAGAAGAGCTTCCTGAAGATCAGAAAACAAAGATTGATTTGGGAGACGGACAGATCAAAAAGGTAAAAACAATTGGGGACAGATGGAGCTTATTCCAACAGGTGAACTTCAACAACAACTCTCAGCCTCATTATGTTTTAATAACTCCAGACGGAAAAGTGATCAACACTCCTGTTTCCGGATATATGCCGAAGGAAGATTTCAAGAAGTTCCTGGAATGCGGAGTTAATTACTTCAAAAAAAGCAAATAAATAATTAATTAATATAAATGATAAACTCACACTTACATAGTGTGAGTTTTTTTATTGTAAAATTAAAATATTAAATAATAATTTATCAAATACATAAAATTAATTATATTTGAATAACTAATATCAAACCAAATATTTATGAGAAAACTCTACATTATTCTTTCATTCCTTACCACACTCTTACTGACTGCTCAGACAGCTCCTTCAATTCAATGGCAAAGGGCATATGGCGGCAGTGAATCTGATCAACTTAAATCAATCCAATCTACTACTGACGGAGGGTATATCTTTGCCGGTTCTACCTTCTCTAAAGATGGAGACATTACATACAATAACGGAAAACGAAATGCATGGGTGATAAAAGCTGATCCACAAGGTGGAATACAATGGCAAAAACGTTTGGTGGGAGCCTGTACGAAATGGCTAATTCCATTCGCCAAACATCTGACGGTGGTTATATTTTTGTAGGCAGCTCCGTCCCGATAAATGGAAATCAGGAACATCTGATTGCTGGATCGTAAAGCTAGATCCTGCCGGCAATATACAATGGCAAAAGTCTATAGGAGGAAGCAATAGTGAGTTTGCATCAGATGTACAGCAAACCTCTGATGGTGGCTATATTATTGCTGGAACAACTTATTCTGTTGATGGAGATATCTCTGGAAACCATGGATTTGATGATTTTTGGATCGTAAAATTAGATCCTGCGGGCAATATACAATGGCAAAAGTGTCTAGGCGGAAGCTCAACTGAAGAAGCAAACTCCATTCAGCAAACTTCCGATGGCGGCTATATTATTGCAGGAAGCACGGGAAATATTGCAGATGGAGATATTACAGAAACCTATGGATTCTTTGATTGGTGGATCGTAAAATTAGATGCACACGGAAATATACAATGGCAAAAAACCTTTGGAGGCCCTTATCCTGATGTTGCCAAATCCATACAACAAACTCAGGACGGAGGCTATATTGCTGCAGGGATTTACGGAAAAACTTTTATGGATTCTGATATCTGGATCATAAAGTTAAGCAGCACTGGAGATACACAATGGCAGAAATTCTTTGGAGGAAGTAAATTGGAAATTGCAAATTCAATCCAGCAAACTTCTGATAATGGATACTTCATTGCAGTATCTTCAAATTCTAAAGACCAGCAAATAATAGGAAATCAAAGTGATTTAAATTATTTGATTATAAAAACGGATGACTTAGGAAATCTCCAGTGGCAAAAATCGCTTGGCGGGACAGGAAATGATTTAGTATTCTCCGCGATACAGACTCCGGATAACGGATATCTTATCACCGGAAGTTCTGATTCCAACGATGGAGACGTTTCTGGGAACCATGGAACTCAAAGTGGCGACAACGAAAATCCTAACTATCTATATCATGACGCATGGATTGTAAAATTAAGCCCAGATCCATTCAAAAAACCAGAAGAACCTCCTGTAACTAAACCCAAACTCTCTCCTATCTTATATCCTAACCCTGCAATGGATTTCATCTATGTAGATCGTCTGCCAATAGATTTCCCTACTGAAATTATAATAACAGATATGGCGGGGAGAAAAATTTTCACGCAAAAATACCAGGAAGAAAAAATAAAAATAAATACATCCGCTTTTCCTGATGAAGCCTATCATATACAGGTGAAAATTAAAGAAGAAATGATTTTCTCTGAAAAGATAATTATTAGAAAATAAACAGAACACAAACAGTCTAATAAAAACCCAATACATTAATTTAACATGATTTAAGCAAAATCATTCAATAAAAAAATAAATTTATCACATATTTTGAATTTTAGGCATCAACTTTGTATCAACTCTTCAAAATCACGATCGGATTTTCAAAGTTTTCATCAAATACCGTTTAACAATTTAAAATATGAATTATGGCCGAAGTAATCGCACAAGAAAAACAGGGTGGCAAGCAAAAGAAAAAATTAATCAGAGTAGATATGACTCCTATGGTAGATCTGGGATTCCTATTGATTACCTTCTTTATGTTTACGACTAATTTTACAAAACCCAATGTAATGGATCTGGGGCTTCCCGCAAAAGATCCTCTACACAAAGCCACTGACAATGTAATCGGAGACAGAAATCAGGTTACCTTTATCCTGGGAAAAGACAATCGTGTTTTTTATCATCAAAGCAATGCTACAGATTTAAATACTTCCAATCTTAAAGAAACAGACTTCAGTGGGATAAAGATTTCAAAAATCATTTCCGAAGCTTATAAAAATGCTCCGAAGCCGGAAAATTTTACCGTAATCATCAAACCAACTGATGAGGCCAACTACAAAAATTTTGTAGATATGCTGGACAATCTTGCTATCGCTAAAAAAGAGCGTTATGGAGTAACAGATATCAAACCTTGGGAAACAAAGGTTTATAAAGAATTAACTCAATAAAAGAGAAAGGGCATTTTTAAAATGCTCTTTTTTGTTTACATTTGAAAGGAAAACCAAACTACAGCAAGAAAATGCTGTATTATTTTAACCTCTAAAATTTTGGAATCATGCTGAACTTTGAAAGAAAAGGAAATGGAAAAGAAACTTTAGTACTCCTTCACGGTTTTATGGAAAACCTATCCATCTGGAGTGATATGGAACCTCATCTTTCTAAAGATTTTTCACTTTTAAAAATAGATCTTCCCGGCCACGGACAATCTGACATCCTGGGAGAAATTCACACCATGGAGCTTATGGCTGAAGAAGTAAAAAAAGTACTGGATGACCAGAATGCAGAGAAATTACATTTACTAGGACACTCTATGGGAGGATATACTTCACTGGCATTTGCAGAGAAATACCCTGACTCTTTGAAAAGTTTAACTCTTTTCTTCTCCACTTATTTCGCAGACGATGAAGAAAAGAAACAACAACGTATCAAAAGCTACAGAATTATTAAAGATGCTTTCGCCCATTATGCCAGAGCAGGAGTTCCCAATCTATTCAATCCTAATGAAAGAGACATTCTGGAAGGGAAAATTGAAACCGCATTGGAAACCGCTCTTTCTACCAACAATATGGGTGCTCTTGCCTGCGTAAAAGGCATGGTGGAAAGAACAGACAAAAAGCATATCATACAGAATCTTGAGGCTAAAATCCTGGTTTTGGCCGGCAAACATGACAATGCCGTAAAAACAGATATTATGATTAAAAATCTTCCGGACAGAACGAATATCAAATCTTATGTACTGGACTGTGGCCACAACGGCCATTGGGAGAAGCCTGCTATTTGTGCAGAGATCATTAACACAGAACTTCTTCATAATCTTCCTAAGAAATTAGTATTGTAAAAATATGAGAACTGCAATAATATCTCTCCTTCTGCTTTCTTTTCTGAGCTGTAAAAAGGATAACCAGACCACTTCCAATAGTACACCAAAAGATACTGTTCAAACAGCATCTCCAAAAGTTGATAGCATAACAGTTATTCAACCTAAGCAGGAAATGTTTCAATTTGCAACGGAGCTATGCGACAATAAAGGATATTTTGACAGTAATAAATTTTCCAGAAAAGAGATAGAAGATACTTATAAACTCTGGTTCGAACTAAGCGGATCAATGCTGGATATTCCTTTTGTTCACAACCTTAAAGATCTGAATGAAATAAGAAATAATAAAAATCAGATTCTGGCAAAACTGGATAAAGATTTCGCAGAAAAAAAGGCTCAAATTATGAATCTGAAAGTTGTCAATATTCCTTACTGGCAAGATATTAAGAAGAAAAGCTATGAAGCGCTCGTTCAGTCTTATGAAATGGAAAAGGTTCAGATCATGGCTTATTCTGATCCTTCCGTCCTTCTCAGAAATAATAGATGCCCCAGCTTTTCCAAAGCATTAAATTCCACTGATGAGCACATGTTTGCAGAATGGAAAGAACTTCGTGAAGGCATGAGCAAAGACAATGCTAATCCGGAACGTATAATAAATGAGTTCAACGAAAAACTTAACTCATCAGATAAAAGAGATTATGCGCTTATTGATCTGATTACTTTTGGCTGGGGAAACTGTGCCAATGATAAAGTACAAAGAGTTTCCCACGATGAAAAGATGAATAATGAATTCAATGCACTTTTCATTAAGATTGATTCTGAATGTGATGAGCCGTAAACATTGAGAAAAATCCTGTATATTAGTGAGGTATAATTTTTCTCAATGGGAATATTCTCGTTCAAAAAAAAGACCCCTCCGAAACCTCCGGTTATCGGACTTACACTTTCAGGCGGAGGAATGCGTGGAATTGCACACATTGCTGTTTTAAAAGATCTGGAAGAATATAATCTTAAACCCCATATCATTTCAGGAACCAGTGCTGGCTCTATCATTGCCGCCTTTTATTCTTTTGGGAAAACACCGGATGAAATGATAGAAATTGTAAAACAGACTTCATTTTTTTCAAGATCCGCCCTTAAATTATCAAAGAACGGAATTTTCAGTTCCAATTTTATTTTAAAACTCTTCAGAGATTATTTTCCTGAAGATAATTTTAATATTCTGAAGATACCTGTTTATGTAGCCACCACGGAAATGACTCACGGAATTGTTGATTTCTTTTCTGAAGGAGAACTTTTCACCCCTCTTCTTGCCTCTTCAAGTGTTCCTTTCATCCTTCCCCCGGTAAGAATGGGAGAAAAAATATATGTAGACGGCGGAGTTCTTGACAACCTTCCTATTGAACCGATCATGGATAAATGTGATTTCCTGATCGCCTCCCATGTCAACTCAATAAGCTATGATGAATTAAACAAGATGAGCCTGATGAAAGAATTCGACCGGATTCTCCATTTAGCCATTGCAAAATCTGTTTATTCCAAGGTAAAATACTGTAATATATTTTTAGACCCGCCTAAAATGACAAAGTATAGCCTGTTCAATAAAAAATATATGGATGAAATGTTTCAGCAGGTATACGAATATACCTGTATGGAACTTGAAGAAAAGGGATACATCAAGATGTAAGAATTTACAAAAACAATTACAATCTTCTCTCAACTTCCGGCACTCCTCCTTATAAATTTTCTTCAATCAGTCTTGTCTTGAACATTTCTATAGTTCCCGGCAGAGAATCATCAGATTTACCTCCTGCAGCATTAATATGCCCACCACCATTGAAGTACTTTCTTGAGAACTGGTTGACATCCACATCGTCTTTACTACGGAATGAGATCTTGATAAAATCTTCATAAAGATCTTCCATAAAGAAGGCAGACATTTTCACTCCGGCAATACTTAATCCGTAATTTACAAAACCTTCCGTATCTCCTTTCTGGAAACCAAATTCTTTAAGTTCATTTCTGGTAAGGCTTAAAATAGCTACTCTTCCATCATTCACCACCTCTATTCTTCCTAAAACTAAAGCAAGCAAATGAAGGCGGGAAACTGTATTGGTATCCCAGGTGTTGGAAGTAATCATTGCAGGATCTGCGCCTTTTTCTATTAAATTGGCAATAATTCTATGGGTAGTAGCACTGGTTGAACGGAAACGGAAACCTCCTGTATCTGTCATAATTCCGGTATACAGACATTCTGCTATATCCAGATTCACAAGTTTTTCATCCTCCAGTGCTTCAATGAAATGATAAACCATTTGAGAGGTGGCAGGAATTACCGTATCCGAATACACAAAATCAAACGGCTCCGGCTGCTGGTGATGGTCAATAAGAATCTTCTTTCCCTGAGCCTTTACCAGCCAGTCTCCCAGTAATCCGATTCTTGAAGGAGAATTAAAATCAAGACAGAAAATAACATCTGCAGCCGCAATAATATCAGCAGCCAGCTTTCTTTTATATTCTGCAATAATCACTTTTTTAGCTTCCGGCATCCACTTCAGAAACTTTGGAAAATCATTAGGAACAATCACCTCAGCAAAGATCCCTTTTGCCTTTAAATAATGTTTCAATCCCAGACTGGAACCAATAGCATCACCATCCGGATTATAGTGGGTAAGAATAACTATTTTGTTTTCAGGTGTTAGTAATGTATTGATCTCTAAAAGTTCTGCTGGTGTAAACATCTTGTGTTTATTTTCGTTAAAATTAAAGTTTTCAAAGATAGAGCTTTTATATAAATCATTTAAATATTATTTTTGCATCCCGAATTTGGTCTACAATCAGGCTTTATAAGTATTTGACTGAAAAACCTTAAAGATAATTTCAAAAAAAAATCATTAAAGTTTGTAACTTATAAAAATTTATATATCTTTGCAACCTGAAAATTAATAGATTAATTACGATTTAAACATATAGTAATGAGTAAAAGAACATTCCAGCCATCAGAAAGAAAGAGAAGAAACAAACACGGTTTCAGAGAAAGAATGTCTACGCCAAATGGAAGAAGAGTTTTGGCTGCGAGAAGAGCTAAAGGCAGAAAGAGATTAACTGTAAGTGCTGCACGCGCTAAGAGATAATTTCATATTATCATATACAAAACATGCTTGAAGAGTTTCTTTTCAGGCATTTTTTGTTGTTAAAATTTATTAAAATTAGAGTCAGATAGACTTCTTTTTTCTATTTTTAAAGATTGAAAATTTTTTGTTAGAAATAGCCTTTAAAATTAAATTATGCCACATACCAATATCTCCGGAGACAATATTATAAGTTTACAGCACGCAAAAATTGCCCAAAAAAACTTTACTGTTCTTTCTGATGTAAATCTTAATATTAAAAAAGGTAGATTCTGCTACCTTATTGGAAAAACAGGTTCCGGAAAAAGTTCTCTACTGAAAACGCTTTATGGACACATCCCGTTAGCATCAGGACATGGAGCCGTGGTAGGATTTGATCTGGCTAAACTAAAGCCTTCTGACATCCCTAACCTAAGAAGAAAGTTAGGAATTGTATTTCAGGATTTCCAGTTACTTTCGGACAGAACTGTTGAAAAGAACCTTAAGTTCGTTTTGGAAGCTACAGGATGGAGTGATAAGACCAAAATGGAAGACAGAATCAATGAAGTATTGGGAAGTGTAAACATGAAGAGCAAAAAGCACAAAATGCCGCATGAACTTTCTGGAGGTGAACAACAGCGTATCGCCATCGCAAGAGCACTTCTTAACCACCCTGATTTAATTCTTGCGGATGAGCCCACAGGAAATCTTGACCCTGAGACTTCCAATGAAATTATGACCTTATTAAAACAGGTTGCCCTTGAAAATGGTGCCGCTGTAGTAATGGCGACCCATGATTACCATATGATACAGAACTTCCCTGGTGAAGCTATCAGATGTGAAGATGGGAAAGTATCTGTATTGGATACTGCAGAACTTTTTGAATAAAATTTAAGGGTTTAGAAATATAAAATCACTTTTATTTTCTAATTTCCGAACTATTTAAAGACATGAAACTCCTTAGTGAGTTCAAGATATTGGTCCGAGTATTTTCTCGGACTTTTTTCTATTATAAATTCAGATTCCTGAAGTATATCTTCCGTAAAAGAAAACTCTAAGACCACTCTTTTTGTTTTGGAATTCTCAATACCTTTAATATTAACCCGTCTGTTCAGAAACAGTTTATTTTCTTCAGCAATTGAAATAAAGATTTCCCCTGCTTCCACCGGGATAATTACTGAAAACAATCCATTTTCAGATAAAAACCGGGCAGATTGAGCGATAAGCTGTCTGAAATTCAACTCTACCGTTTGGCGTGCAATTTTATCTTTACCAGATCCCGATTCTTCAAAATAAGGTGGATTCGAAACAATCAGATCAAATGTGCCTTCCGTTTCAAAAGTTTTAAAATCCTGATGAATGTTTCTCAGCCTTGTACGGAAAGGAGAGTTTTCAAAATTAAGTTTCGTCAATGCAACAGCATCTTCATTAATATCCAGTCCTAAAAAATCCGCCTGCAGATTCCTTTGGGCCAACATCAAAGAGATCAATCCTGTTCCAGTTCCTACTTCCAAAACACGAAAAGCAGATTCAACACCTGCTAATGCACCAAGCAGAACTCCATCCGTTCCTACACGGAAGACTTCTTTGGATTGCTGGATCTCAAATTGTTTAAACGTAAAAGGTTTCACTATAAATTGGTAGGCAATGTAATGATAAACGTAGATCCCTTCCCTACTTCAGATTTCACTGAGATCTCTCCTTTATAATCTTCAATCATTTTTCTTACCATGGATAATCCAAGTCCCATTCCGCTGGTTTTGGAAGTAAAGTTAGGCTCAAAAATTCTTTCATACATATTTTCAGGAATCCCGACCCCGTTATCCTGAACAGAAATAATAACCCTTCGCTGATGCTGTTCTACATCTACATTGATAATCAATTTCCTTTCATCACTTTCTGCCTGCTTGGCATTGGTAACAAGATTGGTGATGATTCTGGACAGATAGATTCTATCCATATTGATCATGATATTACTCTTGTTGGCGTGCATGAAGATACTGTCATCATTAAATACACGAAGAATATCTTCTACTTCTGTATTCAGATTGATTACCTCATTATTTTTTTCAGGAAGTTTTGCAAATTCCGAGAATGCAGAAGCCACAGTAGCAATCAGATCAATCTGATCCACCATTGTTTTACTCATCTGTTTCACTTTTTCCTTTATGTTCGGATCTTCCGGATCAAATTTTCTTTCAAAATTCTGAATGGTAAGCTTCATAGGAGTAAGCGGATTCTTCACCTCATGGGCAACTTGTTTCGCCATTTCCCTCCATGCTTCTTCAGAAGCCTTAAACCTTAACCTTTCTTTCTGATCCTGGATCTGCAGAATCATTCTGTTGTAAGCTCTTGCCAGAGCATTCAGCTCATCATTTTTATAATATCTGATAGGACGCATTTCATTTTCAAACAATGTAATACGGGTAATCATATCGGAGAACTTCGTAATGGTTTTGGCCAGGCTATTGGAAGTTACCCAGCTTATCCATATACTGAACAGGATTAGAAATATATCCACTAAAAGAATATATTTTACATACTGATGCAGTACGTCAAGATAGGCAGATTCGTTATGATATAAAGGAATATAAACAATACCGATTGGCTCCAGTTCATTGTTTTTCAATAAAAGATACGAAGAGGTTAGCTTGGCATCTTTAGCAGCATCATATCTGGTCATATCAACTCTCGCATCCGTAGACAGGATTTTGTTGATAATTTCTATAGAGAGTGTTTTCTGATCAATCAGGCTTTCATCCTTATTAGACAGCAGATAATTTCCTTTCAGATCATAAATAACAATATCATGCTGGTTAATATCTGCAATCTCAAAGATTTTATTCCCTAAAACCTTCGGCAGATCCTGTGTTTCTACCAGTGTACGGCTTACGGCATAATCCAGATATCTCATTACAGCATTGGTTTTCTCCTGCATATCAATGTTACTCTGCTGCAGTGAATTATTCCTCAACACAAAATAAGGAACCAGTGATGTTGCCACAACACTTAAAAAGCATACCAATAAGAAACCGAAAAACACACGATTCCTTAAGCTATATCCTTTATATTTATTTAACGACATCCTACTTTTTAATTAACCTAGCAATATACTTACCAATGATATCAAATTCAAGGTTAACCTTATCACCAATTTTCAGGTGTTTCATATTGGTAAATTCCCAGGTGTAAGGAATAATGGCTACCGAGAACTGAGCATCTTCACTTTTTGCTACGGTTAAACTGATTCCATTTACAGTAATAGAACCTTGGGGTACGGTTACAAAATTTCCGTCAGCTTCATATTTCATGGTGATAAAATAGCTTCCGTCTTTATTTTCGATTCCAACTACCTCTCCTGTTTTATCAACATGTCCCTGAACGATATGTCCATCCAGTCTTCCGTCCATTTTCATGCAACGCTCAAGATTCACCACACTTCCCACTTGCCATTTTCCCAAGTTGGTTTTTTCCAGTGTTTCATGAATAGCTGTTACTACATATTGGTTGTCTTTAATCTCAACCACAGTAAGGCAGCATCCGTTGTGAGCCAGGCTCTGATCAATTTTAAGTTCGTTTGTAAAAGGGCATGTCAGGGTGAAATCTATGTTGCTTCCTTTCTCTTCAATCTTTTCAATAACACCAACTGCTTCAATAATTCCTGTGAACATATTATTTTTTGCTAAATTTGTAAATTATAATCTTCAAAGATAATCAAAATGAGCCCAAAAAACCATAAAGTACGAGTAGGAATTTCAATCGGTGATTTCAACGGCATCGGCCCGGAGATCATTATGAAGTCTCTGAAAGACAAAACCATTACAGATTTTTTCACTCCTGTAATTTTTGGTTCGGGAAAATTATTCACTTATCAGAAAAACATTTTCAAGCTGAACCTTAATTTCAACTACGTAAATGAAGCATCCCAGGCTCTGCCCGGTAAACTGAATATGGTGAATCTGACCAAGGAAAACGTTAACGTTGAATTGGGAGTTCCTACAGAAGAATCTACCAAAATGGCAATTGACTCTTTGGAAGCTGCAACTGAAGCTTTAATGAAAGGAGACATTGACGTTCTGGTAACCGCTCCTATCAATAAAGATGAAATGGTAAAAATGGGCTTTAAGCATGCCGGACACACTGGTTATTTTGAAGAAAAATTCAGTAAGAAAGGATTAATGTTCCTGGTAACTGAAGACCTTAAAGTAGCGGTATCCACCCATCATATTCCTATTGCAAAGGTAGCTGAGAATATTTCCAAAGAGAAGATCAAAAAGCAGATCAGGGTATTGAACCAGACGCTTATTGAAGATTTTTGCATTCAGAAGCCGAAAATTGCAGTATTGGGATTAAATCCTCATTCAGGAGATGGCGGAGTAATTGGAACTGAAGAAATAGAAATCATCAGCCCGGCCATTCAGGAACTTTCAGACAATGGAATCCTGGCATTTGGGCCTTTCCCGGCAGATAGTTTCTTTCAGCCTAACAAATACAGGAACTTTGATGCTGTTTTAGCGATGTACCACGATCAGGGATTAGCTCCATTCAAAACATTGGCTTATGAAGAAGGAGTAAATTATACAGCTGGGCTTCCTTTTATCAGAACTTCTCCGGATCATGGAGTTGCGTATGATATTGCAGGAAAAAATGTTGCCGATGAGCAGAGTTTTATGGAAGCTATCTTCACCGCTATTAAAGTTTTCAAGAACAGAAGTGAATACAGTGAACTGATGAGCAACCGCCTCCAGCCTAGAAAAATGGTTGTTGATAACGGAATAGATGAAGATCTTCCTGAGGAAACTGAAGCATAAACCGTTAAAACAAATTTTAAATTAATTTGTTTTAGATTTTATTTGTTATTATAAAAAAAATGCATATTTTTGCACACTCATTTTATGGACAAGTTAAGAAACTATGACGTAAGCTTTTCCGGACTTAAAAACGGAAAACACGAGTTCAAGTTTGAGATAGATAAAACGTTCTTTCAATTATTTGACACTGAGCAGGAATTTACAAATCCAAGAATAGATGTAAATGTCTTATTAGACAAACACACCACATTTCTGGAGTTTGAGATTAAGATAAAAGGCTTGGTTGAACTGGTTTGTGATATTACAAATGAAGATTTCGACTATCCTATTGAAAATGAAATTAAGATTCTGGTGAATTTCGGGGAAGAATATGATGACAGCAATGAAGATGTTATTACCATTCCTACCGGAGAGCATGCCTTCAACGTAGCCCATTTGATCTACGAAAATGTAATGCTTTCTATCCCGATGAAAAAGATTTCCCCGAATGTAAATGATGAAGACATCAAAATTCTTGACCAGTTCAGTCCGAAAAATATTGAGGAAACTGAAGAGGAAGAACATGAAAGTGACCCAAGATGGGATGCTTTAAGAAAATTAAGAGACAATAATTAAATAGAATAATTTAAATATGATGAGATGATGAATCTCATCGCTCATCAATTAAAAAAGTTATTAGAAAATGGCACATCCAAAGAGAAGACAGTCGTCTACAAGAAGAGATAAGAGAAGAACTCACTACAAAGCTGTAGTTCCTCAATTAGCTAAAGATGCAACAACAGGAGAGCTTCACCTATACCACAGAGCTCACTGGCATGAAGGAAAATTGTACTACAGAGGTAAAGTAGTATTGGAAAAAGAAGTAGCTGCTACTGAAGAAAACTAAGAGTCGCTTTTCGCTGAAAAAGCCTCATTTTAATACAAAAACCGCCCAATTTTGATAAAATTTGGCGGTTTTTTGTTGTTTTTTGCGTTTTTTTGGTATCTTTGGCATCAAATCAAATATCAAATTTATGGACATTAAAGACATACAAAATCTTATCAAGTTTGTATCTAAGGCTGAAGTTTCAGAAGTGAAGTACAAAACTAAAGATTTCGAAATCACTATTAAAACTCCATTAGCTGGAAGCGACGCTGTTTATGCACAACCTGCAGTATACCACACTGCTCCTCAAGCGGTAGCTGCTCCGGCACCTGTTGCAACTCCGGCTGCTGCTCCTGCAGAAAAAGCTGAGGCTGCATCTGATGATAGCAAATATGTAGCGATTAAATCTCCAATGATCGGAACATTCTACAGAAAACCATCTCCGGATAAAGACGTATTCGTAAATGTAGGTGATGAAGTTTCTGCCGGTAAAGTAGTTTGTGTAATTGAAGCAATGAAGTTATTCAACCAGATTGAATCTGAAATCAGCGGAAAAATTGTTAAAATCTTAGTTGACGATGCTACTCCGGTAGAATATGACCAACCATTATTCTTAGTAGATCCATCTTAATTTAGAAGTTAGATGTTAGACATTAGATGTTAGATTAAATTCTACATTAAAATAACATTATCTAATTTTCAAATTATCTAATTTTCAAATTGAAGAAGATGTTCAAAAAAATATTAATAGCCAATCGTGGCGAAATTGCAATGCGTATTTTACGTACTTGTAAAGAAATGGGGATCAAAACCGTTGCAGTATATTCTACTGCAGATAAAGACAGTCTTCATGTAAGATTTGCTGACGAAGCGGTTTGTATTGGTCCTGCGATGAGCAAAGACTCATACCTTAAAATCCCTAACATTATTGCTGCTGCGGAAATTACAAACGCTGACGCAATTCACCCAGGTTATGGATTCTTATCTGAAAATGCTAATTTTTCAAGAATCTGCCAAAAGAACGGAATCAAGTTCATTGGAGCTTCTCCTGAGCAGATCGAAAAAATGGGAGACAAAGCGAATGCCAAAGCTACCATGAAAGCTGCCGGTGTACCATGTGTACCAGGTTCAGACGGATTGATCGAATCTTACGAACACGCTGTAAAGATTGCTGAAGAAACAGGATATCCTGTAATGATTAAAGCAACTGCCGGTGGTGGTGGTAAAGGAATGAGAGCAGTCTGGAAAGCTGAAGACCTTAAAGATCACTGGGAATCTGCCATTCAGGAAGCGGTAGCTGCCTTTGGAAACGGAGGTATGTACATGGAAAAACTGATTGAAGAGCCTAGGCATATCGAAATTCAGGTTGCAGGTGACCAGTTTGGTAAAGCTTGCCACCTTTCTGAAAGAGACTGTTCTGTACAAAGAAGAAACCAAAAGTTAACGGAAGAAACCCCTTCTCCATTCATGACGGATGAGCTTCGTGAAAAAATGGGTGATGCTGCTGTAAAAGCTGCAGAATTCATCGGATACGAAGGAGTAGGAACTATCGAATTCCTTGTAGACAAGCACAGAAATTTCTATTTCATGGAAATGAACACAAGAATCCAGGTAGAGCATCCTATTACTGAACAGGTAATTGATTATGACCTGATCAGAGAACAGATCCTTCTTGCTGCAGGAACTCCTATTTCAGGAATCAACTATTACCCTAAATTACATTCAATCGAGTGTAGAATTAACGCAGAAGATCCTTACGCAGACTTCAGACCGTCTCCGGGAAAAATCACAGGATTAAACATCCCTGGCGGGCACGGAATCAGAGTAGACACTCACGTGTATTCCGGATATACAATTCCTTCCAACTACGACTCAATGATTGCCAAGCTTATCACAACGGCTCAGACCCGCGAAGAAGCTATTGCAAAAATGAGACGTGCTCTTGAAGAATTCTATATTGAAGGAGTAAAAACAACTATTCCTTTCCACAGACAGTTGATGGATAATGAAGATTATCTTTCAGGAAACTATACTACAAAATTCATGGAAGATTTTGTAATGGATAAAAAATACGATAATCACTAAAAAGAATTATCATTTATATAAAAAGAAGGCGCCTTTTCGGACGCCTTCTTTAGTTTTATACTCTATCTTATTCTAATAAAGCAGGAAAAATTATTTTTGTAGTCTCAATTAAAACCGACATAGGAGCGATGACATCTGCAATACAAGAGAAATTAGCCGAGACACTTCAAATTTCTATGGAGCGCGCGAAGGAATTTTTGGATATTTGTTATATCATAACTTATGATAAAAGCCAAATGATAGAACCTAAAAATGGAGTATTTGATCGTTTAGGACTCATTTTGAATGGCGCTGTCCGGATTTATTACATCAACGAGAAAGGCGAAGATATCAGCTATCTTTTGCAGGTAAATAATGATGTAATTGGCGATTATGAAAGCTATGTCACTGGCAAAAAATCAATGGCAGTTATACAGGCTCTTCTAAAAACTGAAGTTTTATATTTTGATAAAAAAGATGTTGATATTTTAATTCAGAAAGATATTTTCTGGCTTGGGCTGGCAAAACGCATATCCGATTTAGCTTTTCTGGATGCAAAACAAAGGCTGGATGAGCTGTTTTTTTATACACCGGAAGAACGTTATCTCAATCTCCTGAAAAAGTCACCCGAAATTCTGAACAAAATTCCACAGAAATATATTTCGTCATATTTAGGAATTACGCCACAATCGCTGAGCAGAATCAGGAAAAGAATTTACTAATTCCAGAAAATTAACTTAAGTGAACGTTTTTGGTTTTTCCGACCATTAATTTTGTCTCATATATCAATGCGATCACAATGAAAATAGCAATTATCGGTGGCGGAATTGGCGGTTTAACAACTGCTTTAGCCCTACAAAAAAATAATCTGGACGTTACCATTTACGAAAGTGCACCCGAAATAAAACCTGTAGGTGCCGGAATCATCATGGCTAATAATGCCATGCAGATTTTTGACAAACTTAGCATTCGCCACAAAATCGAAAAAGCAGGTCATAAAATTTCAGCTATCAAAATTACTGATCCACAGCTCAAAACCTTATCGGATGTACAACTGAATACATTCGAAAGTAAATATGGAGTAAGCAATATTGCCATTCATCGCGGCGACTTGCAAATGATTCTGGCTGAAGAAATTGGTTTTGAAAATATCAAGCTTTCTAAACGCTTATCCAAAATCGAACAGGGGAATGGCTATCAACTCACTTTTGAAGACGGAAATATTGCTAATGCAGATGCTGTTATTGGTGCAGATGGAATTAAATCAGTAGTACGTCATCAGATTTTAAATATTGGTAAACTCAGATCTTCCAAGCAAAAATGCTGGCGTGGCGTTATCGAATCTGATTGGACAGAAAAATATAATCACCATGCTTATGAAGCCTGGGGAAAAGGCAGACGCTTCGGCTTCATGAAAATTAGTGATCACAAAGTTTACTGGTACGCTGTGGTTAACGAGCACCTGGTTAAAAATCCCAATAATCTTGCTGAGCTTTTTGCTGAATTTAATCCCGAAATTCCAAGAATGATTTCCGTAACACCGAAAGAAAAAATATTTGTCAGCGACATTATCGATTTGGAACCAATTTATCAATGGCAAAAAGACCGCGTTTGCCTGATTGGTGATGCAGCCCATGCAACGACTCCTAATATGGGACAAGGTGCCTGCCAGGCCATTGAAGATGCATATATCCTCGGAAAACTTTTTGGTGAAGGGAAAAACGTGGATGAAGTCTTCACTCAATACGAAAAACTGCGTATGAAAAAAGCACATTACATTGTCAACACAAGCTCAGCCATCGGTAAAATTTCTCATTATGAAAACAGTCTGGCCGTTTGGCTCCGTAATATTTTACTAAAGGCAACATCTGGTTCTATTAACGAAAAACAAATGGAAAAAGTTTTTGACATTTCGTACCAGAGCAACTTATAAAGATAAGCCCGAATCAAAAGGCTGTTTAGAGAAATACCATTTAAAAATATTATAGCCCTGATGGAACAGCAAAACAATATCAGAATGATTAAAAAATGTAGAATTATCTTATCAGTATAAATTTCTTATTCTTAAAGATAGAATACCTGCAACTGTTTATCCGTTAAGAAAATATTTTCCATTAAGGATTCATTTTTCCTCAAAATATACTCTAATCACAGCCTTATACTCTACTCTATTTTTGTTTATAGGTCTCATTAATATTGTGTAAATTTGTAGAAAACCAACAATATGTCAACAGCAGAACAAACAAAAAACTCACAGTATTTTATTGACCTTGAAGACAAACATGGAGCGCATAACTACCACCCTCTGCCAGTAGTTCTGGACCGGGGAGAAGGTGTTTTCGTGTGGGACGTAGAGGGCAAAAGGTATTATGATTTTCTTTCAGCATATTCTGCTGTAAACCAGGGACACTCACACCCAAAAATTGTAGGGGCATTGGTAGAACAGGCTCAAAAGCTGGCCCTCACTTCAAGAGCTTTCTATAACTCTAAATTAGGAGAATACGAACAGAAAATCACGACTCTTTTGGGGTTTGATAAGGTATTACCTATGAATTCCGGAGCTGAAGCAGTAGAAACAGCTGTAAAATTAGCCAGAAAATGGAGCTATGAAGTAAAGGGAATTTCAGAAAATGCGGCGAAGATCATTGTATGTGAAAATAACTTCCATGGAAGAACGACTACGATTGTTTCTTTCTCTAATGATCCGGATGCTAACCAAAACTACGGGCCTTTTACGCCAGGATTTATTAAAATTCCTTACAATGATATTGCATCACTGGAAGAAGTATTAAACAGGGAGGCAGGAAATATCGCAGCATTCCTTGTAGAACCTATTCAGGGGGAAGCTGGAGTATATGTTCCGGATGAAAACTTCCTTAAAAACGCTTCTGAACTGTGTAGAAAACATAATGTCCTTTTCATTGCCGATGAAGTGCAGACAGGTATTGCGAGAACAGGAAAACTGATCGCTTGTCATCATGAAAATGTACAACCAGACATCTTAATCCTTGGGAAGGCACTTTCAGGAGGAATGTATCCTGTATCTGCAGTACTGGCTAATGACGAGATCATGAATGTTATTAAACCGGGACAGCATGGTTCTACATTCGGAGGAAACCCAATTGCCTGTGCCGTAGCTGTAGCTGCATTAGATGTAGTAGCTGATGAAAAATTATCTGAAAGAGCCGAAGAGCTTGGCCAGATTTTCAGAGCTGAAATCAATAAGCTTATCGAAAAAACAGATCTTATTACCAAAGTAAGAGGAAAAGGCCTTTTAAATGCTATTCTGATCAATGATACTCCGGAAAGCTCTACAGCATGGAATCTTTGCTTACAATTGAAAGGAAACGGATTGCTGGCCAAACCAACCCATGGTAATATCATCAGATTAGCACCACCATTGGTAATTACTGAAGAGCAATTATTAGATTGTGTAAAAATTATTGAAAAAACTATTCTGGAATATAAAGCTTAATTTTTTTCCAGAACAGATTCATAAAACTTAAGATAATTATTGGACATTGCGGTATAACTATATTGCTCTGTCCAATTTTTTATTTCCTGGCTCATTTCTTTTTCATTTTCATGATAAAGGTCCATTTTTTCCTGATACAGCTGAGCCATTAATTGGGGTTCAAAACTATCAAAATAAAAGGCTTTATCTCCTCCTATTTCAGGAAGGCTCGTATAAGTGGAAAGGAAAACAGGCTTACCAAATGCCATCGCTTCAATAGGCGGTATTCCGAACCCTTCTGCAATAGAAGGATGACACATAGCCTCTGAATGCTGAATGACTGCATACTTTTCCTCCTCTGAAAGATTTCTGAGGAAATAAACCCTTTGTTCCAGATGCAGTTCTTTAATCCTCCTTCTCACGTCATCGGCATAAGGCTGTTTTTCATCGGAAGCAATAAGGACCAGGTCCTCTTTTATATAAGGAAGCATGTCAACCAAAGTCAACTGATTTTTCTTATTGAAAAGTACACCAATATTCAGGATGTATTTTTTGTCTTTCAAATAACTGTATTTTCCAAGCTGATATTCTCTGTGCTCAGGAAGATGAATACCATTGTGAATAACTACAATATCTTTAAGTTTAGTAAAAGTAAAAAGTCTTTTATTACGGATAAAGCTTTGTTTTGCATATTCAGAAATACAGACAATATAATCTGCATTTTTAACATTGCTCCTTACTTTACCCAGCATTTTTCTCTTTTTAGAATCAGTAAGATTCTCATATAAGAAATTAAGATCGTGAAGCGTAACAATTTTTATTGTGTTTTTATAATTTCTATGAAAATAAGAAGACAGCTGGTGACTTACATGAATCAAATCAAACTCCCCACTGAAACGTTCAAAGAAACGATGTGTCTTATTCCAGAAAACACACTTCGGCTTAGGCTCAAATTTTTCAAGCTGCTCTCTTTTACCAAAAAAAAATATTTCAAACTTAGAATTATTCTCCTGCAATCCTTTTGCCAGATTTCTGAATACATTTGCAATCCCCGAATTAGGATATCGGAGACGTTCAAGATCAATTAAGATGTTTTTCTTCATACGTTTTATAAAAAAATAGAATCAAGGATCTCTTTTTCTATTTTTAAATTGTGGTTTTCTCTAAAATAACAAATTCCCTGCTGTTTTACCTTTTCATAAAATACATCATCATTCATTAACTGATGAATGAATTCTGAAAATTCTTTGGGATCCTGACTTACTAAACATCCATTATTCTTTTTATTAATAAGGCCATCCACTCCTCTTCTGTTTGTTACCACCGGCAATCCATAAGATAAAGCTTCCAACACTTTAATTTTGACACCTGTACCGCTCATCATTGGGCAGATGGCAATTCTTGCATGGCTGTAAAATTCCTGCAGGTCATCTACAATCCCATATTTAATGACGTTTGGGAAATCTTCTGCAATTGTTTTACCAATCTTACCAATAATATGAACTTTAACATTTTTAAGCAAGGGTAATACCTCTTTTAAAAACCACTGAATTCCCTTAATATTGTGAGGGTTATCACTTGCGACATAAATAATATCATATTTAAACTCAGTAACTTTATTGGTAAAGTTCTCAGGGAATGCAACAGGCATCAAAGTAACTTTCTTATTGGTAAACTGATCAAAAATATATTCTTCCTCTACAGAGTAAGTCCAGATATTATCATATTGTTTCAAAATAGAAATTTCATCCTGAAACAATTTTCCTATAGCGTATTTATGGCGGCTTTGAGCAGTAATAAAATCATGAGTATCAATAATCTTATATCCTCCGGAAGGAACTATACTTCCTAGCCTTCCCCAAGTAGCATAACTTATTAATACAACATCAAAGTCAGATTTTTTAACAATCCTTGAAAATTCTTTTCTAAGAATATAGCTTGTTGTGTCTATAGAGTTTCTTTTGAAAAGATAAGGTATTTTATATAAAAACAAATATTTAAAAAAATTCTTTTTATATTTTTTATTCAGAAGACACAGTTGAATATTAGGGAATCTTTCATGAAATAGAGTTTCCTCCTCTTTTTTCCATATTCCCCAATCTCTTAATGAAACAAAGGTTACCTCAAGATCTCTGTTTTCATTGAAATAAGAAAGCATATAATTAAGCCTCGTTGTATTGCCTGCCTTTCCGGATAAAGGATTATCAGGCATAAAATACAGAAGTTTTTTTCTCAAATTTTCTATTCTAATATTTTGTTATATATATTAATATGCTCTTCTACAGTCTTTTCCCAAGAAAATTCCTTTGCCCTTTCAACAGCTTTTTGAGCATAATCCGAGCGGTACTCATCATCGTGATACAGCTTCCAGATTACTTCAGATAATGCATTCCCATCTTTGGGATCAAGCAGTATACCAGCATCACCAACCACTTCCGGCAATGATGAAGTATTTGAAGTAACGGTTGCAATACCACACTGCATAGCTTCCAATGGCGGAAGCCCAAACCCTTCATAGAAGGACATATAATAAAATGAATTAGCCTGGCTATAAACAGGAGCCAAATCTTCATCAGGTATTCTTCCTGTAATAATAATCTTTTCTTTCAGATCTCTGGCATTTTCATATTCTTCAAAAATCTTATCATATTGCCAGCCTTTTGCCCCTACCAAAACAAGATTTAAATCATGAATATTATATTTCGTTATGGCCGTGATAAATGATCGAATCAGATGATCTATATTTTTACGTGGTTCTAACGTACTTAAACTTAATATATATTTCTCAGGAAGATTATACTTTTTCCTAACCAGGTCATTCCTTTCCTTGCTTACACTTGGATAAAATATCTCAGGAGAAGCGGCAAGTCTGCTTACAAAAACTTTTTTCGGATCCAGATAGGGAGCATACTCAAGCAAATCTTTTCGGGTATTCTCAGAAACACATATGGCATAATTATTTTTCCCGATACTTTTGATTATATTCTCCAGAAGTTTTGTATTGTCATTATACTCTGGATATAAAATAGGAATCAAATCATGAATTGTAACAACTTTTCTTAGATGAGGAAATTCCTCTAAACTCTTATGAATAGGGTAATACACGGAATGATATATCTGAGCATCCTGAATATCTTGACCATAACTGATTTTGTAATCCGAAATCCCTAATTTATCATATAGTTTTCTAAAAGGTTTTTCTTTCCGGAAAGGAATAAACTTTATCCTGTCGCAGTTATTTGCTTTTTTAATGACAAGCTGATGATCATCAAGAAAACGCTCTATTTTTTTATGGGTTTCTTTATGATTGTTAAAATTAAAATTAGAATAGGAAAACTCTATTTTTTTATCCGAAATAAGACGTTTAAACAATTCATAAGCCACCCTGAATATTCCGGTTTGATTAATTTTATAAGAATTACCAATAACTTCAATATCAAAAATAAGTTTTATCTTCATGAAAAATATTTATAGGGTATCGTAAAAAGCATTCTGTTTTTTTTGCCTGCTCATTTCTTTTATATGAACAAGGCAATAATCTTCATTTTCTGTTGGCAATTCTTTCAGCCTGGTATAATTAACCAGTACTTCATGAATTTTATTTTGCCAACGAATATTTTTATTTAACTTAAACAATCTGGTTTGGAAATCCGGAAAGTTAATATAATTATTACTGTCTATTTTCCAATTCCATTTTTCAATATATTCTTCTGTAATGCCGTTTACAATATTAATCCTTGGAACCACAAAGCAATCACTCTTTCTGTTTTTAAATAAAAATTTTTTCAGATTTTTAATCAATTTTTCTTTGGGATACTCATCAGCATCTATCTGAAAAATATATTTAGAAGAGGCCTTTTCAAGAAGCTTATTCTTAAAAGTAGCAAAATCCCCATTCAATTTTGCTTCTATTTTAATAATATTGTCATAATTTTCCAGCAATTCTGACACTTCTTTGTTTTTATTCGTTATATCCTGAAGAACAATTACTTCATCATTTTTATCAATCAAAGGCAAAAGAACATTCAATAAATTTTTCAACTCATTGACTTCGTCATTAACAGTAATTCCATAGGAAACCGTAATAAATTTACTGGAAAAGCTTGAAAGTATATTCATAATTTATTATAGATTATAGGGTAATTACCTGAAAAATGAGTAAAGTAATTTTGGTTCATGATCTCTTTAACATATTTCCTGTATTCTTTCGTGGGATAAAAGCAATTCCCTGTTTTTTTGTAATAATACCTTCTGAAAAATTTCGGAATCTTTTTTTCTGCATTTTCGATTTTATTTCCTTTTTCAGTACCTTTTATTTTATATAAAATTTGAGTATTAAAAGCTATAGGTAAAGCTTCAAACCAATTATTAATCTGTGAAAAATAGGCAAAAGGGGCCTCTTCAAAGCTATTCAGATTACCTTGGTTATGCTCTGAAAAATAATAATCCTTAAAAAAACCAGCCACTTTTGGGGGTCTGCAAATAAATACTCCACCATTAATACTTCCCTGTAATGAAGGATGAGCTTCAAAATGACGGTCTTGAAAATAAATTTCATCAGTTTCCTCCAATATCCTTGGAATATGCTTCCATGTTTTGTTGAATTCTACAGTCCCTCTGGGATCTAACACAGCCCCAAAGTATTTATCTTCAGGGAGATAATCAAAAATAGAGGGTGCATTGTCTGAAATAATAATATCTAGATCTAAAAAAAGAATCATCTCATAATCTACTGCTTCTGCGGGAATCAATAATTTTTGAGAAAGAAGTGGCCGATAGAAAGTTTCATCCAAAGGCTTATCAATAATCTTTAGATCTGCTCCACACTTTATAGCGTAATTTTCAAATTGAGCTCTATTTTTATTGTACATTTTCTCATATTTCTCTCCTACAATAAAAAGGAAGATGGCTTTTTTCATTAATACAATAAATTTATAATCTACAAAAATACATTTTTAATGAGAACACCATTGTAAATATAAAAAATATGTTTAAAAAGATTTTACTACCGAGTGCTTACCCAATAGAAATCTATTTTATTATAAAGGCACTATTTTAAGTGAATGCTGCTTTAAATATTTGAATACTGATTTTAACAGAGTAAACCTTCTACACTTTGAAGCAGTTTATAAACCATATTTTAAGTAAATTTGCAAAAATTTTAATTGAAATGGAGAAAGTAAGAGTACGTTTTGCTCCAAGTCCTACAGGACCTTTACATTTGGGAGGCGTAAGAACCGCATTATATGATTACCTTTTTGCAAAAAATCAAGGGGGAGAATTTGTATTGAGAATTGAAGATACAGATACCGCAAGATATGTAGAAGGAGCTGAAGAATACATTGAAGAAGCTTTAGAATGGTGTGGAATCATCCCGGATGAAAGCCCTAAGAAAGGAGGGAAATTTGCCCCTTACAGACAGTCTGAAAGAAGAGACATTTATGACAGATATACAGAACAGATCTTAAAAACAGATTATGCCTACATCGCTTTTGATACTGCAGAGGAACTGGATGCCGTTCGTGCAGAATATGAAGCAAGAGGTGATGTTTTCTCTTACGATAATAAAACCCGAAACCGTTTAAGAAACAGCCTTGCCCTTTCTGAAGAGGAAGTTCAGAAACTTCTGGATGAAAAAACGCCTTATGTGGTAAGATTCAAAATGCCTGTAGACAGGGTATTGAATCTTGAAGACATCATCCGTGGAAAATCTGCTGTGAATACCAATACTTTAGATGATAAGGTTCTGGTGAAAAATGACGGAATGCCAACTTACCACTTCGCCAACATCATTGATGATCACGAGATGGAAATTACTCACGTAATCCGTGGAGAAGAATGGTTACCATCTTTAGGATTACATACTTTACTATATGAAGCAATGGGCTGGGAGGCTCCACAGTTTGCACACCTTTCACTAATTCTGAAACCCGAAGGCAAAGGAAAATTGAGTAAAAGAGACGGTGATAAATTCGGATTCCCGGTATTCCCGCTTGATTTCAAAGATCCAGTAACAGGTGTTGTTTCCAAAGGTTACAGAGAAAACGGATACCTTCCTGATGCCTTCATCAATATGGTAGCATTATTAGGATGGTCTCCTGCGGATGATAAAGAAATTCTTTCCCTTGAGGAGATGGCTAAAGAATTTGACCTTCATAAAGTTCACAAAGCAGGAGCAAGATTCAGCAAAGAGAAAGCAGAGTGGTTTAACCACCAATATCTTCAGATGAAATCAGATGAAGAACTTCTTGAAATGCTTAAAAGCTCTGGTCTTGACCTTTCCAATGCTTCAGATGAAAAACTATTAAAAGTAATTCCTCTGATGAAGGAAAGAGCTACTTTCCCGAAAGATATCTATGAAAACGGAAAATTCTTCTTTGAAGCTCCAACCTCTTACGATGAGAAAGCATCTAAAAAAGCATGGAATGACGAAACATCTGCTATTTTAGGAGAATTGGCTGCAACATTTGAATCTACAGAATTTGTTGCTGAGACATTAAAGCAAACCATGCATGATTTCGCCGAAAATAAAGGCTTGGGAATGGGTAAAGTAATGATGCCGCTTCGTTTATCTTTGGTAGGAGAACTGAAAGGGCCAGACGTTCCGGACATCCTGGAAATCATTGGAAAAGAGGAAAGTATCGCCAGAATAAGCAATGCTATAAATAATTTTAAATAGAATTACCATAATTTTTCATACATTTGAAAGATTTAATTTACTTCAAGAAATGGAATATTTAAGTTTCGAACTTCCTATCAAAGAATTGATGGATCAATACCAGACGTGTTCTTTAGTAGGAGAAGAAAGTGGTGTTGATGTAAAATTAGCATGCAGCCAGATTGAGGATAAGATTTTAGAGAAGAAAAAAGAAATCTATGGAAATCTTACACCTTGGCAAAGAGTACAACTGTCCCGTCATCCGGATCGTCCTTATACATTGGACTATATCCATGGAATGGCAGACAAAGGCAGTTTCTTAGAACTTCATGGAGACAGAAATTTCGCTGATGATCCGGCAATGATTGGAGGATTGATTACCCTTGATGGTCAGAGAGTGATGATCATAGGGACTCAGAAAGGAAGAACAACTAAGGAAAGACAGCACAGACGATTCGGGATGCCTAATCCTGAAGGATACAGAAAAGCTTTAAGACTGATGAAGCTTGCTGAGAAATTCAACATTCCTGTAGTAACTTTAGTAGATACACCGGGAGCTTATCCAGGATTAGAAGCTGAAGAAAGAGGACAAGGTGAAGCCATTGCAAGAAATATCTTTGAAATGGTTCAGCTTAAAACGCCGATCTTCACTTATATCATAGGAGAAGGAGCCAGTGGTGGAGCATTAGGAATAGGTGTAGGTAATAAAGTATATATGTTAGAAAATACATGGTATACTGTAATTGCACCGGAAAGCTGCTCTTCTATTTTATGGAGAAACTGGGATCACAAGGAAGATGCTGCTAATGCATTAAACCTTACTCCGCAGGATGCATTAAGAGAAAAGTTCATTGACGGAATTATTGAGGAACCCCTTGGAGGTGCTCATTATGATCAGGAAACCACTTATCTGAACTTGAAAAATTCTATTTTACAAAATATCAAAGCTTTCGCCAAATTTACAGGACAGGAGCTTGAAACCCAGAGACAGGATAAATTCATTGCGATGGGGCAGTTTAAAGGATAAAAAATAAAAAAGGTTAAGAAAATTTCTTAACCTTTTTTTACTTTAGTCCCGTACTGAAACTAATCGACTTATTTCAGGACAGGACACTTTTAAAAATTAAAGCGGAATATATAGCCCCGCTTTAATCTGAAATCATTTAAAATACATTGATGCGATTTTTAGAACCCCTTCAGAATTTCTGAGGGGGGAATTTTATTAGTAATACTCGATTTTTCTGACCCATTTATATAAATCTTTTCCATCTACATTTTTAATAATTTCTGTCCAGTTTTTTTGCTTATCAAACTTATATTTGAAAATAACTACCGTTGGTTCTGTTTTTTTATCACTCTCATCTAGATAAAATATTTTAGCTATATAGTTATCTTTATATTCAAATCGGATATCATACCAAATAGTATTATTGTAGTGTGTCGTTCTTCTTTCTAATTTTTGATCTTTGGTATAAGCATAAGTGGTAGACATAGTTTTTTCATAATTACCATCTTTTTCTTCGGTGATTATTTTACCGTTTCCAAGTATAGTATAATAATGATACTTCCCATCTTTAATTTCAGTTCTCTGTATTAGATTTCCGGATTTATCATATTCATATTTCATATGCTTGTTTAAAAATATTTTTTTGTTATCATAATCAAGTTTATGGTCGAAAGATTTTGATTCAATTACCCTATATTGATTATCATAAATTTTTACACAATTTAGTTTCTTATGATAAATGGAATCTTTAACCTCAGTATAAGAACGCTCACCTACCTTTTTCCAAATTTCATTTGTAATTGCAAAAATGCTGTCAGTTTTTGTTAGAGTATCAAATTTAGTTACATACAGAGGCCTGAAACTTTCACGATTGCTTATATATTTTTCCATAGGCTCATCCTTAATTTTGTAGTAAGTTTCTTTAAAGTTTGGAGTTTTATTGTTTCCATTATAAAAATAATGAGAAGATGATTCTGAGTATTTGCTTTTCCTTTTTTCCTCAATTAATCTATTCAGACTATCAAATGTATAATCATAATCATCAACAATTTCTCCTGATTTGTAATACCATGTTTCTTTAGTTATATTCCGATTTTTATCATAGTAAGTTTCATTATTTATATATCGGCAGAAATCTGTTTCAAACCATGTCTCTCGCATTCTGCTTCTTAGGTTTTTTGGAGTCATGATTACAGCATGACCATATTCATCATCACCCTTCATAAAGATAAATGGACCAGAATTATTTAGAAAAACTACGTATTCTTTTACGAATTTTGGTTTCCCTAAAATTGAATCTTTTATAACTTGAGAGTTAAAACAAGCGGATAAAAAAATTAAGATAAATAGTATTTGTTTCATATTTCATCATTTGAAAAAGCCTCCGAAGAGGCTCTATTTATTGTTTTGTAAAAATCAAATCCTTTGTTTCAGGAAGGTAAATATTAATATCTGTTCCTGGAGGGCACTTGCTGCTGTCAAGAACAATATCATTGGGTTTATATTGCCATGACAATTGTGTGGAATTTATTTTTTTTAATATAATTTTTCCCCAACCGACACCACAATTAGTTCCGCTATAACTCATTATAACAGAATTTTGATTGGGTCTTGTGCCAATACTATACAATTCAATGTTGGGAATAGTATTATTTTTTGTGTCCTGTACAATTGTACCAATTGAATTTTTAACAATGTATTTTATTACTAAAGCATCTCTATAAAAATTCTTTTGTAATCTTTTTGTCGGTTTATCTTCTTCTTTAGTTATATATAAGGTAATTTCTTTTCCCTGAAAATTAGCTCTATAAATTCCTATATATGGAGTGAGCTCATTATTAGTATCTTTTACATGGGCATTGTGAGGAATATCTGCCATACTAATATTCAACGGTAACGTTTGCGCTTTACAAGACAAAAAGCTTATAAAAAGGCTAAAAATTATTGTTGTTTTGATATTTATTGTTTTCATATTTCATCATTTGAAAAAGCCTCCGAAGAGGCTCTATTTATTGTTTTGTAAAAATCAAATCTTTTGTTTCAGGAAGGTAAATATTAATATCTGTTCCTGGTGAGCACTTGCTATCATCAAGAATAATATCATTAGGTTTATATTCCCATGAAAGATGTGTTGAATTTATCTTTTTTAGAATTATTTTTCCCCATCCAACATTGCAATTTGTTCCTCTATAATTAAATATGGCTTTATTTCCGCTATCGGCAACCCATTGACTGTAAATCGTATGAGTATATTGATTTGTTTGAAAATTCATATTCTGAGTATCTTGCAAAATATTTCCTGTAGAATTTTTAACAATGTATTTTATAGATAAGACATCTCTGTATATTTTTTTATCTCCTAAGTCGAAATATTTATCATTTTCTTTAGTGATGTATAATATAATTTGCTTTCCATTGTAAGATGATGTGTATTGCCCAATATAGGCTTGTAATTCATTATTTGTATCTTTTAAATATGATAGATTAGGTACATTATCTACAGCAGTGCGAAGTGGAAATGTCTGTTGGGCCTTACAAGATAAAAAGCTTATAAAAACACTAAAAAGTATTGTTGTTTTGATATTTATTGTTTTCATATTTCATCATTTGAAAAAGCCTCCGAAGAGGCTCTATTTATTGTTTTGTAAAAATCAAATCCTTTGTTTCAGGAAGGTAAATATTAATATCTGTTCCTGGAGGGCACTTGCTGCTGTCAAGAACAATATCATTGGGTTTATATTGCCATGATAATTGTGTGGAATTTATTTTTTTTAAATAAATATCACCCCATCCAACTCCACAATTAGTACCACCATAATAAAAAATTACTGCATTTTGTGAAGGTCTAGTCTTAGTGCTATATATAGTAAAACGAAGTTGATTTGCTGGTAAATTCATATTCTGCGTATCTTGAAGAACTACTCCAGAAGAATTTTTCACAATATAGTTTATTGATAAAACATCCTGATAATACTTTTTTACTTTTAAATCAAAGAATTTATGATTTTGTAAACTAATAAATAAAGTAATTTCATTACCACCAAAATTTGCTTTATAAGTTCCAACATAGGGTGGAAGCTCATTATTTAAGTCTTTTAAATATGAATTATCGGATAACTTCATGTAAGAAGAGTTTAGTGGATATTCTTGCGCTTTACAAGACAAAAAGCTTATAAAAAGGCTAAAAATTATTGTTGTTTTGATATTTATTGTTTTCATATTTTATTATTTGATTTTATTACGGACAATTTGTTGAAGTTGGTTGATTTTTGTTATCTAGGCTAATATTTTTTACAAAATCTTTTACAGAATCACTACTTTCAATTCTTTGGAGATTGACTTTTCCTGCTAATCCCATATTTTTTAATGTTTCAAAAAAAAGTTTTTCCACGCCTAAATTATTTATTGAACCGTCACCATTCATATAAGTCATTCCATTTTGTGATTCATCGGTTAAATCACTTTCTGTATCTTTATAAATTTTCACATACGCATCTAAATCGGTTTGTGAAAAAGTTTTTAAAGCATCATTATAACTTCCGTTAAACCAAGCTACATAATGCATGCCGTTGGGAGCAACCATTCCCACAAAAGCTTTCGTAGGGTCTCCATAATTCCCCTGTGCTCTTGCAAAACCTAATAACTGATCTACATCTGGCGGTGATAACATTGGTATTCCTGTTGGAGTGTGATTGTGATATCCGCCTGCATAACCTGTTTTATCTCCAAAGTTTACAGAATGATCTCCACCTGGGATCTCATTGGATGGAGTTCCGTCTGCTTTAATTTTATAGCCATTTTCTCCTCCTTGTGTAGATTTTGCTTTTAGGGCATCTATAGCAGGTTTTGTTTTAGCATCATTTACAAGACTTTTTGTTTTATCACAAGGATTTTGTGATGTTTCGGGATTATCAGGATTACTCCCTCCATCACAGTTTCCATATACCCCACAACCTCCACCAATTACTCCCGGATCCCCTCCACCAGGGTTGGCTCCTGGAAGATAAAGATTGGGGGCTCCTTTTGGCCCACCAGGCTTGGGAACTGTAATCACAACTTCTCCGGTATCACATGGCTCTTCTCCTGTATGTCCGCAGTTACCACCTCTACCCATTGCTTGCTCTGTAAGCATCTTTTTATTATAGGCCAGGCGAAACAGATTAATGATATCCTTGTAATAAGCATCTTGAGAATCCATTCTCCAGAATTCTAATTCGGTTTCCTGGTTTTTAAGAATACCAACTTCTATTCCAATGATTTCTTTTCCTTTCGCTACCGGATAAAGTATCCAACGCTCATGATCATTTTTCATCATCAATTCCTGGGAGCGGATGCCCAGCTCCACATATTCTTCAGAAATAGTTTTTCCAAGAGGCCTGCTTTTCAGAAGTGTTCTTTTTGTATAGGCGGTAGCATGTATACTGTCGTATTTTTCAAGAAGGATTTTGTACCCCGGGAATAATTTACAGGTTCTCCGTTCCGGGAAGTGAAAACCTGGAACCTGTTCACGGTTTGCATAGGGCTGGAGGCCACTTCGTCCTCTGTTCTACAGGAAAGTAATGAAAAGGCAATGGTTCCCAAAATGGCAACCCTAAACACTAAATTTTTCTTCATAAGCATTTGTATCTTTATTCATTAAATATAAATAATTTTTCCAAAACTAATGAATTATCTTATACCTCCATGCCCTATTTCTGATGCACCTTATATTTAAAAAATAAATTATATTTGTTCTATTCAAATATAGAAGCCGTGAATACAACCATTGGAAAAAGAATAAGAAAGTATAGAGAAGAGAAAAGCTTATCACAGGAAGAACTGGCTGAAAAACTGCATATTTCCCGTTCAACATATCAAAGGATAGAAAATGGGGAGACTAATTCCTGGATCAATCATATCGAAAATATCTGTACTACATTGGATGTAAGTATGGAGGATATCTTAAAACCAGAAGAAGGATATACACAGATAAATAGTAATAACACTGAACAAACTAATGATAATGGAGGCGGTGTGATCCAAAATCAAACTAACAATTATAATACTTCGGAAAAATTAATTGAACAATACGAAGAGCGTATCAAAGAATTGAAACAACAGGTAGAATTCTGGAAAAGCAAAGCGGAAAGTAAATAAATAATAAAAAGACTGCCTCATTTTTGAGGCAGTCTTTTTTTACTTTAGTTTTCTTCTTCATTAATCAGCAACATTAAGAGCAATCTCAACATCCTGAGTAATTTTCTTCAGTGAAGAATATTTGGCATCACACACCATGGTAGTCAACACATATTCTCCTTTATCTATTAAAATAAAGTTTTCTCCTTTGGCAGGAACACTTAAATTATAATACTTTTTACCGCTTATTTTTACGATCAGATTACAGCTTGACCTGTTTTTAATGTTGATATACGCTTCATTCTTATTAATATCATTATTAAAAAGGTGTGTAAGCATGGCTGCCGTTTTTTTATTGGCTTCACTTGGCTCAGATTTAACCGAAGACCCGGCACTTTTTACAGCTCCTGTTGAAGCATAGTGTGCCAGCCTTTCTTCTTTTAATGCGTTGATAGCATTATTTACTTTATCTGTATTCTTGGCATTATTTGATGTGGATACTTTATTGGCTGCAATTACTTTACCACTGTTCAGCTCATTATTCTTAACGATGTTTTCAATTTTTTCTTTGCTGATGGGCTTTATAGTAGGCTTCGCCTCGGGTGAATTATCTGCCATAATAATTTCCATCAGCCTTTTTTTAAAGAAGTCTGTTCGCGCATGCCCGGGATTTTGCTTAATGAAACCAGCGATCACTCTTGTCTCTTTTGAGGTCTCTGCTTCCTGCTCCGTGTAAATAATCACGGTTTCTTTTTCCACAACAGCCTTAGATTTTGTTTTTTTCTTTTTCTGAGAAAAACCAAGAGCAAAAATGCATACAAAAAGGAGAAGGAAGATTTTTTTCATTAATCGGATCTTTAAAATAATACTAAATATATTAATAACGTGAAAAGTCGTTTTTTAGTTTATCATTAAAATCATTATCTTTGCACTGCTTTAAAATTAAGCTAAAAATTAATACTAATCTTAAATAAAAAATAATAGATATTATGTCTTATACACCAGTTGCTGCAGACGTAGCTAAATTAAGAAACCAAACAGGTGCAGGTATGATGGACTGCAAGAAAGCTCTAGTTGAAGCTGAAGGAGACTTCGAAAAAGCGGTAGATATCCTTAGAAAAAAAGGACAAAAAGTTGCTGCTAACAGAGCTGACAGAGAATCTACTGAAGGAGCTGTAATCGCAAGAGTAAATGAAGATAACACTTTAGGTGCTATTATCTCTCTAAACTGCGAGACTGACTTCGTTGGTAAAAATGAAGCTTTCATCGAGCTAGCATACGAATTAGCTGAAATGGCAATCTTTGCTGCTACTAAAGAAGAATTATTAGCTACAGATTTCCACGGAATGACTGTTGCTGATAAATTAATTGAGCAGACAGGTGTTATCGGTGAGAAAATCGAAATTGGTACATTCGAAAGAATTGAAGGACCATTCCTAGGAGCTTATATCCACGCTGGAAATAAAATTGCTGCTATCACTTCTCTTTCTGCAAAAGTAGACGGAGCTGATGAGGTTGCTAAATCTGTTTCTATGCAAGCTGCTGCAATGAACCCAATTGCTCTTGACGAAACTAAAGTTTCTCAAGAAACTATTGACAAAGAATTAGAGATCGAAAGACACAAACTTACTGAAGAAGGTAAGCCTGCAAACATCATCGATAATATCTTGAAAGGTAAAATGCAGAGATTCTACAAAGACAACACTTTAGTACACCAGGATTTCATTAAAGATTCTAGTATGTCAGTTGCTGATTATGTAAAATCTGTAAACCCAGACCTAAAAGTAACAGGATTCATAAGAGTAAGCTTATAGTCCAGCTTTTAAAATATATCATCCCGGTGAATTTTTTCACCGGGATTTTTTTATGGTTTCACATTCGCAAATATGAACACAAAATGAAGCAAATTTTAAATATTCAACAATTATACAACAAACCCAAAAAGCAAGCTTTTTTTCTATAAAATTATGATTATTAATACTTAAATTTGCGGCCCTTATAGTAACGCATGAAAAAAATTCTACTCGCTTTTTGCACTTTTTTTTGTTTATTGATAAATGCACAATTGGATACTGAGCACTGGTTTGCTCCTATGTCTGCAAGTAATCTTCTGGGTACCCCTAAAGGCTATCTTTACCTCTCTACTAATGAAACAGTACCTTTTGCAGTGCAAATCTCAAATAACAATAATGTAATAGCCACAGTACAGCTAAGCAAAGGAAATCCCGTAATACAGTCTATTTCCAACAATATGATGATTGCTTCTGCATCATCAAGCCTCTTTACACCTGTTTCAATGGGATTACATGTTAAAGGCAATAAGAAGTTTTTTGCCAGCTACAGGTTTGTAGTGAAGGATCAGGCAGAATTTATTACTTCAAAAGGGCTAGCCGGCCTTGGGAAAAATTTCTTTGTAGGAGTAGCTCCCAATACCTCAGCCAAGCCTTATGTAAACTCAACTATCGGAATTACAGCTACTGAGGATAATACTACCGTAACCTTATCCGGATATAATCAGAACGTAGTTTTCTCCGATTTAGTATCTGCACCATCAAGAACTTTTACCATCAATAAAGGTAAATCATACATCATTGAAGCACAGAGCGACCTTAATCCCAACAACTTAAAAGGTTTAGTAGGCGCAAAAATTGTTGCAGATAAACCTATATCTGTAACCAATGGTAATTTTAACAGCATCTATACTACAAAGAACAGTACCAATGTTGATGTATTGATGGACCAGGCGGTTCCTGTTGAAAGATTGGGAAAAGATTTCGTAATGGTAAAAGGAAACGGGCCGGCAAACTCAGGTATGGAAGCCGCTTTAGTAATTGCCACAGTAAACAATACCAAGCTTACAGTAAACGGAAATCTTCTAAATGCTGTTACTCTTAATGCAGGAGACCATTATTTAGTACAGGGGACCAATTACGTCAGCCAGGCTAACGGAAACTATAATATGAGCATTTCCGCGAATAATAATGTATACGTTTACCAGCTTCTCGCAGGAACTTCCACCGGAAATGTATATGCTACAGGAGGCATGAACTTTATCCCGCCTCTAAGCTGTTTCCTTCCAACAGAGATCAATGAAATTGCATCTATTAATGAAATAGGAACCGATTCTTTTAATGCAAGACTTAATATTATTACCCAAGCCGGAGCCACCGTAACAGTTAACGGAAACCCGATTACAGCTTACGGACCAGCTCCTGTAACCGGAAATATTAATTGGGTTACCTACTCTATCCCCAATGTAACCGGAAATGTTACCGTGAAATCAACTAAACCTGTCACTGCAGGGATTGCAGCAGGAGACGGTGCTGTAGGATATGGCGGATATTTCGCAGGGTTTTCCTCCATTCCGGTAATTACTAAAACGGGGGATTGCTACAATGGAGTGCTTTTACAGGTAGAACCTGGCTATGATGTATATAAATGGTACCGTAACGGTGTTGAAATTGTTGGTGCTACAACGCCTGCCATCAATCCTGACTCTTACGGATCCGGGATCTATACATGTGAAATAACCAAAAGCAGCTGTGAAAAAAGGCTTACTGCAGAATATGATTATACAACCTGCCCGCCTATTACAACCACAACATATGATATTGGTTCATGCAGCACGCAAGTAATTACTCCCGCATTCAGCAGTTCTACCCAAACTGTAGTTCCGGCCAACACAAATATCATTGTGCAGCCAACTCATGGAAGTGTTTCCATCAATCCGGCAACAGGACTGATCACTTATACTCCTAATGCAGGGATGACAACAGATTTCACAGACACTTTCACTTATTATATTCAGGGGAATGGAACACCTGCTACTTTTGAATATTTTAAAATTATAGTAAATACTCATGTTCTGAAAGTAACTAATGATGTTATGTTTTCTTGTGCAGATACTAATGGTAACGGTACTTACAACCTGAAGACAGCCAGTATTACAACAACTCCCGGGACTACAATAGCCTATTTCACCAATGCCAATCTAACCGGGCCTATTGCCAATCCGTTAAACTATACCGGCCCTGCCGGAAATGTATATGCCAATGTAACGTCTTATGGATGTTCTCAAGTAGCTACTATTACTTTAAATACATTTCCAAGGCCTGTTATCAACACCGCTAATTTCAATGCAAATAATTGTGGGGATGCAGCTGATGGAAGTGCACATGTTAACTTTAACAATGTTACTCCACAGAT
This sequence comes from Chryseobacterium bernardetii, assembly GCF_003815975.1. Lineage (NCBI taxonomy): Bacteria > Pseudomonadati > Bacteroidota > Flavobacteriia > Flavobacteriales > Weeksellaceae > Chryseobacterium > Chryseobacterium bernardetii. The sequence goes on from NZ_CP033932.1 coordinate 712,056, forward strand.
TGTAGCCAATTCTGCTATTTTTACAGTAAGTTATTACCTTAATCAGGCTGATGCTATTGCAGGAAACAGCAATACGCTTCCTGCCAACTGGGCTTACACAGCCAATACCACAGTGTATGTAAGAGCTACAGGGAATACAGGGAGTTGTCCGGCAGTTTTAGGACAGATCAATTTTACGATAGGAAATAAAGTCCCTCTAATTACAAATATTGCCCAAGCTGATGTTTGTGATAATGACATTAACGGTTCAGAAGCTATAAATCTGAATGATTATAAAGGACTGTTCACTATTGACCCAGCTGTCGTTTTATCATTCTACGCTTCAGCAGCCGATGCACAGTCAGGAACTAACCCAATCTCAGCGTCCCAGACGCTTACTTCTTCAGGAGGTATTTATTATGTAAGATTCCAAAGTAATACAGCATGTGCTAATACGGGAACCTTAACCCTTATTTTAAAAATACCTAAAAAATCTACTACTCTTCAAGATCATACGATCTGTTCCACTGATAAAATTCTTTTGGATGCAGGACCTGGATTCTCATCCTATTTATGGAGTAATGGCGCAACTACTTCAAGTATCAGTGCTTCTGCCGGAAATTATTATGTAGATCTTGGATTTAACGGATGCGTATACCGCCAATATGTAAAAGTTAACACCGCTCAGTCTCCTGTTATTTCAAAAATAGAAGTTTCCGGTACTACGGCAACAGTGTATGTAACAGGCGGAACCCCACCTTACAGGTATTCATTAAATGGTTTTGATTATCAGTCTTCCAATATTTTCACAGGATTATCCAGAGGTACTCATACTGTGTATGTATTAGGCTCAGACGGATGCCGTTATGTAACCAAAAACTTCCTGATTGTTAATATTATCAATACGATCACGCCCAATGGAGATGGTATCAATGATGTCCTGAATTATTCAGAATTAGGAATAAAACAAAATGTTTCCATAGAGGTTTCAGACCGGTATGGAAACCCGGTGTATAAATCTTCTGACAAGAATTATATCTGGGACGGAAAATCAAATGGAAGAAGTCTCCCTACGGGAACTTATTGGTATGTTATAAAATGGATTGAACCAGACACCCAATTACCAGTTTCATATTCAGGATGGCTTTTGATTAAAAATAGAGAATAATTTTAAACATTTATTTACATTTTATTAAAAGTATTTGATTTTTTATTTTAATTTTGTGGAAATCCTAATTCCATACACATGAAAAGATTTCTACTCAGTTTGGTATTAATTATTTTTACGATTAATACCCTTTTCGCGCAAAGGGATACTGAACACTGGATTGCACCTTACTATGCAACTGTTACCGGTTATAAAAATAAGGTGTATTTATCTACAGATTCTCCCACTCCTTTTGACGTACAAATATTCAACAACAATACACTTAAAGGTACTGTTACTATCGCTAAAGGCGATCCAAAAACATTTGATGTAGATGAAGACCTTATTTCTGCAAAAGGAACTACTGATGCCTTTGTTGTGGGGACAAAAGGACTCTATTTGAAAGCAGAAAAACCTTTTTATTGTAGCTTAAGGCTGGCACAATCCGCTCATGGTGAAGTTATTACCAGTAAAGGAAAAGCTGGTATAGGTAATAAATTTTACGTGGCTACCAGCCCTAATACAAGGGAAAGCAGCGCAAGCACGGATAATTTCACTGCGGGTATTCTGGCCACCGAAGATAACACTGCGGTTACTGTAAGCTGGAATACTGCGGGGCTAAAATTCATCAATGGAAATCCTCCTGCCCAAAGCCATTCATTTGTATTAAATAAAGGACAGTCTTTTATTTTTGCAGGTAAAACAGATGATGCATCTGTTAATAATAATGGCTTCATTGGTGCTAAGATTGTTACCACTAAACCAGTAACTCTTACCAACGGAAGCTGTAATGGTAACTTTACTACCGAACCAAGTGGTTCTGATCCTATCCTGGACCAATCTGTACCTGTTGACAGACTTGGGAATACATTTGCAATAGTGAAAACCAGATCCGAAGACCCTGACCTGAATATGGAAGGCGGACTTATTATTGCTACAGAAGACAATACACAAATATACATCAACGGATCATCTACTCCTGTTGCTACCAGAAATGCAGGAGGATGGTATAGAATTAACGAAACAAGCTATGTAGCTCAGGGTGGCGGAACTCACTCTAATATGTTTATTTCTACATCCAAGAATGCATACCTTTACCAATTCGTTGGAACAGACAGTGATGCAACCAACGGATTCAATTATATTCCGCCATTGAACTGTTTCTTGCCAAGAAAAATTGATGAGATTGGTAAGATCAATGAAATGCCGGGTATTTCCAGTTCAGATATCAAATTAAAACTTAATATATTAACTGAAGTTGGGGCAACTGTATTAGTGAATGGGGTTCCTCCTACTGCAGCCCAGGGGCCATACGCTTTGACAGGGAATACACAATGGGTAACTTATTCACTAGAGAATTTCCCTCCTAATCTTACCATTACTTCTACTAAAGCAGTAACTGCAGGAATTAACGGGGGATACAGCACAGCCGGATATGGCGGATATTTTGCCGGATTCTCATCAATTCCTGTAATTGCTAAAAAAACTGGAGATTGTGTTCCCGGAATTATTCTTCAGGTAGATGATACTTACGATACTTACCAATGGTTCCTTAACGATGCAGCCATTCCTGGGGCAACCACTTACACGTATACGCCAACACAACCTGGTTATTATACTGTAAAGGTAACAATGGGAGCATGCCAGTCACTTACAACACCTGTTTACAAAGTAGTCAACTGTTTAATTAAGACGACTAAAGAAGAACCAGCTTGTTCTACTAAGATTATTACCCCAAAATTCACCTCTTCTACACAGAATCCGGTGATAAGTACTATAAAAATCCTTACGCCTCCAACTAATGGAACTGCTGTCATAAACCCGGATGGTACTATTACTTATACGCCGAAACCTAATTTTGAAGGAACAGATAAAATTGTTTATACATTCTGTGGTGACTCTGCAGATTTCATGGACTGTGAAGAGGTTACCCTGAACCTTACAGTTGTACCTTTCATTGTGAAAGATGCTACAATTAAGGCTTGCTGGTATGATGTAGCTCCTTATGCTTATTTTGATCTTACAAAAGCTAATGTTACTGACTATGGAAATGCAATAAAAAAGTACTACCGTACATTAAAAGATCTTACAGCAGGAATTAACGAAATTACCACACCAGAGAATTTCCCTTCAACAGGAGGACTCGTATATGTGAAAGTTACTACTGAACAGGGATGCTCTGCTACTGCTAAAATTGAACTTATTCCTCTTCCTATCAAGAAATCTCCTATCCTTGTAGATAAATACATCTGTATTGATGACAAAACAGATCTGGATGCAGGATCCGGATATGATTCTTATCAATGGAGCACAGGAGCAACTACTTCTGGAATCAGAGGAGTGGGAGTAGGTGAATACAGCGTAATTCTTGAGAAAAACGGATGTTTCCTTACACAGGTAGTAAGAGTAAGAAAAGCAGTTGATCCTGTTATTCAACAAATTGAAATTAACAATACGACTGCTACCGTAATTGTTGCAGGCGGCAAAGCACCTTATAAATATTCCGTGGATGGAAGTACAAACTGGCAGGATTCTAACTCTTTCAAAGGACTAAGCAGAGGCCAGCATAAATTCTACGTAAAAGATGCCTACAACTGTACTCCTATTTCAGCAGAAATTACAGTTCCTAATCTATTGAATGCCATTACTCCGAACGGAGATAACATCAATGATTATATTGACTACAGTGATCTTGCTTATAAAGACAACCTTAGCTTTGTAGTGTATGACAGATATGGAAATATGATATTTACCGGAAATAAATTCAACAACTACAAGTGGGACGGAAGACATTTCGATAAAAAACTTGTAACGGGTACATACTGGTATCACGTTTCCTGGAATGAATCTAACAAAGAAAAAACAGAGATAAAATACACAGGTTGGATTATGGTAAAAAACAGAGAATAATCAACCAGATTTATAACTTTCAAAACCACGATTTTAAAATCGTGGTTTTTTTATTTTATTTTCAATACTTCAATGCTTTTTATTATTAAATTTGTGATAAATACCATCACTGAATGAAGAAAATTCTATCTTTTTTATTTATATTCTATATATTCACCTCTACTTTTGCACAATTAGACAGAGAACATTGGTTTGCCCCAATGATAGATAGGTCAGGCGCTTCTTCTCCGTATCAGAAACTTTATCTGTCCACCAGCCGGACAACGCCGTTTCCGGTGAATATCTACAACAATAATGTTCTGATCGGAACAGTAAATATCAGCAAGAACAATCCTCAGAAATTTGATGTTTTAAGAAGTTACATCATCACAACCCAGCAAACAGATTTATTTACCCCCACCACGAAAGGATTATATCTGAAGGCAGAGTTTCCCTTTTATGCAAACCTGAGATTCTCAGTATTCAACCATGCGGAAATCATTACCTCTAAGGGCATCCCGTCAACAGGAAAAACATTTTTTGCAGCATCAGTGCCTATCAGTGTAAATAATTCTATTCTGAATTTTATGACCAGCATACTGGCTACAGAAGATAATACTACTGTTACCGTTACCGGCTACAGCCCGCTAGTACAATTCTCAAACGGAACTACAGGGGCTACCAATCCTACTCTAAATATTACTTTAAACAAAGGACAATCTTATATTATTGATGGTATTGGAAACAACACAGGAAACTTTGATGGGTTTATTGGAGCTAAAATCACCTCAAACAAACCGATTAATGTTACCAATGGAAACTTTAACGGCCAGTATGCAGGAAACTTCCCCACGAGTTCTGATATTTTAATGGACCAGGCTGTACCTGCTGACAGACTTGGAAGTGAATTTGCTCTCGTTAAAGGTAATGGAAGTATTGGAGCCAATATGGAAGGAGCTGTGGTTATTGCTACCCAGGACAATACCCAGATCTATGTAAATGATGAATTAGCACCCATTGCCACACTGAATACCGGCAAATACTTTGTGATTCCGGATACTAAATACAGTCTTCAGGGCGGAGGCCATTATAACCTGTATATCAAAACCTCCAAAAATGCCTATGTTTATCAGATCCTGGCAGGAGATTCAAATACAGCGAGTGAAGTAGCTACGGGAGGGTTCAATTTTATTCCTGCTTTAAACTGCTATCTTCCCAAACAGATTAATGAACTGGGCCTTATCAACGAAAATTTTGTTCATTCCAATGCAAATCCTTCAGGAATTCTTACTATTCCGACAAAATTGAACCTTATTACAGAAAAAGGAGCAATAGTTACTATAAACGGGGGTACTCCGCCAGCCTCTACAGGACCTTACAATATGACAGGCACCAACAACTGGGTTACTTATGGCATCCCCAATATTACAGGTACAGTTACAATAGTTTCCAGTAAAGCTATTACTGCGGGAATTACAGCTGGAAGTGATGCGGTAGGATATGGAGGCTTCTTTGCGGGCTTTCCTACACAACCTGTTATTTTAAAATCCGGAGGCCCTTGCGTTCCTGGCATTGAACTCACTGTAGACCCCATTATTTATGATACCTATCAGTGGTACAGAAACGGAATTGCTATTTCAGGGGCTAACAGTGCTTCTATTACTCCTGCTCAATCAGGATATTATACCTGTTCTGTAACAATGGGAAGCTGTGCTCCTTTGGTTACTGAACAATTCAAAGTTACCAATTGTGCAAAACTGACTACTGCAACCTATGATGTTTGTACTTCACAATCCATTACTCCTACCTTCAGCACTTCAACCCAAATTCCTGTTCCCTCTACCGTTGCCATCACTACTCCACCAGCATTGGGTACAGCCGTAATAAACCCTACAACCGGAGTCATTACCTATACGGTCAATACTCCCGGCACAGCAGGCACGGATACATTTACCTATACTTTCTGTGGAAATGATCCTGATTTCCCGGACTGTGAAACGGTAACCGTGAATATCAATATTAAAGCCATTGTTGCTACCAATGCAGTACTATTTGCCTGTGATGTAAACGGAAAAGGGACATTTAACCTTACAACCGCCAGTGTAACAACCAGCAGTTCTGTAACAAAAACATACTATCCTACCCTGGCAGACGCACAAACAGAAAACCCGGCAGCTTTAATTACCTCTCCAAATATTTATTCAGCAGCAAATGGTACCATTGTATATGCTGTTCTTAAAAATACTCTTGGATGCAAAAGCATTGCTCAAATAACTCTTTCTTTTTATAATAAAGCTGTGGTACCTGATAATTATAATGGTGCATTCTGTGACGATAATTTCGATGGGACCGTAAATATCAACCTTTCTAACATTACCCCTATTGTCCTTAACACCCCAAACTATTTTACTGTTAGATACTATGCCAATTTAACAGATGCCAACGCGGGAAATGCCAATACCCTGCCCAATAACTGGAGCTATACTACAACTACGACAATTTATATCAGAGTAGATTCTCCTGACGGCTGCACCCCTGTCATTAAGCCTTTAAAATTCAGTATTGGAGATAAAATAAAATTAGCCAGCCAATCCGTAACAGAAAATGTATGTGACGATGACCTGGATGGAATCAAAACGGTAAACCTCGCCCAGTTTATTCCTATGTTTATTTTAGACCCAGCCGTTACTTTTACTTTTCATGGAAGCTTAGCTGATGCGCAGAATAATATTAACCCATTAGCCGCTACAGTAAATATTACAACATCACAAACATTCTATATCCGTTTCGAAAAAAACGGAAGCTGTCCGGAAGTGGCTTCCATTAAAATCACTATTAAAATCCCTAAAACGTCTGCATTGCTTACAGATCAAATGATTTGCCCTAAAACGACAACTACACTGGATGCAGGACCTGGATTTGATAAATATTTGTGGAGCACCGGAGCAACCTCTCCTTCCATCACTAATGTACCAGCCGGAAACTATTGGGTAGAGCTTACCTCTAACGGATGTACCTATAAACAGAATATAAACGTTACTGAATATACAATCCCAGCCATTACTTCCATTGAAATTGACGGAACAACTGTAAAAATTGGGGTAAGTGGAGGTAACCCACCTTATGAATACTCTTTGGATGGGGTTATATGGCAAACTTCAAATACTTTTTATGATGTACCAAGAGGTCCTCATTATGTGGTGGTAAGAGACTCAAAAATGTGCAGGGAAGTGAAAAAGGAATTTGCTATTATTAACCTTATCAACACCATTACTCCAAATGGAGATGGGCGTAACGAAACAATAGACTATTCGGCATTAATGTCTCACGATAATCTTGTATTCAGGATTTTTGACCGATATGGGGCTGAACTTTTCAGAGGCACCCGCGAAAACCGTTACATCTGGGATGGAAGAGTTGGAGGCAGATATACCCCTACAGCTACCTATTGGTATTTTATAAGCTGGACAGAATTTGGCTCCTCAGTTTCAATAAAATATTCAAGCTGGCTGTTGGTAAGGCACAGATAAAACAGATTAAAAGGCTGAAAGAAAGTGATATTCCTTCAGCCTTTCATTATATATTTCGATTAGAATATAGATTAAACATACATTTATAACATTCATTAACAATTTAATACTAAAGTTTAATATAACTTTAACCACTATTCTTTATCTAACTAAGCACAAATTGCTGTATTTCTATGTAATTTTGCCAATTATATGAAGAAACTGATTACTCTGCTGCTACTGGTTTTTCTGGCAAAAATCAATGCTCAAATATATTCCGGTGAGGTATTTCTAAGAGATAACTCTATCCTTTATCTCAATCAGGTATATGTTACCAATCTTAATACACAAAAAACTGTACTTGCTGATTACAACGGTAATTTTAGTGTTCCGGCTAACCCTGGAGATGTTATCCGTTTTACGTCCATTGTTACTGAAAGGAAAGATGTTAAGATGACTCCCCAGCTATTAGGACAGAAAAACCTGGTGGAACTGAAAATAGCTTATTACGAGATCCAGGAAATTGTACTCAGCAGATTCAAGCCTACAGGAAATCTCAGATATGACGTTAACTCTATCAGAAAAGAAGATAAAGCACTCGCCATTAAAAAAGTAATCGGACTTCCTGAACCTAAGGGAGACGGAACACCGCCTGAACTCCCTATTGCCGGATTAAGAGACGGTGGGCTTACCTTCAGTCTTGAAAGTATTTATGACATGCTTTCCGGCGAAAGAAAGAAAAAACAGCGTTATCAGGCTTATGAGAGAATGAATAGCTCAATCACCCAGGTTAAGAATTATTTAGGAAAAGATTATTTTGCAAAGTTTAAAATTCCTGAAAATCTGATTGATAACTTTTTACAGTTTGTATATACTTCAGAAAATATACAGCCTTATGTATTGGCCGGAAACTTTGAAGCTATAAAAATTCCTATTGAAAAATACATGCCTATTTATCAGAAAAGATTGAGGAACTCTCATCTTCAGGAAGTGGTAGCTCCCCAACAAATTCAGCAACCTGAGAAATAAAAATTCAGATTTATACAAAACCCATGTAATGTTACATGGGTTTTTCTTTTATACTAAACGGAAGCATTATTATCATCTGTTCACTTTTTGCAGAATACATTTCATTTATATTCAAAAATATGTTTAATTTTATGTCACGATCATGTGTTTAAAATAAAAACAATACTATTTCGTTATCCTACTAAAGACTAATTGACCCAAACACAAATTAAGAAAAAGTACTAAATTTTTAACTTAATGCGATATTAATGAAAAAAATACTTTTACTTCTTGCCTCGGTCTTGTTTTTCACCCTCTCTGCCCAAAAGAAGGGAAAAGATTATAGTGAAATTCTGAAAAGCAATAATATCTATGAAATCAATGCCTTCCTAAGGGATGCTCATCCTGATGACCCCAGAAGGTCCGTACTGAAGCCCCGGGTTATGGAAATGATGAAGGAATACATTAAGAATGCCCATCCCGAAGACCAGAAAGTAAAAGATATGCAGGAAATGCTGGCCTTATTAAGAAGACGGCCTTCTACAAAGATCACTTTTGATGAGATGAACGCCATCATCAAACAGAAACAGATTGCCAAATATAAAGCCGAACTTGCAGCAAAAAAACCGATAGAAACCTACACACCAAGCAACGCGCAAAATACTTTTGTTGTAAATACAACAGCTAATGCAGCTATTCCCAATGCAGAGGCAGAAGAATTCAATATGCTGATGAATGTCTCTCCTATTGAACATCAAAACAAAACCGTTAAGATCCTTAATTCTTTATTTGATAATGATCCTAACGCCAAGGAATGCATTGTTCTCATCCAAAACCAATCTGATTGTAATATTATTGTAAGAATGGAAGGCGTAGGAAATACCAAATACAGGCTTGCTGTCCCGGCTCATAAAGACAACTCAATTGTAGTGGAAAAAGGTCAATACCTTTTTACAAGCCTGGTTTGCGGAGCACAGTATGCATCACAAAAAACCATTCAAAAACCAATTATGGTTGCCTTAGGCAGCGCAACAGCAAAATAATCAAAACAATATAATAGTTTCACCATAGGTCTTTTAGCGTTAAAAGACCTCAATTCTGTCTAAATTTTATTACTTTTGCAGTCATTTTATAAATGACTCATGGGCAAGAATAAATTAGCAAGATTTGCAGAAAACAAGATATTACCGAATGTAATCCAACCAACAAGAGAAGAGGCTTTAGAGGGCTTTGAGCTTAAAGGGAAATGGAGGGAAAACTTCTTTAAAAATGACAACCCGATTGTTCTGGAGCTAGGCTGTGGAAAAGGAGAATATTCTGTTGGGCTGGCCAAAACTTTTCCTGAAAAAAACTTTATTGGAGTGGATATTAAAGGGGCAAGATTCTGGTTTGGAGCAAAAGAAGCAGTAGAAAGCAATATGAACAATGTGGCTTTTCTAAGAACACAAATTGAGCTTGTAGATTATTTCTTTGCAGAGAATGAAGTGGATGAAATCTGGATTACCTTTCCGGATCCGCAAATTAAATATAAAAGAACAAAACATAGATTAACACACCCGGACTTTTTAGCACGTTATAAGAAATTCCTGAAGCCAGGAGGAATTATCCACCTGAAAACAGACTCAGAATTCCTTCACGGATATACACTGGGATATTTACAGGGAGCAGGATATGAAATCATTAGCGCTCACCATGATATCTACGGAGCTCCGGAGTATGATCCGAATACCCCGCATTTGAGAGATATCCAGACGTATTATGAAGGACTGTTTTCAGCAAAAGGAAAAACAATAACCTATATAAAATTCCGGATCAACTGATGAAATAAACAAACACTATTGATGAAAAAAAAATTTTTGACAATTTTATTTTTCACTTTCCTTACCCACGGCTTTACCTACGCACAAAAAAGCAGTAAAGACATCTTAAAAAGCACAAATATCAAGGAAATTGAAGAATATCTTAAGACCGCACACCCTGACGATCCTAAAAAAAGCGTACTAAAACCTAAGCTCATTGCCTTAAAAAACTCTGAGTGGACAAAGGGAGCCCGTACAGCCAAACCCATGGAAGCGAGACCTGTTATTGCAGATATTCCCAAAAATGCTATGAAGGATCCCAACTCCAACGAAGCAGAAGAATTTAAACGTTTAATTGCTGAAACGTCTGCAGAGCATAAGGGAAAAACAGAACAGCTTCTGAATACAATGCTTAATGAAGACATTACTAAAAAAGAATCCATTCTTTTATTTAAGAATAATTCTGACTGTAATATAGTTCTCAGGATAGAAGGAAAAGATTACTATAATCTTGCCGTTCCTGCTCGCGGGGAAAACTTCATTATCGTTAATAAAGGCTCTTATACGCTTACAAGTAATGTGTGTGATATGAAGTACTTTTCTCAGAAAGATATAAAAAGAAGTATCTTTGTAACCATAAACAATCCGGGTCAGCCAGAGACACAACCAATCTCTGACGCAAAGATATCCCCTGAGAAACCATTGAAAAAAAGAAAAGCAAAAAAATAATAGACGGTATGAAAAAGCTATTAGTTCTTGCCGGGACCTCAATAGTCCTTACCAGCTGTAGTGTTAATTATGGCGGTTATCCTATTAGAAATCCCTATCCTGCCAACTCCGGTGGTAGCAGCGCAGCCAATACTGAAAGAGAATATAATGAGCTGATGAAAACCCATAAACCTGAAACAGCTGAGGTACTTAATGACCTTCTTAATAATGATGATCCGGGGAATCCCAAAACCTCTATTTCAGTAAATAATAGCTCTCCGTGTAATATGGTATTAACAATAAGCGGGAATAATTTCTTTAAAAAGATTCCTATAGGTGCTGGAAAAACAGGCTATACAATGGTCACTAAAAATCAAAACTACAGCTTGTCCGGTATGGTTTGCAATTCACGGTACCAATCTACAAAGTTTATAACAACTTCTTTTTCCATAACACTTAGGAATTAACATAGAAAACTGCAGAATTCTGCAGTTTTTTTATTTAGACTCTCCTTATGGAGAAAACAGATAATATATACGCCTTTAAAATAGTCCATTATCTAGCTGGCTATTCAATAACTATAGATAGAAATATAAATAACATAAAATCAAAACGTTATTATATAAATTACATAAAGTAATAAATATCTATATTTAAAATAAATAATTGCGGTATCCGAAAAGCATAGAGAGTAGGAAAAACTAAAATAAAAACCATGAAAAATTTAAAAAAAATCCCAAGAATTGCATTAAAAACAATTAAAGGAGGATTTAAATTATGTACACAAGGCTGTAATACTGAAATAGGAGAAATATGCTGCGGGGTTATATGCAGGGTGGGAGAAGTGCTAATACCAGCAGATCCTACTATTCCAACAGTTGTTGTTTGTCCAAAGAGATAAATTATAAGACTCTATTCAATAAAAAAACGCTGGACCAAAAATCCAGCGTTTTTCTTATATTAAAGAAAATCTTTAATTATTCTGCATCGAAATCAGCATCTGTATCAGCAGATACTTTTTCTCCTTCTTCTTTAGATTTTTCTTTATCAGCTTTTCTTTGAGACTGACCTTCTTTGATAGATTCAGAAACTACGCTAAGGATCATATCAATAGACTTAGAAGCATCATCGTTTCCTGGGATAACGAAGTCTACTTTTCTAGGGTCAGAGTTTGTATCAACGATACCGAAAACTGGAATACCAAGCTTCTTAGCTTCAGTTACCGCGATGTGTTCTCTTAAGATGTCAACTACAAATACAGCAGAAGGAAGTCTCACCATGTCAGCGATAGAACCTAAGTTCTTCTCTAGGTTAGCTCTTTGTCTGTCAACCTGTAATCTTTCTTTTTTAGATAAAGTTTCGAACGTACCGTCTTTTTTCATTTTGTCGATAGAGTTCATTTTCTTTACCGCCTTTCTGATAGTAACGAAGTTCGTTAACATACCACCTGGCCATCTTTCTGTAATATAAGGCATATTAAGTTCAGAAGCGTGTTTTGCAACCACTTCTTTCGCTTGCTTCTTAGTAGCTACGAAAAGAACTTTTTTACCTGCAGAAGTTAATTTTTCTAAAGCGCTGCACGCTTCATCTAATTTAACTGCTGTTTTATGTAAGTCTACAATGTGAATACCGTTCTTCTCCATAAAAATGTATGGAGCCATATTTGGGTTCCACTTTCTAGTCATGTGACCGAAGTGTACGCCAGCCTCTAAAAGGTCTTTTACATTTGCTTTTGCCATGTTTTCTGTTTTTGTTAGTTTACTTTCCGTCTTTTAAACAATCAACAACTTCTTTAGATGGGAGAAGCGTTTGGATGCTAAACGTAACGGGCAATTGGCGGGCTGCTTTTTGCTTTTGGCAATGGGCTTTTCGCCGAGATTAAGTTTAAATAAAATTTAAATTTCTGTAGCCAATAGCTAATAGCCATTCGCCAACAGCAAATCTTAACGTTTTGAGAATTGGAATCTCTTTCTTGCTTTTTTCTGACCTGGCTTCTTTCTTTCCACCATTCTTGCGTCTCTTGTAAGTAAACCAGCTGGCTTTAATGCTAATCTGAACTCAGCGTTGATTTCGCATAAAGCTCTAGAAATACCTAATCTGATAGCCTCTGCCTGACCTGTATTACCCCCACCGAATACGTTTACGGTAACGTCATACTGACCAACAGTCTCAGAAAGGATGAACGGTTGGTTTAATTTGTAAACCATCACGTCTGTAGAGAAATATTCTTTAGCATCTTTACCGTTTACTGTAATGTTTCCAGAACCTGGTTTTACATAAACTCTAGCTACAGAAGTTTTTCTTCTTCCGATTTTGTGAACTATAGACATAATTAATTATTTAAATTCGTTAACATTAATTGTTTTAGGCTGTTGAGCTTCATGTTTGTGCTCAGTTCCTTCATATAAATAAAGGTTCTTAAGGATAGCAGCACCTAGTCTGTTTTTAGGTAACATCCCTTTTACAGACTTCTCTAATACCTTTAAAGAATCTTTCTTTTGAAGTTCAGCCGCAGTCATAGACTTCTGTCCACCAGGATATCCTGTATGCCAGATATAAGTCTTATCAGCCCACTTGTTTCCGGAAAGTGTAATTTTCCCAGCATTCAAAACGATAACGTTATCACCACAATCTACGTGAGGTGTAAAGTTCGTTTTGTGCTTACCTCTCAAAATCTTTGCAACCGTAGAAGCTAATCTACCTAACGGCTGTCCTTCAGCGTCTACCACAACCCATTCTTTATTAGCAGTAGCTTTGTTCGCTGAAACAGTTTTGTAACTTAATGTATTCACACGTTTTAGTTAAAGATTAAACATAATTTACCCCTAAAAGGGTGTGCAAAGGTACAAATTATTTTTGTAACCCAAAAACATATTTCATTTAATCTACAAAATATCGGATAATCAATTCTATAGCATTAGATTGTAACACTATTGTATTTTTGGCATAAAACTTGTAAAATGTTGTCGCGATGAAAAAACGTCTAAAGATTCTGAAAACGCAGATATGATAAAGCAAGAGTTTTTTCCCTCAACTCTTTCTTTATTGCCATTTTAAAATCCTGCAAATTATTCTTTCACTTATTTCTAAGTTAGCCGGTATCCTTATTTTATATAAAGATCTCATTAATTCCATGAAGAAAACTTTATTCATGTTTTAATTCTCTTTTTTCAAGAATTATTAATCAATTTTAATTTTCCTTTAAGGTTTCATTCAAAGAAGTAGTGATATCATTATTTATTTCCTGAAATAATTATCTTTGCTGCACAAACAAGTACCATGAGCCACGGAAAGATCCGAGAAGACAAAACCTGCCTGAATTGCGGGCATCAAGTAGAAGAAAGATTCTGTCCACATTGCGGACAGGAAAATACGGAACGCAGACAGCCTTTCTATTTCCTGTTCACCCACTTCATTGAAGATTTCACTCATTATGACGGGCAGTTCTGGGGAACTGTAAAAAATCTCTTATTTAAGCCTGGCAAGTTGACAAATACCTATCTTGAAGGGAAAAGACAGAAATTTGTACCTCCCGTAAAGCTTTATATTTTTGTCAGTTTTATCACATTTTTTGTATTTGCATTATTTCCTATGGTCAATATAGGGTCCAGCGACAAACATAATGAAAAGCAGGGTGAGAAAGGCCTTGTAAAAATTATGAAACCTATTGAAACACAAAAAATAATAGATAGTATAAAAGCTAAAAAAATATTGACCGAAGAGGATTCTCTTGTTATTGAAAAGCTAAAGATGGTTCCCGATTCTGACAATGTGGAAAAAATACTGGATATGGACAGCACAATAGATTCCGGTGATGGAAACTATAAAACAAAAAAGTCCTACGACTCAGCTAAGGCTAAAAACCCAGGATTCTTTGATTTTGTGGAAAAACCGATTGTTCATAAATTCTTTGAACTCAAAGAACATGGAATTACCAAAAAGGAACTAGTAGCTAATATGACAGAAAAATCATTTCATAACCTGCCTAAAGCTCTTTTCATTTACCTTCCTTTGTTTGCATTCTTCTTATGGATATTCCACAGTAAGAAAAAGTGGTGGTATTTTGACCATGGAATTTTCACTTTGCATTATTTCTCCTTCTTATTACTAACAGTCTTATTAATATTCCTGCTTTCAAAATTAGCCGGCCTCACAGACTTCTGGCTGATTAATACAATTTTATATTTAGCAATATCATTACTTTCATTATACAGTATGACTTATTTCTTTATTGCTCACCGACGCGTTTATCGTGCCCATGGCCTGGTAAGTATTATTGTTGGAATGATATTATTTACCATTAATTTCTTCGCATTCATGTTTTTACTTACAGGGCTCGCCCTGATAAGTTTTATGATGATTCATTAATAAAAAAAGCTGTCAAGTGTGACAGCTTTTTTATTTTCTTAATGACTTCGTTGCCCTAAAGCTTGCTATTACATAATAGGCTACAAACACCATTGAAAACTTCAAAATGGAAGGAATAGCAAGTTCGAGTTTAAAAAATAAAGTTCCTGCTAAAACCAGAACAGCCATCACTACAAAAGACAGTCCAAGTTTTTTAGGCAATGTAAAATCCGGAGTATCCAGATAATAAGCTGTGCCCCATGCAGCACCGAAGGCAATGGCATAATAAATTTCCAGGCCGATATTATCTGAACTTACAAAGAAATAATTGATAAGGAAGCTTACAACGGTTCCCAACGCGAAATATATCAAAGCTTTTTGCATATCTGTAAAATATGGTGCAAAAGTAGAAATTTTAATTTGAGTAATTAAGGATATATCAAATTCTAAACAAAATCTGCAAGTCATTTTTAATTCTGTAACTACCGAACCTTTCGTCTTTTAAATTCTTAAACCTAAAAATGGGGGCATTTTATTAAATAGAACACCACAAATACATGATAGTCAATACTATAAAATCAAACACAAGGTTCTTTTTTTATTATTATATTTGAAAACTTAGAAACTTTCTAGAATTTTTATGGAAACCCAAAAATATACTCCAACCAACAAGGTAAGAATCGTAACAGCGGCGTCATTGTTTGACGGGCATGATGCTGCGATCAATATTATGCGTCGTGTCATCCAGGGAACCGGATGTGAAGTGATTCACTTAGGGCATGACAAATCAGCAGAGGAAGTTGTGAATACAGCAATCCAGGAAGATGCCAATGCGATTGCATTAACTTCATATCAGGGAGGTCACAATGAATATTTCAAATATATCTATGATCTTTTAAGAGAAAAAAACTCGCCACAAATCAAAATTTTTGGTGGCGGAGGCGGTGTTATCCTTCCGGAAGAGATCAAAGATCTGATGTCCTATGGAATTGACAGAATCTACTCGCCGGATGACGGACGTGAGCTTGGCCTTCAGGGAATGATTGATGACCTGGTGCACCGTTCCGACTTTGCTACCGGAAAAGATGTTACGGCTAAAGATTTAGAAAATATCAGCTTTGAAAATCCATCAAGCATTGCACAGATTATTTCTGCTGTTGAAAACTTTTCTGATGAAAAGCCAGAACTGGTAAAAGCAATTGATGAGAAATCAAAAGAATTAAATATCCCTATCATTGGTATTACAGGAACGGGAGGTGCCGGAAAATCATCTTTAACGGATGAGCTGGTAAGACGTTTCCTGCGTTCAAATACTAATAAAAAAATTGCGATCATCTCTATTGACCCTTCGAAGAAAAAAACAGGAGGAGCTCTTCTTGGAGACAGGATTCGTATGAATGCCATTAATGATCCAAGAGTTTATATGCGTTCAATGGCTACGAGAGAAAACAACGTTTCTGTTTCTCCATTCATTCATTCTGCATTAAATGTATTGAAACTGGCTCATCCGGATGTGATCATCCTTGAAACTTCAGGAATCGGGCAGTCTGGTTCAGAAGTTTCTGACTTTGCAGATGTTTCTATGTATGTAATGACTCCTGAATATGGAGCGTCTACTCAGTTGGAAAAAATCGACATGTTAGATTATGCTGATCTGGTGGCTTTAAATAAATCTGATAAACGTGGTGCTCTTGACGCGCTTCAGGCTGTAAGAAAACAGTTCCAGAGAAACCATCTTTTATGGGAAAGCCCATTGGAGGATATGCCTGTATATGCTACAAAAGCATCTCAGTTCAATGACCATGGAACCACAGAGCTTTATAACAGACTGGTTTCCAAAGTCAATGAAAAATTTACAGACTTAGGACTTAAAACTTTCGTTGAGCAGGAAATTACAGATGAAGTAACCATCATTCCTCCCAAAAGAGTACGTTACCTTTCTGAAATTGTTGAAAACAATAAACAGTATGACGCCAATGTTGAAAAGCAGGCCGAGCTTGCCAGAAAAATGTATCATATTGAAGGGGTAAAAAATATTATTTCCAATGAAGCTTTAGATACTGAATATCAAAAAGCTGAAAAGGAACTTCAGCAGGAGAATATTGACTTCCTGAAAACATGGGATGATACGAAGAAAGCTTTCCATGCAGAGTTTTATTCCTACTTTGTAAGAGGAAAAGAAATTAAGGTAGAGACTTCTACAGAATCTTTATCTCATTTAAGGATTCCAAAAATTGCCTTACCGAAATACAATGATTGGGGGGATCTGATTAAATGGAAAGGCCAGGAAAACCTTCCGGGAAGCTTCCCTTATACTGCCGGAATCTATCCGTTCAAAAGAACGGGTGAAGACCCAACAAGGATGTTCGCAGGAGAAGGTGGCCCGGAAAGAACCAACAGAAGATTCCATTATGTATCTGCAGAAATGCCGGCAAAACGACTGTCTACAGCTTTTGACTCTGTAACGCTATACGGGCAGGATCCTGCTTTACCACCGGATATCTATGGTAAGATCGGTAATGCGGGAGTTTCTATTGCTACGCTGGATGATGCTAAAAAACTATATTCAGGTTTTGATCTGGTAAATGCATTAACTTCAGTTTCAATGACGATCAACGGACCTGCTCCTATGCTTTTAGCTTTCTTTATGAATGCTGCCATTGACCAGAATGTTGAGAAATATATTAAAGAAAACGGATTAGAAGCTAAAGTTGAAGCTAAGCTTAAAGAAAAATTTGATGATAAAGGCTTGGAAAGACCGAAGTATAACGGTGAACTTCCGCCATCCAATAACGGATTGGGATTACAGCTTTTAGGATTAACAGGTGATGAAATTATCCCTGCTGATGTATATGCTGAAATTAAGGCAAAAACAATTGCTACTGTTCGTGGTACTGTTCAGGCTGATATTTTAAAGGAGGATCAGGCTCAGAATACCTGTATCTTCTCTACCGAATTTGCCCTGAGATTAATGGGTGATGTTCAGGAATACTTCATTAAGGAAAAAGTAAGAAACTTCTACTCTGTTTCCATTTCCGGTTATCACATTGCTGAAGCGGGTGCCAACCCGGTTTCTCAGCTTGCATTTACATTAGCAAACGGTTTCACTTATGTGGAATATTACCTGTCCAGAGGAATGGATATCAATGATTTTGCTCCGAACCTATCTTTCTTCTTCTCTAACGGTATTGACCCTGAATATTCAGTGATCGGGCGTGTGGCAAGAAGAATCTGGGCAAAAGCCATGAAATTGAAATATGGTGCAGATGAAAGAAGCCAGATGCTGAAATACCACATTCAGACATCAGGACGTTCTCTTCACGCTCAGGAAATTGATTTCAATGATATCAGAACTACGCTTCAGGCGCTTTACGCGATTTATGATAACTGTAATTCGCTTCACACGAATGCTTACGATGAAGCGATTACCACTCCTACAGAACAGTCTGTAAGAAGAGCAATGGCTATTCAGTTAATTATTAACAAAGAATTAGGGCTGGCTAAAAATGAAAACCCGCTTCAGGGATCTTTCATTATCGAAGAGCTGACTGATCTTGTGGAAGAGGCTGTTTATGCAGAATTTGACAGAATTACTGAAAGAGGCGGTGTATTGGGAGCTATGGAAACCATGTATCAGCGTTCTAAGATCCAGGAAGAATCCATGCATTACGAATGGCTGAAACATACTGGAGAATATCCGATCATCGGAGTAAATACTTTCCTTGGAAAAGACGGCTCTCCAACGGTGCTTCCAGGAGAGGTTATCCGTTCCACTGAAGAGGAAAAGCAGGCACAGATTGAAGCCCTTCACAACTTCCAGAAAGCCAACGAAGGAAAATCTGAAGAAGCTTTGAAAAAACTTCAGCATGCAGCCATCAACCAGCAGAACTTATTTGAAGTGATGATTGATGCGGTTAAATTCTGTTCTTTAGGACAGATCACCAATGCTTTATTTGAAGTGGGTGGTAAGTACAGAAGAAATATGTAAGCATATCCCTGACTTCAGGAACTATAAATTAAAACCTCAAAGAAATTCTTTGAGGTTTTTTTGTATTTTTAATATCACAAAACTAAATAATCATGAAGAAGGAATTCCAAATTAAAGAGCCTTGCTACGCTGCCCGGGAAAATATGCAGGAAATTCCCGGTGGAAGCTTTTGCGGCCATTGCGCAAAAAAAGTATATGACCTTTCAGATAAAACAGATGATGAAATTAAATTATTACTACAATCCAACTCATCTGTGTGTGGAAGAATTCAGGCCCAGCGGTTATATATTCCGGAAGAAAAATCAGAAACTCCAAACAACTTTTTTCAACTTCCATTTAGAAAAATAGCCAGCGGAATCTTCCTCTCTATTTTATTTACCTCGAACCTCACCGCACAAAAAAAGAAAATTGACACCTTGGGTAGTGCGGAGATCCAGGGAATGGTTATGGTTGCTCACAGACCAGGAAACGAAGAGTATGATTATCCTGAAACTGCAGCAAACCGAAAGCTCGAAGTAAAACCTTCAGGAGATACAGAAAACCTCATCCGGTATCAGTTTATTACCATTCTTACTCCTTCTAAAAGACACTGTTCCAGCCATTCACTTAAAAATTCTATTAATATTCCTGCAGATGATGTAAAAACAAGCAATATATTTGTTTTTGAGGGAGCAGATTCTCATAACAGAGTGAATGATAACAAATATTTTCTTTTTGTCAATAAAAGACATATTAAAGATGATGGTACACTGAATCTAAATCTGGATCAGGCGAAACAGTTTCCTTTTAATCCTAAAAATAAAGAGTTCATTTATTTTCTGGATGGTGAGGAAATTACGAAAAAAGAGTTTGAGCAATACCAGAAAGATAATAAGATTGATTCTTATTTTCTCCCTGAAATCTATGCAGAAGAGCTCTTTGGTCCTGATTATTATTTTGAAAACGGAGCTATTGTGGCCTATCGGAAATAAGGATACATAAACACATCACAAAAGGCAATTATTATGAAAAACTACTTCAAAAGACTTTTATTTTTAGCAGTTTTCTTCTCTGTAGCAATGATATGCGCTCAAAAGAAACCTGAAGAATTCACGATCAGTCTTCCCACAAAAAAGCTGGATAAAAGTTACTATAAGACCATTAGGGTCATTGACCGCAGAATGGACACCACCTCATTGGGAACCGTTCGGAAGGGGCTTTTAAACAATCCTGCTAATCTGTTGGCTTCCCGAACTCTTTCCGACCAATTTCAGGATGTTTTAAACAATCTTAATGGAGAGAATACAGAAAGCGGTACTTTAGTTTTATATCTCAGGCAACTTTCGTTTGCCGAAGTAGCGGCTCATGGCTATTTTTATTTCCAGGGATTTCTGTTTTCAAAAAATAAAGATGGTTCTTATTCTTTGTTAGATCAGGTGAGTCAGGCCATTGACCATAAGGCCAAATCTGATGTTACTAAAGAAATCCTGCAGAAAGGAAGTGATTTTATTGTTGACTTTATAGCAACAAATGCTTCTGAAAAGCCACAATCCGTTAATCATTATACTTATGAGCAAATTAAAGATTTTGAGGGAATTGCCAAGGAATCTGTCAGTCTTTATCACTCTCCGGAATTAAAAGATGGAGTCTATAATGATTATCAATCCTTAAAAGACCAACAGCCCAATAAAGAAATTTCCCGTGTAAAGTTTTATGGTAATGCTCCGAAAATTGTCAGAATCTATGAAACAGTGAACGGTGAAGAAAAGGAGATTAAAAAGGACGGCATCTATGCTATTATTTACAAAGGTGAACTTTATATCTATCTTTCTATGGAAAACCTGTTTACCAAAGCTGAAAAAAAAGATAATGACTACTATTTTACAGGGAAAATAAAGGCGGATCCCAATTCACCTTATCTGATGGCAACTCCTGCATTTCCTTATGGCGGCGGTATTGGAATTTCTTTCACTGCCAATCCCATTACTCCTTTTGAAATGAAAATTGACTATTTTAACGGAGACTTTATCCCTATCAGAGAAGTTGAAAGTAAAAAGTAAATTTGGTTTGAAACTTGAAAAGGAGACTAAAAATTTGTTTTAGACATATAACGGCCCAAACTCTTTAAAAAAATGAAAACCACAGAATCATCTGTGGTTTTCATTTTTAGCTATTTTAAATTATTTCTTGTTGAAATCTCCTGCGAAAACAGAAGTAAGTTTATCTTCACTTATATATTTCTTAAGAACATCATTTACCTGGCTTACCTTTAAGGCTGAAACTTTTGCTTCAAGTGTATCATAGTCTTCCAACGGAATACCATACTGAAGCTGAGAGTTTACAAGCCCCATCAGAGTACTGTCATTTCCTAAGCTTGTTTTTCTTGAAGTTAACCACGAAGTCAGATTAGATTTAAATTCTTCTTCAGTAAATCCTTCTTTTACAGCTTTGTTTACTTCTTCTTTCAGCGCTTTGTTTACTGCATCTTTTTTTGTTGGATTAAAGAATGCATACCAACCCCAAGATGCTACATTATTATCTGCCGGCACACCCATATATGAGCCTGCGCCATAGCTGATCCCTTCTTTTTCACGAAGTCTCATAGGAATTCTTGCGGTCATAAAGCCACCGCTGCCTAACATTTCATTAGCAATCAGCAATGCTGGATAATCCGGGCTCTTTCTGTCCATAGAGAAGCTGATTTTTCCAACAGCAGCTCCGTTTTCTTTATCCGGAGTTAAATAGATCTTATCTTCTTTTTTGGTTGCAAAAAGCTCAGGCTTGATCTGTTCATAGTTAGATTTTGAGTTCCATTTTCCAAATGTATTTTCCATTAAAGAAGACGCTGTTTTAGAGTCTATATCTCCAATCATGGTTCCTACTCCGTTATTACTTCCTATAATCGTATTGTAAAAATCTACAAGCTCCTGTCTTTTGATTGTTTTATTAGCCTCAATCTGCTCTTTGAATGATGGAGTATAATAAATACTTTGTTTAGGATAGTTTTCTGTAATTTTTCCAATTTCTGTAAATGCCAATGCCTGCGGATCATTTAAAGAGCCTTCCAAATACGTATTGTATTCATTAACGGTTTTTGCTAATTCTGCTTCAGGGAAATTAGATTCTGTAAGGATTTCTTTCATCAGATCCATTACTTTCGGCAAATGCTCTTTGTATGTACTTACATTAGCTGATAATGTTTGCCCTTTGAATGAAAAACTAATGGAAGATTTCCACTGGTCCAGCATATCCTGAATCTGCTCCTTCGTATGGGATTTAGTACCGGTTTTCATTACCTGCGCCATTAAAGCTCCTATCTGGGATTTTCCACTTAAGTCTTTAGCATTACTTACAGGGAAGCGGAAGCTGCCTAATACTTTCCCTCCTTTAATTTCTTTTTTGATAACGCCATACTTCATCCCGTTGCTTAATTTCCCTTCAGAAAGGTTAGCTTTCAGGTTTTTAATGCTTGCTTCAAATGGAGCCACTTCTTTTTCTAAAGCCTTTCCTTTATAATCTTTTGTTAGCGTTGCAATCTGGTCATCAGAATACTCAATATTCTTAACTCTTATTTCATCTTTAGCAGGTACGAATACACCTACCGTCCTGTTGTTCGTTTTAAAGTATTTATCAGCAACTCTCTGAATATCGGCCAAAGTAAGCTTTTCAACATTATCACGATATAACATTCCTAATTTATAACTTCCAGCACCTACAATCTCAGTAAGCCCGATTGCAAAATTGATCGTATTATTTTTTGTATTTTCAATTTGCTTTAAAATTTTAGCTTTGGCTCTTGCAACATCCTGTTCCGTATACTTGATGGTTGAAACTTTATCCAGCTCCGTTCTGAATTCATTTTCTACCGCTTTTACATCCTTATCTGCAGGAACTTCCAAACCGAAGTACATGAAGGCAGCGTCTCTCACTGTTGGCTGATAAGAATAAACGGAAGCTGCTTTATGAGAATCAATCATAGCTTTATATAGGTATCCTGAAGGATCTGCCGTTAAAATTTCCGATAATGCATCTAATGCTGCATAGTCTTTATCTGCATAAGGTGCCGTGTGGTATAATGCGCCTACAATTTTACTGTCTCCTGAACGTTTCAACTCTACAAAACGTTCTCCATCCTGGGCTGGTTCAACAGTATAGGTTTGATCCAAAACTCTTGAAGGTCTCGGAATTACTGAGAAATACTGGGAAATATAATTTAAGGCCTGTTTTTCATCAAACTTCCCTGCTACAACAAGGGTTGCATTGTCTGGCTGATAATGTTTCTCATAGAATTTTCTAAGGGTTGGGGCTTTTACTCTTTCAATATCTTCTTTACTTCCGATGGTACTGTTCCCATAGTTATGCCATAAATAAGCAGTGGATACTATACGCTCCATCAGAACCGAACCAGGGTTATTTTCCCCAATTTCAAATTCATTTCTTACTACAGAGAATTCTTTATCCAGGTCAGACTGAAGAATTGTAGCATTAACCATTCTGTCAGCTTCCATTTCTAAAGCCCATTTCAGGTTCTCATCACTGGAAGGGAAAATTTCGTAATAATTTGTTCTGTCGTACCAGGTGGTACCATTGGCATCTCCTCCCTTATCAGACAGTTGTTTTTTTATATCACCTAATTTCTTAGTACTTTTAAATAACATATGTTCCAGTAAGTGGGCCATTCCTTTTTCTCCGTATCCTTCATGCTTAGAGCCTACATTGTAAATGATGTTCACCACCATATTACTTTGTGAGGCATCTGGAATTAAAAGGACTTTCATTCCGTTACTCAAGGTATACTCCTTTACCCCTTCTGTATTACTTACAAATTTTGGAGCTTCGGCTTTCTGCGAAAATAAAGGCGTTGCAATTCCTGTAAAAAATAGGACAGCTGTCCCAACCAATAGATTTTTCATGTGTTTTATTTTAAATCTGTTTAATTTTGAGTGTTTTCATGTCTATTATATTAATTAGACTCTAAAAATCACCGGAATGTTACAAATTTTGTCATAAAATTGCAGTATTAAAAGAAATTTAGAGTAAATGAAGCCTAAAGCCTTATTCAACTGGAGCAGCGGAAAAGATTCTGCATTGGCTCTTTACAAAATTTTACAGGATGATGAATATGAAGTAAAAACTTTATTAACCAGTATTAATAAAGAGTTTCAAAGGATTTCCATGCATGGTGTTCATGTTCTTCTTTTGGAACGGCAAGCTTCTCATCTTGGTATTCCTCTGACAAAAATGGAGCTTCCAAAAGAACCTTCTATGGAGGAATATCAGAGGATCATGAATACCACAATGAATGAAATACAGGCCCAAGGTATTACCCATTCTATTTTCGGGGATATTTTTCTTGAGGATCTTCGCCAATACAGAGAAAAACAATTAAACACCATCGGTATACAAGCTGTATTCCCTCTTTGGAAACAAAATACTTCTGACCTCATCCGCGAATTTCTGAAATTGGGATTCAAAACAATTGTAACCTGTGTGAACGGAATGTATCTGGACAAAAGCTTTGCCGGAAGAGTCATTGATCAGCAGTTTCTGGATGACCTTCCTAAAAATGTAGATCCCTGTGGAGAAAATGGAGAATTCCATACCTTTACGTTTGACGGGCCTATTTTTAAAAACCCTGTTCAGTTTGAAATCGGAGAAACGGTGAAAAAAACTTATCCCAAGCCGAAATCTAATCCGGAAGACCGGGATGAAGAGTATGTTTTCTGGTTCTGTGACCTGCTCCCTACATAATCTGAAACCAGATTTTAGCTACTAATGAACGAATAAACATAGAGTATAGATAAATTTATGGGTGCATTAGCAGCAATTCAATTTATTTTAACTGTTCGATAGTGCTGTTCATCATATCAAATATCAGCTGAACATCTGTCTCATTTGTTTTCCAGTTAACAAAAGCTGCCCGGATTCCATTATGCTGATTATAAAATGTAGGAGTCATGAAAACTTTCCCGGTATTATTCAATATTTCAAGGAATTTCCCTACCTCATCCTGTTTTGTATCATCTTTTAAAGTAAAACATACCGTATTAAGACGCACAGGGGCTAAGAGTTTAAAATCATTGCTGTTTTCAATAAGCCTTCCGAAATTTCTGGCCAAAGAAACATTATTTTCAACAATATCTCTATATCCTTCTTTTCCATAAGCCATTAAGGAAAACCATGCAGGAAGAGCTTTCAGTCGTCTTGAATTCTCAGGAAGAAAATTTAAATAACTGAAGTTATCCAAAGGATCACCTAAGTAAGGTGCATTGGAGTTTTGGAAAGTTTCTACCTGTAAAACTTTATATTGTTCTTTTACCAGAAATAAAGCACTTTCATAAGGAACGTTCAGCCACTTATGGCAGTCTATGGTAATACTGTCTGCATATTCCCAACCTTCAACAAGGTGTTTATAATGTTCTGAGCAGGCAGCAAAACCACCAAATGCAGCATCAATATGCCACCAGAAATTATATTGTTCCTTTAGTTTTTTGATCTCTGTGAAATCATCAAAATCAACGGTATTTACAGTTCCCCCGCTGGAAATTAGTATAAATGGTTCATTATCCAGTGTGGTGATCTGTTCTTTCAGATCTTTAATAGAAATAGCCTCACGGTCATTGCCGTCCGTTTTAATCTTTATAATATTATTGCTTCCCATTCCTAAAAGTGACAATGACTTTATAGAAGATGAATGAGGTGTTGCAGTAAGTACTTTAATTGTTTCATAAATACCTTCTTTGGCAATATCGCGGCCTTTTTCTTTCCCTAACCATTGGCGGCCCACTGCGAGGCAGGTGAAATTTGACATTGTAGCCCCAGTAACGAAACCACCAAGAAAACTATCCGGAAGTTCCAGGAGTTCCAAAATAAGCTTAATAGCCTCAAATTCTACATTAGCAGAAATATCTCCCTGCCCTTTTCCAGACTTGGGATTCTGATCATAAATAGTAGTCAGCCAATCTCCTGCAATAGATGCCGGGGTAGAACCTCCGGTTACAAATCCCAGATATCTTGGACCTGAAGCCCCTACCATGATAGGTTCAAACCTTTCATTAAATATTTTAATGGTTTCTTCAGTTCCATGGCCATATTCGGGAAGATTTACAGGTTCCGGTACAAAAGGATTATTGATAGAGGTAGGTCTGTCCGCGAGAGCATTCAGATATTCTGTTCCCTGCTTTTTTATAATGTCCAATAGATGGCTGATGTTCACTGAATCATTTTTCAAATGCTCTTTCATGATGTTGGATTAAAATAATCTGTTCAAATGTATTGAATAGTATACAAAGAACCATTAAATATGGATTAAATACCCGGAAAATCCCTTCTTAGCACGTAATTTGTATCCTACAACGCTCTTAAAAATTTCAGTATCTTTAAGAATACCAATTGTATAATATTAAAAAAATAAACACCTGTGATCAAAAATTTAATGTTCCTTCTTCTGTTTTGTTTTCTATTGTCATGTAAAACGGAAAAAACAATACCTCCTGTTGATAAAAAGGCAATTATTGACTCTACTATCACTGCATTTCAGAAAACACTTCTTGAACAGCAGATTGATTCTGTCTTCAAAAAATACCATTTTAATGGCAGTATTGCTGTTTTTAAAGATTCTCTTCCTCTTTACAGAAAGGAAAACGGATGTTCAGACTTTAAGAGAAAAGCTAAAATTGACAGCAATACCGTTTTTGCAATAGGCTCTGTAAGCAAGCAATTCACGGCCGTTATGATTTTACTTCAGGTGGAACAGGGAAAATTAAATGTTACGGATAAAGTTTCTAAGTATTTAAAAGAATTCCAGATCAAAGAATATGAAAATATTACCATACATCAGCTTCTGAACCATACTTCAGGACTGAATATGATGGGTGGAAAACTGATGTTTAAAAGCGGGTCAGATTTCTTCTACTCTAATAATGGATTTAATGCATTGGGTAAAATAGTAGAAGCTGTCTCCGGGAAGTCCTATGATGATAATGCTTTAGAACTTTTCAAGAAGGCAGGTATGACCCAGTCCTCAACCGGAAATGCTTTTAAAGGCAATAATTTTGCATCAGCTTATCTGGGAAATTCAAATAAGTTCGAGGAAGTTCCCAATATGCCTAAAAGATTAAGCGGGAAAGAAATAGGGGCTCCCGCAGGCGGAATTCTTTCAACCATTCAGGATCTTCATACTTGGAATAATGCATTATATGGCGGAAAAATCCTAAAACCTGAAACGCTGAAACTCTTCATGGCGAAAAGTGCGGAAAGACACCATGCTATCTTTGGAAAAATGGGCTATGCCTACGGAATTATGCTGAACATTGGCAAACCCAATTCTTATTTTCACAGCGGTTATGTAAAAGGTTCCCCTTCCCTCAATATTTATTATCCTGAAACGAAAACTTCTGTTATTATTCTTTCTAATATTGCAGATGAAGAAAAAGGAAAAGGGTTAGTCTTCAAGCCCCATATTGAAGTAAAAAAAATTACGGATCATCTTGAAAATACGCTTCATCAGCTTAGATCAGGACATTAGCTTGCCGTTCGTGCTTTATAAAACCTTATCTTTATCTTATGAAAAAGATGTACTTCATTGCCATTTATCCGCCTGAGGAAATCATTGAGGAGATCAAGGCTTTCAAGAGAGATATGGCAGTTTCCTACGGAAATTCCAAAGCCTTAAAAAATGAAGCTCATATTACTCTTTTCCCTCCTTTTTCCAGAGAACTGGAATTAGAAGAAGATATTCACATCGCTTTTCAAAAAATTGATACCCAAATTACACCATTTGAAATTGAATTAAATGGCTTTGGGAGTTTCCCTAATCCCAGAAATCCTGTGATCTTTGTACACCCTGAAAATAATATTCACTTAACAGATCTTTACAATAGGGTAAAACAACATTCAACTTTTCAAAATATTCTTTTACTCCTCATATGACTGTTGGCTACAGAGATTTGAGTTGGGAAAATTACTTAAAGGCATGGGAAAAGTACAGGAACAAGGAGTACAAAACTAAATTTTTAGTTGATAAAATTCTATTATTACGTCACGATGGAAGATGGGTACCTATTGCTGAAAAAGCCTTTACAGAAAATCTATAAAACACCCATTTCCAATCCTATACAGATAATAACCCATTCATTATCTATTTGCCTCTCGTCTCTATCCTATTATTATTATTTTATAAAATCCTATCTTTGACCCAATGATTGCAGAAAAAATAATTTTAGGTATTGATCCCGGAACTACCATAATGGGATTTGGTCTTATTTCCGTTAAAAAAGGTAAAATGGAGATGGTTTCTATTCATGAACTTATCCTGAAAAAATACCCCAACCATGAGACCAAACTAAAATATATTTTTGAAAAAACTCTCGCTCTTATTGACGAATACCATCCTGATGAAGTAGCATTGGAAGCGCCTTTCTTTGGAAAAAATGTGCAGAGTATGCTAAAACTGGGACGTGCGCAGGGGGTAGCAATGGCTGCCAGTTTATATAGAAATATTCCTATCACAGAATATTCTCCAAAGAAGATCAAAATGGCGATTACAGGAAATGGTAATGCCAGCAAAGAACAGGTGGCAGGAATGCTTCAGAATCTTCTTAAGCTAAAGGAATTCCCAACAAAATATTTAGATGCTTCCGATGGTCTTGCTGTTGCTGTATGTCATCATTTTAATTCCGGAACCATTACGGATACAAAATCGTATTCTGGATGGGATAGCTTTTTGAAGCAGAATCCGGATAGGCTGAAGTAGGTATAAAAAAATATTCTTGAAATAAAACCACTATCCGTCTATAGTATTCCCTTATATAGGATAATTACCAGTACATCATAAAGCTTTACCATAATCTTGCGGAAGAATTCCCTGCCCATATATTAAGTATGATATCATAAAGAAAATAAATACTATTATTTCATCAAAAAACTAATTTGTAAAATTAAAATTGTTCTGTATGAATCATTAAAAGCCATAGTATTAATAAGCTATCTCAAACTTAATTTTAAGTTACTTGGTAAAACATAATACTATCTTTTACATTGGTATGATTTTTAATACTACCTTTGTATAAATTTTCTATGATGAAAACAAACCAACAAACTATAAATCAAACGAATCATAAAATAAATTGGTTCCAGAAGTTCCTGATGATATGCTCCGGCGGGAACATCCATATTTTAAGAAAAACACCAAGTGAATGGAATAAGTTTTCCGGCATTGGAGGTATTGTTCTTTTCACTGCAGTGTTTGCTACCTTATCTGCAGGCTATGCCATGTATACAGTATTTGATGATATCTGGGCATCAATAGGGTTTGGAATCCTTTGGGGATTAATGATCTTTAATCTGGATCGGTACATCGTATCTTCTATCAAAAAGACCGGAACATGGTGGAATCAGATCCTGATGTCTGTTCCCCGATTAATCCTTGCAACCTTTCTGGGAATTATTATTTCTAAACCTTTAGAGCTAAAAATCTTTGAAAAGGAAGTAAACAAGCAGTTAAACACCATTATTCAAAGGAATAAAAAGCAGCTTCAGGGTGAAATGACCGGAAGAATTCTTCAACAGAGCGGCCCCTTCGAAACAGAAAAGAAACAGATCGCAAATAAAATAGCTTTATACCAGCAGTCTTATGATTCTGCTTCTGTAGAACTTGAAAAAGAAATTTTAGGGAAAGAATCCGGTTTAACGAGCGGAAAAGAAGGTTTTGGGCCTAATGCCAAACGTAAACAACAATTGAAAGAGCAACGCAGGCAGGATCTTGAAAATTATCAGAAACAGGTAGCTCCGAGGCTGGAATATCTGGATAAAGAGATTTCAAAGGTATATACCAATCTTGAAACCGAAAGAAAGTCAACGGAAACTTTTGAAGATAAATTCAACGGCTTTGCGGCCCGGCTTCAGGCTTTGGATGAGCTAGGTAAAAATTCTGCCATTATAGGATTGGCAGCCACGTTTATCATGGGACTGTTTATCTGTCTTGAAATTTCCCCGGTGCTGGTAAAATTAATCTCTCATGTAGGGCCTTACGACTATCTTTTAGAAAAAACAGAAAACGATTTCAGACTTTACTCTAAGGAAAAAATTGAAAAAGGAAATGCATTAACCGACTTCAGAGTTGAGGATTTCAAGGATAATCTAAAAAAATAATGTATTTTTCATCCATGATTATTGATAAAGAAGAAATCCGGAAAAAAAAGAAAAAGCTGGACGACTGTAAAGCTTACCTTAAAAAAGAGTTTATCGGTATAGATAAGATCATTGATGATATCATGGAATATATCCAGATATGGTATCTGATGCCAGAGATCCTGACACGGCCCGTGGTAATCAATCTTTGGGGAATGACCGGGGTTGGAAAGACCGATCTTGTAAGGAAAATGGTCCGCTTTCTTGATTTTCAAAACCGCTTTGTGGAAATTGAGTTAAGCAATACAGATGAAACAATATGGAGTAAAAGTGTTTCCGATATTTTGCAAAGTAATGGACTAAGTGATGAAAAACCCAGTATTGCGCTTTTTGACGAAATCCAACGCTTCAATACAATAGATCCGGATGGCATGCCGGTTCCTCAAACCAAGTTCACGGATTTCTGGGAACTTTTAAGTGACGGGCGCCTGAGCAAAAGAGAACGAGAAGATCTTGAGCACTATTTATTCTCCTATCTTTTTCGCAAAAAAGAAAATGACAGAAGAAAGCTGAACGGAGAAACAGAACTGGACGAAAATCCATATCTCAACTTATGGGACGCCAAAGAATTAAAAAAATACCTCAGCATGGAAGATGATGTTATGAGCATCATTGATATGAAAGAGGAAGATATGATTAAGCTGATCCGCAAGAAACAGAAAGAAAAGAAGATCTATGAACCGGTTGATTACAGCAAAATGCTTATTATTATCAGCGGAAACCTGGATGAAGCATTTCAAATGTCAAAAGAAACCAGTGAGGCAGATGTGGATGCCAATATTTATCATGCATTCACCAAAAAAATAACTGTTGTTGATATTAAAAATGCCTTAGCCAGAAAATTCCGTCCTGAGCAGGTAGCAAGATTCGGGAATATCCATCTGATCTATTTTTCATTAAAGACTGAAGATTTTCATAAGCTGATCCAACGGGAGATCAATAACCTGAAACATAAAACAAAAACAAAATTCGGGGTTTCATTGAAGATAAATAAACGCATCAATGAGCTCATTTACAGAAACGGAGTATTTCCGGTTCAGGGTGTGCGCCCTGTATTCAGCAGTGTAGTGGATATATTGGACACCAACCTCAGCAAGTTTCTGTTTGAGGCCATCATCCATGATGACAAAAACATTGAGATCGATTATCTTCAGGATAAAAAGCTCATTATTGGCCAGATAGGGAGCAGAACGATAGAAATTCCTTATCTGGGAAGGATTGACAGCATACGACAGGCTAATCAGCAGGATGCCGTAGCCAACATCAGCGTTCATGAATGCGGACATGCAGTTTCTTATATGCTATATACCGGTTTTGCTCCTTTACAGCTTAAAAGTAAGGTAGCAAGCAGCTATGCAGCCGGATTTACTTTTCCACATCAGATCCACGATACCAAAGAAAGCCTGCTGAACAGGATCAAGATATATCTTGCAGGCGGTATTGCAGAAGAAATCATCTTCGGAGATCAACATGCCAGCATTGGGAGAAGTCATGACAGAGAGCAGGCCACCAGCCTAGCCATTGATTTCGTCAGAAAATATGGTTTTGAAGAAGATTATCAGGCTGCTTATAATCTGGAAGAATATCCTCACCGTATGCAGCAACATATTACAGATGAAAGGATTGAAAAACTGATGCAGGAACTCGTACAGAAAACAAGAGAAGACCTGATCCTACATTTGGATCTGCTCAAAAATATGAGCAAAACCCTTAGTGAGAAAGGAAGTATGTCTCCAAAAGAAATCCATGATATAGCAATTAAACACCAACTGGAAGTAAGCATCAAAGAAGAGGGATATCTCCACATCACCAATTATCACTACTTACTTAATATTTAGAGAATCTGTCTATAAGAATGGTAAAAAATCATAAATAAATTCTAATCTTTTAGTTCAGTCTGAAAGGTATTTCTTCTTAAATTTATACTAATAAAAATCGATTATCATGAAAAACTTACTTTTAGCATGCACATTGCTGCTTATCAGCGCATTAACCCCTTCATTAAAAGCTCAGGCAACCGAGCCTTTTTTAGGACAAATTGCTTTTGTACCTTATAACTTTGTTCCCAAAAACTGGGCAGAATGTAATGGTCAACTTCTATCAATCTCTCAGAACCAAGCTCTTTTTGCTCTTTTAGGAACTACTTATGGAGGAAACGGTATTAGTACATTTGCATTGCCGGATATGAGAGGAAGAGTACTTGTTCATAATGGCCAGGCGCCAGGTGGACCAACAATCTATTCAATGGGACAGACTGGAGGCGTTGAAAGCGTAACATTAACCGTTACTCAAATGCCTGCTCACAATCATACAGTGAATGCCGTAACTGCTGAAGGGAACCAAAGTACACCAACAAACAATCTGCCGGCAGATACTAAAGGGCTTGACAAAGAATATTCTGATACTGGAGCAAATACGACAATGAAATCCTCAATGGTAAACTCTACAGGTGGTAACCAAGCCCATGAAAACAGACCGCCATTCCTTACTCTGAAGTGTATTATTTCATTAACAGGAATATTTCCAACACAAAACTAGCAGCTATGAAATTTCTTTACTTATTATGTCTGGTATTTGCAGGCTCAGCTTCGGCACAGACAATTACCTTTAACGGATGTCATAATTTGTTTGATGATCAGAATTTCATTTTCAATAAAACGGGAGTAGATGCTTTTAATAAAAACATTTATATCACAACTCCTATTGATGGGCAGCCATGTGGAGGATTAGGAACTTGTGAATTTAAGATTCAGTGGAACAATGCCCTTACAAGATGGGAATTTCTTGCGGATGAAGGGTATGGCACATTCGCAAGCCCTAAACTTATCTACTATAACTCAACAGGAGGAAATGCCTTTTCTTTCCCTCCAGGGAATGCCAATGGAACGTGGGTTGAAAATACAGTGGTAACAACTTCTCTATGTGGAGGAAATCTTACTCCTACTAATTCTGTAATGACGGGTGATGTACAAGGTCCTGCGCTGGGAATACAGGAAGTTTCTAAGAGTACAATTCAGATTTTCCCTAACCCTGTTTCAGATTTTATTCAAATTTCAGGTATTTCTGATGGACAGATTATACAGATTTACAATATAGACGGACGTCTTATAAAATCTGAAACATTTGCTCCAAAGGTGAATGTTTCGCAACTTACACCTGGTGTTTATATATTAAAAATAAACACCAGGGAGTTTAAATCTCTTGAATTTAAATTTGTAAAAAAATAGAATCCCATTTACTAATAAAGTTAATATAAGCTCCCTAATTTCCGGGAGCTTTTCAATTTGAGTTTAGGGAACATTTTTTGCTGGAACTCAATTATGCCTTCCAGTGTTGTCAATAGTTTCATATATTTTCCGGAAACTGAAATATTAAGAATTATATATCAGTCAGGAGCTGTATATGATTATTTTAAGGTTCCTGTTCATATTGCTGACAATTTTGGCAAGGCATCATCCAGGGGAAAATATTTGAATAAAGTTATCAAACCACGGTTCAGATATAAAAAAGTGAAATAAAAAAAAGACTGTCTTATCGCAAAGACAGTCTTCTTTCTATTATTAATATTCTTTATAGAGAATAGTTAGGAGCTTCCTGAGTGATAATTACATCATGTGGATGTGATTCTTTTAGTCCGCTTCCTGTAATCATTACCAGTTTGGAATCTTTCTGTAAAGCTTCAATATCTTTAGCTCCACAGTATCCCATACCAGCTCTTAACCCTCCGGTTAACTGGAAGATCACATCTTCTAACTTTCCTTTGTGCGGAACTCTTCCTTCAATTCCTTCCGGAACAAATTTTTTGGCTTCGCTCTGGAAATATCTTTCTTTTCCTCCTCTCTTCATGGCAGAAAGACTACCCATCCCTTGGTAAGACTTGAATTTTCTCCCCTGGAAAATAATTTCTTCTCCCGGTGCTTCATCTGTACCTGCTAAAAGAGAACCTAGCATTACTGCTCCTGCTCCACTTGCAATAGCTTTTACGATATCTCCGGAAAGCTTGATCCCACCGTCTGCAATAACAGCTACATTCTGAGATTTAGCATACTCGTATACATTATAAATTGCTGATAATTGAGGTACCCCAACTCCGGCAACCACTCTGGTTGTACAGATTGAACCTGGCCCAACACCTACCTTAAGAACATTAGCTCCCGCTTTGATAAGATCTGCAGCCGCTTCAGCCGTTACAATATTTCCTCCTACGATATCTAAATTTGGATATGCTTTTCTGATCTCAGAAATTTTATCTAAAACTCCCTTAGAATGCCCGTGGGCAGAGTCAATCGCTACAATATCCACTCCAGCCTGTACCAAAGCTTCAATTCTGTCTAAAGTATCTTCTCCAACTCCAACTCCTGCACCAACAATAAGACGCCCGTTCTGGTCTTTATTGGCATTTGGATATTCAAGTTGATTATCAATATCTTTAATCGTAATTAAACCTACAAGCTTGTTATCCTTATCTACGATAGGCAATTTCTCAACCCTGTTCTTAAGAAGGATTTCTTTTGCTTTCTCAAGGTTGGTATCCTTGTCTGAAGTGATCAGGTTTTCTTTGGTCATGATCTCCTCCACTTTCATATCAAGATTCTCCTGATATTTTACATCTCTGTTGGTAATAATTCCGATAAGAACATTATCAGCATCCACTACAGGAAGCCCTGAGATCTTGAACTTCGCCATCATCTCTTTAGCTTGTCCTAAAGTATGGTCTTTGGATAGGGTAACCGGATCAGAGATCATTCCGTTTTCGGAACGTTTCACACGGTTCACCTGTGCTGCCTGTTCGGCAATTGTCATGTTTTTGTGGATAAAGCCTAAACCTCCAACTCTTGCCAGGGCAATTGCTAAATCACCTTCAGTAACAGTGTCCATTGCAGCGGAAACTATCGGAACATTCAGCGTAATTTTGTCGGTAAGTCTTGATTTTAATGAAACCTGGTTAGGTAAAACTTCTGAATAAGAAGGGACTAGAAGAACGTCATCGAAAGTGATGGCTGTCTCTACAATTTTGTTATGAATAGACATCTTTACTTTCTTTGCAAAATTAGGTTATTTTGACGACATATGAAAATCATTTTTAATAGTTTAAATAAAATTTAATAATCAATAAGTTAAATCGAAAAACCGCTCTTTTTAAGAACGGTTTTCCTTCACAAAATAAATTTAGTATGTCCGAAACTACTTGCGACAATTAATTTTCCTGATGATTAAAGAATAATATAAGGTTTTAATATTTTCTATTTATCTGAAACAGCATTGATCATTTTTGAAATATCATCAGGTGTAAAACTCCCCTTTACATCTACAAAAACCAATTCTTTATCTGAATTTACTGTTATCAGCATATTTTTAATGGCCTCACCTTTTTGTTTAACACGCAGGTTTACATTTTCTCCGTTATGTTTTATAGTAGCCCAGTCTTCATAATGGTTATTGTTGAGAAATTTAGCATAATCATTCAGCATTTCTTTGCTTCCGTTTTCTACAGTAAGAACCTTTATTTTGGAAACCTTTTTAATAAGGCTGATGAGTTCTTCACTTTCTCCGTCTTCTCTTAAAGCTTTTTTGATATACGGTTTGGCCAGCAATAACGGCACATTAAAACTTGTAAACTTAGCATCCTTAAAATTATATCCGGAATCTGAAAAGAAATCCATATTGGGTCTTTCAGAAACAATACAGGACTGGAGGATACCCGTTACCAAAAGCGAGAAGACAATAATTCTGAGTGTTTTCATAGTATTATTTTAGTCCATTGGTTTTAGCAGTCCTCCCGATGTTTTACTGATGTTGGCGTCTATTTCCGGTCTTCCTTTATATCTTACAGTTCCTCCTGAAGATGCTCTCACTTTCAGCTTATCTGAAACATTTACGGTAAGGTTTGCACCGGAAGTAGCTTCCGTTTCAAGGTAAGTGAACTTCAGGTCATCTGCTTTGCATAATGCTCCGCTGCTGATATCAATGATTCCTGAATCTGCTTTTCCGCTCAAACTTATATTGGAACCGCTTGAGCTTTTGATTCCGATATTTCCTGCCGTAATACCTGCTCTGATGTTTGATCCTGAAGATACTGAGATTGTTGCAGCATCTGAAACCTTGAAATCTCCGGTAATATTAGAGCCTGATGATGCATCAATCCTCATGTTCTTTTCCTGGATAGAATTCACAACGGTAAGATTAGAACCTGATGATACATCAATACTTTCCATTCTTGGAGAAGAGACATTCACACTTAGATTTTTAAATCTCAGATTTCTCATTCCCTTATTATCAATATAAATTTTCAAAATACCTTTCTCTACCTTTGTAATAATGTATTCTAATTTATCTGAATCAGCAATCACTTTTACACTGGTAGGTTTTTCCTGTTTAAAGATTACGTTTACACCGGTACTTACCTGAATTCCTGAAAATTCACCTACATTCCTTGCCTCACCATTAAGGTAAGATGAGTTATTATCTGAAGTTACATTGTTTCTTGTGCTGGAAATTGGGTTCTTTTTAGTCTCACTGGAATTAATGATCTTGCTTACATCATCCATAGAAAGTTTCCCATCCAGCATTACAAAAATACTTTCTCCGCTTCCTCCGTCAATACTTAGCAACAGATCATCCAGAATACCGTTTTTAGCTTCCGCAGAAAGGAATTTCACTTTAGCACCGGCATTATTTACAGACATGATTTCGTTGTAATTCAGATTTTTTAAATAAGATGAAATATCTTTACTCAGCTGAGACATATTAGTTTGCACTTTACGCCCTTCAGGAGTATTTCCTTTTTCAGGATTTTCCGTAATCAGAATTTTGAGTCCGTTGATTTTCGACAATAGCGGTTTAATCTGATCCAGCTGGGAATCATCAATATTAAGACTGCTGAGCATCCCGAACATAGGTTTGGCAATCTTAATGGAAGTTACTCCTTCTACTTCCTGATATTTGTCGAATAGCTGGTCAAATTTATCTTTTTGTCCATATACATTAAAGAAATGGGAAAAAGCAAGAGCGAATATTATGAATAGTTTTTTCATGTGTCAATTTTTATTTTTTTAAGTTAATGATAGCCACTTTGTTTTGATTAATAATCATCGTCTACTACTGTAGGCTGCGCC
The DNA here is from genome assembly GCF_003815975.1 of Chryseobacterium bernardetii. NCBI lineage: Bacteria > Pseudomonadati > Bacteroidota > Flavobacteriia > Flavobacteriales > Weeksellaceae > Chryseobacterium > Chryseobacterium bernardetii. The sequence continues at coordinate 749,714 of NZ_CP033932.1, forward strand.
AATTTTTCACTAACGTTATTTGCAAATATCTGGAATGAGTATTTTGTTACATTAATTGCTTCTTCTACATTGTCTATTCTTTTACCGTTTACAATTACGTAAGAATTTTCATACCCTGTAGAATCTTTAGATATATTATTTTTAAAGGAAGAATTATCAGCATATCTTGGTCTTCTTTCTTTTTTAAGCCTTCCTCTCTTCGGCAATATTTCATCCATAACATCTTTTTCAGCTACATTATTCTCCTGGAAGATAGAATCTTTTTTGGCTCCAGAAATAGAATCGGTATGATTCACGGCTACCTGTTGCTGATGATTATGGTTTTCTTCAATAAAGCCGGACTTCTGTTTCAACACTTCATTTTTCACCAGGCTTTCCTTGTCCTGAACTCCTGTTCCTGAATTATTTTTAAGGAAAAGTCCGATCCCGAAGACCAGCGTTATACTGGCGGCCATCCAGAACCATTTGGGAAATGAAGGTTTTTTCTTTTCTTCCAATGGGATAACAGGGGCGGTATTTCCTTCAGGCGGCGCATTTTCTGCCTGCTGAAGAAAATCATCAAAGCTCCATTCCATTTTTTCTTCCTTTATCTCCCGGAAGATTTCATCGTATTTATCTTGTAATTGATCTTTTTTCATAGCTCATCAGTTGTGAGATTTGTTCTTTTACTTTTTGTCTTGCCCGCATAAGGTTTACCCTTACTGCATTTTCCTCCATTTCCAGCATTTCAGAAATTTCGGAAACATCGTACTCTTCTACATCTTTCAAGTGGATCACCAGCTTCTGTTTCTCGGGGAGCTGATTGATAAATCCTACAATATGTTCCTTAAGGTTATCAACTTCCATACTGTAAAGCTCGGACCGGTGAAGCTGCATATCCGCAAAGCCTATCTTCACATCGTGATGCTTAAGGCGGTTCAGGCATTCATTCCGGACAGACTTCAGCGCATAGGATTTTAGGTTCCCAAACTGCCCCAGTTCTTCCCGTTTCTGCCAGAACTTCATCATGATATCCTGCACTACATCTTCTGCCTCATCACTACTCATGACGAACCGCTTCGCAAAACGATACATCTCGTCTTTGAGAATAAACACCGTATTCTTGAAAGTTTCTTGGGTCATGAGTTTTGTTTCTTATAGGTAAGACAACCAGTCTTTACAATCTATTACATCAAAAATAAAAAAACTTCAAAAATATTTGAAGTTTTTATTATAACAGGATTAATACGTCTCAAAAACATGCTTCAAAATAGCCTTATCTTCTTCCGTTAAAGCTACTTTTCTTCGGGCCATTGCTCTTTCTGCTACTTCATAAACCTTATCTAATCTGAATCTTTCATCATCTTTTAAGCCTCCCCATGAAAAGTTCTCCACAAGGTTGGGCGGAAACCCGGGTTTGAAAATATTGGAGGCTACTCCAATTACAGTTCCGGTGTTCAGCTGTGTGTTGATGGCTGTCTTGGAATGGTCACCCATAATCATACCTGCAAACTGCAAGCCTGTATCTTCAAAAGTTTTGGTCCTGTAATTCCAGAATCTTACATTTCCGTAGTTATTTTTCATATTGGAAGAATTGGTATCTGCTCCAAAGTTGCACCACTCTCCAATTACAGAATTTCCCACAAACCCTTCGTGTCCTTTGCTGGAGTATCCGAAAATAATAATATTGTTTACTTCCCCTCCTACTTTACAGTGTGGGCCAATGGTAGTAGCTCCATAAATTTTAGCGCCAAGGTTAAATTTGGAATCATCACAAAGCGCAATAGGTCCTCGAAGATGGCAGCCTTCCATTACTTCTGTATTTTTACCTATGTATATTTTTCCGGTTTTTGTATTAATCGTTGAGAATTCAACATACGCCCCTTCTTCAATAAAAAGGTCTTTTTTATCGCCCAGGAAACCATTCGTGGAAGATAGTTCCTGTGAAGTTCTTCCTTTTGTAAGAAGATCAAAATCGAAATCAATAGCGTGATGGTTATAGGTAAATAAGTCTTTCGGTTTTTTAAAGAAGATAAGCTCTTCCTTAATATCCGTCATTTTTTCGATCTGATGAAGAGAAAATCCTTTCATATTGACTTTTGCTGCCACCAATTCATCTTCATACACCAAAGCCTCACCCTGCTTAAGATCTTTGATCTGCTGAATAACAGATTCTGTAGGGATAAAATTCGGAACTAAAAAAAGACTTTCTTTTTCTTCCGGCGCTTTAAATTTATCCTGAAGATACATTTCCGTAAAATAAGAGACTTCGGTATTCTCCAGAATTTTCTGCCATCTTTCAGAAAAGGTAAGGATTCCGCATCGCATGGCTGCAACCGGGCGGGTAAAGGTAAGCGGAAGAAAATCTTCCCAATATTGTGCGTCTGAAAATACTAATTGCATTTTTTAGAAGTTAGGGGTTAAAGGCAAGTAACCAAGGAATGACCCTTTACTGCCTAAGAACAAAAATACAAAAAGATGGGAGAAGTTTAAATAGAAGAAAAAAGATAATAGATGGATAAATAATAGACAGGGAATGGAAAACTAAGTATTGGGCTGATTTTTTATGCGAGTAATAAATTTTGGATACAAAAAAAGCCCTTCAAAAAAATTGAAAGGCTTTATTATTTTAGATATACAAAAATTACTTAGCGAATTTTTTGTATTTGTTCATGAACTTATCAACTCTACCTGCAGTGTCAACTAATTTCACTTTACCAGTGTAGAAAGGGTGAGAAGTTGAAGAGATTTCCATTTTGATTAGAGGATACTCTTGTCCTTCGAACTCGATAGTGTCTTTTGTTTCTGCAGTAGACTTGCAAAGAAACATTTCGTCGTTACTCATATCTTTGAAAACAACAAGTCTATAATTTTCTGGGTGGATTCCGTTTTTCATAATACTTATTTTTAAAAAATTAAAGTTTGCTTTCGAAATAGTAATGGATATTTCTCTGCTAATTTTAAGTTGCAAAAGTACAACTTTTTTTCTAATATCCAAATACAGGATTCAATATTTTTTTCTTGATAAGAAATTCAAAGTATTTTCGTTAAATTTGGAACTTACTAAACATTAATTTCAATGAAATTCAAATTATTACTGGCTTTTTCTTTCTGGATGCTTCTTGTAGCAGTATCATGTAATAAGGATGATATTACCTTTGATACTCCTTCGCAACAGCTAAGGTTTTCAAGAGATACCGTATTCTGCGACACGGTTTATCATCAGGTACGTTCAGAAACCTATGTGGTAAAAGTATATAATAATGAAGATAAGGATGTCCTGATCCCAAGAGTGAATCTTGAGAAAGGGGCCTCATCATTATACAGAATTAATGTGGATGGAAAACCCGGATATGATTTTAAAGATGTTCCGCTAAGAAAAAAAGACAGTCTATATATATATGTAGAAATTGCTCCTCAGGCAACAGGTCCTGAAGCAATTGCTGAAGACAAAGTAATTTTCTCCGGTCCTGCCGGGCAACAGCATGTTACTCTGTTCTCGGTAGTTCAGGATGCAGAGTTTTTTATTCAAACGCCTACCAATCCTAATGTGATTACCAGTTCTACAACATGGACGAATAATAAAGCAAAAATCATTTACGGAGATCTTACTGTGGATAAGAATGTAACCTTGGATATAGACCCAGGTACAAAGGTATATTTCCATAAAAACAGTGGGATGAAGATTTCTTCAAATGCAGTTTTGAATATCAACGGAGCCCTGGACAACCAGGTAATCCTTCGTGGCGACAGAAATGATCCGTATTATGACACAATTTCTAAAAACTGGAATTCGATCAAAATGGAGCCTAACTCTATTCTTAATATGAACCATGCAAGGTTATTCGGCGGAACAAGAGGACTTGAAATGAAGCAAACCACAGCCAATATCTCCAATTCATTCATCCATACTTTCTTTGAATATGGCCTGTATGCCATAAATTCTACTGTTACTGCCAGTAATTTGGTAATGAATAACTGTGGATTATCATGTATTGGTATTTTCAAAGGTGGAAAGCATAACTATACCCACGCTACGATTGCCAATTATTCTAAATCAATGGGAACTTTTGACAGAAGAGGAATTTTTGTAACGAACGAGTGGAAAAATGATGCCGGACAGACAGAACAAGGTGCCCTGCAGCAATTTAATTTAAGAAACAGTATTGTGTATTCTGACAGGGATAATTCGGTCCAGTTTGAGCAAACTCCGGGGCAGCAGTTTGAATACCTTATTCAGAACTGTTTATTAAAGTATTCAAGCACATCTGAAGCAGGCTTTACCTTCGATAATAATGTTAATGTAGTACAGAGTATTAAAAATACAGACCCACAGTTTATGAATTACTTCATGGCCAAAATGAATTTAAGAGTAAAAACAACATCTCCGGCCAAAGGAAAAGGAAATAGTACTGTAGCGGGAACTGTTCCGTTTGATATTGTGAATGAATCAAGAACTACTAATCCAACTCTTGGAGCTTATCAATAATGGAAATTACTCAATTACAACAACAGGTTGATGAATGGATCAAAACCATCGGTGTAAGATATTTTAATGAACTTACCAATATGGCAATGCTTACTGAAGAAGTAGGTGAAGTAGCCAGAATCATCGCCAGAAGATACGGTGAGCAGAGCGAAAAGGAAAGTGATAAGAATAAAGATCTGGGTGAGGAGCTTGCCGATGTTCTTTTTGTGACCTTATGCCTTGCCAACCAAACAGGAGTAAATCTGCAGGATGCTTTTGACAGAAAAATGAAGATCAAAACTGACCGCGATAAGGAGCGGCATCAGAATAATGAAAAATTAAAATAAAAACTCCTGATATCAGATTCCAGGTCCCGGTAAAAATCTGAAATCTGACCTCAGGTTTGAAATATGAAGAAATAATGAAGAAGCTAGAAAAATCAACATTAACAGGAAATAAAACAGTACAGATCAGCGGTTCGAAAAGTATTTCGAATCGTTTATTGATTCTGGAAAGCCTGTTTAGCAATATAAAAATCGGAAATCTATCCAATTCTCAGGATACCCAGCTGCTGAAAAAAGCATTATCTGAGGTTACAGATGTAGTGGACATTCACCATGCAGGAACAGCTATGCGGTTTCTTACTTCCTACTACGCAATCCAGGAAGGAAAAACAACAGTACTTACCGGCTCCGGGAGAATGAAGGAGAGACCTATCAAAAATCTGGTAAGTGCCCTGAAAGAACTTGGTGCAGAGATCGAATACATGGAGAACGAAGGGTTTCCTCCCTTAAAAATTACGGGAAAAAAGATTACACAGACTTCGGTGAATGTTCCGGCCAATATTTCCAGCCAGTTTATTACTTCCTTACTTCTTATTGCAGGAAAGCTTGAAAATGGCCTGGAAATTAATCTTGTAGGGGAAGTTACTTCAAGATCCTATATTGAAATGACGCTTGATATCCTGACAAGATTTGGTATTAAAAACAGTTTTGAAGGAAATACCATTAAAGTAAAACCTTTTATTCCTAATAATGGAGCTTCTGCAAAAAGCTATGAAGTGGAAAGTGATTGGAGCTCTGCTTCTTACTTCTACTCGATCTGTGCTTTGGGAAGAAAAACCATTCACCTGAGAAGCTTTTATAAGGAATCTACCCAGGGAGATTCTGCTATTGCAAAAATTTATGAGGATTTCTTCGGAATTAAAACAACCTACTCTGAAGCTGATCACCAACTGACTTTAGAACCTCAGCCTGATTTTTCTTTCCCAGAAAAAATTATCCTTGACATGAATAACTGTCCGGATATTGCACAAACGCTTTGTGTAACTGCTGCTGCATTAAAGATCCCTTTTGATATCTCAGGATTGGGAACATTAAGGGTAAAAGAAACCGACAGACTTCAGGCCTTATACAATGAACTGAAAAAACTGGGTACTGAAACAGAAATTACCGATCTAACCATTAATTCTGTGAGTTTCGGAAAACCGGAAGAGCATATTTCAATCAAAACATACCAGGATCATAGAATGGCCATGAGCTTTGCTCCTTACTGCCTGATTGGAGAACTTACTATTGAGGATGAAGATGTAGTGGAAAAATCTTATCCTATGTTCTGGGAAGATCTTGCCAGTGTACTTACGAAATAATTTGAAATGTAGTAATTTGAAAAATGAGTTAATGCCCTTATTTCATATTACTACATCTTATAATAAATACCATAAACATGAAATATCTGCTCTTACTTCTATCCTTTATTCCTACTGTTCTTTGGTCACAATATCTGAGATCAAATGAAGAAGTTATCTATTCCTTTGATACCAAAGCCGGGAAAAAAATGGTATTGGTAAAGGATAAAGGAAACGAATATATTCAGTACCGGTTCGGGAGCAAAGACCGTGTAGAAATGGAATTTCCTTTGAACAGGAATAAAGACAGCTGGAAACAGTTCAAATATAATTCCTATCACAGAGGCGGGGGAAAACGAAATGCAGGAATGGATCTGGAATACCTGAATTTTGTAAATAATGGCTACACCTATTCTATTTTCAAATCTTACTATGCTGAAGACGGATCATTATCCACAGGAATTACCGTGACAGACAGCAAAGGAAAGTCAACTGATATTAATGGCATTTATAAAAGTATAAAAGGCTGTCTTTGTAACCTGGAAGATATAGGATTGGTTGAGAAAGATGATTCCGGCCTGTAATTTTAAGGTTATTATGAAAAAACCAGTTTCTCTTATTACGTTTTTATTGATCACGGCTTTTCATGCTCAAAACCTGAAGAACTTTTCTGTACCAAAAGAATATAAAAAAGTAACTGAAGTAAAAGGAGATCTGGATAAAGATGGAAAAGATGAAACAGTTCTTGTATTTGATACAGACAGAACAGCATCCGGTCATGAAACCGCTTCCGGAAAGAAAGATTATAAAAGAGTTTTCTATATCCTGAAAAATGAACTGGGCCGGCTTAAAGTCTGGAAAGAGAATTCCACACTGCTATATTCAAGCGGGATGGGCTTTTATCCTGAGGGTAATATTCTCGACATTCAGATCAAAAATAATTGTCTGGTGGTGGAGCAGCAATTTTCCAGCAATTCAAGGCATACCCAGACCAGCAAGCATACTTTCAGATATCAGAATGGTGATTTTTATCTGATAGGTTCATATGATAATTTTGCAGATAACTGTGAGTTTAATTTTACGGATGAGATCAATTTTTCTACAGGCAAAGTGATTGTAGACAGAGAATATTCATCTTGTGATGATGACAATACAAAAACACCGGAAAACATTCATAAGGAATTTATCCATAAGCTTAAGAGTCTTATCAAAATGGATGATTATAAGATGGGAGAACATAAATTCTACATTCCCGGATTGAAGGAGGATTTTATTTTTTAAGCGGGAAGCTGGGTGGTGGATGCTGGAAGTTATCCTACAGAAATCTACAGTAAACATTTACTACAGCAGTAAGCTTTAAAAAGTACAGATACATTTTGTTTATGACTAAGAGTACTTCCCTCTTTTCTCATCCAGCTTTCAGCCTAAAACCAACAACTTAATCATCTTTTAAAGTTAAATTAACTCCTGATTGCTTGACATATTCTTAATTTTAGCTGCAATTAAAATATAAACTATGTTCAAGCACCAAATGAAATATGTAAAAAACTTTACGCTTTGTATGGCGACCGCAACCCTTTTCTTTTCCTGTTCTGAAGGAATAGCAGAAAGAGATTCTAATGAGGTAAATCTTACTTCCGTTAATAAAGCAAGCTATAAAATGACAGCTGCAGTCCCTATTGAGATGAACAACTGGATGTCCGGTTTGCAGGATAATATTTCCCTTTCAAAAATTTCAATTCCCGGGACCCATGATTCCGGGGCGCGTATAGATGCCCCTGTAGTAACGGGTACAGCAAAAACACAAGACCTCAGTATTGCTGAACAGCTGAACGCAGGAGTCCGATTCCTGGATATCCGCTGCAGGCATATTGATAATTCATTTACAATTCATCATGGTGCTATTTACCAGCATTTAAATTTTGATGATGTTCTGAATGCCTGCTATACTTTTCTTGAAAATCATCCGTCAGAAACCATCATCATGTCTGTAAAGGAAGAATATGATGCTTCCAATACAACAAGATCTTTTGAGAGTACCTTTGATTCTTATGTTCAGAAAAATCCTTCAAAATGGGATCTTGGAACCAATATTCCCACCCTTGGAGATGTAAGAGGAAAGATCAGACTGCTCAGAAGATTTTCTGCCGGAACTGCTAAAGGGATTAATGCTACTTCATGGGCAGATAATACAACCTTTGAGATCAATAACCCTGGCGCACAGCTTAAAGTTCAGGATTATTATAAAGTAACCAACAATGATGATAAATGGAACGGGATTTCCAATCTGTTGAATGAAGCTAAAAACAGCACCAGCGACAGGCTTTTCATTAATTTCACGAGTGGCTATAAACCGGGAATCTTCGGAATTCCAAGTATTCCTTCCGTTTCCAATGTCATCAATCCGAAACTTAAAACATTCTTCCAGAGCAATACAAAAGGTTCTTATGGAATCATGCCTATAGATTTTGTAAATGCTGAACTGGCAGAACTGATTGTAAAAACTAATTTTTAATGTAGTTAAATATAAATTGTCACTATGAAGCTGCTTCTCTTTTGGGCGGCTTTTTTCTTACTCCCACAGATTGAGCAGATAATGCAGGTTATTTATTGGAGCATAATAATCAATGTTATCATCTTCTTATCCGCAAATACCTGTGTAAACCCGTATAATCTGAGGAAGATAAAAATTAAGTAACAGGCTTTATATAGAGCAAGTATACATATGGTTTAACAATGCTTTGATTTTCGTTTGTATTTTGCAATAAATAAAAAATGTCGTCTTAACCAATAAAGACGACATAATTTAAGAAAGAGATGTATACAACTATTTATCAATGCCATAAGCAGCCATGATTTTGTTGAAAATCTCTGTGTTTTCAAACAGTCCTGTAAACTCTTTAGAATTCGGGCCATAAGCAAAAACACTTGACGGAACAGAGGTATGATCGTTAGTACTGAAATTTCCGAATACCCAGCCGTCTTTAAGGCTTCCATCCAAAAGCGTTAAACCACCTGTTTCATGATCTCCGACAACTACCACCAGGGTTTCTTTATTTTCATCTGCAAATTTCATAGCTTTTCCTACCACCTGATCAAAATCCAATAACTCGGTAACCAATTGCTCTATATTATTACTGTGCCCGCCACCATCAGTTTGAGAAGCTTCCACCATCATAAAGAATCCTTTTTTATTGTTCTTCAGATCATTTAAAGTGAGATCGAAAGCATCAGCAAGCCAGTTCCCTCTTCCACTGGTTATTCTTTGTGAAGCTAAAGGATCAATAACCAAGGTTCTGTTGCTAATTTTCTCTGCTGATTTCAAGCTGTGATAAATATCTACTTTTGAGTCCTTCAGTTTCTGTTCTGTTTCCTGTGTTAACCCACTCGTAGGGCCTCCAATAAGAATTTTAGCCTTAGAGGCCGCAAAATCTTTCAGAATGGGTTCCGAACTGTTCCTGTTGTCAGAATGAGCGTAAAAATCTGCCGGAGTTGCATCTGTCACATCGCCGGTGGAGATCAATCCTGAAACCAGCCCTTTGGCAGCAATGATATCCGGAATCTGTGCTAAGGCTTTTCCAGCTGCATCTACCCCAACAAATGTATTTTTAGTCTTCACCCCTGTTGCAAATGCTGTAGATCCCGGTGCTGAATCAGTAACATAAGCATTGGATGAATTGGTTTTGGATAATCCTGTAGACTTCATATTGAACACATTCAGCTTCCCTTTATTGGCTGTAAACGCAGCATAATACTGTGGTAAGGAAGTTCCGTCCGGAATCAAAAGGATTACATTTTTTACTTTTTTACTAACCCCATCAGTTTTATAAGTTGGGGTATAGGTAGCATACTCTCTCGTATTTTTATAAAAATTTTTTGGAATGGTATTCATGAACTTTTTAAGATCCGGAATATGATCTGTATTGATATAATCCGCTCCCATATCCATAAGATTTACCCATGCGTTAGGAAAATCGGGCGCACCGTAGAATCGCATTGGTTTCTGCTGGGTATGCGCTTTATCCACAGCTCTTTTAATCTTCTCCGTTTCCTCATCTCTTGGAATTCCTTTTCCGTTCCATTTTACGAGTTCCGGTAAATCTGCACTGAACATTCCAATTCTCTTTAACTGATCGGCAGAATAGTCTTTGTTCAAGTCGCCATCGAAATAAAGATAGCTGGGATAATTTTTAAAATCTGCCGGCTGAGGTCTTCCGCCTGTAATCACTATTTTCACCCCTGAATTTCCTGTAATTTCAGGATACTTTTTCAGTGTATTAACCAATGCAGCCAAGGTTGTCTTGTAATCCTGTTTGATATCGATCAGCAGTTGCAGCTTTTTGCTTGTATCTTTATAAATATTTCCTTTGTTCAGTTTTATCTGTTTTGAAATATTATCCAGATAAAGGCTTTCCAGCGTTCTGTCTGCAGAAAGCTCCTTTTCTGTATGGGCTACCCAAAGCTTGCCTTTTACAAGGAAAACATCTGCCTCAATAGAACCGAAGTTAGCATAATATGCCTGCCAAAAAGGAATTTCCTGCATATAGTCATTATGAGAATGGGCATTCCCTACATTATAATTCAAATAATTCTGTGCCTGATTTTCAGAAAAAATGGCAAGGGCCAATAAACCCAATATTTTTGATAATTTCATTCCTGATTTTTTTGTTTTTTAGGTTGAGCAGGATCATCCATATTCCATACTCCCTTTTAAAAGACTATATCATCACAGAATTCCCGCAATGATATAGTACATAATAGACATGGTTACAGTTTTACCAGCCTTCGTTTTGCTTAATAACACCGTGGCTGTTTACAATTTCTACCTGCGGAACTGCCCAAACATTATGAACAGCCGGATTGAAATTTCGTGGTGCCCAAACCTGCTTTCCATCCATTCCGTGGAGAGACTGGGCATATGCTGCCTGTGCATCTCCCCAACGTACAAGATCTCTATGCCTGTCTGCCCATTCACCAGCAAGCTCACAACGTCTTTCATGTTTCAGGTCTGCCAGCGTACAGCCTGTTTTAGGAGCTAAACCTGCACGTTTCCGAATCATATTGATCTCGGTATCTGCAGACTTACCCTGCATAATTAAAGCTTCAGCCTTAATAAGGATTACCTCAGCATAACGCATAATAGGAACCGCAAGATCTGTACATGGATAATCTCCGTTGGAATTTACATGCCCATCCTTCAGTGAGTATTTGAAGGCATCCATATATTTGTTGAACTGGGCTTTCGTTACAGAGTTCGAGGAGGCATAAGTTCTTACTGTTCCATTAAAGGTAAACTGATCTCCTTCTTTTAGAATAGTTACGCTTCTCCTAAGGTCTCCGGCTTCAAATTCATCATATAGTTCTTTTGTAGGCTGAAAATATCCCCAGCCATTATATTCTCCCCAGCCTTTATTCTCCAGCATTACTCCCGGAAGGATACTTCCCCATCCTGTAAACTTAGTTGTACTTGGAACTGACCAGATGTATTCTGTACTATAATTATTTTCAGCCTTGAAAACATCGGCAAAGTTGGTCAGAAGATTTCTGTTTCCTTTTGTGATTACTTCATTAGCCCAGTATGCAGCATTGTCCCAATCTTTCATAAACAGATATACTTTTGCCAACAATGCCCATGCAGCAGCTTTATGAGGCCTTCCGTAATCACTTGCAGGAAGTTCAGCCTGGCTTGGCAATAGTTCTGCAGCCTTTTTCAGATCTGCAACAATATAGTCGTAGTTCACCTTAACATTGGCAGCCCTTGGAATCGGGTTAGGATCAGGCTCTTTATTACGGTCGATAATAGGAACTCCAGCTTTCTCATTTCCGTAATTAGATGCTAATTCAAAATACATTCTACTGCTCATGAATAAAGCTTCCCCCAGGTATTTGTTTTTGATCGCCTGGGAAGTCTGGATATTATCAATATTGCGGATCACACGATTGGCTACTCCGATTACATTGTATCTTTTATTCCATTGGGTCTCCAGGTCACCGGATGCAATATAGTTACTGCTGAAGTTCTTTGCATTATCTGCTTCTCCTCTGTTTCTCCCGGTCACCATATCATCACTTGCGTTAATGAACCAGAAAAGACCTCTTCCATAAAACTCTTCTCCATACAAAGGTTTATACATGGCATTAGCTCCTGTAATCAGGTCATTTTCCGTTTTCCAGAAACTGGCTTCAGTAGGAGTTCCTTCCGGTTGAACATCCAGTTCTCCTGTACATGACAAAAACATTGCGGATATTCCTGATACTAAAAATATTTTATTGAAAAATTTCATTTTCTTACTTTTTGTTGATTTTAAAATTATAAGCCTACTTCCACTCCGAATATGAATGAACGGGCCTGAGGATATCTACCAGTATCCACTCCATAAGAGTTCATGCCCACTTCAGGGTCAAAACCTGTATATTTTGTTATTGTGAATAAGTTATTGGTAGTTATATAAATTCTCACTTTATTCACATCAAGTTTTCTGTAAAGCTCACTTGGCAATGAATATCCTATGGTAAGGTTTTTAAGTCTTAAATAAGATCCATCTTCTACGTAGAAATCAGATACTTTGGAATAGTTACCACTTGGATCTCCCTGAGCCAACCTTGGAATATTGGTATTTGTGTTTTGAGGTGTCCAGGCATTAAGAATATCTCTTTCCATATTATAGTTCTGTCCTGTTCCTCCCGGGTTCAGGGAAATAAACTTCAGTCCGTTGAAAATCTTATTTCCGTATACTCCCTGGAAGAATACATTCAGATCAAAGTTTTTCCAGGTCATATTATAAGAAAATCCGTAAGAGAATTTAGGGTACGGGCTTCCAAGGTTTACAAAATCCTTGTTACTGAGAACACCTGTATTTCCTTCTTTTTTCAGGAACTTAATGTCCCCCGGCTTAGCATTGGGCTGGATAAGCTGACCGTTAGCATCTCTGTAATTATTGATTTCATCCTGAGACTGAAAAATTCCTCCTGTTTTATATCCATAGAAAGAATAAAGCGGATCTCCTATCTTTACGCGGGTAGGCTTCAATACTCCCCTCACTCCGTTATCATTGATAAATATCTCATCCACATCCGCCAATTGCTTCACCGTATTTTTTAGTTGACTAAAGGTTGCTCCGATAGAATAAGTAAAATCACCTGATTTTTTGCTGTTATAATTGATTCCCAATTCATATCCTTTATCCTGGAATAACCCGGCATTTACATACTGATTATTATAAGTGGATGTACTTGGCAAGCTTACATTAAAGATCTGATCTTTAGAGTTTTTCACAAAGTAGTCAAACTGTAGAGACAGGCTGTTGTGCAGGAATGAAGCATCCACCCCAAAGTTGGTTTGTTCAGATTTCCCCCATTTCAGATCCGGATTAGGGCGTGTAGTTGCATAGTAAGCAATATTCTGGGAAGGGTTCTGTCCAAAAATAATATTGTTATCTCTGGTCATTAACGGGTTAACAGCCTGGGGAGAAATTCCTCCAAGATTTCCAAGAATACCATAACTTCCTCTTAATTTCAGACTTGAAAGCCATGAAATATTCTGCATAAAATCTTCTTTAGAAACAACCCACGCCCCTGAAAGCGCATAATAGTTGGCAAAACGATTTTGCTTAGCTACCAAAGAAGAGCCATCTCTTCTTCCCAATACACTCAGAATATATTTTCCGGCATAATCATAATTTACTCTTGCAAGATAAGATACCAATGCCTGCTTGTATTTATAACTGGAAACTTCTTTATTGGTATCCGCTGCATTCTGCAAATGCTGAAAAACTTCAGCCTCGCTTCTGAAATCATAAGATCTTGCAAGAAATCCTTCTTCAATTGTTTTTTGGAAGGTAAAACCGCCCAGGAAATCAAAATTATGCTTACCAGCAGTAATTTTATAGGTAAGGAGCTGCTCTGCGAGAGCCGTAGAAGAATTATTAGACTGGTATTCCAGATTATTGGTATCAAAGATCTTTCCAACCTCCAGCACCCTGTAGGTAAAGTTCTTTACATTTCCCAGTTTAAAAGTTTGTGAGAAGTTGGATCTGAATTTTAAATCTTTTGCTAAAGTAATTTCTGCATACGGATTAATCAAAATCTCATGAGTAGGATTTCTCAAATTGATTCTTTTAAGGTAAGCAACCGGATTAATCATATCCCCATATCCACCTGCCACACTAATCGGCAGTCCTGAAAAGGCACCTGCCGGGGTATAAACAGGAACGTTAGGCGGATAATACATAGCTGCCACTACAGCTCCCGTATAACCACTCTTTGTATCTGCAGTATTTCCGTCAGAATAGTTATAATACATATTCTCACCAATGGTTAACCAGTCTTTTATTTTATGTTCAGAATTAACTCTGAAATTATATCGTTTTGCCTGTGTATTTAAAAGAATACCCTCCAGATTCCGGTGATTCATCCCTACAAAATACCGGGATTTCTCATTTCCGCCGCTAAGGTTCATGTTGTATTCCTGGATGGTTCCTGTTCTGAATATTTCCTTCATCCAATCCGTCCTGGTAATTCTTCCTTCCGGATATAAAGCCGGGTTAAATGCCTTCGGTAAACTTTCAAGTTTTCCTACATTGCTAAATGCCTGGTACATTACATCCTGGAACTCAGCAGCATTTAAAGATTCCTTCAGCCTCCATGCCTGGTTAATGCCGTATTTTACGTCAAAATCTACAGTAAGATTCCCTTTTTTTCCTCTTTTGGTCGTAATAAGGATAACGCCTCCTGAAGACCTTGCCCCGTAAATAGCTGCAGAAGCATCTTTAAGAACAGAGATATCCTGAATATCATTAGGATTAATAGATGGTGTTCCGTTAAAAACCACTCCGTCCACAACATAAAGAGGAGTTTCTCCGTTAATTCCTCCTAAACCACGGATATTCACTTTAGGCGAACCATTAGGATCTCCACCTTCGTTCACAACCGTTACTCCGGGAGCTTTTCCCTGAAGCACTTCCCCTACTCCTGACAAAGATCTGGAAGTAAGTTTATCCAGCGAAGCCTCCGTAACAGCTCCGGAAACTTTACTTTTCTTCTGAGTTCCGTATCCTACAACAACAATCTCGTCAATAGATTTTTCTTTTAAGCTGTCTTTTTTCTGAGAGAGGAACATTGGTGAAGCTGAAATTGCACCAATAAGTAATACCCTACCTGTTAAGTATGTTACCGAGACAGGGATTTTAAATACATTCATAACATCCTTTTTAATTAGACGCAAAATTAGAGCAGCTGTACCTCCTGTTACATTAAGATTTCCTTATGTTTTTATTAAGAAATTTTAGTTTTATATCTCCATATATCTTCTCATCCTAAAATTATATTGCTAATTTTCAATACTATAAATGAATAAAATAATTATTCTCCTGATATAGTATGCATAGCTGATATTAAGTTTGCTTTAAGTTTATAACCCAAGTGAGACAATAGACTATAATGAAAATGCAGATTTATCTTTCCTGCTGAAGTATTCCGGAGTAATAAAATGACGGACTTTTCTTTTCTTTTTTTACATTTGCTGAAAATAGATTTTCCCTTCTTACAGATAATCAAAAAAAAGGATTATGAATGGGTAATCAATGAAAACAATAAAAAATCTTACGAATTAAATGACCATTATCATCACAGGAACCTCGTCAGGAATTGGATTTGCTTTGGCCGAATACTTCGGTAAAAAAGGGCACAAAGTATATGGTTTAAGCCGAAAACATACAGAAAGTCAATATTTCAGATCTATCCCTACAGATGTTACCGATAATACTGCTGTTCAGAATGCTGTTGCTGAGGTACTTAAATCTGAAACCAGAATTGATATCCTGATCAACAATGCCGGAATGGGAATGGTAGGTGCCGTTGAAGATTCCACCAAAGAAGATATCCTTAAACTGTTCAGTCTTAACCTGGCTGGCCCTGTTCAGATGATGAGCGCGGTTCTTCCTACGATGAGGACACAGCAGTTCGGAAAGATCATCAATGTATCCAGTATCGGAAGTGAAATGGGACTGCCGTTCCGCGGGTTCTACTCTGCTTCAAAATCTGCATTAGATAAAGTAACGGAAGCCATGAGATATGAAGTTTATCCATGGAATATTGAAGTATGTTCCCTGCATTTAGGTGATATTAAAACCAATATTGCAGATAACAGAGTAATTGCCAAGGTTTCCCAGCCTTACAAAAATGTTTTTGATAAGGTTTATGCTTTAATGAATGCTCATGTGGATGAGGGAACCGAACCATTGGAAGTTGCAGAATATATTGAAAAGCTTTTAGGAAAGAATAGATGGAAAGCTCATTATTATTTTGGTAAATTCGGGCAGAAAATCGGAGTTCCTTTGAAGTGGATTCTTCCGCAGGGAACTTATGAGAATTTAATGAAGAAATATAATAAACTGAGCTAGTTTCAGTTTTATAAAAAGTTATTTAATAATCATTTTAAACCATTAAGAAGTATTAAGTTGTTAAGAATTATTAAGACAGGCTTCCTGTTAAGCTTTTTTAAGTTCAACAATCTATCTACGGCTTAAATATTTTTCGAATTGAAGCTGTTTCTGAAAATATTTTTTGTACTGTTCTGCGTTTTTACACAAGCGCAGAAAAAACAGTATTGGCTTATTGATACGGAAACTAAGGTTAGAAAGAAGGTAAAAGATTCAACTTCTGCCGTAAAATTTTTGGATTCCCTAGCCCAGAACAATTATTTTTTCACTCAGCTGAAGGAGGTAAAAGTAAAAGGCGACAGTACGGAAATCTTCTTCGATAAAGGGAAAAACTTTAATGAAACTTACGTAAACCTTTCTGATTCTATTGTGCATAAACTAAAAGTTCAGAAGGATTTTTTCACCAAAAATTTAGATTCCACCAAAAAAAGCATCAATAAAAGTTATATTGATGACGGATACTCTTTCAGTAGGATCAAATCCAAATACAAAGGTCAGAAAAACGGATACCCAATAGTAGAGCTGGACATCAACAAGAACGATAAAAGAACGATCAACGGTTTTGTTGTAAAAGGATACGACAGGGTTCCGAAGAGGTTCATTAAAAACCTCGAAAAAGAATTCAAAGGGAAGAACTATGATGATAAGAACCTTCTGGCAATCAACAAAGGCTTCCAGAGCCATCCTTTTGTTATGCTGGACAGGCAGCCTCAGACCTTGTTCACGAAAGATTCTACCAATATTTATCTGTTTTTACAGAAGAAAAAGACCAATACTTTTGACGGGGTCATCGGTTTTGGAAATGATAAGACAGATAAGTTCACGTTAAACGGTACCATGAATGTGAATTTCAGGAATATGTTCAATGGTTTCGAAACGATCAATCTTTATTGGCAGAGAAACCCGGACAGAGGCCAAACCTTCGATCTTCAGGTAGACATTCCTTACCTTTTTAAATCCAATGTAGGGATGAATACAAAGGTGAATATCTACAGGCAGGATTCTACATTTGCCAATGTAAAATTCCTTCCGGCATTTTACTATCATATCAATAACCGTAACAAAATCGGGCTCCGTGCCACCCTGGAAACCTCAACCGTTATAGATTCTCTGTATGCGATCGGAAAAGACTACAACAAAAAAGGGATCGGGATCTGGTTTGAAATGACTGAACCTACCGATATTGACCTTTTTCTTTACAAAACAAGAATCAATGCAGGGTATGATTATTTAACAACAACTTACACCAAAGGAAATATAAAAGCAGCTCAAAACCAGTTTTATTTTTCCGGAGAACATAACTATCATATTTCAGGGAACCATTTCCTCAATATCAAAGGAGAGGGTGCCATGATGGATTCTAAAATTGAATTTTCTGCCAATGAACTTTACCGTTTCGGAGGGTGGAATTCTATGCGCGGATTTAATGAGAACTCCCTCGCCGCCGACTTTTATTATTATGGGAGCCTGGAATACCGGTATCTCATAGGCAGCCAGGCTTTCTTTGACCTCTTTGGGCAATACGGACAGCTCAATAATAAATCACTAAATGTAAAACCTAAGCTCTATAGTGTTGGACTTGGTTTCAATTTCTTCATTCCAATCGGGTTAATGAGCTTTCAGCTATCGAATGGTAACGAGTTTGGAAATCCTTTTAAATTCAATGATATTAAGATCCATTGGGGAATCCTGAGTAGGTTTTAGAGAGAATGGAAACTGGGAGAGAGAAGTCTGAAGTTACTGCATTTTGAGTAGTACTCTATGATTAATAGCTAATAGAAGGTATTTCTGTTACTTCTGTTCTCAAAAAACTTACAGCCACATTCTTACAGCTTCCAGCCTTAGGTAATAAAACAAAAAACCTTATAAAGGTTTATTCCCATTTTATCATTCTGTTAATTATTTATGTTAAAAAATACATAAATAGTATTTTTATTTTAATATGAGCTTAAAATTCACGTAATAATGCCCGGCTAAATTTGCATTCAAAAAAAATGAAGAAAACTTTAGCTACGTTTGCAGTTTTTTTGCTTCCCTTATATATTACAGCTCAGGAGATTGCTGTTTCCGGAAATGTAAAATCTGAAAGCGGCATCAGTGTTTCAGGAGTAAATATTACCGATAAGAATACAGGGAAAACCGCTACAACAGATGAAAATGGGAATTTCACCATTTCCGCGAATCCCAAAGACATCCTGGAATTTTTCTCACCTGATTTTTCTGTTTATACAGTGGAGGTTTCTTCAAAAAAACAGTATTCCATTGTATTGAAAAAGAACAATGAGAAACAGATTGAAGGTGTTGTAATTACCGCACTCGGAATTGCCAAGAAGAAAGAAAAAATTGGATATTCTACCCAGGAAGTAGGAACCAAACAGTTTGAAACCATTACCACGCCAAGTATCGGGAATTTATTTTCAGGGCAGGTAGCCGGCCTTAATGTTTCTAACCCAACAGGAATGCAGCAGGCGCCTCAATTTACCTTAAGGGGAAATTCCAATCTTGTATTTGTGATTGATGGAGTGATTGTAGAAAAAGAAGTTTTCCAGAATTTAGACCCCAACAACATAGAAAATATCAACGTACTGAAAGGAGCAACGGCGTCTGCACTTTACGGTTCCAGGGGACGATATGGCGCCATTCTCATTACCACAAAAAGCGCTAAAAAGAAAGGCTTTTCTGTGGAATTCTCTCAAAATACTATGATTACAGGCGGGTTTACCAATCTTCCTAAAACACAGACTGAATATGGAAATGGCTCCCAGGGGAAATATGAATTCTGGGACGGAGCTGATGGCGGAGTGAATGACGGAGATATGATCTGGGGACCGAAATTTGTTCCTGGATTAAAAATAGCTCAATGGAACAGCCCGATAAGAGATAAGGTAACCGGACAGGTTATTCCCTGGTATGGCGCTGTTACAGGAACCCAATACAATGATAAAGCAAGATATGAAAGGGTTCCGATTGACTGGAAATACCATGATAATCTGGATACTTTCTTAAAACCTGCCATTATCAACAATAATAATTTTGCGATCAGCTATCGGAATAATAAAGACATCTACAGGTTTTCAGGAAACTTCATGAATTATGATGACAGGGTTCCCAATTCTTACCTGCAGAGGTACGGAATTAACTTCTCTTCTGAAAACCATTTAGGAGACAAGCTAATTTTTGATACAAAATTTAACTTCAACCAGACTTTTACTCCTAATGTTCCTAACTACGATTACAATCCTAGCGGGCATATGTATACCATTCTGATCTGGATGGGTGCCGATGTGGACGGAAAAGCATTAAAAAACCATATGTGGATCCCGGGAAAAGAGGGCGTGGCACAAGCTAACTGGAATTATGCATGGTACAACAACCCATGGTTCGGTGCTGAATATTATAAAAATCAAAACAGAACCAACATCATTAATGCACAGACCGGGTTAGAATATAAGGCAACAAAAGATTTCTCAGTAAAAGGCAAAATATCAATTGTTGAAAACCATAACAAACAGGAAATATTCAGTCCGTACTCTTATTTTAATTACAGCGCTCCGAGAAGTGGCGGATATATCCTGAATGATATGAAAACATGGAACCTGAACTATGATGTACTGGCAACTTATAAGAAAAAGATATCTGAAAATTTTGATTTTACCATCAATGCCGGAGGTTCTGCATTTTACTACAAGAATAACAGGAGTGAAAGATCTACAGACGGCTTAAGGATTCCTGAAGTTTACACATTTGAAAATTCCATCGGGGCAATCAAAAACTATACTTACCTGAAAGAGAAACTGATCTACAGTGCTTACTCTACTATTGATATCGGGCTTTACAACGCTTTCTTCATCAATATTTCCGGACGTAATGACTGGTCTTCTACCTTACCAAAAGCCAACAGATCTTATTTTTACCCTTCAGCATCCATCAGTGCTGTGATTTCCAATCTGGTAAAAATGCCGGAATCCATCAATATGCTGAAGCTTTCTGCCTCATGGGCAAAAGTGGCTTACGATTTCCAGCCTTACTCCATCAGGAACTATTATTCAAATAACAAAGGAATCAGCTTTAATGGGAACCCAACTTACCTGTATCCTACAACATTAAACGTAGAAAATACTTTAAAACCTGAACAAACGAAATCTTATGAACTGGGATTGAGTGCCGGTCTTTTTAATAACAGAATTACTTTAGATGCCACTTATTTCAGAACGCTTGATTATAATAACATTCTGGAGTTTCCAAGTGCTGAATCATCTGGTTTCATCTCACAATATGTGAATGGCAATGAATATACAACAAAAGGATTCGAAATTTCACTTGGACTTGTTCCAGTAAAGACAAGTAATTTTACATGGAAAACCTTAATCAACTGGAGTACTTATGAGCAAAAGCTGACTTCTATTTATAATAATATGCCTAATTACAAGAATATCAAATTAGGAGAAAGGATGGACAGCTATTATGATTATACCTGGCAAAAATCACCGGACGGACAGGTAATTCTGGATGCCAAATCAGGAATGCCAACAAGAGCCAATACTCCAAGTAATCTGGGCCATTTTAATCCGGACTGGACTTTTGGATTCAACAATGCCTTTAAGTATAAAAAAATATCCTTAAATATCGGAATTGACGGAAGTATCGGAGGGATCATGAGATCGCAGGTGGTTGAGAAAATGTGGTGGGGCGGAAAACACCCGAATTCTGTAACTTACAGGGATCTTGAATATGCTAACCCGGGAACCTATTATTTTGTACCGAAAGGGGTAAACTACGATCCGGCAACAGGGCTTTACACCCAGCATACAAAACCTATCAACTTCCAGGATTGGGCTCAGAATTATCCATACCAGGCCAGAGTAACCCAGGATGAAAGTGAAGAGTTTGCCAATGTTTTCGACAGGACTTTTATCAAATTAAGATCTGTAGTCCTTGAATATGATTTCTCTTCATTACTGAATCCAAAAGGCATGATCAAAGGATTCACCGCCAATATTTCAGCTTACAATCTCGCGATGTGGAAAAAGTCTAAAAATCTTTATTCGGATCCTGATTTCCAGATCAAAACAGGCAGAACGGATGATATTGCGAATGATATTCAGGATCCTTCAAGCAGGTGGTTCGGAATAGGATTTAACCTTAAGTTTTAATTAAAAAGTACGTCAGCATGAAAAACAATATCAATATTAATAACAAAAAGACCAAAACAGCTAAATGGCTGATAAAGACAATATTTGCAGCAGGACTCTTAACCTTAGCCTCCTGCGAGTCAAATCTTGATAAAATCAATGAAAACCCTAATGACCAGGCCAGCATTGATCCCAAATATCTTTTAACATACGTCTCCAAAGCTACATTCCAGGTGGATGGAGACAATATGTACGCTTCCAGAATGATGATTGGTACCGATGGTGAAAATAAATACCAGTATATGAAATGGAACGAAGCTTCTTTTGAAGTATACTCGAAAGCACTTCTGAATACGGTAAAAATGATGCAGGAAGCAGAAAAGATTAAGAACAAGAATTATGTGGCTATTGGTAAATTTCTAAGGGCTTATCATTTCTTTACCATCAGTTTAAAGGTGGGAAGTATTCCTTATACCGAAGCTGTAAAAGGAGAATCAGGTATCACACAATCCAAATATGATAGCCAGGATGTAGTGATGGCTGGAATTTTATCAGAATTAAAGGAAGCAAATGATCTTATTAATACCAATGATAAAATTGAAGGAGACATTGTTTTCAACGGTGATGCTGCTAAATGGAAAAAGCTTATCAACTCTTTCCGCCTGAAAATTCTCATCACTTTGTCTAAAAAAACAACAGTTGGAAGCTACAATATCGCCACAGAATTTGCATCCATTGCAGGAAGCCAGCCTCTGATGACTTCAATATCAGATAATGGTGAGCTTAAATTCGCTGATGCTGCTGACAGCAGATACACCATGTTCAACAACAGTGGATATGGATCTAGCCTGTATATGGCAGATTATTTCATTAATCTGTTTAAAGACAGAAAAGATCCGAGACTATTCACTTTTGCTTCCCAGACTACCGGAGCCAAAGAAGCAGGAAAAGCAATTACAGACTTTACGGGATACAATGGTGGAGACCCTATTTCCCCTTATTCTGAGAATGCAAAATTGATCACAGCAAAAAATATCTCTAAAGTAAACGACCGTTTTTATAAGGATCCCACTAATGAACCATCTTCAGTGTTAAGCTATTCTGAGCTGGAGTTTATTCTGGCTGAAGCTGCCGCCAGAGGATGGATATCAGGATCTGCAAAAACCCATTATGACAATGCAATTAAAGCAAGTTTCAGCTTTTATCAGACCTATGTAAAGAATCCGGGGCAGTATTTTGCAGGTTTTGATGTGAATCAGTATCTGGCAACGCCTTTGGTAGCGTATGATAATTCAGCTCCGTTACAGCAGCAGGTAGAAAAAATCATTACTCAGAAATACATGACCATGTTCCATCAGTCACAATGGACTTCCTATTATGATTATTTAAGAACAGGATATCCTAATTATCCTTTAAAATCGGGTACACCTGCTCCATTCAGATTCAGATATCCCCAGTCTGAGTATAATTACAACAGTGAAAATTTAAAAGCCGCTCTTACAGCTCAATATGGGGGAAATGATAATATTAACTCCAAACCTTGGTGGTTACAATAGAAATCTGACTTATTTTTATACCCAACAAAGAAATCGCAGGAAAATCCTATTAACTTGCGGTTTCTTTCTTATTACGACAGATCATGAACAGAAGAGAATTTTTAGAAAAATCGAGTATTTTATTGGCCGGATTGGGAACCTCAAGCGTTTTACACCCGGCTATCTTAAAGGCTTTGGCTATAGATCCGGCTGCACAGTCCACTTTTTATGATGCAGAGCATGTTGTTATTCTGATGCAGGAAAACCGTTCTTTCGATCATGCTTTTGGGGCTCTTAAAGGAGTTCGCGGGTTTCTGGATAAAAGGACTTTTATTAAACAGGATGGCCATTCTGCCTTTTTCCAAAAAGATAAAACCGGAAAATACGCAGCGCCGGCCCGTCTGGATCTGAGGAATACCAAATCAACATGGATGAGCTCTCTTCCGCATTCCTGGGAAAACCAGCAGCAGGCGTTCAATAAAGGGAAATACGACCAATGGCTTCAGGCAAAAGCTTCGGGTAATGAAAACTATAAAAATATTCCACTTACCTTAGGATATTACAATCGTGAAGACCTTCCGTTCTACTATCAGCTTGCAGATGCTTTTACCATATTTGACCAGTATTTTTGTTCGTCTATGACGGGAACCACGCCCAACAGGCTTTTCCATTGGTCCGGAACCTTAAGGGAGCAGCAAAACGGTAAATCAAAAGCAAATGTAGTAAATGATGATATTGACTATGATAAAGCCAGACAGGCCAAATGGAAGAGTTTTCCTGAAATTTTAGAAGAGCAGAATGTTTCATGGCGTATTTATCAGAATGAGATCAGTCTTCCAAAAGGCTTATCAGGAGAGCAGGAAGCATGGTTAAGTAATTTTACAGATAATCCGATTGAATGGTTTTCAAAATATAATGTGAAGTTTTCAAAAGGATATTATGAACATATTCCTAAAATGATTGCTTCACTGAAGCAGGAAATCCTTAAAAAACCCGATCAGAAAGAAAGGCTGGAAGCTATTATTGCGGAATTAATTGAAGATCAGGTAAAATACCATCCGGATAATTATTCAAAACTTTCTCAACAGGAGAAAAACCTTCATGAAAAGGCCTTTACTACCAATGCTAATGATCCGGACTACCACAGTCTGGAAATTGGAAAAGATGAACACGGAGAAAGATTGGTTGTTCCGAAGGGCGACGTATTATTCCAGTTCCGTAAGGATGTGGAAGAAAAAAAACTTCCGTTGGTTTCCTGGCTGGTAGCTCCCGAGCACTTCTCAGATCATCCGGGATCGCCCTGGTATGGCGCCTGGTATATTTCTGAGGTTTTAAATATCCTGACGAAAGACCCTGAAATGTGGAAAAAAACGATTTTCATTATCAATTATGATGAAAATGATGGTTATTTCGATCACGTCATTCCTTTTGCCCCACCATTGAATCCAAGCCAGCCGGTTGATATCAATGGAAAAAGCGGAGTGGAGTATGTGAGCAAGGACCAGGAATATATGTCTGATCCTACTTTAAAAGAGTATGAGAAAACGGAAGGAACAATAGGGCTTGGCTACAGAGTACCGATGATTATTGCGTCCCCATGGACGAAGGGCGGTTTCGTAAATTCTGAAGTTTCAGATCATACTTCCGTATTGCAGTTCCTGGAGAAGTTCATCATGAAGAAATTCAATAAAAATGTTCATCTAGACAATATCAGCGAATGGAGAAGGGCAATCTGCGGTGATCTTACCTCAGCTTTTAATGCTTCTAATGTTAAGGCGCCACAAATGGATTACCTGGATCAGAAGGATTATACAAAAACCATCAATGCAGCTAAAAATAAACCTGTTCCTCAATTAAAATGGTATACCGAGAATGAGCTGAAGAATGATTTGCTTGATATCCAGGAAAAAGGGATAAAGCCTTCCAACCCGCTTCCCTACAACTTTCATGTGAACCTGGAAGGAGGAAAAATAAAAATGACCAACCTGAAAGAAAATGGTGTTCCGCTTCACCTTTACGACAGAACCCAGATGAACAGCAATAATTATTATTTCTCTTATGCTTTATACTCCGGAAAAGAACTCTCTCACTCGGTTACATTATCAGAAAACTATGATTATGAGGTTTTCGGCCCGAATGGTTTTTTCAGGAAGTTTAAAGGGAAAAGCACTCCAGCAACGGAGGTTATTCTTATTAATAATACTTCAAACAATCAGGTTGAGCTGATCATTAAGAATGGTAAAAAAGGAAATATTACACTTGAAAACCTTTATACAAAAAGTAAAAAAATAATACCTCTTCAGAAATCGGAAGAGAAAATAGTGATTAACCTTGCCTCATATAAAGGCTGGTATGATCTGAAAATAACATCAGAAGAACATAGCTGGCATTTTGCAGGAAGAATAGAAACAGGTAAAGTTTCTGTTTCAGATCCACATTGGGCGTAGAGTTATTCTTGATAAAACATTATAAATCCTGTACAATCGTATAGGATTTTTTATGTACGAAATATGAAATATTTTTCAATTATATACCATTACGAAAGCGAAATAAGCAACAATATGAAATTTATCATATATTTATTTCATAGTTTGTTGATTTTTATTACTTTCACTTAACTAATATTAAGATCATGAATAAATTAAAATTAACGGTTGCAATGTCTCTATTTGCAGCTGCCATATCCGGAAATGTAAATGCACAGGATACCAATACAGATGGTCACACCATTACCATTTCTATCCCTGAGGTTGCTTTGGTAGATATTGAACCTGCTGCTACAAAAAATATCACATTAGGATTTACCGCTCCTACAGAAGCTGGAAGTCCTATTATCCCAAGTGCAGCCAACAATACTTTATGGCTTAATTATTCTTCCATCAAATCTGACGCAGATCCTTCCCGCAATGTAAGTGTAAAACTTAATGCGGTAATTCCAGGAGTAGATGTACATGTAACAGCCGCTGCTGCTACGGGCTCAGGAGGAGGTACTTTAGGAACTTCTGCAGGCCTTTTAACATTGAGTGCTACTGACCAGACAATTATTTCCGGTATCGGAAGCGCTTATACAGGAAACGGTACTAATAACGGCCACAACCTCACCTATGCACTTGTAGCAGGAAGCGGGCCTGGCGGTGTAGCCAATTATGCAGATTTACTGGCAACAGCAACTACTTCAGCTACTGTTACCTATACAATATCTGATAATTAAAATTTAATTCAATTCTGTATTTATAAAATAAGGAGAAATTGCGTTTCAGTTTCTTCCTGTTTTTATATTATTAATGATAAACCACCAACTTGATATGATGATAAAGCGTATACTTTTATTAATCACATTGATTTTGCAGTTCAGTTTTTTACATGCTGGCATTGTGGTTCTTAATGGACTTACGCATTCCTACAAAATAGAAAACGGAAAAGTTTACAAAGGAAAAATTGCTATTGAAAATACAGGAAACACTCCGCAAAGTGTAAAATTATTTTTACAGGACTTCACCTATCATGCAGATGGAACCATTAATTATACTGCGTTGCATTCCCATAAGAGGACCAATGGAGATTGGATAAAACTCAACACCAATCTGGTAACCTTGAAAGGTAAAGAAAAGACAGAAATCTTTTATGAAGTTACCGTACCTGACCGGGCATTAGATCCCGGCAGTTACTGGAGTGTTATTATTGTAGAACCTGTAGAGGATATAAAACCCAGCGACAAACAACCCGGAGTAAGCATTACCTCTGTGATACGATATGCTATCCAGGTCATTACAGATTACGATACCGAAAAGGCCAAGCCGGACCTTAGATTCGAAAATATCAAAGTAGAAAAAGAAGAAGGAAAACAAACGGTAAAAGTAGCGATTGCCAACAATGGAAATCTTTATTGTAAATCAACCGCATCTATTGAAATCTATAACCGCAAAACAGGAGAGAAAGTTGGGACTTTTTCTAGCTTAAAAATGGGGCTGCTGCCTTCTACTTCTAAAACCTTCTACATTGATATCAGTAAAGTACCTCCCGCTCAGTACAAAGCTACGGTTATAGCAACGGATGAAGACGAGAACGCTTTTGCGCTCAATGTGGAATTAGAAGTAAAAAATGATTAAAACCTGGACTTTATTTATCTTTATATTCTTCCCGTTATTTGCATTATCTCAGCAGCAATCACCCCGATTGATCAGTAAAAAAGATAGCTTAATGCCGGGAATGTCTACTTCTATTCCCTTCAGCCTGCAAAATAATTCTCAGGAAAATAAAGTTTATGATATTTCAGTTACCACGTCAAGTTCTTATATCATTCCTATTTTAGAAAAAGGAGAACTTCAGATCCCATCACAGGAAACTTCAGTATATCTTGTTCCTTTACGTATTTCAGCAGAAACTACACAGGGAGAATATTCTGTCACATTAAATATTGCTGACCGTTCTAGTGGACTGTCTTTCACAAAAACGTCTTATATCACCATTTCTCCAAACCGGAAACTTTCCCTTACAGCCCTCGATTCTCCGGAATTTATAAGGGCAGGGGAAACTATTTATGCTTCTTTTCTCTTAAAAAATAATGGCAACATAACGGAACATCTTATTCTGGAAAGTAAAAATTCAATCATAGATCATGATTCTTCCATGATTCTGGGGCCTAACAAAGCAAAAACAATAACCATACATAAGACCACGAATCCGGAATTGGGGCAGAATGAATACCAAAACCTAAATCTTTCGGTATACTCAAAAGACAATCCTAAAGAACACCAAACGGTTTACATAAGTACGCAGGTTATATCCGTAAAGCCTGCCAATCAGGATATCTATCACAGACTTCCCGTAGTGGCATCTTTATCCTTCGTCGGAATGAAAAATATGGGAGTATATAACGATGGTTTTCAGGGTGAAATCTATGGTAAGGGTACACTGGATAAGGAAAATAAAAATCAGATTGAATTTCATGCAGCAACCCACAACCCTATAGAGCTAAATACTTTTACACAGTACGAAGAATATTTCCTGAACTATAAAAGAGATAATCTGTTTATTCACTTAGGTGATAAAACATATTCTTCTTCATACTTAACGGAGTTTGCCAGATATGGCCGTGGCGCAGAAATCCGGTATAATTTTAACAAGCTGAGTATAGGTGGTTTTTATAACCGTCCAAGATTTTTCAGGGATATTAAGGATGAGTTTAACATCTATTCCGCATTGAAAATTCGTAAAGAGTCTGAAATCTCAGTTGGCTATCTGTATAAAATGCCCATGAGAGAAGAATCTATTTCCACAAATATAGGTTTAAACTCTGAAGCACATCTTCCCTATACTAAAGGAAAGTTCAAAGTTTCAAAAAATATTAATATTTCCGGGGAATTTGCTTACAGCACAATAAAAAGAGCAGAAGGGACAGCTTATATGGCACAGGCTGAGGTAAATTTTGATAAACTCAACGGAAATTTAGCCTATATGAAGGCAAGCCCTCAGTTTGCGGGATATTTTACCAATACCCATACTTTAAGCGGATATCTGCAATACAGGCTGACTAAGAGAATAAGTGTTCTTGCCAATTATATGCAGGATGCTAAAAACTTTCAGAGAGATACCTTATTTCTGGCAGCTCCTTACAGAAAGTTTCTGCAATACGGGATACAGTATAAATATCTGGCCAAAGGCTCTATACTCATCAACCATGGTTTTCAGAAGTACCAGGACCGTTTAGAACCTAAACAGTTTGATTACTATGAACGTTTCTTCAGAGTGAGTGTAGATCAGCGTATCGGAATATTCCAGATCAATCTTGAAGGGCAGTTTGGAAATACGGATAATTATCTGACGGGGTTTAACGGTCATTCAAGTTTGTATGCAGCTAATCTTTCATTCGAAAAGTTCAGGACTTTTTTTAGCCTCTTTGGAAGTTATGCTGTCACTTCAAGATATCAATTGCAAAATCAAAAACAATTTTATTACGGAGCAAGGGTGTTCAGTAAGTTCTCTGAAAAAACCAGTGTAAGCATATTTTATCAGAACAATTATATTCCTGAAGAATATTTCAAAGACAGGAATTTATTTGAATTCCTGTTTCATCAGCAGTTATTCCCCGGAAATGAACTTGATCTTTCAGGGAGATACTCATTACAAAGAGGACAAATAGGAGATAAAGATTTTATATTTTCAGTGCGTTATACATGGCGGCCTAATATTCCGGTACAGAAAACGGCCCAATATACTTCCTTATCCGGAAATGTTGGTAACCTTGGTATAAAAAAAACAGATGGGATAAGATTAATGCTGGGTAATTATTTGTCGGTTACTGATAAGGATGGAAATTATATATTTAAAAATGTAATTCCAGGCAATTATTTCCTCGAAATAGACCGTTCAACTACTGCCATCAATGATATTCCTACCGTCGTATTTCCGGCAGCGGTTTCTCTTATTAATGAAGAAAACATTTTTAATTTCGGGCTTACTACAGCCGCCAAAGTACAGGGGTATATTCGGCTTTCTGAAACAGAGGAAAAAAGCTTGCCGGATATTGAAACGATCCAATTTAAAAAAGGGAGAAATAAAAGAGAGAGCATCATTATAGAAGCCATTAGTAATGATCAGACGTATCGTAAAGTCTGTTTTATAGAAGAAGATTTTGACTTCACTTATCTCAGGCCAGGAGACTGGACTATTAAGCTTTACAGAAACGGCCTTGATAAGAGGTATAAAATTTTAAACGACAAGTTCCAGTTTACATTAAAACCTTCAGAGGTAAAAAAAATAGACATTCAGATTGTTAAACAACAGATAGAAATTAAATATCAACAGGAATCCTTAAGAGTAGGATATAATAAAATAAAAAAATAAGAAATGATTCAGAAACATTCCCTATTATTCGCATCTTTTATTTTGTCCGGCTTATTATATTCTCAGACTAATGTTACATTAACCTTACCCGTAGTGACTTTAATGGATATAGAACCTGCCGGAAGTATCGCTTTAAACTTTACAGCACCAACTGAGGCAGGAAACCCTCTTGCCAACCCGGTACCCAACACCACAAAATGGATTAACTATACTTCTGCCATTGCTTCCGGAGGACTTGCCAGAAGAATTACCGCAGCTGTTAACCCGGTTATTCCCAGTTTGAATATCAGACTGCAGGCAGCTGCAGCATCCGGAGCTGGTGGGGGTACACTGGGGACATCCTCAGGACAGGTTATACTTACTGCTACACCAATTACCATCATAAACGGAATTGGAGGTGCCTATACTGGCAACGGAGTCAATAATGGACATAATCTTACAATATCTCTGGTTCCTAATACCTACTCAGGTTTATCAGCAAAAGCCAATAATACGGTAACCATTACTTATACCATTACAGAATAAAATGTAGTATGAAAATGAATTGTCAATTTGTTAGAAAAGCCTGGATAAAAAGATCTGTCTATATGATCCTTTTATTTATTGGCAGCTGCATGGAAGCACAGGTTATAAATGTTTCCGGAAACTGGAATGCAACTATACCGCCAATTACCGAAGCAGGGAGTAATTATGCAGGAACTTATGATAATTCCGGGAGTACCGGCACTAATCAGATAATACTATCCGGAACATTACCAGGATCTTTTCTTAATTTGCTTTCAAGCTCCGGTGCCAAAATGACCATGCGTTATACTCCTAATCCCTGGAATAATTCTCTCACCCTTTCTGCTAAAAGAACCGGAGGAACTACAACTATAAATGGCGTCTGTCTCTTCTGTACCTCCGCTATTAATGGCGGAACTACGTATATCCCAATATCCCAGACATCTGATACAACACTTTTAACGTTTAACTTTACTGGTGTTTTAGGGCTAAATAATAGCGTAGCTTTTGCGGATATTAACTTAATACTGCAGTTAGCCGGTGTTTCTGTAACGGTCCCTGCAAACACATACAGTGCAAGAATCGTTTTTACCATCGTTGCAAATTAATGTAACAATCAAAAAAAACCTTTCCAAAATTTGAAAAGGCTTTTTTAAAACATAACAATTTAGTGTTTTGCCCACCAAAGAGGAGTAAGTACAGCATCTTGTCCTCCCAGTAACTGTACAGCTTTTGTATAGCCATCCTGGTCAGTATTCCTAAAGGTGCTTGGGTATCTCAACCTTTGAGGGAAGTTCTGAATAGAATTGGTCATATAATTTCCTGAATTCAGATTAGGTAAATTAACCAACGGGGTTTCTATTGCAGGGTTTTCAAAGAAAGGCAATCCCAATCGTCTTTGATCACTCCATGATTCTAACGGAAGCCACGGCATATTGGCAATATACTTTTGGGTAATGATTTTTGTAAGCTTATCGTTCTTCACTGAACCGTTTTTGTAAATCGTGTTTACCGGATACTTAATCTCAACAGAAATCATATTTCCTGTAGCGGGATCTTTATAGTTCATTGTATGGCTTGTTCCCGGCTCCGTTACATGTGTATAAGCTACAGAAGTTCCGTCACGGTTATAATCCGTTGAAGCAATATACTGAGTATAGAATTGTGATACCCCGTTGTACGCAAAACTATCCTGAATTCCTTTATTATAAGCTGCCACATCACTCATAGGCACAGACCATCCTTTCAGCGCGGCTTCAGCCAATAGGAAATAAGTTTCCCAGCTTGCAAAGAATATTCTAAAGTTTTTACCTTCTCTATATTGCTTTCCTAAAGCGGGCATACATCCAATAACTCCTCTTAATCCGTTTCTCTGGCCTTTTACACCCCAGTTCCCAATTGTAGTTGTATTCCAGGTATTTACTGTATTGATTGTAACTTTAGAACCATTAGCAAAGGTCAGATCACCATGATTGGTAGTGGCCTGGCTGGTATAAGTAGGATAAAGTGAATAAATCGGGTTTGTAATATCTCCCGGAATATAAAATGTTTTATAAGCCCTTGGATCAATCTTATTTGGAAGCCCATCCAACCAATATCCGGCACTTGGGTCGTTGGTCATTGTAGAGAATTGCTCATCATATTTTATACCGATATAATCGGAAGCTTTTACTGCTGTATGCTGTGCAGCCGGCAATTGATCCGTAGAATTGATTCCTCCCAAGCCAATATACAGGTTATTGAGTGTTGCAGATAAAATCTGAGAATTCCACTCTCGCGACATTACCCCTGATAAAGGATTCCAGCCTGTATCTTCCTTTACCTTGAAGTTATCATCACTCGTACTGATGAACATATTGGAATTGGCAGCATTTTCAAATTCAGCTTTTGCTTTTGCCGGATCTACTTCTGATATTCTCATGGCAATTCTCATCCTCATAGAGTTGGCATACTTTACCCACTGGCTCCATTTAAATCCATATACCATATCATAAGCATTAGGGTTAGAAGGAGCAGGCTGGTTCACATCCATTTTAGCAGCTGCATCCTTCAGCTCATCTAAAATAAAATAATACACCTCTTTTTCAGAATTAAAGTCAGGATTTATTTTTTTAAAAGCCTGAATAGGCTGTGGACCAAAGTTATCAGAAAATTCACTCATTAAATAAGCCCTCCAGATTCGGGCTACCTGAATCAGATTATCATAGTAAGGTTTCCCCTGGCCTACTGCTTTCTTTTCATTGGCAATTTCAATAGTTGCATTGGCATTATTCAGCCATTCTGAAATTCCTTTCCAGTATTCTACAGTCCAGGAGTCATCATAAGAGCCACCCGCAATTCCTGTGGTCAGGTGCTGTCTTGCTGCAGTTTTCCAGTAAAGGACGAAAGTACGTTCTGCAATATTGGGATCCTGTTGAGCCCCTAAAATAGAATTATTTAAAAAATATTCCGGTTCCGCCTTATTGATATCCACGGAGAACGGATCATTATTCATGTCTTCGAAATCACTGCATGATGTACAAACTACAGCCAATGCAATGAAGGATAAAATATATTTTTTCATGATGATAATATTGATATTAAAAGCCTAATGTAATAGTGAATAAATAGGATCTGGTGGTTGGAAATGAAAGATTTTCAAATCCCACAGCATTCGAATTGATAGCAAATACAGATTCAGGGTCAATACCTTTTGCTTTGCTATACAGCATCCATACATTATTGGCGGTGAAAGCAACTTTAGCACTCTGAAGTGCAAATTTCTGGAATAAACTTTTAGGGAAGCTATAGGATACCTGAATATTTCTTAATCTGATATTGGTTGCATCATAAATATTCTGTTCAGTAATCCCTAGGTTTCCTGTTGTTACAGCTGCCCAATAATCCTGTTGTGTAATTTCTTTTGTATTGGATACATATCCTCCTCCAGATTGCTGAACTACTGCATCAAGTACAAAATTGTCACGTTTTCCTCCCGGTGCAGTATCTGCTGCAAGCCCTGCTTTTTGTAATGCCGATTGTGTTGCCGAATAAAATTTTCCGCCAATACGTCCATCAATCTGAAAAGAAAGCCCAATATTTTTATAGCTGAAACTATTGGTAAGCCCAAATAACATTCGCGGACTTTGATCTCCTAAATAATACTGATCTGGAGTTGCCTGGGGCAATCCGTTTGCTCCTACAATCAGTTTTCCAAAATTAGGATTATTAGGATCTTCTACTCTTAAAAATTTTGTCCCATAAATAACTCCAAAAGGTTTTCCTACTTCTGCAAAAAAGGTAACATTATCATAACCTCCCAATGGATATTTCGAAATAGAACCATAAAGTTCTTTTACCTCACTTTTTAACTTTGAAAAATTAGCATTTACATTCCAGTTAAAGTTCTCATTTTTAAAAATATCGGTGTTCAAAGCCACTTCAATTCCACTATTTTGAAGTTTTCCTCCATTAACTTTCTTATCCTCATACCCTGAAAGAGGATTCATAGGTAAATTAATTAATTGTTTTGTTGCTGTATTAACAAAATAACTTACATCCAGAGAAACTCTGTTAAAAAACTTAAGATCAGCCCCTACTTCAAAAGTCTTTAATTTTTCAGCTTGTACATTGGCATCATATAGAGTTCTCAACCTGCCCAGAACAGCATGTCCTGTAGGATCGGCTGCAAGTTTATAAGTATTGTATAATTCATAAGGATTTAATCCGTTGCCAGTTACCGCATACGCAGCACGGAGTTTGGCAAAAGTTAATACTTTAGAAGTTGTTCCATTGAGTTTGTTTAACATGTCCGTTACAACCAAAGACGTGCTTATTGCAGGATAAGAATAGTGCCTATTTTCTACACTTAAGGTTGAAGACCAGTCATTCCTGAACGTAGCGTTAATAAACCAATATCCGTCATAATTAATTTCCAAAGCAGCAAAAACGGAGTTAATCTTTTTCCAAAGATCAACCTCATTATTAGCAATACCTGCAAGATCACTGGTATTGGTTACACTAAAGACATTGGGTACAATTAAATTTTGAGTACTAAAATAAAGAGCTTTAGTTCTTGTCTCCATTAGTTGTCCGTACAATGCAAGAGAACCACCCCATTTTCCAAATAAATTATCTTTTTTAGCAGTAAGGTTTGCTATATAATTGTTCTCATAAAACTTCTCTTCACTGGTAGCATAAGAATTTCTTCGTGAGGAACCTGTCCATACTCTGGCATCTGCATTTAAAGCATAAAAATCAGTTCCAAGCCTTACATCTGCACTCAACCAGTCATTAAACTGGTATTTAAGATAGCTATTCAATAATACACGGTCCTTTTTATCAGCATTAAGACTGTTGTATGCTGACCAGTAAGGATTGATCCCATTGGGGGTAATCCAATTTGATTTGATATTATTTTGTGTTTGTCCTTCACGATAATCACGGATATCAATATTTTGCGGCATAAGAAGAATATTAGAGTAATAATTACCGTCTCCTCTTCCACCAGCAGGTCTATTCTTGGCTTTACTGCTAATGTATTGTACTTTTACCTCAGATGTCCATCTTTTTTCTTTTCCAAAAACAGAGTTCATTTTAGCCATGAAGTTGAATCTCTCAAATTTGGAATTTGGAATCTGGCTATTATCATTTAAATAGTTAATAGACGTATATAAGCTGGTTCCTTCTCCCAGGTTTTCCTGAAAATTTAAAGTATGCTGGGAATTGATCCCCGTTTTAAAGAAATTACCCAGATTATCATATCGTTTCATATTAGCACTTTCCAATGCAGGTCCCCATGAACTTGTATTTTCACTATTAGCAGGATTTACAACACCATTTTGTCCCAAGCCAAAACCAGTCTGCATATCTGGTTTCATAAAGATAGTTTCAAAGCATAAATTGGTGGAATAAGTAATTCCTAAGCCTCCTTTTTTCTTACCTGTTTTAGTGGTAATCAGAATAACTCCGTTTCCACCTCGGGAGCCATACAAGGCAGAGGCTGCACCTCCTTTAAGAACAGAGATACTTTCTATGTCTTCAGCATTAATATCATTAAGCCCATTTCCCATATCCAGATCCGGATTCCAAAAATCATTATTGAAGTAACCATTATTCTGTTTGGCTTTAACCCCCATACCGTTACTTAAAGGAACTCCATCTACTACAATCAGAGGCTGGCTATCTCCTGTAAGAGAGTTAAATCCTCTTAAATTAATTCTAGATGATGATGCCGGGCCAAAACCACCTTTAATCACCTGCATGCCGGCTACTTTACCAACTAAGGCATTAGTAACATTCGTTTCTTTAGCATCAACGAGTGCCTGGCCTTTCACATCCTGAAAAGAATATCCTAAACTCTTCTTTTCTTTTTTAACTCCATAGGCGGTTACAACAACTTCATCAATTTTTCCAACCTTAGTAGAATCTGTCTTCTGTGCAGACAATTCAGTAAAGCAAAAAAATAAAGATGAAAGAACCCCTACTTTAATGATCATTCTATTCATAATTATATTTAATGTTAACAACCAAATATAATATTTTAACACTATTTAATAACTTACTACTAAAAATAAGGCATAAACATTAAAATATCATTGATACAATTGAAGTTATGGTTCTGTATTTTGAAAAAAATATCCAATTTTAATGGAAACAGTTGCCTACTTTGATGTTAAATACAACTGTGAACAATAAGATTCGAATAATTTATAAAATAAACTCGTTTGTCTTTTTTTGAAGTTTCAATAAAAAAAAATGATGATATTGATTAGATTCTTAAAGCATCAAAGACTTGATATAATCAATTTAAACGGTAAGCCTGCCAGGAGAATATCCGGATAAAATAAGGGTGGAAGGATCGGAGATAATGGTATACAGGGTAAATGAACCTGGTAAAGAGTTTCCTTTGATATTGGGGTTGGTTTGGGTATTATACTCTTGGGTATGGCACAAAAAAAAATCCTTTATCACAATGATAAAGGATTTTTAAAAATAAAATAAAAACTGGCGGCGGCCTACTCTCCCGCGTTAGCAGTACCATCGGCGCTGGTGGGCTTAACTTCTGTGTTCGGAATGGGAACAGGTGAGCCCCACCGCTAAAACCACCCTAAAGAAGGTATATATTGTAAAATGTCGGTTGTAATATGTACAAGGTATTTATATCATACTTCTTACATTCTATATTTTACAAGTTTTAAGCGATAAAAACTTTCACAAAGACAAAACCTTTACTGCGCATAAAGTACTTGTCATATTTATTATATTATAATTTTAGATTTAGCAACCATAGGCTATAAATCTACGGGTAATTAGTACTACTCGGCTATGACATTACTGTCTTTACACCTGTAGCCTATCAACGTCGTCATCTACAACGACCCTTAAAAGATGTCTCATCTTGAGGCGAGTTTCGCACTTATATGCTTTCAGTGCTTATCTCTTCCAAACGTAGCTACTCAGCGGTGCACCTGGCGGTACAACTGATACACCAGAGGTTTGTTCAATTCGGTCCTCTCGTACTAGAATCAAGCCCTCTCAAACATCTAACGCCCGCAATAGATAGAGACCGAACTGTCTCACGACGTTCTGAACCCAGCTCGCGTGCCACTTTAATGGGCGAACAGCCCAACCCTTGGGACCTTCTCCAGCCCCAGGATGTGACGAGCCGACATCGAGGTGCCGAACCTCCCCGTCGATGTGAGCTCTTGGGGGAGACTAGCCTGTTATCCCCGGAGTACCTTTTATCCTATGAGCGATGGCCCTTCCATACGGAACCACCGGATCACTATGTCCTGCTTTCGCACCTGATCGACTTGTAGGTCTCACAGTCAAGCACCCTTATGCCATTACACTCTACGCACGGTTACCAAGCGTGCTGAGGGTACCTTTGAAAGCCTCCGTTACTCTTTTGGAGGCGACCACCCCAGTCAAACTACCCACCACGCAATGTCCTTCTGAAAGAAGTTAGGCTCCAAGTAAGTAAAGGGTGGTATTTCAACGACGGCTCCACAAACACTAGCGTGCCTGCTTCAAAGCCTCCCACCTATCCTACACATTACTTACTCAAAGTCAATACGAAGTTATAGTAAAGGTTCACAGGGTCTTTTCGTCCCATTGCGGGTAATCGGCATCTTCACCGATACTACAATTTCACCGAGCTCGTGGCTGAGACAGTGCCCAGATCGTTACACCATTCGTGCAGGTCGGAACTTACCCGACAAGGAATTTCGCTACCTTAGGACCGTTATAGTTACGGCCGCCGTTTACTGGGGCTTCAGTTAATGCCTTCGGTTTAACCCTAAGCACCTTCCTTAACCTTCCAGCACCGGGCAGGTGTCAGACCCTATACAGCATCTTTCGATTTAGCAGAGTCCTGTGTTTTTGATAAACAGTCGCCTGGGCCTCTTCACTGCGGCCACCATTGCTGATGGCGTCTCTTCTTCCGAAGTTACGAGACTATTTTGCCTAGTTCCTTAGCCACGACTCACTCGAGCACCTTAGGATTCTCTCCTCGACCACCTGTGTCGGTTTTGGTACGGGTTGCTTCACTTCGGCTTTTCTTGGATCAGATTACTCTACAGCAGCTTCGCCCGAAGGCTAGGCCTTGACTATTCCGTCAGTCTCCAGCAGATACATCCAACCGTCCCCTTTTATTGTGAGCAAGTCAGGGAATATTAACCCTGTGTCCATCCACTACCCCTTTCGGGTTCGCGTTAGGTCCCGACTAACCCTCAGCTGATTAGCATGGCTGAGGAAGCCTTGGTCTTTCGGTGAGCAGGTTTCTCGCCTGCTTTATCGTTACTTATGCCTACATTTTCTTTTCTATCCGCTCCACAATACCTCACAGTACTGCTTCGGCGCAAATAGAATGCTCTCCTACCAGATGTACAATGTACAAATCCATAGCTTCGGTAATATGTTTATGCCCGATTATTATCCATGCCGGACCGCTCGACTAGTGAGCTGTTACGCACTCTTTAAATGAATGGCTGCTTCCAAGCCAACATCCTAGCTGTCAATGCAGTCCAACCGCGTTGCTTCAACTTAACATATATTTGGGGACCTTAGCTGTTGGTCTGGGTTCTTTCCCTCTCGGACATGGACCTTAGCACCCATGCCCTCACTGCCGCACAACATTTATTAGCATTCGGAGTTTGTCAGGAATTGGTAGGCGGTGAAACCCCCGCATCCAATCAGTAGCTCTACCTCTAATAAACTTTTTTGCGACGCTGCACCTAAATGCATTTCGGAGAGTACGAGCTATCTCCCAGTTTGATTGGCCTTTCACCCCTACCCACAGGTCATCCGAAGACTTTTCAACGTCAACCGGTTCGGTCCTCCACTCTGTGTTACCAGAGCTTCAACCTGCCCATGGGTAGATCACAAGGTTTCGCGTCTAATCCTACTAACTCAGCGCCCTATTCAGACTCGCTTTCGCTCCGGCTCCGGTACTTAATACCTTAACCTCGCTAGTAAAATTAACTCGTAGGCTCATTATGCAAAAGGCACGCCGTCACAGCTTTACGCTGCTCCGACCGCTTGTAGGCGTACGGTTTCAGGTTCTATTTCACCCTTCTATTCGAAGTGCTTTTCACCTTTCCTTCACAGTACTTGTTCACTATCGGTCTTTCAGGAGTATTTAGCCTTGGAGGATGGTCCCCCCATATTCAGACAGGATTTCACGTGTCCCGCCCTACTCATTTATCACTCAAATATGCCTTTCATATACGGGGCTATCACCCTCTATGGCTGTTCTTTCCAGAACATTCTATTAAACATATAAAAGCTTTTGGGCTAATCCGCTTTCGCTCGCCACTACTTACGGAATCTCTTCGATTTCTTTTCCTCCGGGTACTTAGATGTTTCAGTTCTCCGGGTTTGCTCCTCCTAAGAGGTGACATGTCTTCAACATGCCGGGTTGCCCCATTCGGACATCTGCGGATCTATTCGTGTGTGCCAATCCCCGCAGCTTTTCGCAGCTTACCACGTCCTTCGTCGCCTCTGAAAGCCTAGGCATCCGCCATACGCCCTTAACGATTTCTTTCCTATTTTTGGTTACTCAAGCGCTTTATGCGCTCGGTTTTCTCTTTGTGATGTCTTTACCGTTAATGTCAATGATCTTAAATCTATTTCTGATTTAATTCGCAAATATTGTTTTTGGCTCTATTTGCTTTTTTAAAACTAAACCATCTATGATGGTGGAGAATAAGGGAGTCGAACCCTTGACCTCCTGCGTGCAAGGCAGGCGCTCTAGCCAGCTGAGCTAATTCCCCCTCTAGTAGTGATGTTCTTTGTATAATGTAAAATGTATAATGTTTCAGATTTAATCTCTTACATTGTACAAGCTACTTTGTACTTTTTACATCCCTTATAATTAGTAGTCTCGGGCAGGCTCGAACTGCCGACCTCTACATTATCAGTGTAGCGCTCTAACCAGCTGAGCTACGAGACTGTCTTTATGTTAGACCTTGAGAGCTAAGAATATAGAATAAAGACCTTTTCAACTTCTGTCTTTCATCTTTGTTCTTTTCTCCTGCCTCTTCCCTTTACTAATTTCTAGTGGGTGTTGTATTTTTATATATCAACCAAACAAAAAACTAAAGCTTTACTTTGAAGTAAGTACTTTGTATCTTACGATACTAATTTTTTTATCGTCTAACGACGCTCTAAAATGAGATGTTCCAGCCGCACCTTCCGGTACGGCTACCTTGTTACGACTTAGCCCTAGTTAC
Organism: Chryseobacterium bernardetii; assembly: GCF_003815975.1. Classification (NCBI taxonomy): domain Bacteria; kingdom Pseudomonadati; phylum Bacteroidota; class Flavobacteriia; order Flavobacteriales; family Weeksellaceae; genus Chryseobacterium; species Chryseobacterium bernardetii. The sequence goes on from NZ_CP033932.1 coordinate 789,957, forward strand.
CTGTTTTACCCTAGGCAGCTCCTGTTACGGTCACCGACTTCAGGTACCCCAGACTTCCATGGCTTGACGGGCGGTGTGTACAAGGCCCGGGAACGTATTCACCGCGCCATGGCTGATGCGCGATTACTAGCGATTCCAGCTTCATAGAGTCGAGTTGCAGACTCCAATCCGAACTGAGACCGGCTTTCGAGATTTGCATCACATCACTGTGTAGCTGCCCTCTGTACCGGCCATTGTATTACGTGTGTGGCCCAAGGCGTAAGGGCCGTGATGATTTGACGTCATCCCCACCTTCCTCTCTACTTGCGTAGGCAGTCTCACTAGAGTCCCCAACTTAATGATGGCAACTAGTGACAGGGGTTGCGCTCGTTGCAGGACTTAACCTAACACCTCACGGCACGAGCTGACGACAACCATGCAGCACCTTGAAAAATGTCCGAAGAAAAGTCTATTTCTAAACCTGTCATTTCCCATTTAAGCCTTGGTAAGGTTCCTCGCGTATCATCGAATTAAACCACATAATCCACCGCTTGTGCGGGCCCCCGTCAATTCCTTTGAGTTTCAAACTTGCGTTCGTACTCCCCAGGTGGCTAACTTATCACTTTCGCTTAGTCTCTGAATCCGAAAACCCAAAAACGAGTTAGCATCGTTTACGGCGTGGACTACCAGGGTATCTAATCCTGTTCGCTCCCCACGCTTTCGTCCATCAGCGTCAGTTGTTGCTTAGTAACCTGCCTTCGCAATTGGTGTTCTAAGTAATATCTATGCATTTCACCGCTACACTACTTATTCCAGCTACTTCAACAACACTCAAGACTTGCAGTATCAATGGCAGTTTCACAGTTAAGCTGTGAGATTTCACCACTGACTTACAAATCAGCCTACGGACCCTTTAAACCCAATAAATCCGGATAACGCTTGCACCCTCCGTATTACCGCGGCTGCTGGCACGGAGTTAGCCGGTGCTTATTCGTATAGTACCTTCAGCTAGATACACGTATCTAGGTTTATCCCTATACAAAAGAAGTTTACAACCCATAGGGCCGTCGTCCTTCACGCGGGATGGCTGGATCAGGCTCTCACCCATTGTCCAATATTCCTCACTGCTGCCTCCCGTAGGAGTCTGGTCCGTGTCTCAGTACCAGTGTGGGGGATCACCCTCTCAGGCCCCCTAAAGATCGTAGACTTGGTGAGCCGTTACCTCACCAACTATCTAATCTTGCGCGTGCCCATCTCTATCCACCGGAGTTTTCAATACCAGATGATGCCATCCAGTATATTATGGGGTATTAATCTCCCTTTCGAAAGGCTATCCCCCAGATAAAGGCAGGTTGCACACGTGTTCCGCACCCGTGCGCCGCTCTCAAGTCTCCGAAGAGACTCTACCGCTCGGCTTGCATGTGTTAGGCCTCCCGCTAGCGTTCATCCTGAGCCAGGATCAAACTCTCCATTGTATGTTTGTCTGACTCACTCAAAGTTTTTTAACGCTTTAGTTTTTCCTTACTTGGTTGTTATATTGTATGTCAATGATCTTTTTATCTTCCGCTTTGTAACGAAGCAATCTCTCTGTCAGTGTCGCTCCGTATTTGCGAGTGCAAAAGTAAAACTTTATTTTGTATTGACCAAATGTTTTGAAAGAAAATTTTAAAGTTTTTCAAGTAACCTTAATCCTTCCCAAACCCTCAATCTATCTACTCCTGCGCTCCGAATTATTTCGGACTGCAAAGATACAAACTCTTTTTTAACTCGCAACTTTTATACAATAAAAATTAAAAGTTTTTTTTCGCCTGATATCTTAGTAGAATATAATGTTTATGCTTAGCTAAAAGCTCTTCTGCGCTTGTACTGATACTCTCGTTTTCAGTGGGGCAAAGATAACAACTTCTTACAACGCAAAACAAGTTTATTTAACATAAAATTCATTTGAGCATACCGATTGTGAATAAGTAACACGTTTAAACAATTGATTTATTTATACTTATATCCAATTTTATACTTATCCACAATTAGTATTTAATTAACTGGAATATGAAAATAAAAACTCAATATAATATATATAGCTGGTAGGCTTATAAAATTCGAAGATAAAATTATAGTGTTATTGGCATTAGGAAGTATGAAATATCTTTGAAGCAAATTCTGTGGAGATAGGAATCATGTAAATAAATCGATATTTGATAGATCTTGAGTTCTTTTCAAAATTAGAATACCCTTTGTGATAAGTAATGAATAATAATGAGTAAACTATAATGATGATAACCTATATACTACCCGAGCTGTGATTGCCCACTAACTTTATCATCCCCAGGGATTCAGACAGCGCTATCCAATATTATTGCCTCCTTTCCCCTCTGTTAGATCCTTACAGGATGACAATAGGCGGTCTATTAAGAATAGTAAGGATATTTAAGATCCCTGTTAAATGAATGGATTCGGAACAAAGTAAAAGAGGAAGCTGAAGAATAGAATATAGATTTATTAGAAATAAGGATAAAGCACAGTTCTGAAAAATAAAATATCAAAAGGTAAAGACTTAAAGAGGTGTGAAAAGTAAAAGGTGGATACTGGTTAACTGGTTAGTAAGAACATCAAGGGTTGCATCCATTACTCATTACTGATAGTTACCGGGGTTGGTTTTTGGTTTGGGTTTCCTTTGATATTGGGGTTGGTTTGGGTATTATACTCTTGGGTATGGCACAAAAAAAAATCCTTTATCACAATGATAAAGGATTTTTAAAAATAAAATAAAAACTGGCGGCGGCCTACTCTCCCGCGTTAGCAGTACCATCGGCGCTGGTGGGCTTAACTTCTGTGTTCGGAATGGGAACAGGTGAGCCCCACCGCTAAAACCACCCTAAAGAAGGTATATATTGTAAAATGTCGGTTGTAATATGTACAAGGTATTTATATCATACTTCTTACATTCTATATTTTACAAGTTTTAAGCGATAAAAACTTTCACAAAGACAAAACCTTTACTGCGCATAAAGTACTTGTCATATTTATTATATTATAATTTTAGATTTAGCAACCATAGGCTATAAATCTACGGGTAATTAGTACTACTCGGCTATGACATTACTGTCTTTACACCTGTAGCCTATCAACGTCGTCATCTACAACGACCCTTAAAAGATGTCTCATCTTGAGGCGAGTTTCGCACTTATATGCTTTCAGTGCTTATCTCTTCCAAACGTAGCTACTCAGCGGTGCACCTGGCGGTACAACTGATACACCAGAGGTTTGTTCAATTCGGTCCTCTCGTACTAGAATCAAGCCCTCTCAAACATCTAACGCCCGCAATAGATAGAGACCGAACTGTCTCACGACGTTCTGAACCCAGCTCGCGTGCCACTTTAATGGGCGAACAGCCCAACCCTTGGGACCTTCTCCAGCCCCAGGATGTGACGAGCCGACATCGAGGTGCCGAACCTCCCCGTCGATGTGAGCTCTTGGGGGAGACTAGCCTGTTATCCCCGGAGTACCTTTTATCCTATGAGCGATGGCCCTTCCATACGGAACCACCGGATCACTATGTCCTGCTTTCGCACCTGATCGACTTGTAGGTCTCACAGTCAAGCACCCTTATGCCATTACACTCTACGCACGGTTACCAAGCGTGCTGAGGGTACCTTTGAAAGCCTCCGTTACTCTTTTGGAGGCGACCACCCCAGTCAAACTACCCACCACGCAATGTCCTTCTGAAAGAAGTTAGGCTCCAAGTAAGTAAAGGGTGGTATTTCAACGACGGCTCCACAAACACTAGCGTGCCTGCTTCAAAGCCTCCCACCTATCCTACACATTACTTACTCAAAGTCAATACGAAGTTATAGTAAAGGTTCACAGGGTCTTTTCGTCCCATTGCGGGTAATCGGCATCTTCACCGATACTACAATTTCACCGAGCTCGTGGCTGAGACAGTGCCCAGATCGTTACACCATTCGTGCAGGTCGGAACTTACCCGACAAGGAATTTCGCTACCTTAGGACCGTTATAGTTACGGCCGCCGTTTACTGGGGCTTCAGTTAATGCCTTCGGTTTAACCCTAAGCACCTTCCTTAACCTTCCAGCACCGGGCAGGTGTCAGACCCTATACAGCATCTTTCGATTTAGCAGAGTCCTGTGTTTTTGATAAACAGTCGCCTGGGCCTCTTCACTGCGGCCACCATTGCTGATGGCGTCTCTTCTTCCGAAGTTACGAGACTATTTTGCCTAGTTCCTTAGCCACGACTCACTCGAGCACCTTAGGATTCTCTCCTCGACCACCTGTGTCGGTTTTGGTACGGGTTGCTTCACTTCGGCTTTTCTTGGATCAGATTACTCTACAGCAGCTTCGCCCGAAGGCTAGGCCTTGACTATTCCGTCAGTCTCCAGCAGATACATCCAACCGTCCCCTTTTATTGTGAGCAAGTCAGGGAATATTAACCCTGTGTCCATCCACTACCCCTTTCGGGTTCGCGTTAGGTCCCGACTAACCCTCAGCTGATTAGCATGGCTGAGGAAGCCTTGGTCTTTCGGTGAGCAGGTTTCTCGCCTGCTTTATCGTTACTTATGCCTACATTTTCTTTTCTATCCGCTCCACAATACCTCACAGTACTGCTTCGGCGCAAATAGAATGCTCTCCTACCAGATGTACAATGTACAAATCCATAGCTTCGGTAATATGTTTATGCCCGATTATTATCCATGCCGGACCGCTCGACTAGTGAGCTGTTACGCACTCTTTAAATGAATGGCTGCTTCCAAGCCAACATCCTAGCTGTCAATGCAGTCCAACCGCGTTGCTTCAACTTAACATATATTTGGGGACCTTAGCTGTTGGTCTGGGTTCTTTCCCTCTCGGACATGGACCTTAGCACCCATGCCCTCACTGCCGCACAACATTTATTAGCATTCGGAGTTTGTCAGGAATTGGTAGGCGGTGAAACCCCCGCATCCAATCAGTAGCTCTACCTCTAATAAACTTTTTTGCGACGCTGCACCTAAATGCATTTCGGAGAGTACGAGCTATCTCCCAGTTTGATTGGCCTTTCACCCCTACCCACAGGTCATCCGAAGACTTTTCAACGTCAACCGGTTCGGTCCTCCACTCTGTGTTACCAGAGCTTCAACCTGCCCATGGGTAGATCACAAGGTTTCGCGTCTAATCCTACTAACTCAGCGCCCTATTCAGACTCGCTTTCGCTCCGGCTCCGGTACTTAATACCTTAACCTCGCTAGTAAAATTAACTCGTAGGCTCATTATGCAAAAGGCACGCCGTCACAGCTTTACGCTGCTCCGACCGCTTGTAGGCGTACGGTTTCAGGTTCTATTTCACCCTTCTATTCGAAGTGCTTTTCACCTTTCCTTCACAGTACTTGTTCACTATCGGTCTTTCAGGAGTATTTAGCCTTGGAGGATGGTCCCCCCATATTCAGACAGGATTTCACGTGTCCCGCCCTACTCATTTATCACTCAAATATGCCTTTCATATACGGGGCTATCACCCTCTATGGCTGTTCTTTCCAGAACATTCTATTAAACATATAAAAGCTTTTGGGCTAATCCGCTTTCGCTCGCCACTACTTACGGAATCTCTTCGATTTCTTTTCCTCCGGGTACTTAGATGTTTCAGTTCTCCGGGTTTGCTCCTCCTAAGAGGTGACATGTCTTCAACATGCCGGGTTGCCCCATTCGGACATCTGCGGATCTATTCGTGTGTGCCAATCCCCGCAGCTTTTCGCAGCTTACCACGTCCTTCGTCGCCTCTGAAAGCCTAGGCATCCGCCATACGCCCTTAACGATTTCTTTCCTATTTTTGGTTACTCAAGCGCTTTATGCGCTCGGTTTTCTCTTTGTGATGTCTTTACCGTTAATGTCAATGATCTTAAATCTATTTCTGATTTAATTCGCAAATATTGTTTTTGGCTCTATTTGCTTTTTTAAAACTAAACCATCTATGATGGTGGAGAATAAGGGAGTCGAACCCTTGACCTCCTGCGTGCAAGGCAGGCGCTCTAGCCAGCTGAGCTAATTCCCCCTCTAGTAGTGATGTTCTTTGTATAATGTAAAATGTATAATGTTTCAGATTTAATCTCTTACATTGTACAAGCTACTTTGTACTTTTTACATCCCTTATAATTAGTAGTCTCGGGCAGGCTCGAACTGCCGACCTCTACATTATCAGTGTAGCGCTCTAACCAGCTGAGCTACGAGACTGTCTTTATGTTAGACCTTGAGAGCTAAGAATATAGAATAAAGACCTTTTCAACTTCTGTCTTTCATCTTTGTTCTTTTCTCCTGCCTCTTCCCTTTACTAATTTCTAGTGGGTGTTGTATTTTTATATATCAACCAAACAAAAAACTAAAGCTTTACTTTGAAGTAAGTACTTTGTATCTTACGATACTAATTTTTTTATCGTCTAACGACGCTCTAAAATGAGATGTTCCAGCCGCACCTTCCGGTACGGCTACCTTGTTACGACTTAGCCCTAGTTACCTGTTTTACCCTAGGCAGCTCCTGTTACGGTCACCGACTTCAGGTACCCCAGACTTCCATGGCTTGACGGGCGGTGTGTACAAGGCCCGGGAACGTATTCACCGCGCCATGGCTGATGCGCGATTACTAGCGATTCCAGCTTCATAGAGTCGAGTTGCAGACTCCAATCCGAACTGAGACCGGCTTTCGAGATTTGCATCACATCACTGTGTAGCTGCCCTCTGTACCGGCCATTGTATTACGTGTGTGGCCCAAGGCGTAAGGGCCGTGATGATTTGACGTCATCCCCACCTTCCTCTCTACTTGCGTAGGCAGTCTCACTAGAGTCCCCAACTTAATGATGGCAACTAGTGACAGGGGTTGCGCTCGTTGCAGGACTTAACCTAACACCTCACGGCACGAGCTGACGACAACCATGCAGCACCTTGAAAAATGTCCGAAGAAAAGTCTATTTCTAAACCTGTCATTTCCCATTTAAGCCTTGGTAAGGTTCCTCGCGTATCATCGAATTAAACCACATAATCCACCGCTTGTGCGGGCCCCCGTCAATTCCTTTGAGTTTCAAACTTGCGTTCGTACTCCCCAGGTGGCTAACTTATCACTTTCGCTTAGTCTCTGAATCCGAAAACCCAAAAACGAGTTAGCATCGTTTACGGCGTGGACTACCAGGGTATCTAATCCTGTTCGCTCCCCACGCTTTCGTCCATCAGCGTCAGTTGTTGCTTAGTAACCTGCCTTCGCAATTGGTGTTCTAAGTAATATCTATGCATTTCACCGCTACACTACTTATTCCAGCTACTTCAACAACACTCAAGACATGCAGTATCAATGGCAGTTTCACAGTTAAGCTGTGAGATTTCACCACTGACTTACACATCAGCCTACGGACCCTTTAAACCCAATAAATCCGGATAACGCTTGCACCCTCCGTATTACCGCGGCTGCTGGCACGGAGTTAGCCGGTGCTTATTCGTATAGTACCTTCAGCTAGATACACGTATCTAGGTTTATCCCTATACAAAAGAAGTTTACAACCCATAGGGCCGTCGTCCTTCACGCGGGATGGCTGGATCAGGCTCTCACCCATTGTCCAATATTCCTCACTGCTGCCTCCCGTAGGAGTCTGGTCCGTGTCTCAGTACCAGTGTGGGGGATCACCCTCTCAGGCCCCCTAAAGATCGCTGACTTGGTGAGCCGTTACCTCACCAACTATCTAATCTTGCGCGTGCCCATCTCTATCCACCGGAGTTTTCAATACCAGATGATGCCATCCAGTATATTATGGGGTATTAATCTCCCTTTCGAAAGGCTATCCCCCAGATAAAGGCAGGTTGCACACGTGTTCCGCACCCGTGCGCCGCTCTCAAGTCTCCGAAGAGACTCTACCGCTCGGCTTGCATGTGTTAGGCCTCCCGCTAGCGTTCATCCTGAGCCAGGATCAAACTCTCCATTGTATGTTTGTCTGACTCACTCAAAGTTTTTTAACGCTTTAGTTTTTCCTTACTTGGTTGTTATATTGTATGTCAATGATCTTTTTATCTTCCGCTTTGTAACGAAGCAATCTTTCTGTCAGTGTTACTCCGTATTTGCGAGTGCAAAAGTAAAACTTTATTTTGTATTGACCAAATGTTTTGAAAGAAAATTTTAAAGTTTTTCAAGTAACCTTAACTCTTCCCAAACCCCCAATCCATCTACTCCTGCGCTCCGATTTATTTCGGAATGCAAAGATACAAACTCTTTTTTAACTCGCAAATTTTAAACAATAAAAATTGAAGTTTTTTTCGCCCGATATCTTAGTAGAATATAATGTTTATGCTTAGCTAAAAGCTCTTCTGCGCTTGTACTGATACTCTCGTTTTCAGTGGGGCAAAGATAGCAACTTCCTACAACGCAAAACAAGTTTATTTAACATAAAATTCATACTGACTACGCTTTTTACCCCTAATACACTGATACCATGGATGAAAAATTTTAAATAAAATTAATCCAACGGGATTACATATATAAGCAGAAGACCAGTTAAGGTTTTTAGGGTATATTTTTAGGGTGCCTTTTCTGTATAAATAGCACTCAAAAATTCGGCATATGATTTTTCCAACCCAACAACATCCCCCGATTTAAGGTTTAAACCTCCAACTCCTGATGTATCCGGTTTAATCTTTAAAGATGAAACCTGAAAGTACAGGTTCTCATCATTTGTCTTCGGCTGGACTTTTACTGTTGAGCCTAGAAGCTTCTTAGTAGAAATCGTATAGACTTCGCAAGGAACAATTTTTAATTTAAAAAATGACCTTGGAGGTATAATATAATCCTTCTTATTAATATTAATCTTCTGATCTTTTTCTGCGGAAGCAAAAATATACATTGCTCCTTCCTGAATCCTCAATTTCTCCCTGGGAGTATAATATAATGCTATCTTATAATTAGAAGCATTGAAAGCCTGGGGTGAACCGTCAATATTTTCAAAGGGCTTTATTGCAAAAGTATTGGCTCCAATCTCCTTTGCTTTTTTATAAACTAATGAAAACACCATGGCATCATCTTTTGAGAATCCCTGAACTTCTGCTTCTCCCAGATAGATTGCACCTGTTTCTGTTTCAACTTTTTTATAGAGAAACTTATCTGAATTATCATTGGTTTTTTCCACTTTGCTCAGATAAACATTTTGTGCACTCCAAAGCTGAGTGCATACTATGGAAAAGATGATGGCTATATTTTTCATATTATTGTTGTTGCGTAAGGATATCTACACATTCTTCCAGGCTGTGTTCCCAGTGTTTCGGCTCAATTTTATAAATCTCTTCTATTTTATCCAGAGACATTGTACTTCTTACAGGTCTTTTAGCCGGAGTTGGATATTGCTCGGTTGTTAGCGCATTCAGTTTTATCGAGGATTTTGAAAATTCAGCAATTTTCTTCGCGAAATCAAACCAAGTGGTTTCCGGATAGTTTGAAAAGTGAAAAATTCCAAAGGTTTTACTTGGGTTTTCAATGATATCCATTATTGCTTCTGCAAGATCATTAGCATTAGTGGGTTGCCCGAACTGATCTGCAACAATTCCCAGCTCGGTTTTCTGTGAAAACAGATTCAGCATGGTCTTCACAAAATTTTTATTAAACTCTGAATACAACCAGGAAGTTCTCAGGATAATGGTTTTCGGGTTGAGTTCCAATGCCAGCTCTTCTCCTTTTCTCTTTGACTCCCCATATACTCCTATTGGATTTGTAAAATCATCTTCTGAATAAGGAAGATTGGTATCTCCATCGAAAACATAATCTGTAGAGACATGAATAAGAATGGTTTTATGCTCTGTACATGCCTGGGCAAGATGAGCAACACCATCGGCATTTACAGCAAATGCTTTTTCTTTTTCTTTCTCTGCTAAGTCTACGGCAGTATATGCGGATGCATTAATACAGTAATCCGGTTTGTTATCATAGAAAAAGTCGTTAACCTGTTCTTCATTGGTAACATCTAAGCTGGTGGAATCTGTAAAAAGAAACTCGTACTGATTTTCAAAATTGGGAGCAATTTTTCTGATACAGTTTCCTAATTGACCGTTACCCCCTATTACTGCTATTTTTTTCATATGTTATTTTTTATACTATATATTAAAAGTTTCTCAATAGGAATATCTATCAAGATTTTTTGGCATTCTGGGATCTTAAAAACTTAACTCTCGACTGGAAATCTTTTTGGATAAGATCTACATAAAATTTGTTGAATGTTTCTTTTATATCTTCCGGATGTACTTCTGACTTCCTCGTTTTCATATTAAAATAAATAACAGTTACCCAAAGTACAGCATGAACTGTTTTCTCATCTAAACTTTTCATAAGAATCTCAACTTTTGCTGTTCTATCCTGTACATCGATCGTTTTACTGCTGATAATTACCTGGGTATTATACCTTACTTCTTTCATATAAGCTATTTCATTCTGGATGGCAATCCACGTACAGCCCGTCTTCTTGGTATATTCTTCATAGGTAAATCCGTAGAATGTTTCTACATGATCTTCTCTGGCATTGAACATATAATCAAGATATTTTACATTATTCAAATGACCGATAGGATCACAATCACTAAACCTAACTTTTACGATAGTTGATACTTCTTTTTCCATTCCGCAAAAATAAACAAACCGCCTCTTTTGAAGGCGGTTTGTCTTATAAATCTTTGTTAATTTGCTGAAATTATTGAATTCCTAATTCTTTTTTTACAGCTGCAGTAGCATCAGCACCTGCTTTATAAAGGAATGCTGGTGAATTTGCATCCATTACATACTCATACCCGTTAGCTTTAGCAACTTTATCCACAGCATCGTTCAGTTTTTTCTCAATTGGTCCGAAAGCTACTTCCTGCTTAGCCTGAAGATCTTTTTGAGCTTTATCCTGCATTTGAGCTATTTCTTCCTGGATTTTTTGTAATTCAGCTTCTCTAGCTTTGTTTTCGTCCGCAGTTTTCTTAGGAGCTTCTTCGCTATATTGCTTTAGTTTAGCTTGCCCAGCATCATATTTTTTCTTGATCTCAGCTTGTTTAGTATCGTAGAATGTTTTAAGGTCAGCATCTGCTTTTTTCTTTTCAGGCATTGCATTAAGAACTCCCAATACATCTAAAGTAGCCATTTTTTGAGCTTTTGCCATACCTACAGAAACAACCATCATTACTGCTGCAAATAATACACTTAATTTTTTCATAATTGGTAAATAAATAATTTAATTTGTTTTTAGATTTCAAATTTACGTAAAAGTTAACTTATAATTTTATTTTTTACTTTTACTTGTAGTTTTCTCTTTTTTATCCCCCTTCAGTAAAATAGCTAATACTTTTTCTGTATAATCATATTTTCCCTGAAGAAATATAACACTAATGTTATTGCTTTTATCAAGAACTATGCCCAACCCATTTTTTTCGGACATTGTTTTGATGGCTCCCCAGATCTGGTCCTGGAATGGCAAAACGAGATTTGTTCTCAATTTTGTAATCTCACCATTGGCTCCAAAACGCAAACTTGTAGTGGTTTTGATATTTTTATCAAGGTCTACAACTTCTTTTTCTCTTAGTTTCAACTGGTCACCTATCAATAACACTTTTTCACTTTCAAAAGCCGCTTTTTTCCTTTCATATTCTGCCTGCATGTTCTGAAGTTCAGACTGCCAGGTATCGATCTGAGCGTTTAATCTTGCTTCGGCTTCTTTATACTGAGGTAATTTATTTAAAATTTCATTAGTATCTACCACTCCAATTTTCTGGGCATTTCCAAGCCCGAAGATTAAAAGTAATACAAAAGTGATGGTTATTTTAAAGTTCTTCATATGTATAATTATAATGATTGGTTCATCAAGAAGTGGTTTTGCCATCCTGACGGAGTACCTGACATTGTCTTATCAAATCCATAAGCAAAGTCGAACCCGATCAAACCGAATGCACCCATGTAAACTCTAACTCCTACCCCAACTGATCTTTTCAACTGGAACGGGTTATAATTACCCCATGAATTCCAAACGTTACCCCCTTCTGCAAATGTAAGTGCATAAATTTTGGCAGTCTGGTTCATTGAGATTGGGTATCTTAATTCTAAAGTAAATCTGTTATAGATTGTTCCCCCACCTCTTTGAGTAATATCGTTAGCTTCTCCACCGTACGTACTTGCGTTATCATATCCTCTTAAAGGAATCAATTCTCTACCGTCATATCTACCTCCAAATAATCCGGTACCTCCTACATAGAATCTTTCAAATGGTGGTGCACCAAGACTTTTGTTGTATCCGTCCATGAATCCCATTTCAGCGGAAGACCTCAATACAAGTTTACCGGCAATTTCGTTATAGACATCAGCCTTGAACTTAATTTTATAGAATTCCATCCACTTATACTTATCAATAGGCGTCATTGTATCGTAATTTTTATTACTGAACAATGAATATGGAGGTGTTAGTTTGGCAGAAAGTTCAATATTGGAACCCATTGTCGGGAAAATAGGGTCTATCCCGGCAGAGTTTCTGCTTAATCCTAAATTGATACTGAAGTTATTAGCTGATCCGTTATATTCTGTAGTTTCTCCAAACTGGAATGGATAGTTATTGAAGTCATACTTCTGGAACTGTAATCCTGTATATAGTGAGAAATAATCATCCGGCCAGTTCAATAGTCTGTTCAAACCTACAGATGCCGAGAATATATTCAATTTCTGAGAGCCTCCAAGCCCGTCACTGTATTTAACTCTAGAGTTATTTAAACTCACAGAAAGGGCTGTTGGTCTTGTACCGAATAACCAAGGTTCTACAAATGATACTCCATAGTTCTGGAAGTACTGACCCGCCTGCACCTGAATGGAGAAAGTCTGCCCGTCTCCCTGTGGCACTGGTTTAAAGTCTTTAAACTTCAGGAAGTTCTTCAATGAGAAGTTATTGAACGTTAATCCTAAAGTACCGATAAAGCTGTTACCACCGTAACCTGCCTGTAGCTGAACCTGAGAAGATCCTTTTTCTACAAGTTTCCAGTTAATATCTACAGTATTGTCTACCTGATTAGGCTGAATATCCTGTCCGATCTGTTGTGGATCGAAGAATGACATCCCGGCCAGGTCAAAATAGGTTCTCTTGATTTCGGTCTTTTTGAACAGTTCTCCCGGTTTTGTTCTTAATGCTCTAAGAATTACGTGGTCATGGGTTGTTGTATTTCCCTGCCATGTTACTTTATTCCAGGTAGCCTGCTCTCCTTCGTTAATTCTGATCTCCAGATTTACGGCATCTCCATTTACTGATTTTTCAACCGGTGTAACATTGGAGAAAAGGTATCCGTTATTCATATAAACGGATTTGATATCTGAATCATCTTCTTTTCCGCCGTCTTCACCAACTTTTTTGTTGAATCCTACTGCATCATAGATATCTCCTTTTTTATATCCTAATAATCTCTGTAAATATTCCGTAGCATAAACCGTATTACCAGTAAATGTAATATCACCAATATAATACTTTTTACCTTCGTTAAGCTTTACATTAATTTCGTAGTTGTTTTTCTTATTTCTCCATACAGAGTCAGACACAATTTTAGCGTCTCTATATCCCAGGGAGTTATAATAGTTAATCAGGTTTTGCTTATCTTCCTGATATTTATCTTCAATGAATTTTGAAGATTTTAAAATTCCTCCAATACCAAAACGTTTCTGTTTTGTTTCTTTAAAGGCTTTCTTTCTAAGTTTTCTATCGCTTACACTTGGGTTTCCTTCAAACTCAATATGGTCGATTTTAACTTTCTTACCCTTGTCTACATTAATTGTCCAGTCTACCAAAGCAGGATCTCCGGCATTTACTTTATCTTCAATGGTAATTTTTGCATCAGCAAAACCTTTTTTGATATAGTCTTTCGGAATATTTGTCTTAAGACTTGACACGAGGTTTTGGGTAATCTTTGTACCAGGCTTCAGGTTGTTGTCTTTAGCCAGTTTTTCGCTTTTTGATTTTCCAATTCCTTTACCCTTGAATTTCACTTCTCCAAGTTCCTTCAGATCCTGAAGATAGAATTTAAGAACTACAGTCTGTCCTTCAATACTTTGAACGTATACTTCCACTTCAGAAAAAGATTGGGTATCCCAAAGCTTTTTAACAGCATTACTGATTTTCTGTCCCGGAATATCTACGGTTTCTCCTTTGGATAAGCCGGTAAATCTAAGGATCTGAGCTGGTGTATATTTTTTTACCCCATCTACAACAATGTCTTTAAGCGTATAAGTACCTACCTCATTGTCTGCATGTACAGCATTATTTACTTTTGTGCTGTCTTGTGGCGTTACTTGTCCATAAAAATGTGCAGAAGCAGCAAACATAATGATGGGTAATAGTCTAAACTTCATTTTATCGAGTCTTTCTTTTCTTTAAATTTATTGGCCTTGTATCTGCTCTCCGGTTAACCCGTATCTTCTTTCTTTGTTTTGATAATCCACAATACATTGGAAGAAAATATCTTTGGTAAAATCCGGCCATAGAACATTTAAAAACTGTAATTCAGCATAAGCGATCTGCCAAAGAAGGAAGTTGCTTATTCTTATTTCACCGCTGGTTCTTATCAATAGATCTACAGGAGGAAAATCTTTGGTATAGAGATAGCTTTCGAATAGTTTTTCATCTATATTCTCTGCATCTACTTTTCCTTCTTTTACATCTGAACTGATATTTTTAACGGCTTCCAGTATTTCGCTTTGTGAGCCATAGCTAATAGCCAGTACAAGGTTTCCTTTTGTGTTTTCTTTTGTAAGTTCTACCACACGCTGTAGCTGCTCTCTTACTAAAGTTGGCAGCTTGTCAAGATTCCCTATCACATGCATTCTCAATCCTTTGCTGAAGATTTCCTCTGCTTCTAACAGCAAAGTTTCCACAAGTAAGTTCATGAGGGTGTTTACTTCTTCAGTAGGACGGTTCCAGTTTTCTGAAGAAAATGTGTAAAGTGTTAAATAGGGGATATTGATCTCATTACATGCATTAATAGCATTTCTTACAGCATTAATGGCATTTTTGTGACCGAAGGTTCTTTCTTCGCCACGAGATTTAGCCCATCTCCCATTACCATCCATAATGATGGCTACGTGTTTTGGTAAATTCTCAGAATTTATTTTATCTTTAATCAACGACATATTAATTAATCACAATAACATGGAGGTCTTCCGAAAGAAAACGTTAATCCTAAACTGAATGTATTTAGCCAGTCTTTGGATCTGTCATCTCCAATATTTCTCTTTTTAATAAACTCTGCTTCTCTTTCTTTAGCAACAGCATAATAGTTTCCAGACTGCAATAAAGAACCTCCTGTGGCCGGATCCAGGATATCGGCATTAAAGGAGCTTTTTACGTCCTCAGAAAGAATCTTACTATGATCTAGCTGATCTGTCAGAGTATATCTAAATGTTGCTTCTGCAAATATAGCCCAAGTATGGTTAAATTTATACTTCAAACCTACACCAAATGGGATATGCATGGTAACTTTTTTTCCTAATGAATACTCGGTAGTTGTTTTAAAGTCTGTTTCATTAATTGGAGCCATAGCCACACCATCCGGATCTCTTCTAAAATCGTGAGCGAGATTAGCTTTAGGTGCTTCAAACATTAGGGCACCTACACCTCCAAAAATATATGGACTTACCATACTTACCTGTTCATTATTAACCGGAAAAAAATTATATTCAAACATTAAGCTTGCTTCATATACGTTATTTTTCCCGTATGCATTTCTATTTCTTCTATACTCTTCTTTCGCAGCTTTATCGCTAAACTGAATCTGGTTATACCCTAAATCCAATCTAACAGTTTGGTGCGGGTTAAAATTAAATCTATATAAAATACCACCATAAAACGGGATCCCCCAATCCGACATTCTATTTAAATCCAACGGCTTTTGTAAAATATAATTTGTACTTCCTACATCACCCACTAGGTTACTCATACCTAGACGAACCCCCAATTCGTTTCTTTGTGCTTTAACACTCACCACTCCAAGGAAGGCAAGGAAGCTAAACAATAATTTTTTATTCATAAAAGAATATGGATTTATGGTTATTTTAAAATTTAATTTTTGCAAATATAAAACATTTTTATATTAATGATAATCTTAATGTTTAGTTAAAAATAAACAAAAAAACATAATTTGTTATAAAGTAAACGGCAAAGTGGCAAAAATATTCTTTTTTTCATAGAATGAAAATACACAAAGTATGAAAAAACCCCCATCGAATGAGGGTTTAGGTCTCTATTTTTTATTAAACATTGTCTGCATTTTATTCCGTATCCTAATTAATAACGGTTCTCTATAATTTTTATCTTCATCAAAATACCCGTAGCCATAACCGTAGCCGTAGCCGTAACCATATCCGTACCCCTGTCTTGTATTATAGTCATTATAAATAAGTCCTAAATGTTCAATTTCATTATTCTGATATTTTTCAGTGATGAGCTTCATCATATATTTCTCGGTATATTCATGACGTACCACATAAATATTGGCATCGGAATATTTCATAATTTCATAAGAATCTGCTACCAACCCTACCGGTGGTGAATCTATGATAATAAAATCATATATTTCTTTAAGCTCCTGTATAAAATCAACGTTCCTCTGGCTCATCAGCAATTCTGAAGGGTTTGGAGGAATAGGTCCTGAAGTGGCAACATCCAGATTCGGGATTTTGGTGTGATTAATAATCTGATCAATTCCTACTTCTCCTGTAAGATAATTTGAAATACCATATTTATTATCAATCTTAAAATCGCCAAAGATTTTTGGCTTTCTAAGGTCCATTCCTAACAGAATTGTTTTTTTGTCGCTTAATCCCAATACGGAAGCCAGGTTAATGGAAACATAGGTTTTTCCTTCTCCTCCAACAGAAGAGGTTACTAAAATGACCTTACCTTTTCCATCTTCGTTATCCATCAGGAATCTCATATTAGCTCTGATTCCTCTAAAAGCTTCTGAAACTGATGATTTCGGCTGTTCTAAAACAGTAAGCATATTTTCACTGCTGTTATTTCCAATGACTCCAAGAAGTGGGATTCTTGTTACGCTTAACAGTTCTTTAATATTTCTGATCTTATTATCAAGCAGCTCACCTATCAGAATAAACAGGATAGGGATAAATAACATTATAGCTATTATTCCTGCTTTCGCCATTTTTATATTAGGGCTTATAGGTCCCTGCCCAAGATTCTTCGCGGGGTCAATTACACTGATATCAGACTGGTTGGTTGCCACATTTAAACGTGCCTCATTCTGTCTGTTTAAAAGACTGCTATATGTAGCTTCAATCATATTATACCCTCTTTCTGCATCCAGATACTTTCTTTCTTTTTCAGGATAAGACTGTAAATCGGAATTGGCATCTGCAACCTTCTGATCAATTTTATTGATCTCATCGTAATATTTGTTATAGTAATTCTTCAGACTGTTAAAAGAGCTGTTTTTAGCTTCATTAATCATTCTGTTTATTTCCTTCATTGGCTCGGATGCAGGCTTATAGATTGTAGCTAATTCTGATCTTTTTGCATACAGAGCCTTAAGCTCACTCACAGAAGCAGAGAACATTCCATCTTCGAAACCTGCCGCATTTGTAGCGATCATCTTATCAAAATTCTGTGACTGAAGTGTATTTCTGATCGTATTCAGTGAGGTGACTTTGCTTACAATATCTGCTTTTTTAGCTTCAAGATCTTTTATTGTTTCCAGAGACTTTTCATCTCTATCCTTAATGTTATAAAGTTTTTCTGTGGTTTTCAGATAATTCATAACATTTGCTGCAGAATCTAGTCTTTTACGGATCTTATCCAAACTTCCCTGCAGATAATCTGTGGTATTCTTATTAACGGTATTTTTATCTTCAAGTCTTTTTTTCTGAAGTTCAGCTACTGATTTATTAAGAAAGTTTACTGTGCTGTTAAGATTATAGCCTCTTTTATTGATGATCATAATGGTATTGATCTCTCTATCAAAGTTTACAGCTATAGTAGAAACAATATCATTAACTGTCTGGTTTATAGTCGTTAAATTAACAATAATATTATCTAACTTAATACTGGGAGTAATCGGATTCTGAACCAGCTTGAATCTTAAGTTCGGAGAGTTATACCATTCATTTACTCTAATAACTTTGTTTGCCGGTCTGCTGTAGGCATTAATATTTTGAAAACCTTCTGCTTCATAACTGTACAAACTTGTAGCCTGCCCTTCTTCCGGCAGCACCACTTCATAAGCACCATTTCCTTTTGGCTGTAATGTAATCGGATAATTTACCTGTTGAAGATGTTTTCTGTCGATTTCAAGAAAAACCGGGGAATCATCTTTATCTAAATAAGTAGATTTTATAAATCCTTTGGTAGAATAATTTACAAACAGATCCAATTCTTTAACCAGATATTCATTGTGAGATCTGGAAAGGAGCATTTTTTTCAGATAAATTCCATCCTGATTTCCTCCTTGTCCCCAAATGAAGTTAATTGACTGATTAGGGCTGAAATAACTCGAAGTATTATTGGAAATACTCAGGGATAGATCTGAAGAATATACATTCTGTGCATAATATTTGCTATATGCCCAAGAAATGGCATAACCGATAAGGAACATAAAAGCAAACCAATACCAGTTCTTAAGTATCCTTCTTAAAAAATGCTCAATATCAAACAATGCAAAAGTTCCGTACTTCTCTTTGGGAGTTTCGCTTTTTCCTACTTTAGTATCTTTTCCTGGAATCATAAGATTAAAGTCTTTGTAGGATTGTATATAGAGTTAATGCAGTCGTAATTGCTGTTACACCAGTAAGTAAGGTCTGGATAGGATCTTTACCGAATCCGTTCAAGCTTTTCTTTCTGGTGTTAAGATAGATTTCGTCTCCGTTCTGTACATAATAGTAAGGAGAGTTCATCAAATCTTCACGGGTAAGATCTATTTTAGCAATTTTGATACCTTCCGGAAGCTTTCTGTGAATCACAATTTCTTTTTTGTCGATTGTTCTGTTTAATCCACCGTTAATAGCGAGAGCTTCAGTAATTGTGAGTGTATTTTTATGAGCTACTTTCTCTCCGGAAAGGCCTGTAGTTTCTACATCACCTAGTATGTAATAGGTAATCCCATCCGTATTCAGTCTTACTTCCGATTTTCCTTCCTGGAAGTTTTCGTTTACCTTAGCCTGTATTTCCTTTGCTACATCATCAAGAGTTCTTCCTTCTGCCTTAATGTAGCCTATTCCAAAGACATTAATATCTCCATTAATATCCACTTTTAGGCCATTAAAATAGAAGTTGACATTTCCTCCGACTGTAGAACTGCCCCCACCCATTGCTGCACTGTTTACAGCTCCTCCGCCACTTACTCCGCCTGTAGTATTGTAACTAGAGTAAAACTGTGCTGCATCTCCTTTGGGAGTAGTCACAATATTAAGGTTAAGCATATCATTTTTGGTAATCCTGTAAACAGGAATATTGTAGGGAACAAGACCTTCTTCATTAATTACAAGGCTTTCACTCGGCTGTAAATATCTTACATCCTTTGTTGTGATGCACGAGGTAAGTAAAAAAGGTAATAATAAAAATAAATACTTAAAATTCTTCATCATATTTGAATATTGTTTACAAAAGTAATATTTAATTGTTAATTTTTGTTATTTCTTAACCGATATATCAAATCCGGTAAATATGCTCCCATAAAGCCCAGCAAAACAACAATCAACAACAGCAGATTCACATTGATATGTCTCAGATAATAGGCTACTGCTACAATCATTAAATAGTAGACAATAATATAAAATGTGGATCTTCTATGAGTAAGGTTTAATTTTAGAAGTTTGTGATGAATATGGTTTTTATCTGCATCAAAGGGAGATTTTTTATTATAAAGTCTTACGCAGATTACATTCAGCGTATCCACAATAGGTAATATCAAAATCGCTACAGCTACTACCGGAGCAGACTGCAGGTGATACCTTGGGACATCTGCAAGCTTTTTGTCAATAAAAATATCTATAAAGCAGATGGAAGTAAAAGCCAACAGAAAACCTAAAAGCATGGAGCCCGTATCTCCCATAAATACTTTGTTGGTTCTGTAATTTGAAAGGTTGTAGTATAAAAATGCCAAAACAGTTCCTACAATGACTACTGATAGAACCACCAACGGATAGTTATATTCACCTAACCTATAATAACTTATTCCAAACATTGCACTACAGATTACGGAATATCCTCCTGCAAGACCATCAATTCCATCAATAAGATTGAAAGCATTAATAAGGATAATAAAAGTAACAATACTGAATACTACACTCACAAAATAGCCGAGCTCAAAAACGCCAAATATTCCAAAAAGGCTTCTGATCCTGATATCTGAACCAATTACAATTAATGAGGATACTAAAATCTGAGCTACAAGTTTTTTGTATGCCCTCATGACCACAATATCATCCATTACTCCAATATACAGGAGAATAATTAGTGAGGCAAACAGGAATTTATACAGGTCGAACAGCTCGTAAGCAAAAATAGAGGCGCATATCCCTATGGAATAAAAGATGGCAATGCCTCCAAGATTTGGAATTTTTCTAAGATGTGAGCTTCTGATACCTGGTTCATCCATAAGGTTCTTCCTCCTGGATATCTTTACAATAGTAGGTATTGAGAAAAAGGTAATTAAAAAGGAGAATACAAAGCCTAGTCCTATTTTTATATAGAAAATAGGTATTCCCGATCCGCTTAAGAACAATTCAAAGTTTTTCATTCTTTTCTTATCCTGTACACATTATTTCTTCAGTTAAACCGGTGAAGCATATTTTCACCATATTCTACTGTCCGAGACAATTGCACTTACATTTGTGTTATATCAATCTTCTTATCAACTTTTTTTGTCCGGCAAAAAATAACAGATAAAAAATCTTTTTTTTCACTGGCAAAGATAAAAGATAATTTGTACCAAAACGACTATAGTTCAATATATCTTGAATTTTTATTTGTCTTTCTCTTATGAAAACAGACAGTTTATCAGCCATGCTGTAAAATGTTGTTTCATCTTTTACGAAGGCCAGATAGGCCAAAAAAGAGTACACTCCTTCAAAAATCTGAAAGTTTCTCAGCTCTTTCTCTTTATGGGCATATACGGATTGGCTGAATACACTTTCCACATCCTGTACAGCCTTCAGTATATCAAGTCCTTTTTCCGTATGGGTTTTGGTGATAGAATCCGTACGTTCAAGGTATTGATAGTGAAAATTCTGTGTCTGTGCAATGGTTTCACACTCCAGCAACAGCTGTGGGATCAGCTGAATATCTTCAAAATGAACTCCTTTTTTAAATCTTTTCTGATTAAAAAGTTCTTTTTTGAACAATTTATTACAGGCAAAGTAGCTTATATCTGAAAAAACGGAGAAATGATCTTCCAGTTTTATTTTTTCCGGCATATTAGGGATCTGGGTCAGCTTTTGGGTGACCGATCCGTTTTCATCTACTTTCTGAATATTACAGATTACTATTTCTGCCCGATGTTTTTGAGCGAGATGAAGCATTTCTTCAAACATGGTTTCCGTAACATAATCATCACTATCTACAAAACCTATGTAATCTCCTGTTGCTCTGTCTATACCAAAGTTCCTTGCATCACTTAACCCTCCATTATCTTTGGTAAATGCTTTTATTTTATCGGGATACTTATCTTCAAAACTTTTAATGATCTCCCCGGAATTATCTCTGCTTCCATCATTTATTACAAGAATTTCGACATTCTGATGGGTTTGATTTACCAGAGAGCCGAGGCATTTTGCCAAATAGTTTTCGACATTATAAACGGGAACAATAATTGAAATTCTTGAGGGAACGTTGGTCATACATTAAAATTTCGTCAGTCTTGCATTCAGCCAGCCTTTCTTAGCATCATCAAAATCCTTTCTTGAGCATGGAATACAGTTTTCTATATTTTCATCGTCACCAAAATACCACAAATTACTGAAAGTATCACGCTTAAATGCAAATTGTCTGTCATCAATTAAAACATAGAACAGTTCATACTGTCTTTCCTTGGGATGAGAATACTGAATATTGATCCCTTCAATGAGATACCAGAGCATTTGTGCTAAGAGCTGATGGTTCAGCTGGTTCTCTGAATAAATATTATAATTGAATATTCCTACCGTCTTCAGGTTTTCACTCAACCCGATCTCTTTCATATAGGCGCAAATTTCTCTTCTGTTCAGCCCATTTACCTGTGGATTCATAGAGAACGGTTCACTAAAGCTTTCTATGGCATCACAATTTACTGTAACCAGATCTGCTTTTCTGAAGAAAGGCTCTGTTCTTTCGGTAGAATTCATCATTTCTGCTAAACGGACGATATCAAATTCCACTTCTTTAATCAACCGCACAGAATCCATTTCATTTAAATGCTTCTGATAGCCCAAATGGTGGTAATTTTTAATAGAAAAGTTTTTAGCTCCGAAGATTTTCCCCAGGAAAGTATATTCATTAATTTCTTCTCCCTGTTTAAGGGAAATAATATTGCTGATCTGAGTGTAATTGATACTTTTCTGATGGAAATTCAATGCTGAAAACAATGAAAAAGCAAAATCATTGGAACCACCAATAATCACCGGAAGTGCTCTTTTATAATGACAGGCTGATAATACTTCCTGCAAAATATAATGGGTATCCTGAACAGATTTACCTGAGACGAGATCACCAAGATCCACAATCGGAATTTCAAAATCCAGCTGTGCAAGTTTGTAAAATTCTTGCCTTATTGCCGTAAAATCCTGTACTTCTGCATCACCACCTGCCCCTCTATAATCCGAAACGAATAAAAGAACAATACTGTCCTCTTTTATATCTTTTGTGATCCGGTTTCCGATCTGCCAGCTTTCTGTTTTAAAATTCCTTGGTGAAATGATAAAGTCTTCAAAATCCATATTGTAACCTGAAAGTATAATAGTTTAATAATTGCTTGGTATAACAAACATACAAAAAACGCTACAACTGGGGAATGCTGAGAAGGCTTTTATTCATAAAAAAAGCCGTTAACATAATTTGTTAACGGCTTTGTATGATATAATTAATATTATTTCTTCTTAGCTGCCGGCTTTTTAGCAGCTGTAGTTTTCTTAGTAGTTGCTGCCTTTTTTGCTGCAGGTTTTTTCTTTTCTGCAAAGGCATTTTTATCCTGATCTGTGATCCATTTCTTTACTTCTTCCAGGGAAATTTCTTTCAATTCTTCTGCATCGTACTTGGTATCATCACTTTTCTTTGGAATTTTGAACATGGCTTTTCCAAATTTGATGAAAGGTCCCCATCTACCGTTTTCAAGAGAAATCTTTTCTTTTTCCCATTGCTGGATATATCGGTTGGCTTCTTTTTCAAGCTTGGCATCAATCAGTTCATTGATATCACTTTGGGAAAGATTATCAAAGTTATATTTCTTCGGAACATTCACGAAAATATCTTTGTATTTAATGAACGGCCCGAATCTTCCGGTTCCTTTGGTTACAGGTTCTCC
The DNA here is from genome assembly GCF_003815975.1 of Chryseobacterium bernardetii. NCBI lineage: Bacteria > Pseudomonadati > Bacteroidota > Flavobacteriia > Flavobacteriales > Weeksellaceae > Chryseobacterium > Chryseobacterium bernardetii. The sequence goes on from NZ_CP033932.1 coordinate 813,445, forward strand.
TTTGTATGTAGCAATCGGAGCATCCGCTCTTTTCTTCTCGTTAATGATCTCTTCCGCACGGTTTTGATCTACAGAAAGCGGATCTTCTCCTTTCGGAATGCTGATGAAAGTTTCTCCCCACTTTACATAAGGCCCGAACCTTCCTACTCCAACGGAAACGGCATGCCCTTCATAATCATTTAGCTCAAAAGGTAATTTGAACAGCTCCAATGCTTCTTCAAAGGTAATGGTTGCAATATTCTGGCCTGCCATTAATGACGCGAAGATTGGTTTTTCTTCATCATCTGTTTCTCCGATCTGGATCATGGCTCCAAACCTTCCGATTCTGGCATGAACATTTTTACCGGTCTTCGGATCAACCCCTAAAAGTCTGTCTCCTGTTGCACGGTCTGCATTTTCTTCTACATCTTCAATTCTTGGATGGAATTTAGAATAGAAGTTTGTCATCATTTCTTTCCATTTCTGGTCTCCGCTTGCAATTTCGTCGAAGCTTTCTTCTACTCTTGCCGTAAAGCCATAATCAAGGATTTCTCTGAAATTATCTGTTAAGAAATCATTCACAACTTCTCCTATGTCTGTAGGAACGAACTTATTTTTATCTCCACCGAATTTCTCTTCCAGAACTGATTTTTTGATTTTATCTTTTACCAAAGACATTTTGATTACTTCACGGGTATGTGGTTCAATCTCTCTTTTATCCACATATTCTCTGTTCTGGATGGTCTGAATAGTGGGCGCATAAGTAGACGGTCTTCCAATCCCTAATTCTTCAAGTTTTCTAACCAATCCGGCTTCAGTATATCTTGCACTTGGCCTTGTAAATTTTTCTGTTGCCGTAATGGATTTATAGCTTAGTACTTCGCCAACTTTTACTTTTGGTAATAGTTTTTCATTGTTTTCCTCATCATCGTCTTCAGTCTTTACAATCCCGTAAGCTTTAAGGAAACCATCAAAGATGATTACTTCCCCCTGAGCTTCAAAATGATGTGGTAATGAAGTATTTCCGATCTCAATTACTGTTTTTTCAATTTTAGCATTCGCCATCTGGGAAGCTAATGTTCTTCTGTAGATCAGCTGATACAGCTTATTCAGCTGTGCATCTCCAATGCTCTTCACTCCGAAATCTGTAGGACGGATGGCTTCGTGCGCTTCCTGGGCAGAAGCTGATTTTGTTGTATAATTTCTCGGAGAAGAGTATTCTGCTCCGTATTCTGAGATAATCTGTTTTTTGGCTCCTTCAATGGCTTCCTGAGAAAGGTTTACGGAATCTGTTCTCATGTACGTAATGAATCCTTCCTCATACAGTCTCTGTGCCAGACGCATGGTATTGGTTACATTATAACCTAATCTTGAAGAAGCTTCCTGCTGTAGTGTGGAAGTGGTAAAAGGTGCAGATGCAGAACGTGTTCCAGGCTTGGTTTCAACATTCAGAACTTTAAATTCTGTAGTTTTTGCCTGTTCAAGGAATTTTTCTGCTTCAGCTTCTTTCCCGAAGTCTTTTTTAAGTTTGGCAGCAATTTCCTGTTCTGTATTGTTTAAGAAAATTCCGTCCAGTTTAAAACTTGCTTTAGGCACAAACTCACGGATTTCCTTTTCTCTTTCAACAATTAACCTTACGGCTACCGACTGCACTCTTCCTGCGGAAAGCCCTGGTTTTACTTTTTTCCATAAAACCGGTGACATTTCAAAACCTACAATTCTGTCCAGCACCCTTCTTGCCTGCTGGGCATTTACTAAATTCTGATCAATATCCCTTGGATTTTCAATTGCTTTTAGAATGGCATTTTTAGTAATCTCGTGGAAAACAATTCTTTTTCTGTTTTCAGGCTTCAGTTTCAATTCATCTGCTAAGTGCCATGCAATGGCTTCTCCCTCGCGGTCTTCATCGGAAGCCAGCCAAACCATGTCTGCTTTCTTTACCGCGGCCTTTAATTCTGTAACCAATTTCTTCTTGTCTGCAGAAACTTCGTAATCAGGACTAAAGGTGGCAAGATCTATTCCCATTCCTTTTTTAGGCAGATCCCGGATATGACCGAAACTGGATTTTACTTCAAAATCCTTACCTAAATATTTCTGAATAGTTTTTGCCTTTGCCGGGGACTCTACGATTACTAAATTTTTCGACATTCTAAAAAAAATTTTTTGCAAAAGTAAAGCTTTTTTATTATATACTTTTTTGAAATCACATTTTATTTAATAATTCCACAGGAGCAACAAATACCCGGTAGAATATTCCTTCGAATGTAAATCCTTTTCCGGACATTTCTACTCTGTACAGGAGTGAGAGCAGTATAATAGCCATAGTAATGAAGAATTTTCTGTTAATGACTATCGGTTCATAGCTATACACTGAATCTCCTTTTTTCAGCATCATGGCAAAAAGGATGATTATCAGCATCATGTGGATATACAGCCACCTGCCCCAGTCTATAGCCAGGTAAAACAGTGGAAATGAAAAGATAAAGGCGCCTATCAATAATATATATAAAATCTTTCGTCCATTTAGATATTTTAAATAATAGCCAACATGGAATACACTTATCCCTAAGCTGATAAAGTAAAGCAGGTATTCATTAAGATGCTCTTTAATATACTGTCTTTCATCAATGTTCCAATAGAAGATCCCGTAGGTAGGATGTACTCCTCTTTTGTTCAGTATTTCTAATGACATTCCTTCGTTTACATTTTTTCCAAATGCAATAAGAGCAGCCGCAGGAATGATTACTGCAAGGAAGTATTTGATATATCTTTTGATCTCCAGTTTTCCGTTTTTCACATAGAGAGCAATGGCAAAGTAAGGGATGTAAAACAGCGTAACCTCATGTAAAAGTGTACTTATAAAAAGTAATAAGCAGAAGAGATATTCTTTATATTTTGAAAGTTTATCATGATCTAAAAGGTATACAAAATAAGTAAACAAAAGAAATACGATAAATTCTTTTTTCCCTACATAGGTTACTGTATTTAAAAGTCCTACAAAGCCAATAGAAGAGAGCAAAAGTGAAAGATAAAGCAAGTCTGTCAACTTATATCTGATGAGTTTTGTATAACACCAAAAGAACAGGGAAATAATTATAAATTGAAAAAAATAAACAATATAATTAAGACTGAACCCTGTTACATCCTGAATAATAAAAAAGAAACTTCCAGATAGCCCTCTTCTCTTGAAACCTCCGTCTTCATAATTAATAAGCCAGTCAGCAAGAATATACCCGTCATCTTTAAGGTTAAATGCGAGTGTAAAAGCAAGAGTATATATAGCTGTTATTATTACTAAAAAGTAGATAAAAATCTTGATATTAAAATTTTGAGCTATCTTTTTCATCTTCATAAGGCACTTTAATATTCAGAAAAATGATATAACGATTACTCTGTTATACATATCTGAGGTATTTTTTTTCTAAGTTATAAAACCAATTAGAAATCCATCCAATACTACGGTAATACAAAGTTTTTATAGGTATCAATAGAGTAATTTGCCTTTTTAGCATTAAAAACTGAAAAAATAACAAAATTAAAAAATATGATAAAAATAAGCCCTGAAAAAATAAACCGTCTTTCTATTTTAGAGACAACTGAAATTGCATTTCCCATAAGCAACATAACGAACCCCATGAAAACACCTACTAATCTGGAACTTAAGATAGGGTTTTCTCTCAGAATGAAAAATGCACAAATTCCTATTATGGTAACATTTCTATAGTATTCATAATAAGGGCTTTTCTCTTCTAATTTATCATTAAAATATAAAATAAAACATGTATAAAGAGTCATTAAGATCTCAGGTATACCAAAACCTCCATTAATTCTCGCGTATTGCTCATCCATATATCCGTTTACTCCATCTGAAATTGCAGTACCTCCTGCTACTGTATTTAAAAAGACTCCAATCTGCTCATATATTTTAAAGGGAGATAATATCATTGAAACTAAAACTAAACCAAAAATTAAGAATTTGCTCATAGGAATTCTTACCAACCAATATAATGGCAGGGTTGCCCATGCCGAAGTGTGAAATCCTGCAGCCAAAAACGCACATATAAGATACTTAAAGAGCTTCCTTTCTTTGATAAAAATAAAAGAATAAAACATAATTCCACCTGCTACCGCCTGTCTCATCTGGCCTCCTGTAGAAATTAACATTCCGGGAATAAACCCTAATAAAAGTAGAAGAGTGGGATAATCCGAAGTTTTAATCAAAAATGTATAGAATAATGTAAGTGAGATGATGGCCACTAACAGAGTCACTACATAAAAAGGAAGTCCCAGATCATACACAATCCTGTTCATCAGTACATACAGCCATTCTACTCCCATTTTGGGGGTATTGGTAAAAGGAATATTACTCAGGAGAATTGTCTTATAATCATAAATATAAGAATAGTCAAAAATTGCTCTATAAGATCCGTAATCTGGTCCTACCTCATTTCTTAAGCCAATCAGGATAATTTGAAAAAAACAAATGGTATATAATACCCGGGGATCTATATGTCCGCCGGAATATTCTTGAAAGGTAAGAAATAATAAAACAATGAAAATAATTATAAAATAAAGGGGTAATATGTCCATATGGCTAATTTATCAAAAAAATCAAATATTAATAAAATCTCATAACTTAAGCTTATCTTTTGAATTATTCTATGAATATCCACACCAGATCATCAATCTTCTTAAGGGGGCCGCTATTTCAATCCCATTTAGGTAAGGAGGAACTCTATAAAGAAAATTGGAAAGAAAAACTAACAATATAAAACTGATGCTCTTTTTTGAAAAGATAATCTTATAATCAGAAACAGAGGTCTTTATATCATAAGCGGGCAAAAGAGAAATAATCAATAAACTCCAGAAGATAAATAAATTATACAGCCATCTTCCAATATCAATGGCAATTAAAAACAATGGTATTGTACAAAACAGGCAAACCAAAAAGAAAACTACCAGTTTCTGTATATTTTCTTTCTTAAATTCTCTTATCAGTAAATAGAAAATAACATATACAAACTGTAATGTAAAAGTTATGATGTAAAGTAAATAGCCATAAAGGTGTTCATGGTAATAATCTAATTTGAAAAACTCATTTTCTTTCCATGCGAAGATATTATCCTTTTGAAAATTGATTCCGCAGGCTTTAATGATATCCAATGTATATTCTGATCCAATATTTTTCATACCTCCAAAAAACAGAAGTAATGCTGGAATACTGAACGATAATGAGATCATAATAAACTTAGAAAGTTCGAATTTTTTTGTATGGAAATAATACAAGACAACAAAACAAGGGAAAAAGAAAACAAAACTTTCATGTATAAATACAGAAACAAAAAACAGCAGATAAAAAGAATACCATCTCCATTTGCTAATGCTTCCCTTTGTAAGAAAATAGGTAAAAGAAGACAGCATAAACCATAAAACACCATCTTTTCTTGCTCCCATACCCGAATCTGAAACAAAGCCCCATAAGCAGAATGGTGTAAATAGAAATACAAAATCCAGAATATTATATTTTTTCAAATTGATTAGCCGCACCAGATAATAAAAGAAAAGAAAATGAAAGAGAAACTGGAAGAAAAACACAGTATACTGCACTTTTATCTGAAACTTCCCGTATATAAAGAAAATGATTGTTCCCAGTAATCCTCTTCTTTTAAAACCACCATCCTGATAATTAATCAGCCAGTCTCCAAAAGGATAACCATTGGCAATCTTGTATGCGAAATAAATCTTAAAAATCACAAAAAGAGTAATAAAGAATAAAAAAAATCGCAAAAAGTTATTTGTAATAGAACTCATTTGTGTTTTAATACTGTTAATTTGGAACCTCACAAAGGTAATTAATTTCACAAAAGGAATTATTAATATATGTTAAAGTTTTTACTGAATACCTGTAATTATTTAGAGGATTGTATCATGAGTAATAACAAGACTATCAAAGAGTTTCCCTCAAATAGATATCATAGTCCAATTAAGTCATTCAGATACAATTAAACGGATATTTACCTTTTTTATAAAAAAACCGTCTCAAAAACTGAGACGGTTTCAAATTTCACATTATTCGTATTACTCTTTAATGATCTTCACTATGGTTTCAGAATTGTTGATCCTTACCAAATAGGCTCCGGATAATAAAGAAGAAAGATCAGTCTGCTTATTTTCAAATTTCCCTTGTTTTACAAGCTGTCCTGAAACATTATAAATCTGGTAATAGTATTCTTTATCATCTGCATTGATGTATAAAGTATTCTTTACAGGATTAGGGAAAATTGTAAGTTTTTTTGTATCCTTCTGGATTTCCTCAATCTGTTTTTTAGCAAATGTATTTACCGCTTTTCCTGCTGCAAATTGTTGAACCGGTAATACATTAGGGTCATACCTTCCGATTTCTTTACCATTAACATCATACTGTATTTTTGCACAACGACAAGACATAGCTGCCTGAGGATAAACACCTATTCCTGATGATACGGCTCCGATATAGCTAACAGTAGGTGATTGAATTTTAAGAGCAATTGCCCACCCTGAGTTTAAATCGCCCAAAGATGCTGTCCAAAGTCCTGTAGAATTAGCAAATGTTGGCATGGTATTCGTAGATGTCGCTATTGATTTTGGTATCCATCCATTTCCACCAAGAAGCCCTCTAATTCCACTGGTAGGAATATTTCCTATGTTGTATTTAGATCCGCTGAAATTAAACACCCATCCCCAATATGAATTAAATCTCGAATAGGTAACAGATGGATCATAACCATAATAAGCAACATTGCTGGAGTTAGATAACATATACCCTGGGTATTTATATTCACCAACGGCATTATTACTAGCACCTTTTAATTGTGCCGCAACACCCTGCCCTATTCCGTATGTTGTTTGGTTTGGCATATTAGCAACTCCTTTATTGTAAAACCAAGGTGATGAACCTTTATTATAACCAAACAAACCAGCCATAGTAGTGTCAGGGATTCTATAGCCACTAGGACATGGATCAAATGGAGATTTTTCTGTATTATGTCCCCATCGTTCTGGCATCATTTCTCTTTCATCAGAAATCCAGTCTTTTACTTGAGCATTCGCTACATTTCTATTTTGTTTGGCATATCTTGCGTCTGCAGAATTATATACAATTTCTTCAAAACCGACCTCAGTAGCTGTTGTGAGTGAAGGATCATTATCTAAAGATGTATTATGAAATAAAAAATAGAAAGGATTTTCTACAGAATATTTCAATATTTTCCTTACTTTTTCATTAGGTTTGTCGCTTAGAGAGACTCCTGCTTCTTGTTTATAGGTATTATATTCCCTTGAATAGCCACTTGCTGTTTTATCTCTAAAGTTAGCATCAGAAATTGCTGCTGAATAACTTGTTGAACTTATAGTACCATCATTATTTGTAGCAGCTATTTGTCTAAATACTTGATAAGAAGGGCTTGGATAAGTTACATTAGGGGAAGCAGTACATGTACTACATCTATATAAGGTACCCCCGTTAAAATAGAAAGTCGGCAAAGGATCTTTTCTTCCCCATTGATAGTGCAATCCACTTGCAAAGTGAGTTTTGATATTAGATTCTGTCCTATCAGGAGTATTAATATCTATTGGAAGATCTTCTAAAGCTCCTAAATCTCTATCCATAAAAATTGTTTCCATAGGTGCAACTCCACTTTTTGTAGGATTAATAATTTGTCCACTTGTGTTGGGAGTAACCATTCCGTTATCGGTTGTTACACTAGAATTTTCTTCAGTAATGTACTTTGGTAATTCATTAACAACAGATCTTGGAGCCCAAATATGCCAACTCCAAACGATGGGATCTTGTAACTTTCCATTTACCCATTGTCCAGAATTTCCTCTATGGAAAGCAACTACTGCGTTACCAATAACATTGGGATTTAAAGTAATCCTAAGTTCGCTGTTTTCGTCAATATTACTAGAGCTAGGATATATCTCCATTTTACTGATTAAATTTTTATCAGTTGTCCATACGATACTTGGTTTATTTTGTGTTCCTTCTCTGAAAGTTCTATTCCCCTCTCCATTAAAGTACAGCATATCCATTGCAATTGCTTTTTTTAGTTTTATTTTTACAATTCTATCATCAGGACTGCTGGTATTTGTATAAGCTATAAAACTATTAGGTTCTTTTGCCCACTCTTTCAATCTGGTTATATCTGTTACTACATTAGGTCCGTCAAGATATCGAGTAGCAAACTCTTGATTACTCTCAATGAATTGTTTATTAGGGTCTGCTATACATCTACATGCACTTGCACCTTTAGTCATTGAAGTTTGATTAACTGTATATAGCATTTTTCCAGAATAATCACTTAAGAAGTCACTTACAATTCCTACTCCTCTTATCCCATTCCAAGGAGAATAGGTTGCTGTTGGCAGCCCACCTGTTGATCTCCAGTTAATATATCCCATTCTGTTAAAGCTAGAGACATAATCTACTTTTTCATTAGGTCCTAAAAACACATAAGCTCCTGTAATTGGAAGATACCCTATGTTCCTATTGTAGCTTGGGGTAGATTGATTATCTTGATTTGTAAAATCCCAACCCATTTGCGGATAAACTTTTACACTACTTAAAACAGGATTAACTGTCGTATATTTAAATTTAGAATTATCATTTAAATCATCATCTGCGCCACTATTTAATCTTCCCCATGGGCTCATGTTATTTCCAAAATTACTTCCCAAACTACCAGCATAGTGGGAAGGTATTCTCCAACCATTAGGACATGGGTCATAAGGAGATTTGAGTTCATACGATTTGCTATCTGCTTCTATGAAAATATCCTCAATTGTAGCATTTGCACCGCGATCAGTGGCTTTTCGCCCATTAGAGTATAGCCCTTTTCTATTATCAGACCAAAGATCCCAAGAAACTCTATTCTGTTCACTAGTTCCTAAAACTTTATATTCTACATCAGAAAACCAAGTTCCATAATCGGTGTTATCATAACCATTCCATCCTGCATAAGTAATTATTTTCAATGGGTTATTTACAGAAAATTTCAAGTTATTTACTATATTTTCATGCCCTATTATATTATTTCTTAAAATCCAACCTGTTTTTTTTGTGGTCTGAGGGGTTAGTTCTCCAAAATCAGCAGCATTATACTTGCCAGCTTTTCCATTGATAAAATAAGTTGAGCCATCTACGTGCCCTAGTGGAGGAATAGGATCTTTTCTTCCCCATTGATACATAAGGCCTATTGATTTATTTGAATCGTTACCTGTAAATTTAACATTGGTAGCGCCTAGATTTCTATTCATCCACTTCCATTCTTCATTTGGTATCGGGGAATTATCTACTCTTGTTTCAAAACCTTGCCTGAAAGTAGAACCGTTAATAGTAGGATCATCTGTTACCCAAACGTGCCAACTCCAAACTACATCATAATCATTACTTACGGCATTAAAAACATTAAATGAAACAACAGCATTACCTTCTCCTTTTGACAGATCTATAGGAACTTCAATTTCCGCATTTTCTCCTGTACCTCTGATTTGTAATTCATAATCATTACCTGACATTACTATACCTGCTTTATCTTCCCAGTATAAATAGGCTTTAACATTGGTACTGCTTATAGGACTATTAAAAGAAAAATCAGCATTAGAATGATCTTTCCATATTGCATATGCCTTTTTTACCGGTATTAGCAATCCCTTCTTATTTTTATCTTTTTCTATGTCAAAAATATAACTGTTCGGTGCTTTGGTCCAGTCTATAAAATCTGATTGAGCACCTGGATTGATCGTAAAACAGTTTACTGAACATTCTGATGCATCGTTTTTATAAGCTGTGGTATTTCCGAAAATACCTGTATACTTAATAAACTTAGAAATTTCCCTCTCAATATCTGGTAATGTTCTTATTGGTCCATATGTTATTGTAGCATTATTTCTTAATGCTCCCACTCCATACAGAGTCATCTCAGAAGTGTCAGAAATGCTTAAATTTTCAGAACCGGGGCCTCTTCTTGCTACATTATTAGTATACCCAAAATATGGACCTCCATAGTTGCTCGTAGTATTAGGATTTAAGTCAATATAAGTTCCATCGCTTTTGTAAATTCTTAACCCTGTCACAAGGCTGGATACAATAACGACCGGTTCCTGATCAGGAATAAACTCGGATAAATTTTTCCATGTTCTGTTATAGAGATTGAAATACCGGCTTTCTACATTAGTAGGGTTTTTGAAATTAAAATACCCGGGGCCATCAGCATCTCCAGGCCATTGACTGAATTTTATAAAAAACCCATTGGCTGAAAATTTCCCGGCAAACATATATACCGGATCATCATAGCTGTACAAATAAGGAATAGGATGCCCAGATGCTTCATTATAGATGAATTCAGGAGTAGAGCCAAGTGGATTACTGATTGCCCCTGTATTAACTAATTTTACAGATTTAGCACCATTGGGATCTGTAATAATGTCTGATGGATTGGTCGGGGAAAAAACAACATCATTCTTTTTGTTATCCATTAAAACATTACTGAGCTTGTTCCAGGAATAAGCTGATGTTACTCTATCCTTAATTCCCGTAACTTTTCCATTGGCATCTGTAGTAATTGTACCCTCTTTTTTGGGAGTTAAAAGCATGGTATACTCATTTTCATCCAGGTCACAATTACCAATGGAATAATCTCCCTGTTTGTAATGACTTATTGTCTTATTCCACACTACACTGGTAAAATTGTTGGTGTCAGAACTTAACTCAACCTTTAAATTGTAAGTTGGACTTGCTGAAGCAGGCAATTCAAAAGTTGCTTTTAAAGTTTCATTATACTGATTGTAAGAGTATAACGTCTTACACCAGGCTATCACCCATTCTCCCTGAGCATTTTGATACTTGATAGAGAGGAGAATGTTATTGTCCGTAAAAGGCTTGGAAAATTGGCCACTCAAGACCACAAGCCCCTTTTCATTCACATTCTGTGAAATGATGATAAGAGGATCCAGATCATAGGAGCCTGGCGGTAAAGCTGCCCTATGGTTGAATCCAATACTGGTCTCATCGGGCTTGGGGACAGATAATGCCCTTGCCCATGTATGAGACGATGCAATACAAAGTACTGCAGCAAAAATCTTTAAGGTCGATTTTTTTTCCATACGCATAGAATTAAAAGTATTTTAGATGGTGAATGAATATATAATCCCTATAATAGAATTTAAAAAAGTCCCAATCCCAACCTTTACAATCAAAATTGGAATTTTCTATTTATTATCTGGAAGATAGTGTGATTAAATCAAGCTCTTATAGGTGAGTTATAGGCAATGAAGAAAGTAATCTGCCCATGTGAACGTATTTTTTTTCATGTGTATCTGTTTTGAGTTTTCTTGTTATGTGTTTTTAAATAATTAAAGAGCCAGATAATTCTGATCTTTAGAGTCATAACAAAATTATTAAAAAAAAGATGTCCCACAATAGAGAAACTGCATTTTCGAAAAACAGAGCAGTTAAATCAAAATTAAGTGATTTATAAATTCATAAAGTTAATTTATGATAAAAAAGTTATAAAAAATCACCATTACACTTGAAAAAAGTAAATGAAAGTTCTATTTTTCAGGCTTTACAGGTTTAAACTTGTATTAATGGTAATAAATTATTGTTGATTGATTTTAAAACTTATTCAAATATTCTTGTGATATTTAATTGAAGTAATTTTTAAAAAAAATTTCAAAACAAGCTTTAGGAGTAATCCCATATCAATTCCCACCCAATACGATAGAACACGATCAGTAAATCAGTAGATGAAAGATGTTCATATAAATTAAACAGATATACTGCTTTTAGCTCCATAAAAAAACCGCCTCAAAAACTGAGACGGTTTCGAATATTACATTATTCATGGTTACTCTTTAATGATCTTCACTATGGTTTCAGAATTGTTGATCCTTACCAAATAGGCTCCGGATAATAAAGAAGAAAGATCAGTCTGGTCATTTTCAAACTTACCTGATTTCACCATCTCTCCTGATGTATTATAGATCTGATAGTAATATTCTCTAACCCCGTCATTACCCTTGATGTATAATTTACTTTTCACCGGATTAGGGAATACCTCAAGTTTATTCTGGCCTATTTTATCCTCAATTACTGATTTCGCTAAAACATTCGTTGCTCTAACTGCAGATAATGAGGTAACCTGAAGTTTAGGAATTGGGCCTAATTCGTTTCCGTTCTCATCATATTTTACTTTAACGCAACGGCAGTTTTGTGCAAAATACGGATCGGCATTACTACTGAACGGAATCAAATAATTTCCGATATACTGGATCTCCGTTCTTAATGCTCTTCCGGTATAATTAGAACCTAAGGCACCTAGCCAGAATCCCCCATAAACGTAATCAATAGCGTTGAAATCAGGAGAAGCAGGAAGGGCTTCTATAGTATTCCTGCCTCCTCTTACTCCCAGGTTGGCAAAACTTCCTATATTATAAGCCGCATAATTAAAAGAATATGCAATAGCTGCAGAACTGTAAGGATTCCTGTTAATTCTTGTCCCTCCATAATTGTTGGGAATACTCATTCCTGTAGTAGGCTTGTAAAAAGGGGTTGCCCCTATACTCGTATTAGACACCCCCGTTAAATCAGGGATTCTCCAGCCTTCAGGACAAGGATCGAATGGTGACTTTTTACCCCCTCTTCCCCATCTTTCCGGAGCCAGGTTAGGTTCGTCTGCCAGCCAGTCTGCCCCATTGGTATGGTTAGTATCTGCTGATTTCGTGGTCATATTAGGAACCATGAAGGTCATAGGGTTTTTCACCGAGTAGGATAATACTTTACTGATTTTATCAGCTACTTTATCGGTGCCCAAAACGTTCGCCTGCACGGAATAATCTGGATACTTTTTAAGATAGGAGTCTGAATAGTACGTGGCCGCAGGAAGTATAGTGTAGCTAACACTGCCATTAGCCTGTACAGTTCCTAAATAAACCGGAATTGAGTTCCTGTTGGCATTAACAAAGACAGGTAACGGATCTTTTCTTCCCCACTGGTAGTGCAACCCGCCGGTAGAAGTCGTTTTATTGGCTTCCGCAATGGCCTGGTTAGCCCCAAGGTCTCTGTCCATTATTTCTGTTTTGATAACTTCACCCGGCTTGATATAATTGATATAATTAACCGCTGCCTGATTAGGTAATTCAGTAACATAAGTAGCAGAGCTGATAGGAGTATTGGTTACCCAGATATGCCAACTCCAGTAAATAGAGTTGGTAATACTTCCGTTATGTAATGTAACCACAGCATTACCAGACTGGTTCGGCGCAATTTTAACATTGATCGTCGTATTGGAAATATCAGCCAATGAAGCAGGAGCAGTATTAGACAACGCAATATTGCTGATCAGACCTGTGGCAGTAGACCACAACACATTAACTTTCAGATTGTTGAAATTTGATGGATTTAGAATATCAGGATTGTTCAGCAGTTTGCTTTGAGCAGAGAATGCCTTACTGATTGGGATCTGAATAGTAGATTCTACTGTATTTTTAACAATGGTATAAGAGTTTGGATTGTTCAATCCTTCCCCATATTCCACCGCATTATTAAAGAATTCGGTAGGGAAGTTATAGTTATTGACTTCATACAGGGGATCTTTAATACATCTGCATCCATGAGCAGCAGAAGTTACCCCACCGGCTAAAGGATAATATTGATATCTTCCTGTGATTGAAGGTAAAGAAGGATCGGGAACATCCGGCTGATCTCTGTCTGGGATCATACGGAAGATTCTTGCTGAAATGGAAGGCGTTGCATCGAAAAACCGGGTCATTGTTGCTGTCCATAAATAGGTTTCATGCTGATCCGTATACTGGCCTTCATGATAACCTCTTACAAGCATGCCTGTACCAGGGAATATTCCCATATTATTTCCGCCTACATTACTAAGATCTATTCCCACATTATTGTAAATTTTGAACCCTTTCATGAAATCCGGGGTGTTATTATCATTGGGTTTGATGATATGGTACTTATTGGCTTCAAAAGTATTTATCGCTATGCTATTCTTAATACCAAATGGGCTGAAATCTACCCTCACATTATCAATATAACTTCCATTCCCCAAATTGGAAACCAGGACAGATGGGATCCTCCATCCGTTAGGACATGGATCAAAAGGTGATTTATCCCTATACGGATTGGCACTGTTATCATTACTCAAATCTCCGTTTGTAATAAAACCCTTGGAGTTATCAGACCATAAGTTTAATTCACTTAACCTATTGGCAGGCAGCGTTGTAGAATTACCAAACCAGTTTACCTGAAGACTGGCATTATTATTATAAAGAGCCTGTCCGGAATTATCATCTTTGTTCACATAAATTAAGCTTAATGGATTTTTAACGGATAGACGGAGGTTATTAGGAACTGTAGCATTGGACAATGTTACCGTTTTAATTAAATTATCTATCTTCTGAGAACCGTTAGCCATATTTCTGGACTGTCTGTGTCTTATCCTTCCTACAGATCCCGAAGCTTCATAGAAGTCATTTCCTTTGTATGCCAATGGAGGAATCGGATCTTTCCGTCCCCATTGGTAAAGCAGGCCTCCATTCTTATTAAATTCAGTTCCGGTGATGGTATTGCTTAAAGCTCCCAGGTTTCTATCCATCCATCCCCAGTCTGAATCCGGGATAAGTTCTACAGTTCCATCAGCCCTTTGTCTCTTCACCCCATCGAAACTTTTATATGTTGAGCCGTTGGTAGGGTCATCTGTAACCCATATATGCCAGGACCAGAAAATTTCTCCATTTACCCTGTAAGCGATTACAGCATTTCCTTCTTTTGTTTTATTGATCGGAACTTTTATTTTAGCTTCTTCTCCCGAACCTGTAATTTCCAGGCTGTAATTGTCTCCGGATTTTATTAATCCGTGGATATCTTCCCAATAGACATCAGCACTCACAGTACCGGAAGGTATAGGACTGCCTCCCATAAGAGGATTAGATTCCCACATTTTATATGCTTTTTTTACAGGGATATAAAGACCGTCTACATCTGCGTTGGTTTTCTTATCCTTACCTGTAAAGATATAGCTGTTTGGAGCTTTAGACCAGTCTGCAAAATCAGATACAGCACCCGCGTTAACCGTAAAGCAGGAAACAGGACACTCCTCTGTAACAGGATTAATAAAAATCTGGTTTTCATCCAGATTACAATTCCCATAGACATAGTCTGAATGCCTGTAGTGACTTATTGTTTTATTCCAAACAATTGACTCCCAGTTCGTAATATTTTTATTAGAGCTTAATTCGATTTTAACAGACTGTACATTCAGAGCTGATGATGGCAGCTCGAAATTAGCCGTAAGATCTTCATCATACCTGTAATTACCTGCAAAAGTTCTGCACCATACAGAAACCCAGTTATTCTGGTTATCCCTGTACTTTATAGTAACTTTTACATCTCCTATAGTATTGGGTTTTTGAAAATTTCCTTTAATAACTACCAATCCTTTCTCATACATATTTTGTGAAATGATGATAAGTGGGTCCAGATCATAGCTGCTTAGGGCTAAAGCTGACCTATATTTGAATAAAACATTGGTCTCAACAGGCTTGAGGATAGGTATCTTCCTTGCCCAGGTATAAGATGACGCAATACAAAGCATTGCAGTAAAAATCTTTAAGATGAATCTTTTTTTCATACCAATAGAATTAAAAAGTGTTTAGAGGTAAAAATGAATGCATATCCAAATAATACTTTGAAAATCAGATAGAAAATCAAAACATTATCTCGACCCCAGGATTTGTTGATAAATGCCAGGATCGTAAATTTATCATCTGGAAAACAGGGTATTTAAAAAAAGATTCTTATGAATAAATTGAAGAGACAGCGAACAGAAGGGTCCGCAAATAGGTAGAACATAATCTTTAATGATTACGTCTTTTTTAGTTTTCTGGTTATGCGTTTTTACAAACCCTCAAAAATCCCAGATACAGCTAATCTTTAAATTTTCAATAAAGTTACCAAAAAAAATGAAAAAAATTCCTATAATAGATAAATTCTATTTTTAAAGAAAGAAATATAATAAATAAAAAATGAATCATTTATATTATTCATAAACCATTATTACAATGAATAATGTCAAAAAAAATTCATATTGATCATTGAAAAAACAAATAAATCACGTACAATGTTTATATATTTTTCCCAATTTAGGTTAAAAAATCATTTTTGATTAATTTTAAATGTATTCTGGTAGTCTTATAGATTGAATCCACTTACTTTTTAAAAAAGTTTCAAAAAAAACTTTAGAGGCAATCCTATATCAAGCCCCAGTTCATATGATGGAACACGATAAGTAAAGTCAGCAATCAGAACGAGAGCAACGAAAATTGTATTCTTAGAATCAACTAAAGATCTGTCTATTAGCTTCATTTCACCCTTTCTGTAAGGAAGCTGGAAAATAAGGATAATAAAAAACAGAATAAAGTGATTATACAGCCATCTTCCCACATCAATAGCAATTAAAAACAAAGGAATAGTAGATATAATACATACAAAAAAAGCAATTAATAAAAGGCTTTTATTAGAAAATTGCTGCTTTTTGATGATAAAAATATAATATAGAAGGAAGAATAATTCTAGTATGAAGCTCACCAGATAAAGACTAACCGTATTTAAATGCTCCCAATAATATTGGGTCTTAATCAGCTCATTCTCTTTCCATTGAAAGATATTGGAGTCCTGTAGGCTGATACCGCTTTCTTTAACAAGCTGAAGTGTATAGCTATAATCTGGGTTAATATTTCCCATTAAAAAAATAAATACCGCCGGAATGAAAAAAGCCAATAATATTTTAAGACTCTTTTGAATGTCTAATTTTCCATTATGAAGAAATAATACAAGTAAAAAATAAGGAGTATAGAAAATAAAACTTTCGTGAATAAAAACGGACAAAAAGAAAGAAATCAACAAAATATACTCTCTAAATCCCGAATATTTATTCTTTATTAAACAGTAAGTAAAGATGGCAAAAAGAAGCCATAAAATTCCATCTTTCCTGGAACCAATCGCGGCATCAGAAAGAAAACCCCATAGGCAAAATGGAGTAAGAAATAGAAAAACGTCTATAATATTTGTCTGCTTCAATTTAAACAGTAATGACAGAAAATAAAAAAACAGAACATATACGATCGCCTGAACTACGAAAACAGAATATTGTAACTTTATTGAAAATGAATCATATAAAAAAACAAAAACAGTTCCTAGTAATCCTCTTCTTTTAAAACCACCATCCTGATAATTAATCAGCCAATCTGCAAAAGCAAACCCATTACATGCATAATAGGCAAATCCGATCTTAAATAAACAAATAACAGTAACCACTATAAGGTACCATCTTAGTTTAAATTCTTTCAGCGCTTTTTTCATCGGAACTAATTTATTATGAATCTCACTGTTTGGGTATCACATTTTTAAAATAATGCGCTGCTGTTATAATCCCCGTAAGAATTAATGGCAAGAAGAGTCTTGTTTCCCAGAACAGCCCTACCATAGCAATCATTATCAGGTAAGGAATGGCAAAGAACAGGTATTTTCTGATAAATATTTTTCCTGCCTCATTACACAATAAGTAACTGAAATATAAGCTTATTATTCCGAATAAAAGACCACTTAAGTTGAAAGGGCTGCTGAAATTATCCAGGAAGTAAATACCTTCCACAAAAGACACATTCTGAGGAATCATTATCCTAAGTCCTGCATACGGAACTATAAAAGCAATAGCTAATAATACAACTTCTCTGATGAAGGTAAAATCCTTTTTTTTCAGTTTTTCAAAATCGATACACAATGCAGCAAAGAAAGAGATATTCAGGCATGAAGTTTCTCTTGTCAGTGTAGAAACAAACACTACCCCGCATAAAAGAATAAAATCTGTAAGTTTCCTATTCTGCATATACTTTACCGTGAGTAATGCACCCAAAAGGTAAAAAAAGACCGCAATAGAATCACAGTTAGTAGGAACATACTGTATAATCACAATAAAAAATATTGCCAGCAGATGGATCATTCTTCTGATATTCAGGTGCAAAGGAGCTCCTGTAGGATTGAGCTTAAGAAGTGAATGCAAAACAACTGAAGACAGTACAAAAAAGAAACTGTTGATCAGAAAAATACTATGATAAAACAACGTTCCCTGCTTTAAAAGAAAGTTTTTCAGAAAAGGGAGATAGTGATTTACCATAAAAGTTACAGCTTCTGTAACGTGTATACTCAGATAATTGGGAATTATCCTGTAAGCATATACGGAAGCAAACATAAAATCAGGGGCCTTCTCCATAGTTTTCAATCTTACATAAGAAGATTCAAAACCATAGTAAGCCATTGCAAATAACAGAAACGGGAGCACTGCTACAAATAGAAATCCGTTTATTTTTTCGTCATTTTTTTTCAACATATCAAAAAACAGATTCTTATTTTTTTAACAATAATTGTGGTTTAAAATACATTTTATCAAAAGGGAACTTTTACAAAAGTAGAATATTTTATTGATTTTCAGTCAAAACTTAGCCCTAATTATTTTGATGTAATTCTTAAAAATTTAAATTTGCAGACTTGATTCAAATGCAATGCATCGCTTTTTTATATTTTTATATTATCTGATTTCCCGAAACAAAATCCTTTCTGTTTTTACAGCATTAGGAATTGCTCTTGTATGTCTTTTCTTTGCTTCGAAGATTAATTTTGAGGAAGATATTAATCAGATCATCCCTAAAAATGAAAAATCGGATCTTACGGCAAAGGTTCTTAAGCAGCTTAATTTTTCGGATAAGATTATTGTGATCATAGAAAACAAGTCCAAAGAAGACAGCTTCCAGCTATCTGAAACTGCAGATACATTTTTACAGAAAACAGAACCTTTGCAAAAGTATATCGGTTCTATACAGGGAAAAGTAAATGATAATGAAATATCGGAAACCTTTGATTTTGTGAATCAAAACCTGCCTTTATTCCTCAACGAAAATGATTATAAAGACATTGGGAGGAAAATTCAAAAGGACAGCCTAGCAAAGCAGGTAGAGGATAATTACATATCCTTGGTATCCCCTACAAGTCTTGTTACCAAAGAATTCATTAAAAAGGATCCTCTGGGGCTGACTTTTTTAGGAATTAAAAAATTAAATGCCTTAAACATCAGCAAGGATTTCAAACTGGAAGACAGCTATATTGTGACCAAAGATGGCCAAAACCTTCTGCTTTTCATTGAACCCAAAAATAAAAGTAACGATACGAAGGCCAATGAAGCTTTTGTTGATCAGCTTAATACCATAAAAGACAATCTTAACAAACAATTCAATGGGAAAACCGAAATCAGCTATTTTGGTTCTCCGGTGATTGCAGTGGCCAACGCCAAACAGATCAAAAAAGACATTCAGAATACGGTTGTGATTTCTATGACAGTCCTTTTAGTCCTTCTGATCTATTATTTCCGGAACTTCTTTACCCCGATCATTGTTTTCCTTCCTACCGTCTTCTCCGTTCTGCTCGCTTTATTGGTGCTATACTTTATTAAGGATAAAATTTCCGCCATATCATTAAGTGTAGGAGCTATCCTTATCGGAATTACTATAGATTATGCACTGCATATTCTTACCCATTACAAGCACAATAATAATATTGAGGAACTTTATAAAGAAATCACCCAGCCTATCATATTGAGTAGTGCCACTACTGCAGTTTCTTTTCTGTGTCTGGTATTTGTTCGTTCCGAAGCTTTAAAGGATCTGGGACTTTTTGCGGCTATCACGGTTATTTTATCTTCTATTACCGCATTAATTATTGTTCCTCAGCTTTATCCCCAACATACTGAAGAAAAACTTAATACCAATTTTATTGATAAAATCGGATCTTATCCGTATGAAAAAAATAAGCCTTTGATTATAGGATGTTCTGTTATCATTCTGGCATGTCTGTTTGGTTTCAGGCATGTAGGCTTTAATGAAGATATTGGAGACCTGAATTACATTCCGAAGGAAATGAAGATCAGTGAAGCCAAACTGCAGAAACTATCAGATATTACTTCAAAATCCATTTACACGATTTCTTACGGAAATTCTGAAGAGCAGGCTCTGGCCAGAAACTCTCAGTTAAATACATTTCTGGAACAAGAGAAAAAAGAAGGCAAAATCCTTAGTTACAACTCAATCGGAAGTATTGTTCTGTCTGAAAAAGACCAGCAGAAGAAAATTTCAGATTGGCAGCACTTCTGGGATGACAGCAAAAAAAAACAGACCATTTCAGAGCTTATCAATAACGGAAATAAATTCGGGTTCAACAGTTCAGCTTTTGACAATTTCAATGAGATTTTAAATAAAAACTATTCTACATTAGACATCAAGGACTATGAAAAGGTAAAAGCTCTTCAGATCTCAGAATTCATGAGCAATGAAAACAACTTTTACACGATTTCCAATATTGTAAAAGTTGATGAGAGCAAAAGAGACGCCTTCATCAAGGATATTGAAAAGAAGCATGATGCTATTGCCATAGACCGTCAGCAGATGAATGAGAACTTTTTAGGGTTATTAAAAAGAGATTTCAACACGTTGATTAATTATTCTCTTTTAGCTATTATTTTAACCATTATTGTCTTCTTCAGGAATTTTGAGCTGACTGTTCTTACCATGTTTCCTATTGTTCTGACAGGAGTGGTAACGGCCGGAATTTTATATTTCCTAGGACTGGAATTGAATATTTTCAGCACAGTAGTTTGTACACTGGTATTCGGAGTAGGTGATGACTTCAGTATTTTCCTTACTCAGGCTATGCAAAAGGAACATACAACAGGAAAAAATGAACTTCCTACTTACAGGACTTCCATTATTTTAGCGGTATTCACAACCATTTTATCCATCGGATCTTTAATTTTCGCCAAACATCCTGCTTTACATTCGTTAGCTCTGGTTGCTTTAATAGGAATGTTCTCTGTGATTATCATTACCTCTACCCTATATCCGTTCTGGTTCAGGTTACTGATTACCAACAGAGCAAAAAAAGGACTTTCACCAATCACTTTCAGGCTTTTTATTATTTCAATATTCAGTTTTTTATATTACGGACTTGGCGGATTGATTTTTTCAGCTTTCGGAAGCATCTTTGTAAAAAATTCAAAGGGGAAAACATTGAATATTATCAAACTTATTTTAGCCAGGTTTTTAACTTCCGTTCTGTATTCTAATCCTTTTGTAAAGAAGAAGGTCATTGAAAATCCAAACGAAGACTTCAGCAAACCGGCTGTTATTATTGCCAATCATACCTCTTTTCTTGATACACTGGCTATTGCAATGGCCACCCATAAAATCATTTATTTAGTGAACGACTGGGTGTACCAGTCTCCGGTATTTGGAAAACTGGTAAGAGCATTAGGTTTTTATCCGGTTTCCCAAGGTATTGAAAATGGGATGGATCAGTTAAAGGAAAAAATCGCCCAGGGATATTCTTTAGTAGTTTTCCCTGAAGCAGAGCGCTCTTATACCAATGATGTGAAAAGATTCCATAAAGGAGCATTTTACATTGCAGAACAGTTTGAACTGGATGTTCTTCCTTTGTATATCCACGGAAATTCTGAGGTACTTCCAAAAGGAGACTTCATAATTTACGACGGAAGCATCACGGTAAAAGTGGGTGACAGAATCAGGAAAGACGATCTGAGTTTTGGCCAAAATTATTCTGAAAGAACAAAAAAGATCAACGCCCGCTATAGAGAAGAGTTTGCTAAGTTGAGAAAAGAGATAGAGAACGAAAATTATTTTAAAAAGAAACTGTTTTTAAGCTATTTATATAAGGATAATGAAGTGGTAACAGAAGTAAAAAAAGATTTCAATGCTCATAAATCGGTTTACTTTGAACTGAATAAACATATTGCTGCAGATGCCAGCATTCTTCATATTGCCGATGATTTTGGCCAAAAAGATGCTTTACTTACCCTTTACCAGGCCAGCCGAAGAATTTTTTCATGGATCAGTAATGAAGATAAAAGAGTAATTGCTGCCCATAATTATCTGGTAAAAAAAAGAAAGATAAACTATATAAAAGAATTGTCTGAAGTAAATAAGAAGATTGACGTTCTCCTGGTTTCTGATGATAATTTTGATCTCAATGAAATTCAGAATCTTCCTGAAAAGATCATTTTTATCAATACCACAAAAACTGAAATAGAAAATAAAAATTATATATTAGAATTTAGTTCTGAAGCATTAAAAGTATTTAAAACTGAATAATAAATATGAAAAACATATTTTTGTAAACACTAAAAAGACTCCATGAAAAAAAATATACTTGTCATATATTATTCTCAAACCGGCCAGCTGGAGGATATTGTGAGAAATATTGCCAGGCCTTTTGAAGCTCAGAAGGATGAATATGATATTACTTATTATAATATTAAGCTAAAGGAGGATTTTCCTTTTCCCTGGCCAGGTGATGTTTTTTTCAACACTTTTCCGGAATCCTATTTACAGATCCCAAAAGAAATTGTACCGCCTTCAGAAGAAATACTGAACAAAAAGTATGACCTCATCCTGTTCGGATACCAGGTATGGTATCTCACACCATCAATCCCGATTATCTCATTTTTAAAAAGTGGTTATGCAGAAGGTATCCTGAAAGATACTCCTGTAGTTACCATTTCCGGAACCCGAAACATGTGGATGCTTTCCCAGGAAAAACTGAAAGTATATTTAAGGGACCTAAAAGCCAGGCTCGTAGGAAACATTGCATTGGTAGACAGACATGATAATTACACCAGCGTACTGACTATTCTTCGATGGCTGACTACAGGGCAAAAGGGGAAATCCGGCATGCTTCCTGCGGCAGGAGTTTCGGATGAAGAGATTGCAGGTTCGGTAAAATATGGAAAGATTATCGAAAAACATTTTAAAAACAATGATCTCGGAAATTTACAGCCGGATCTTGTAAAAAATGGAGCTATCGAAATTCGTCCGTTTTTAGTGCGTGTAGAAAAGGTAGGGAACAAGATTTTCACAGTATGGTCTAATCTGATTATCAAGAAAAAAGAGAAACGTCCATTGCTGATAAAATTCTTTAAGGTATATTTGATGGCTGCGATATGGATCATCTCACCTGTCGTTTTGGTGTTACACCTGCTTACAACCCCTATATTTTGGTTTAAAAGACAAAAACAAAAAAGATATTTACAAGGAATTAATTTAAAATAGAATGTACGACGTATTTATAACAAAAGCTTCAAAATTTTTACCCAATGAACCGGTATCAAATGATGAAATGGAAACATATCTGGGGCTTATCAATGACGCACCTTCTAAAGCCAGATCACTTATTTTAAGAAATAATAAAATCACTACAAGATATTACGCTTTAGATAAAGAAGGAAATCCTACGCATACCAATGCACAGCTTACGGCAAAAGCCATTGAAGGACTTTTTGATGAGAATTTCAAAAAGGAAGATATGAAGTTACTTTCAGTAGGAACTACTTCTCCGGATCAGATCCAGCCTTCACATGCTTCTATGGTTCATGGTGAACTGAATATAGGAAAATCTATTGAAATCAACACCGCAACCGGACTTTGCAACTCTGGGATGAATGCCCTTAACTACGGATTTCTTTCTGTAAGAGCCGGTGTACAGGAAAATGCTGTATGCGCAGGCTCTGAGAGAATGTCTGCATGGATGACAGCAGATAAATTCAACCATGAGGCAGAAAATTTAAAATTACTGGAAGAAAGACCAATTATTGCTTTCAAAAGAGAATTCCTCAGATGGATGCTTTCTGACGGGGCAGGAGCTTTCTTACTACAAAATAAACCGAGAGAAAATGCTATTTCTTTAAAAGTAGAATTTATCGATTTCTATTCTTACGCCCACGAGATTGAAGCATGTATGTATGCAGGATGCGAAAAGCAGGAAGACGGAAGCTTGAAATCCTGGGCAGATTATCCATCTGATTCCTGGTTGAAGGAATCTATCTTCGCCATCAAACAGGACACCAAAATCCTTGATAAATACATTCTTGTAAAAGGAGCGGAAAGCTTAAGGGCTTCTTTCGATAAACATAACCTGGATCCTGAAAAAATTGACCATGTACTGGCTCACATCTCTTCAGGATATTTCAAAGATGGGCTGAAAGAAGAATTTGCTAAAAAAGGTATGGATTTCCCTGCGGAGAAATGGTTCTACAACCTTTCTGATGTAGGAAATATCGGAGCAGGATCTATCTTTGTAGCATTAGAGGAACTGATGAACTCCGGAACCTTGAAAAAAGGAGAAAAAGTACTTCTTTGTGTTCCTGAAAGTGGAAGATTTGCTTATTCTTGTTCACTATTAACAGTCTGCTAATGGAAAACAGACTGCCAACCTCCGATAAAGATTTTGTAGAAAGCCTTATCCCGCAGCGTGCGCCATTTGTAATGGTCCATGAACTGTCGGAGTATTCTGAAAACCATCTTATTTCCGGTTTTGAAATAAAGGAAGACAACCTTTTTGTTCATGACGGATTTTTTCAGGCTTCCGGACTGATTGAACATCAGGCACAAAGCGTAGCGCTTCACACCGGGTACAAGTATTATCTGCTTGGAAAAGATGCTCCAACAGGATATATTGGGGCCATCAAATCCTTTGAAGCTGAAGCATTGCCTAAAACCGGTGATTATCTTGTTTCAGAGGTAACTATCCTCAATGAAGTAATGGGAGTAACGCTTGTAGACATTGTTACCAAATTAAATGGTGAAGTGATTGCAAAATCTCAAATGAAAACTGCTGTAAAATAATTTTTAATGGAAATCAGGGAAGAAAATATCATCAATATTCACAACTTTTTACCACATCGCGAACCGATGCTTATGGCAGACTATATCCTGGAACTGACCAAAGAAAAAGTAGTGACTTCCTTTGAAATAAAAGAAGATAACATTTTTGTTCATAACAATGAATTGGCTGAAGCCGGCTTAATTGAAAACCTGGCCCAAACCTGTTCATCCATCCTTGGACAAAGCTTCTTCGAAAATCCGGAAGCAGATACCAAAGTGATAGGCTTTATCACCAATATCAAAAAAATTGAAATTTTCGGACTTCCAAAAGTAAATGACAAGATCATTTCAAAAGCATCACTGATTTCCCAGTTTGAAAATATCTGCCATATCTTCTGCGAAACTTTCAACAATGATGAATTGTTGATCAGAGCAGAGATTAACCTGTTTATTCAGGAAGTAAAATCGTAAAAAGAAAGAAAAAAACTATAAAGCTGTGCGTTTGTACAGCTTTTTTGTTTTAAGAAAGCAACCTATTCATGTAATTCAATTTACTATATTTCATTCAATCTGTTTTTGCTAAGAAAGTCTTTCCATTCTAAAATAAATTCTTTAAAATCAGATAAAGGCAATGTGTAATCGGGTACTAAAGCGCCATCTAAATGCGCTGTATTGCTGAAAATTTTTACTGTTTGCCCTAACTCTACAACTTGTTTTGATCCTGGAATACTAAATGCTTTTTCTGCATGGTTATGTCTCTCTATAAACTTAATTAAATCCAACAGCTCATTTAAAGTTTCATTTGAAATCAACTTTTCAATAAACTTATCCAAAAACTCGTTTTTAGAACTACATCTTCCAACCATCATTCCATTGTTGTTATGAATGCTAAAAGCAACTTTATATTCTTTTAAAATATAGTCTTTAAAAGAAACGCCCTTTTTAAGAAAATCTATCCAGGCCAATAGAATATCTTTAAAATCTTCTGTAGGTAATGTTCCCATAGGAACAGCATCTTTAATATCAATGTAATAATCTTCTCCACTATAGATTGTAATTACAGAGGATTTAATAACAATACAATCTAAACCATTAGTTATATAATTGACCTCTGACTGATTAATTGTCACATTATTTACAAGACTTAAAAGACTAATACTTTTATCAAGATTCTCAAGATCAGCAAAAACATGTCCAATAGCAGACCCCATAGAAGATCTTATAAATTTATATTCTTTATCGTTAATTTTATCAATCCCAAAACTCACATTATAATCTTCTAAAACACCCATGGTATAGTTTATTAAAGAGTTTTAAATTTATAATTTATTTACTGACTTTCCACCCATTTTTCAAGAATATTTCACGTGAAACATTCTACAAATTCGTGAAACATTCACTATCAGCTAAATACCCTATCTAAACAAAAAAGTGGAACATTTCTGTCCCACTTTACCTATTATTAACACTAAAATATTAGTATCCGAAGATCTCTTCAAGAGAAACCTCCTGGAATGTTCCCATCTTATTGATAGACTCCATATTCAGGTTTTCTTTTTTACCGATGATCGCAGTATTGTACTGTACAGGTTTCACTTCTGTATTATAGAATCCTGTTAACTGTGGTAAGGTCAAACTTTGAATTTCAGCATAAGTATCTTTTCTAAGGTCATAATCAACCCCTAGTTTTTTCAGAGCTAATTGACTAAAGAAGATATTAGTTCTGTTAATTCTGTTAGAAGCGATCTGCTTTAATGCAGAACCTCTTGCATTTTCAAACTGTGTTGGAATTTGTGGCAATTCAGCCATCAGATCACTCATTGCGTTTACCGCTAAAGGAAGCTTATTTGCTTGTGTCCCGATATAATTCGTGATATAATTCGCATGTCCTTTTTCTGAAGCGTTAGCATAAGAAACATACGCAGAATAAGCTAAAGACTTACTTTCTCTGATTTCCTGGAAAACGATTGATGATAAACCTCTCCCAAAATACTCATTGAAAACATTAGCCTTTCCGAAATTGCTTAGATTTACAGGGCTCCCTTTTGCAACTTTAGCCATTTCCATCTGTACCATGTCATAGTTCGTAAAATAAACCTTTCCTGTTGTTGCAGGTTCTGCATATTCCTTAGCTTTTGCCGGCTGCAGACTTGCATTCACAATATAAGGCTGTACTGCTTTCTCCATTCCTGCCTTATCCTGACCATAAAGAAGCACCTCATAAGGATATTGATTCAGGGTCTTGATTTTTTTCATCAGCTCTACCGCATCAATGCTTTCAAGGCGGGCTTTGGAAATAACATCTGTCATTCTTGAGTCTTTCCCATATTTTGCATAATTGGAAAGCGCGCTCATAATTCTCACCTTATCTTTTTTAGCAGCTTCTCTGGCTTCTAGAATGGTTTTTACCGTCTGGTTATAAATAGACTTATCAGCTTTTACATTCGTCATCCAGTGGTTCATCAGCTCCACTCCTTTTTTCATATTGCTTTCAAGACCTGATAAAGTTACCGTGGTCTGATCATTAGACGTTCTGAAACTGTAAGTGATTCCTAACTTATAAAACTCCTCTTTCAGTTGCTCCGGAGTATATTTATCCGTTCCAAGATATTCAAAAAGAGTTCCTGCTAATGAAAGTTCCTTATCATTGTCTGTTCCGAAAGGGAAAACATAACTTACCTGAGCAATTTCATTGTATTTATTCTTTACGAAACTTAAAGTCTTATCTTTTACCTTCGAAGTCTGAATTACTGTTTTATAATCGATGAATTCAGGCTTAATCTCAGCAACTTTAGTATTTAAAATATCCTTAAGGAAAGGAGATTGTGCTTCTCTGTTCAGTTTAATTGGAGTAATTCCGGGGTTTTCTACACGAACAAGCTTATCATTTACTCCTTTTTCTTTATAAACTACCACATAGTTATCCTTAAAGAAATCATTAGCAAATTTCACCACATCAGCCTTCGTAATTTTTTCGTACTGATTGATCTCATCCAGCTCCTGTTCCCATGTTCTTCCTTTGATATAGGAATCATAAAGTTCGGTTGCCAGGCCATCAGCAGTTTCCAATCCTTTCATGCGCTGAACCTTTTTATCATTGACGATAGCTTTCAGCATCCAATCAGGAAACTGTCCTTTTTTAACCAAATCAAGCTGATCCAGCAATAGTTTTTTAGCTTCATCAAAACTTTGCCCTTCTTTAGGAGTCACTACCAGTGCAAATGTTCCATACATTTTGAACGGAGATTCGTAAGCTCCCGCTCCTAAAGTTTTCTGCTTTTGATTGATATTCAGGTCAATTAAACCTGCATCTCCTCTGTTGCTTAAAATTTCAGCCACCACATCTGCCAGTCTCGCTTCCTGGCTTCCATAAGAATCTGTTCTCCACGCCATGGTCATTCTTGGGGTAGACGGGCTTTTCACTGTTCTGGAAACAATCTGGGTCATTGGCTCCTCTGTTACCATCTTTTTCATCGGAAGCTCCTTGTATTTAAATGCTCCGAAATATTGGTCAACTAATTTTATAGTTTTGTCAAAATCAAGATCTCCAACCAATACTACAGCCATATTATTAGGAACATAATAAGTATCAAAATACTTGTGAATAGCTACCATTGAAGGGCTTTTCAGGTGCTCAGAAGTACCAATTGTCGTCTGCTGCCCGTTCGGATGTTTTGGGAAAAGAGCTTCCATCAAAGCGTAGTTTACCAAACGGCCGTCGTTATCCTGTGCTCTGTTGTACTCTTCATACACTGCTTCCAATTCCGTATGGAAAAGACGAAGTACCAGTTCCGAAAAACGCTCCTTTTCAACTCGCAGCCATTTTTCAAGCTCATTGGATGGGATATTGTTTTTGTAAACCGTTTCATCCAGCCAGGTATGGGCGTTTGTTCCCGTAGCTCCCAGGGAAGAGATCGCTTTATCATATTCATTGGCAATAGCATATTTTGAAGCCTCCTGAGAAACCTCATCGATCTTTTTATACAATTCCTTTTTCTTTGCCGGATCTTTTTCTGCTTTATGCTGTTCATAAAGGTCAGAAATCTGTTGTAACAAAGCTTTTTCCTTTGCCCAATCCTGGGTTCCAAGTTTTGATGTTCCTTTAAAAACCATATGCTCTAAGTAGTGAGCCAATCCTGTATTATCACTCGGATCATTATTAGATCCTGTCCTTACCGGAATATAGGTTTGGATTCTTGGTGCGTCTTCATTTTTAGCCAGATAAACTTTCAATCCGTTTTTCAGGGTATATACTCTTACCCCCGCCAGGTCATTCTTTACCGTTTCATACGTATAGCCCTGGGCATCTGTCAGTTTTTGAGTATCGAATTTCTGTGCCATAGCACTAAGCATACAGAAAAGCGAAACAGAAATAAAAAATTTCTTCATAGTGGTTATTTTACAAT
The DNA here is from genome assembly GCF_003815975.1 of Chryseobacterium bernardetii. Taxonomy (NCBI): domain Bacteria; kingdom Pseudomonadati; phylum Bacteroidota; class Flavobacteriia; order Flavobacteriales; family Weeksellaceae; genus Chryseobacterium; species Chryseobacterium bernardetii. The sequence continues at coordinate 842,601 of NZ_CP033932.1, forward strand.
TGTATATCCAAATTTCTAATCCATTAGTCTTATAACAGGAGTCACTTGTTACAGTTGTCCTGTTATAAGTATTAACAGTAATTCTTAAGATTTCATTACATCCGGATAGTTAAACATCTTTAGCTTAAAAACCGGAGAAAACAAAAACGTCCGGTAATATATAAGAGAAAAAGAAGAATATAAAATCATTTTCTATCTTATCAAACCGGGAAATGCTGCTCATTGGCATTACTATGCAGAATCGTGTAAAAAGCTCATCGTATCTCTATTTTAAAGCAATTCCGGAATCGGAGTGGGCATAATTTTCATATTATGTATTTTCACTATTTTAGCCACCTGATTAAAAAGAATCAAAACAGATGAATCCTGTTTCATCTGGAATTAAAAAAATTAAACATTATTCAGATGAAAAAACAAGACCTGCCTCAAGATGAAAGTAATCTGAAATCCGCCAACATGACAGAAGTACTGTATGTAACGGATGAAAATGATAATTACACAACCGCAAACAGTACAGGCTGGGATGCAAAAAAAGCTGCTTTAGACGAATCTATGGAGCTTATTTATGAGAGGATTGAAGAAGCCAGACAAAATGTTGCCAATAATATCGTAAGCCCTATCGTTTATTTTATGGAATTCAATAAAATGGACCTGGGTGTACTTGCCGCTTATGTAGGAATGTGGCAATGGAGGGTAAAAAGACACTTTAAACCCAAAGTATTTAAAAAACTAAGCGAAACTGCACTGAAAAAATATGCAGATGCATTCGGAATTTCAGTGAATGAATTAAAAAACTTCGACGGGAAATAAATAAAGTGGCACACCATTTTATTTACCTATGAAAAAGATATAAACAGCAAATGAAATTAAACTTTGAACACCACCAGACTGCGCATTGCGAAAACGGTGTTGCTTCTAATCTACTGCTTAACAGAGGACTGAAACTAAGTGAGCCTATGATCTTCGGGATCGGTTCAGGACTGTTTTTTGTCTACCTGCCTTTTTTAAAGGTGAATTTCGCTCCGGGCTTCAGCTATCGTCCGATGCCGGGGGCTATTTTCAGTAAAGCAGCAAAAAGATTAGGAATTAAAATCAAAAGAGAAAAATTCTCAAATCCTCAGGATGCTCAAAAGGCTCTTGAGAGAAATTTAGAACAAAATATTCCTACAGGACTTCAGGTAGGTGTTTTTAACCTTACCTATTTCCCTGAAGAGTATAAATTTCACTTCAATGCCCATAATCTTGTAGTATATGGTAAAGAAGACGGAAAATTTCTTATCAGTGATCCGGTAATGGATTATACCACCACCCTTACCGAAGCAGAACTTGAAAAAGTAAGATATGCCAAAGGAGCACTTCCTCCAAAAGGACACATGTACTATCCTGTTTATATTCCTGAAAATGTTCATCTGGAAGAAGCCATAAAAAAAGGAATTAAGGATACCTGCAAAAACATGCTTGCGCCAGTACCGCTTATTGGGGTAAAAGCGATGAGATGGGTAGCCAAAAGCATCCCTAAATGGGCAGAAAAAAAGGGAACAAAGGTGACCAATCATTATCTGGGCCAGCTGATAAGAATGCAGGAGGAAATAGGAACAGGAGGCGGAGGCTTCAGGTTTATTTATGGAGCATTCCTACAGGAAGCCGCTGTTATCCTTAAAAACGATGAATTAAAAGGACTTTCAAAGGAAATTACTGCTATTGGTGATCTTTGGAGAGACTTTGCCGTAGATATTGCGAGAGTTTACAAAAACAGAAATGCCAAGAGCGATATCTACAACACCTTATCTAAAACGATGCTTCATATTGCAGATTTAGAAGAAGCTTTCTATAAAAAACTGAGAAAAGCAATCTGATATGGCAGAGAATATGATTGAGATAAAAAACCTATATAAAAAATACAAAAATTCCGATGAGTTTTCTGTAAATGATATCTCTTTGAATATCGACAAAAATGAAATTTACGGGATTCTTGGCCCTAACGGCGCAGGAAAGACCACTTTAATTTCCATACTTTCAGGATTAATCAAGCCTACTTCAGGGCAATTTACCATCAATGGACTGTCACCACAAAAAGATAATTTCAAGATCAGGCAGATCATGGGGATTGTACCACAGGAGTACGCCCTCTATCCTACTCTTACCGCTAAAGAAAACCTGATGTTCTTTGGAAGCTTATATGGATTAAAGCATAAGCAGCTTACCAAAGCTATTGATGATTCCCTGGAAATCATGGGGCTTTCAAAATTTGCCAACAAGCAGGTAGGACAATTTTCCGGAGGGATGAAACGCCGCTGTAACCTCATCGCCGGAACCCTCCACAATCCGAAAGTGCTTTTTTTGGACGAGCCTACCGTAGGCGTAGATGTACAATCTAAAAAAGTAATCATTGATTTCCTTTTAGAATTGAATAAAAGCGGAACATGCATCATCTATACTTCCCACCATCTTTCTGAGGCAGAAGAATTCTGTACGAAGATTGCCATTATTGACAAAGGAAGAATTCATGCAGTAGGAACCCCTGAAGAACTTGTTTCCCAGATTTCCCATGCAGAAAACCTAGAAGATGTTTTCATTTCATTAACCGGAAAAGAATTAAGAGATGTTGTTGTATAAACTGTGGAGAAGTTTTATTAAGGAAATTCTTCTGTTGAAAAGAGATATAGGAGGAATTGTGATCATTTTCGTAATGCCGTTGCTTCTGATTGTAACCATTACCCTTATTCAGGATTCTACCTTTAAAAATCTTGAAGGCTCAAAAATCCCGATCATTTTTATTGATAATGATAAATCTGAGGTTTCAAAAAATATAAAAGGTGAGCTTGAAAACAGTAAAACCTTCCAGCTGCTGACCAATTTCAATGAAAAATCGGCGCAGGATGCCGTATTTGCGGGAGATTATCAGATGGCTATTGTTATTCCTGAAGATCTTACGAAGGATTTAAATTCAAATATTGACTCTAAAGTTCAGGCGATTGTAAGTTCATTCGGATTGGAAGGTGATTCTACAAAAACGAAAACAAAAGCACCCAAAGCGAAAGAAATTCATTTATATTTTGACCCGGCAACCAATGCAGGATTTAAAAACTCAGTCATGAATTCTGTTAACAAAATGGTGTTTGAGATCGAAAATAAAAAGATCTATAAAGCATTCCAGGACCAGCTGGGAACAACGGAAAACCTTGAAGAAAATAAAAATCTCATCAGTTTCAAAGAAATCACTCCGAAAAAGGGAGAAATGGACATTATGCCGAATTCCGTTCAGCATAACGTTCCTGCGTGGACTCTTTTCGCCATCTTTTTCATTGTAGTTCCTTTATCCATCAACCTTGTCAAAGAAAAAAGCCAGGGAACGAGTGTAAGAGCAAGAATAAGTCCTACTCCTTATTTCGTCCATATTTTAGGAAAAACATTTACTTATCTTATCATCTGCCTTATTCAGTTTTTACTGATGGTAGCGGTAGGAATCTATCTTTTTCCGTACATGGATCTGCCGGCGTTTGATGTATCCGGAAAGATGTTTCAGCTTGTTACAGTAACCCTGTTTGCAGGACTTGCTGCTATCGGATTTGGGGTATTATTGGGCACTATTGCAGACACCCAGGAACAATCGGCGCCTTTTGGAGCCACATCTGTAGTAGTGTTAGCAGCAATCGGTGGTATCTGGGTTCCGGTATTTCTGATGCCTGAATTTATGCAGACCGTAGCCAAGTTCTCCCCTATGAACTGGGGTTTGAATGCTTATTATGATATCATCTTAAGAAACAGCGGAATTGGTGGTATTGCCAGAGAACTGGTATTCCTGTTTTTATTTTACATTGCCACCGTATCCGTCTCTATTTTCTACGAAAGAAAGCTTCATAATATTTAATCTATTTTTATTACTAATATTGTCAGGATATTTCTGACATCCATAAAACAAAACTCAGGAAGAAAAAGAACATGCAGCCTAACGAAAATATATTAACCTGTACTGAAGAGGTAAGAGTACGATTCAACGAGACAGATCCTCTGGGTATTGTCTGGCATGGCCATTACATCGTTTATTTTGAAGACGGAAGGGAAGCTTTCGGACGCCAGCATGGCCTCACCTACCTTGATATTCAGAAGGCAGGATATGTAACCCCTATCGTGAAAAGTACCTGTGAACATTTTCTTCCCTTAAAATATGGAGAAACATTCAGAATTGTTACCACTTTCATTAATTCTGTCTCCGCAAAGCTTATTTATAAATATGAGCTTTTCAACCAGGAAGACCAATTGGTTTGCAGAGGAGAAACCATTCAGGTATTTCTGGACGGCAACGGAAGTTTGTGTTTATATAATCCGGAGTTTTTTCAAGCCTGGAAAGATAAAATGGGATTATCATGAAGAAGGAAATTTATATTACAGATTATAATTGCATAACGCCTCTTGGCTTTGATGTGGACTCTAATTGGAAGGCGCTTTTGGCAGGAAAATCGGGCGTTGCTTTACATAAAATTATAGATAACCAGGACCCTTTTTACGCATCCGTAATTGATTCTGAAAAACTGGATGAGGAATTCAGAAGAGTTTTCACCGGGAATATCCATTTTGAATTCACAAGACTGGAAAAAATGCTTCTTCTAAGCATAAAGCCTCTTGTTGAAAAACATACAGTAACAGAAAATACCGCTTTCATCCTGTCTACAACAAAAGGAAATATCAGCTTATTAAAAAACCAGGCTGAATTGCCGGAAGGCACTTATCTTCCAAAATTAGCTCAAAAAATTGCTGATTTTTTCGGGTTTAAAACCAAGCCTATTGTGGTTTCCAATGCCTGTGTTTCAGGGGTAATGGCTATTGCTGTTGCCAAGAATATGATACAGGCAGGTAAATATAAGGATGCCTTCGTAATAGCAGGAGATGAAATTTCAGAATTTGTAATTTCCGGATTCAATTCATTTCAGGCCATTGGATCAGAACCGTGCAAACCTTATGATAAAAACCGGAACGGAATCAATATCGGAGAGGCAGCCGCAGCAGCTTATATTACTTCTGAAGCTTCCGAAAACGAAAAATTCAGATTTAAAGTATTGGGAGATTCTGCCATCAATGATGCCAATCATATTTCCGGCCCATCCAGAACAGGAGACGGGTTATACGGAAGTATCAGAAATGCGATGATGGAAGCCAAAGTTTCTGCAAAACAGATCGATTTTATTTCGGCTCATGGAACAGCAACATTATACAATGATGAAATGGAAAGCATCGCATTCAACAGAATGGAACTGCAAAATATTCCTCTGAACAGTATGAAAGGCTATTACGGACATTGTTTAGGTGCTTCCGGACTCTTAGAAAGTATTATTTCTATGGAAAGTGCCCTTCAGAATACACTGATCCCTTCTAAAAACTTCGAAGAAATAGGAGTAACTCAGCCATTGAATATCATTAAAGAGAACCAACCTGCAAACATCAGATATATTTTGAAAACAGCATCTGGTTTTGGTGGGTGTAATGCTGCGATTGTATTGGAAAAATGTTAAAATGAATATGATGAAGAAAACCAACACCTGCACCATAGAACATTCAAAAATAACCGTTGATGGAAACCTTATTTTTGAAAGCGAAAGCAATACATTCCCGGAATTTGCTAAAGAAGCCTATAAAAGCCTAGAACTCAGCTATCCGAAATTTCATAAAATGGATAGCCTGAGTAAATTAGCCTTTCTTTCTGCTGAAATGCTTTTAAAAGAAGAAGATCACAGCAGAACAGCATTGGTTTTTGCCAACAGATCCTCCAGTCTGGATACTGATTTCAAATACCAGGAAAGCATCAATTCTCAGGAGAATTATTTTCCCAGCCCGGCAGTTTTTGTTTATACCTTACCTAACATTTGTGTTGGGGAAATCAGCATTAAACACAAAATGCAGACGGAGAATGCCTTCTTTGTTTTGGATGAATTTGATGAAAATTTTTTAAATGACTACGCAGAACAGATTCTCCAATCCGGAAAAGCCGATAAAGTATTATGCGGCTGGGTTGAATTATTTCAGGAAAATTACAAAGCTTTTGTATATTTGCTAACCTTGTAAAAATGTAACAATATAACAATGTAGAAGTGTAACAATTTTAGCTATTGGTAAACTGGTACATAGATACATTGGTAAATTAATTAAATTATGGAAAACTTAAAAACAGAATTGAAGCACAAAATTATTGAAGTACTTAACCTTGAAGACGTTTCTGTAGAAGAAATAAAAGATGCAGATCCGTTATTCGGAGGAGGATTAGGACTAGATTCTATTGATGCTTTGGAATTAATCGTTCTTCTGGATAAAGATTATGGAATAAAATTAGCCGATCCTAAAAAAGGAAAGGAAATTTTCCAATCTATCGATACCATGGCTAAATTCATCGAAGACAACAGAACAAAATAAATCATATAACTGTTTAACGGTGTATCAATGTACTAGAAGAATTGGTAAACTGTTACATTGATACATTGTTACATTATTTAATAGAATGAGTCAAAAAATTGCCATAACGGGAATGGGCATCATTTCCTCCATCGGAAACAATGTGGAGGAAAATTTTATTTCATTACAATCCGGAAAACACGGTATTTCAGATATTCAGATGTTTGAAACCCGCCACGCCGGAGCGATTAAAACAGGTGAAATAAAACTATCCAATGAGGAACTGGTACAGAAACTTCAGCTGCGCGAAGACAACAATGTTACCAGAACATCCTTATTAGGGATGATAGCCGCCAAAGAAGCAGTAGAAAGTGCCGGAATATCGGATATCAACGGCTACAGAACCGGGCTGATCTCCTCCACCAGTGTTGGCGGAATGGATATTACCGAAAAATACTTCTATTCCTACGAAGACTTTCCTGAAAAGCAAAAATATATTGATGCTCATGATGCCGGAAGTTCCTCATTGGCCATTGCAGATCATTTGGGATTAAAAGGTATGGTTTCTACCATCAGTACAGCCTGCTCATCTGCAGCAAACGCCATTATGATGGGAGCTAAACTCATAAAAAACGGAGTTCTGGATCGTGTAATCGTGGGCGGAACAGATTCTCTTTCAAAGTTTACGCTGAATGGGTTCAACACCCTGATGATCCTTACAGATTCTTATAATACGCCTTTCGACAACAACCGAAAAGGATTGAATCTTGGAGAAGCAGCCGCTTTTTTAGTGCTTGAATCCGAAGAACTTGTTAAAAAGGAAAATAAAAAGGTGCTGGCCTATCTTTCCGGATATGGAAATGCCAACGATGCCCACCACCAAACCGCCTCTTCTGAAAACGGACAAGGTGCCTTTTTAGCAATGCATAAGGCTTTGAAAATTTCAGGTTTAAACAAAGAAGACATCGATTATATCAATGTTCATGGCACAGCGACACCTAATAATGACCTATCTGAGGGAATTGCCATGATCAGGATTTTTGGAGAAAACCAGGTGCCGGAATTCAGCTCTACAAAAGCGTTTACAGGACATACACTGGCTGCAGCAGCCGGGATTGAAGCCGTATTTTCAATTCTAGCCATGCAACACAACCTTATTTTCCCGAACCTGAATTTCAAAACGAAAATGGAAGAGTTTGATCTCACCCCGGTTACTGAACTGAAGGAGAAAAACATCAATCATGTTCTTTCCAATTCATTTGGATTTGGTGGAAACTGTTCAACCCTAATTTTCTCAAAATCATGAGTACAGTATACATCAACAGTGCATCCTGTATCTCTGCTCAGGACACTTTAAACAAAAATATCCTTGATAGTCTTAAGCCGGAAAATTCGGCAAAGATCATAAAAGCCATAGAACCTAATTACAAAGAATTCATTCCTCCTGCCATGATCAGAAGAATGTCTAAAACGGTAAAAATGAGTTCTGTAGCGTCGCACTACGCTTTAAAAGAAGCTGGAATTCAACAGCCAGATGCTATTATCGCAGGAACCGGGATGGGATGTTCACAGGATTCTGAAAAGTTTCTGAAAAACGTAATTGATAATCATGAGGAGTTTTTAACCCCTACATTTTTTATTCAGTCTACCCACAATACTGTTGCAGGCCAGATTGCACTGGGGCTGCAATGCCATGGCTACAACTTTACCTATGTAAATACTTCTTCATCTCTGGAATTTTCATTGTTGGATGCCCAACTACAGATTAAAGATGGTGAAGCTGAAAATATTCTGGTTGGATCTACCGATGAGCAGACCAACAGAACCATGGAACTCTACTGCCTGAACAATACCATTAAAAAAGAGTCAGATCTTCCTGCCGATTATCTGTATTCTACAACCAATGGTGTTATCTGGGGTGAAGGAGCTAGCTTTTTTGTTGTAGGAAAAGATAAAACAGAAACTACTTACGCAAAACTTACTGATATTAAAATCAGCAATAAATTAGAACTGGATGAAACTTCAGATTTTATTCAGGAGTTCCTGACAAAAAACAATCTTTCAGCAACCGATATTGATGCTGTAATTTTAGGTTTCAGTAGTGACGCAGACTCTGACGTTTATTATACAAAGGCCATGAACTTGTTACCAGGTTCGGCATTATTATATTACAAACATCTGAGTGGGGAGTTCAATACAGCAAGTGGTTTTTCTACATTTATGGCCTGCCATATTCTTAAAGAACAGAAGATCCCGGAAGTGATGATGATTAATGCAGAAAAAAAAGAAGAAGTAAAGAATGTACTTCTTTACAATCACTTAGCAGGCAGCGATCATAGTTTGGTATTATTGGAAAGAGCTTAGTTATTTTATTATAGCGTAATTCTGTCATTCAGAGCGAAACGAAGTGGAAGCGTGGAATCTCAACATAGATAATTTGAATGTATTGGTTTAGACTCTTACAGAGTGACAAAAAGAGTGTTAAGAATATCTCAAAATCATATAAAGTAAGAAAACAGTCATCTAAAAACTCAAAAAAGCAATCATGAGACACTATTCATTCATCCTGTTTTATCTCTTCTGTAACGTTTTCATCTATGCGTTTCAGGGAAGTTTTTGGGTGTATATTGCATGTTTCCTTGCTTTTTCTGCAGTAGTGGTTTGGGGATCATTTGCTATTGAACTGGGATATTTTGTTAACAGTATTACCCATAAAAGAACCAGAATTAAAGAGGTAGCCCTTACTTTTGATGATGGTCCAACGGAATTTACGCCTAAGTTTTTAGACTTACTCAAAGAGCATGAAATAAAAGCCACTTTTTTCTGCATCGGAAAGCAGATTGAAAAATACCCTGAAACCTTTCAAAGGATCATTGCCGAGGGGCATACTATAGGAAATCATACCTTTTCACATTCCAATTCAACAGGTTTTTTATCAACGTTAAAAATGATGGCAGAGATAGAGAGCTGTGATGAAGTAATGAAGAATGTTGGCAATATACAAACCAACCTGTACAGGCCGCCGTTCGGTGTTACCAATCCAAGTATTGCCAAAGCGATCAAAAGGACTCATAAAACGAGCATCGGCTGGAACGTCCGTTCTCTGGACACGATTATTGATGATGAAAAGAAAATCTACCGGAGAGTAACGAAAGGATTAAAGAAAGGGAGCATCATTCTTCTTCATGATACTTCAGAAAAAACGTATCGTGTGCTGGCAGATTTATTAGTATTTTTGGCAGATAAAAAATACTCAACTTTTACAGTTGATTCCATTACAAATTCAAGAAAAAAATGATTAAAAATATTGCTTTCGGAGCATTTCTACTGATATCCGGATTATTTTTTGCCCAAAACACAGCCATGTCCGGGGCAGAAGCTAAAGCATTTGTATCCAAGGTTTCTGCAGACACCAAAGAGATCAAAACGCTGCAGAGTGATTTCACCCAGACCAAAAAAATGGACTTCCTGGATAAAAGCATTGTTACCTACGGGAAAATGTCTTTACAGACACCTAATATGCTGAGCTGGAAATACACCAAGCCTTATCAGTACAGCATTGTTTTTAAAAGCAACAAGATTTACATCAATGACCAGGGGAAAAAATCTTCTGTAGATGCCAAAAGCAAAACTTTTGAAAAGATCAATAAACTCATTGTAGGAAGCTCCAACGGAACTATGTTCAACGATCCCGAATTTACAGTAACTTATTTCAAAAACGGAAATTACAATGTGGCTAAATTTGTTCCGAAAACTTCACAGCTTTTAAAATATATCAAGCAGATTGAGCTTTATTTCCCTAAAAGCCAATCTACCGTTTCCCAGGTAAATATGACTGAAGCTTCAGGTGATACAACTAACATTGTTTTTAAAAATACAAAGATCAATGCTTCCATTCCTGCGTCAGAATTTACTTTATAGCCTGATTTTAATATTGGCTGTTTCCTGTAAGTCCTATCAGCTTACTGGTGTGAAGCCAGTTCTGGCAGAAGAAAAGACAGTTGAAAACCTGTATTTTTCATCTGCTGAAGATTATGTGTATAAATGCCAGATAGATATTTATAAAAATCATGTAAGCGGTATTCTGATCATTAAAAAACTGAATGAAACAACGCATCGTGTAGCATTAACCTCTGATTTCGGGAATAAACTGATTGATTTTGAGATCTCAGACCAGGATTTTAAGCTTAATTATGTACTGCCGGATCTGGATAAGAAAATTGTCATTAATTTTCTGAAAAACGATTTCCAGCAGCTGTTGAAAAGACAATATCCGGTAAGTGAAAGTTTTGAAAATGACCATTCAAAAATCTACCTCTCCAGAATTGACAATAAAAGCTACTACCTGTTCTTCAACAAAGAAAATAATCTGTTGAAACAGATCATTTACACGAAAAACAATAAGGAAAAGATCGATTTTACTTTTGATGCAAAAAAGCATATCTTCGCAGACAGCTTAAACTTACAACATAAGGATTTTAAGATCAATATAAAACTATTTCAAATAACCGAAACAGAATGATTTCCAATATAAAAGCGAGTAGTATCGTTTTTCAAAACGGAGTTTATCATACCTTTTAATCTTAAAAAATAAGATCATGCAGACCATTCTTACAGATTTTTATACTTTAACATCATACGAAAAGGCAGAAAACGGAAGCTTTACTGCTCATATTCATTTGAATAAAGATCATGACATTTTCAAGGGACATTTTCCCGGAAACCCGGTAACTCCCGGAGTTTGCATGATGCAGATCATTAAGGAGCTAACAGAAGAGTTTACAGGTTCAAAATTATTTTTAAAAACAGCTTCTAACGTAAAATTCATGGCCATTATCAATCCTTTTGAGACTCCTGACCTGAAACTTCAGCTGGATATTACAGAAGATGGAGAGGATGTTAAAGTAAAAAATTCAACCTCTTTTGGCGAGACTATTGCATTAAAACTGTCTGTAAGCTATAAAAAAATAATGTCATGAAACTTATTTTATCCTTCGTAGCGGCATTCTTATTTTTCTTTCAGTCTGATCTTGAAGCACTGAGAAACAGCTATGCCAAGGCTAATGATTCAAGCACCAACACCTCAAATTTTATTGAAGTTGCAGAAAGGCAATCAGGTTCTGATCCGGTAACTTTAGGGTATAAAGCAGCTGCTAAAATTATGGAAGCCAAAGTATCTAAAGGGAACAGGAAAGCACTGGTAAAAACAGGAGCAACCCACCTTGAAGGAATTATTAAAAGCAATCCTAATAATGCAGAATTACGTCTGATAAGGCTAAGTGTACAGGAAAACATTCCTAAAATTGTCGGATACAGAGGAAGCTTAAAGGATGACAAAACATTTCTTCTGAACAATTACAGCAAACAGAATTCGGCCTTAAAAAACTATATTAAAAGGTTCGCCATGCAGTCTAAAACGATTACCGAGGCTGAAAGAGCCACTTTAAAATAAAAACATGTCCCTTGCTGAAGTACAAAATGCAATTTCCGAAAGGAAGATCTGTATTTTAATACCTACCTATAATAATGAAAAGACCCTGAAAAGGGTAATTGACGGTGTTTTAGATTACACCGAAAGTATTATTGTGGTGAATGATGGTTCCACCGATTCCACCGCTCAGATTCTTAGCCAATATCCTCAGATTACCGTAATCTCCTTACCTGAGAACAAAGGAAAGGGAAACGGGCTTAAAACAGGCTTTAGAAAAGCAAAAGAATTGGGTTATGACCACGCTATCACCATTGATTCTGACGGGCAGCATTATCCGGACGACATCCCCGTATTCGTAGAAGCGCTTCTTCAGGAAGATGAAGATGTGCTTTTGATTGGAAACAGAAACATGTCCCAGGATGGGATTCCAAAGAAAAGCAGTTTTGGAAACCGGTTTTCCAATTTCTGGTTCTGGTTTGAAACCGGAATAAAGCTGGAAGATACACAGTCCGGGTACAGATTGTATCCTTTGCACAAAATTCCAAAGAAATATTTTACTCCTAAGTTTGAATTTGAAATCGAGATCATCGTAAGAACTGCCTGGAGGCATGTTCCCGTAAAGAATGTTCCTGTTAAGGTTCTGTATGATCCTGCAGAGCGTGTTTCTCACTTCAGACCGTTTAAGGATTTTACCCGGATCAGTATTCTGAATACAATCCTGGTAACCATTACCCTGTTCTACATTATTCCGAGGAACTTCGTGAATAATTTCAAAAAAAAAAGCTTTAAAAGATTCATAAAGGAAGATGTCCTGGAAAGCGATGGAAGCAACCGTACAAAAGCTTTTTCCATTGCACTTGGAGTCTTTATAGGACTTTCTCCTTTTTGGGGATTCCAGACTTTGCTTGTGATCAGCTTATCTGTACTTTTCAAGCTGAATAAAGTGCTGGCATTTGTAGCTTCCAATGTAAGCTTACCCCCTTTTATTCCTTTTATTATTGCAGCATCCTTATTTCTTGGGGCGCCGTTTGTACATGGAGACAGTAATTTACTCAGCCAGGATATTAATTTTGATCTGATTAAGAATAATCTGCTTCAATATGTAATCGGAAGTTTCATCCTAAGCACTGCATTATCTTCCATTGCCGGAATCAGTACATTTCTTTTTCTGAATAAGTTAAATCCTGAGAATAATTAACTGAAAAAAGCCCAGTAGCACTTCGATGCTTATTTAGTAATCTTTTTATTGGTTTTATCAAGATACTTTTCAACCGCTTTCCGATCCGGGATGGTAGTTATTTCCTTAGTAAGCGCTTTTTCAAACTCTGCTTTTGCCTTGGAATATTCTTTTTTGTGATAATAATATTTTCCACTCAAAAAATATATTTTCCAGAAATCAGGATTCAAAGACTGATAATAAGGAATGGCATCATCTGTTAATGTAATATCCTTATACTCTGTAGCATCAATAACTTTTTTTCCAAGCCTTCTGGATGTCTCATAATTTTCAAATTCTTCAGAATCAGCAAAAGGATCACGAGGAATATTTAATTGTGATTTAGAAATATCATTAGTTTTCAATACTTTCCCTGAAAAAATTTCATTAAGATCATAACATACAAACTCTCCCAGCTGATAAGGATTCGAAGAAACCCAAACCAGTTTTTTTTCGGGTGAAAATATAACCGCATGGTGAGCCAATAACTGGTTTAAAGCTTTTTCATTTCCATACCCTATGCTTTTATCCTTTAAACCGGATCTGTTCCTTAAAACAGAAGCCATTTTCTCCGGAGTGAGCTTTTTTTCATCCTGTAAGAGTTCCTGAAGTTTTTCATAACGGTATTCCGAATGACTTTCTTTAATCTGTTTCTGATTTCTTTTATCATCTTTATATGCATCAGACTGAAAATGATTGGTACAAAGCACTTTGCTGGTATTCTGAACCCTGTACACACCGAAGTTTTTCGGCGAAACTTCAATAATTACAGCATTTCTATCATGAGCACTTCCCACTAAGATGGATTCTGAAACAAAAACATTTCTTTTTTTAGCAATGGCAATAGCTTCATCTATGGTTTTAGCATACTGCAGAATTTCCCTTGTTACCAAAGAAATAGGTGTTTTTGCAGTTAAGGGAATTCTTGATTTCCCGGCATTGATGGTTACTGTGATTCCTTCTTTATTCATCCCGGAAACTACGCCTATCATTCCCGGCCAGCTTACAGACATATAGGGAATCCCATCTTCCGGTTCCACAAATTCAACCAGTTTATTCTGAGCAAACTCATCTCCTACATAGAAATCAAAGTTTCTTCCGATCAGCATATCACCGTCTTCCGTATTATCATTCCACACAGCCAGGGAAGTACAGCCTACCATAGCCAGGTCCTGCATGGCATGCCCAATATCATGAGCACCATGTAAATATAGGTTCCTCAGATATTTTGATGCTATAAAATCATACTGATCAGACGAATATTGAGAGAGACCAAATAGTTCTGCCTGATAATCTTCCCTTACATTCAGATACATTTTACGGTTGTACCATTTTAAGAAGGTATTTAAGAGCTTCTGTTTAAACTTTGAAGGAACAAAGCTTTCCACTTTGGAGAAAAAGATCCCTTCCTGCTTCTGCATCAGGTCCTGAGTTAATGCTCCGTTATTATAGCCTAACTGCAAAGGATTTCCTTTAATGTAAAGTTCCCAGAGCTGTTGTTTATTTTTAGTAAGAAAATTCTGATTATAGGTGAATGTGCTGTCATTGATCTTGTTAACCTTAGGAATTTCCAAAGTATATTGCTGTACATCTGGAAGATGATGAACAGATTTAGATACTCCGCACGCGCTCAGGAGGCAGGAAAAAAAGAAATACAGAAGAAGCCTTTTATAGAACAGGTTATGGATCTTAGTTTTTTTCACGGTTGTTTTTATTAGGTCATTGAGTCCAAGCGGCTGTCAATAGTTTCTTTTCCCAGAATTTCAGCACAGGTATTGAATGCTCCTATCGTTACTCCTAAAATTCCATGCATATTTACGGATTGGCCTGTGAGAAACAGGTTATCAATTTTTGTACGGGGAGAAACCATGGTTTTAAGAGGATTGTCTGAGTTTTTCATATAACCATACATATTTCCTTCAAAACTTCCAATATAATCGCGGTAAGATAATGGTGAAGAAGTATATATACGTTTAATCGCATGCTTTAAGCCCGGAATTCTCTTTTCAAGAGCATCAATCATTTTTTCAGTCTTTTCCATCTTGAATTTTTCATACTGTACTCCTCTTTCATGCTCATCTGCAACGGTATTGACTGTATTTTCCCACTGTTTTACCTCATCAAAATCCATATAAGAAATAGCCGTAAAACTTTCTGCAAACTCAGGATGGTGCTTTGAGGGCATAGATGAAAGCATATAAGTCTCCGGCCATGCTTCTTTTTTGTAACGGTAAGCATTCCAGACTTGATCTTCAGAGGAATAATGGTAAATATTGTAATTAAAGTTGGGCAAACAATTAGGTTTTAAAACAATATAAACACTGAAACATGATGAAACCGGCTTCCAGCTTAAAACCCTGTTCAGGAAAGACTTTTTCAGTCTGTCCTCTCCTATCAGTTTAATGGTAGAACGGATTTCAACATTGGAAATAAACTGCTTGGCAGCATATTCTTTTCCTGATTTTGTTTTTACAGAAGCCAGGGTATTATTTTCATTAAAAATGAATTCGGAGACTTCTGAATGTTTATGCACTTCAGCTCCATACTGACGAAGTTTTCTAATCAACAGCTTTGATATCTGACTTCCGCCTTTTACACATTTATAAGCACTCTGTATGTAAGAGTTCACCGTTAAGGCATGCACATAGAAAGGAACATTCTCGGAATCTCCTGCGTACAGGAAATTCGAACCTAATAAAACTGCCTGAAGGGTTTTATTCTGAGTAACGGATTCAATAAACCTCCTGGTATTCAAATGCAGGATTTCTTCGTTGTAGCTCTCCTTGCCTACGACATGATACCTCGGAAACTGGCTGCACACATACTGAATTTCTTCACAGTAATTTTCAAGATTGTCTCTTTCTTCAGGAAAATAGGCAGATAACTGTTCTACAAAGTTTTCATAGCCCTGAGCGTGTGGATATTCAATATTTTCATCATCAAAGGAAATTCTGTCGTATCCGTCTTCATCCATCTTGTGAAGTTCCAGCTCATCCATAATCTCCAGATAAGAGAAAAAGCGGTTAAGGTTCTGGCCTTTTGAAAGCCCTCCCAAATAATGCACTCCGGTATCAAAAATGAGTTTATCTCTTGAAAAAGTCTGCAGATTTCCGCCATACTGGTTATTTTTCTCCAGTACACAAACCTTCAGGCCTTCTTTCGCTAAAACAAGAGCCGAGACAAGGCCTCCCAATCCGCTGCCGATTACAAGTATGTCATATTCTTTTTTCAAAGGAGAATGTGCTTTTTTAATTAAGAGATTGGGAATTTAAGAAATTTGGATATTATTTTGTGATTACTGTATGGTAAATCCTATTTGAGTAATATCTTTTTGAATTTCAGCTTCTCCGGATTCCTTAATGGTTTTGAGTTTTTATTAGCTTTTACGGAATAAAAATAGAAAAATTAATCAATATAATCCCAAAAATCAAAATAATTAAACCATTGAAGCGGATATTTTTTGATCATGGTTTCAAGATTCTGCACATAAGACTGTAAAAGTCCCTGAGAATCCCTGTTTTTAATATTCTGAGCTACTCTGGCATACAAATGATAATGAAGGTTTTTCTCCTTCATTACATAAACATATACCACAGGTACTCCTAAACGGGATGCAATAAGAAACGGGCCTGCCGGGAATTTTGCACTTTTCCCTAATAAATCAGCTTCCAGAAATTTCGAGCCTTCAAAATAGCGGTCCCCGGTAAAGCAAATAAGCTCGTTATTAGATAAAGCCTGATTGATCTCAAAGATATGCGACATATCTTCTTTCACATAAATGAATTTGATATTGCTCTTTTTTACAGAAACACTTTCCAGATATTCCTTGATGACGGTAACTTCCTGATCTGTAGTAACCAGATTGATCTGACAGTCGAAATCAATATCTGCAAAGAAATGTTCTGCCACTTCAAAGTTACCGATGTGGGCACTGATGAGAACACCTCCTTTCTTGGCTGCCAAAAGATTTCTCAGGTTTTCAATACCGTCAAATTCATAGGTATATTTTTCTCTCAATCCGGCGGAAATGGCGGTCTTATCGATCAGAACCTGCCCAAAAGTAAAATAACTTTTAAAAATAGAGCGCTTGGCCTTCCAATAACCGAGATTCAGTCTTTTATGGAAATAATATAGAATATACTGGTTGCTTTTTTTCTGAAACAAAACATAATAAGCTGCTACAAAGTACAATACAAAATATGAACATCTGATCCCGATATTTCTAATACACCAGACGAATATCCTGTACCCCAGTACCGTCCCTTTAGATTTACCTTTCCACTTGTTCATAAATGCAGTTTACCAGTATAAAAGTGTACCAATGTAACAATATCCGTGAGTATCCTCTTCTATTATTACATTGGTACATTGTAAGGAATATAGATTTACTTAATAACTATGCGTTTTTCTCAGCGATCTTATTTTCAATCGTTGTATAGAAATCATCAAATGTTACCATTTTCTTGAAGTCTGCTTCTCCTAATTTCACTCCGAAATTGGATTCTATAACTACGACCATGTCAATATAATCTAAGCTGTCCAGTCCCAGTGTATTTTTAAGGTTGGCATCATTACTGATTTCATCTCCGTCAACTTCAAATTCGTTAACCAGAAAATCATTAACAATAGCAACAATTTTTTCCCTTTCCATGTTTTTAATCAAATTTTTTAACTATTAGTGCAGAATTGGTTCCCCCGAACCCAAAAGAATTCGACAAAAATACATCAATTTTTTGATTTTTTGTTTCAAACACCAAATTTATCTTTTTAGCCTCATTATCAGGATTTTCCAGATTAATATTGGGGGCTATAAAATCATTCTGCATCATCAGAATAGAGTAAATAACTTCACTTGCACCGGCCATCCAGCACTCATGTCCAGTCATAGACTTCGTAGAACTTACCGGAACTTCACTCCCAAAAATCTCATAGATAGCCTTGGCTTCATTGGCATCTCCAATTGGAGTTGAAGTGGCGTGGGCATTGATATAATCGATATCTGAGGCTTTTAAACCAGATTGCTTCAGGGCTCTGTCCATTGCTAAAGCCGGTCCATCTACATTAGGAGTGGAAATATGCCCGCCGTTAGACGAGAAACCATATCCTATGATTTCAGCAATAATGTGGGCTCCTCTTCTTTGTGCAGATTCCAGACTTTCAACAATTAAAGAAGCGGCACCCCCACTCGGGATCAACCCGTCTCTATCAGCATCAAAAGGTCTTGATGCTTTTGTAGGTTCATCTTCCCTTGCTGAAAAAACGCCTAACCCGTCAAAGCTGGCCATAGAGTATTTATTGGTTTCCTGAGCGCCGCCGCAGATAATCATATCCTGAAATCCGTTCTTAATCATCATATAAGCAAGCCCCAGAGAGTGCGAACCACTTGCGCAGGCAGCACTTATAGTAAGGTTGATCCCTTTCAGTTTAAAGATGGTAGAAAGGTTCATCGTTACTGTTGAATTCATTGATTTAAAGATTGCTCCTGATCCCATCAATGTAGTATCTTTCTTTTCCCTTGCAATGTCAATAGATTCTACTACTGCCTGGGAAACACTGTCGTTTCCATATAAAATCCCAACTTCATGGGTATCTAAAAAGGTTTCATCCAGATTAGCCTGTTTCAGAGCATCAATGGTAGCAAGATAAGCATACTCACTTTCTTCGCCCATACTTACACGCTGGCGTCTGTTCAAAAGGTTTTTTAAATCAGGTTTCGGAACTGTTCCCGTAAGTCCTGATCTGAAACCGAATGCTTTTCTATCCTGATCTAAGACAATGCCGGATTTTCCTTGATATAGGGATTCCCTGACCTCTTCTAAAGACGTCCCGATGCAGGAATAAATTCCCATTCCGGTAATTACAACCCTATTTTCCATGTGTTCATATTGAATTTAACAATGTATCAGTCTGGCAATGTAACAATATTTTACTGAAATTGGTACGCTGGTACATTGGTATATTGTTAGATTATTTATGAGTAAATTCCACCGTTGATATTAATGACTTCTCCTGTAATGTATGAAGACTTTCTGGAAGCCAGAAACGCTACAAGGTCTGCCACTTCCTCTGCTTCCCCGAATCTGTTGGCTGGAATCATTGCCTTCAGTTCATCTTCATTGAATTCCTGTGTCATATCGGTTTTAATAAACCCTGGAGCCACTGCATTTACGGTAACATTTCTCTTCGCAACCTCCTGAGCAAGAGCTTTGGTTGCACCTACTAACGCTCCTTTAGCTGCTGAATAATTGGTTTGGCCTGCTGTTCCCTTTACTCCGGATACTGAAACCATATTGATGATTCTTCCGTATTTATTACGGAGCAGTTTCTGAATAAAGAAATTAGTTACATTGAAGAAACCATCTAAGCTGGTATTGATTACATTATTCCAGTCTTCTTTCTGCATCCACATAAACAGGCCATCTCTTGTAATCCCGGCATTGTTAACAATAACTTCTACCACAGCTTCAGGATTATTTTCCTGCCATGCTGTTAATACCTCCTTTACTTCTTCGGTATTTCCTACATCAAACTTAAGAATTTCTCCTGTAGCCCCCAATTCTTCTACCTTAGCCAAAGTTTCCTTTGCTGCAGCTTCATTGGAAGTGTAGTTAATGAGTATATGGTAGTTCTTCTCTTCCGCCAGTTTTATACAGATTGCCCTCCCGATTCCTCTGGAGCCTCCTGTTACAATTGCACATTTCATGCGTTAGTGTTTATTTAGTTTTAGTTTTTAAAGTTACCTAGTTTTAAAGACAATTCATTTCAGCCAATACTTACATTGCCTTTAAATATTTTTTTACTTCTTCCAGATAAGGATACATCACCATATCATCTGAGAATGCAGGAATTATTTTTCTGATTGCACCGTACAATTCTTTGGTAGACGATGAAACCTCATTCTGGAAACCAAGATATTCAATCGCCTGAACGATAGTAATAGCTTCAATCGCCAATACTTCGAAAGCATTTTCAATCACCTTTCTGCAGATTACCGCGGCATTGGTTCCCATGCTTACGATATCCTGATTATCATTATTATTCGGAATACTGTGAACATACATAGGATTAGACAGCATCTGGCTTTCCGCTGTAGTGGAAGTTGCTGTAAACTGCACTCCCTGCATCCCGAAATTGAAACCTAATTTACCTAAATTTACAAAAGGAGGCAAAATTTCGTTGATTTTAGCATTTAAAAGATAGTTAAGCTGTCTTTCTGCAAGCATCGTAAGTTTCGTTACCACAATTTTTAACTTATCCATTTCCAGAGAGATATAGTCTCCGTGGAAATTTCCTCCGTGGTAAACGTGTTGATCTTCTACATTGATAATTGGATTATCATTCGCAGAGTTGATCTCATTTTCAAGAACTTTCTCTGTATATTCCAATGTATCTAATACCGGACCTAGAATCTGTGGTACACATCTCAAAGAATAATATTCCTGTACTTTTTCCTTGAATACTTTTTCCTGTTCTTCAAAGTGAGTATAAAGATGGTCTGCTCTTTTTCTGATCAGTTTACTGTCAGCAAGATGTTCACGCATTCTTTCTGCTACTTTCTGCTGACCGTAGTGTCTTTTTGTTCCGTTTAATGCTTCTGATAAATGATCATCATAAGCCTGAACAATTTCATTGATGGCACAGGAAAGTTTAATGGAAATATCTGTTAACTGATTCGCTTTATAAGCATTAACAATTCCAATTCCTGACATTACTGAAGTTCCGTTCATTAAGGCAAGCCCTTCACGAATTTCTACCTTTATCGGGTCTAATCCTTCTGTTTCAAAAACGTCTTTGGTAGACTTTCTTTCTCCTTTATAGAACACTTCTCCTTCTCCAATCAGTACCAGGGCTAAATGGGCTAACTGAACAAGATCACCGCTTGCTCCTACTCCTCCATGTTCGAAAATCAATGGAATAATATCCCTGTTGATAAGTTCCTGAAGAAGGTGAATAACAGACTCATGTACTCCTGAATTCCCTAAGGACAGGGTATTCATTCTCGCTAACATACAAGCTTTCACTTCTTCAGCAGGCAATGGATTTCCAATGCCTGAAGAGTGGCTCCGGATCAGATTATACTGAAGCTGGTGTGTGTCTTCATCACTGATCTTGAATTGCGCCATAGGCCCAAAACCGGTGTTCACACCATATATTACTTTATTTTTTGAAAATTCCTTTAAAAACTGAAAACTTGTATTCACTCTTGATAAAAGCGATTCATCCAGTTCTATTTTTTCATTCTCAATGATAATTTTTTGAAAGTCTTTCAGTTCTAAAAAGTTATTTATTTTCATCAATTAAAAGTAATAGTTGATAATTTTGTAAAATATTAATTATTTGTCACTAATTTTGCGGCAAAGATAAAAGTTATTATTAAAATAAAAAATCAAAGATGAGCAAAGAATTTGTTGACGTTCTTGTAATCGGAGCCGGACCCTCCGGATGCGTATCTTCTTCGTACTTAAAGAACAATAACGTCAGCGTAAAAGTTGTTGAAAAGACAAAATTCCCAAGACTGGTAGTCGGTGAAAGCTTAATTCCAAGGGTAATGGACCACTTTGAGGAGGCTGGTCTTTTCCCTGCATTGGATAAAATGGGCTTTGAGAAAAAACTGGGTGCACGTTTCCTTCGCGGTGACGAGGTCTGCATTTTTGATTTCAGCAATAAATTCGGAGAAGGCTGGGACTGGACCTGGCAGGTTCCAAGAGCTGATTTTGATAATACCCTGGCTCAGGAAGTCATCAATAAAGGAGTTGATCTTGAATTTGAAACAGAAGTTATTGACATCAAATTTAACGGAACAGATTCTATCACAACTGTAAAAACAAAAGACGGAGAAACAAAAGAGATCCACGCAAAGTTCGTAATTGATTCAAGTGGGTACGGAAGAGTGTTACCTCGTCTTTTAGATCTTGAAAAACCTTCAAAATTATCTCCACACTCTGCTATCTTTTCTCATGTAAAGGATATTAACAGAGAACCAGGTGAGGAAGGAACTTTAATTTCTTTTGATATTATTGAAACCGAAGTATGGCTTTGGGTAATTCCTTTTTCTAACGGAAATACAAGTTTAGGAATTGTAGGCCCAACTGAATATATTGATAAATTATCGGAGAACGGAGATACTGCCGAGGCTTTGAGAAAAGCAATTTCCCTTTCAGATTATTATGTAAAGCGTTTTGGTGATATAGAATTTCTTTTTGAACCAAGACATCTTAAAGATTATTCATGTTCTGTAAAAAGTCTTTTCGGAGATGGATTTGCCTTAACTGGTAACGCTTCAGAATTCCTTGATCCTGTTTTTTCTTCAGGAATGGCTTTCGCTACAGAATCAGGGATGGTTGCCGCTAAGTTGGCATTAAGACAGCTGAATGGTGAGAAAATCAACTGGCAAACGGAATACACCGATTATATTTTATATGGTGTAGATGTTTTCACCACCTACGTAAAAGAATGGTACACAGGAAATCTTCAGGAATTATTTTTCCACCAACCGGAAAACCCCGATGTGAAGAAAAAGATCTGCGCTGTATTGGCCGGATATGTCTGGAATAAGGATAATCCTTTTGTAAAAAAACATGATACGGTGATTAAGAATCTTGCCAACCTCATCAAGTTAGAAAAAGAACAACAGCAATAAAACAAAAGACTGCAATGAGCAGTCTTTTTTATATATTTTTACTTCTGAACAATTCAGATTATCTCAGATCTATAAATGTAATCGGCTTTCGGCTATTCGGATTGAAAACGGTTTTAGACAGGATATTAAAATCAATGATCTCAATTTTCGGGCTTACTCTTAATTTTGCACGGAAATGATCTCTTACTTCATTTACGAAATTTTCATGTTCCTGATCTGTACTTAATTTGATGATAATCTCATCCAGTCCGATCTCATTAGCCTGAATTACGATCTGATAGCAAAGAATATTGTTAAAATCATTCAGAATATCATTCATTGCAGGCGGATACAGTGTAGTTCCTTTATATTTGATCATCTGCTGCTTTCTTCCGATCACAGGGCCTAATCTCATGGTATTTCTCCCACATTGACAAGGTTCGTAATGGGCTTTTACAATATCCCCGGTTTTAAACCTCAGCAAAGGGATTGCCTCTACTCCCAAAGTTGTAATCGTAAGTTCACCACTTTCGCCTTCTTTAACAATATTTCCTTCATCGTCCAGAATTTCTGTGATGATAAGTTCAGGATGATGGTGCCCACCGATCTGGAATTCACATTCTGTGAAAGCTGTACTCATTTCTGTAGAAGCATACGTGGAAAAGAGCTTAATATCCCATTTTTCTTTGATCTTCTGCGAAAGGATATTATCTGTAAAATCCTGATTTTTGATGCTCTCTCCGATGCAAACCGCTCCATAAACACTTGAATTTTTATAATCCAGGCCATGCTTTTCAGCATAATCGATCATCTTCAGTAAAAATGAAGGTACTGTAATCAGGTATTTTGGTTTGTATCTGAAAATAGAATCCCACTGCAGTTCAGGTATCCCAGGTCCCATTCGTACAACACTCGCACCCATTTTTCTTAATCCTAAAAAATAAGCGAGTCCTGCCATGAAACGTTTATCAATCGTAGTAATCATCTGCACTACATCACCTTTCTGAATTCCGGCACAGGCAAAAGATATCGCTTCATTGTATGCAAGCCTTTCAAGATCTCCATCTGACAAACCAAAGGTTACCGGATCTCCCAGCGTTCCGGAAGTAGTACTATAATCTACAATTTTATCTGGTGAAATACAGAAAAAGTCATGATTATGCTGCTGCAGATCATTTTTTGTAGTTGTAGGAATCTTTTGGAGATCTTCCAATGTACGGATCTCTCCAACATTGATATTTTTTTCCTTAAAAAGTCTCTGATAAAAAGGTGAATTCTCTTCAAGATAAGCCAGCAGCTGTTGAAGTTTTTCTTCCTGAAACGCCTTTATTTCCTGAGTACTTGATTTTTCGATGAACGGATGAAATTCCAATGATTTTAATTTTTAATGGACAAATTTATTTAAAATTAAAAGATTGAAACAGTAAAAGATCAAAAGATTATACATTCCCAATCATTTATCTCTGGAATGTAAAGGTCTGTATATTGGTATTTCCTGCACTATTAATGGTGGTTACTTTTAAACTATGCAAACCTGAACTTTTTGGACATTTCTCATCAAAAATATATACAAAATCGTTTTTCACACGGGCAAACCGCAGCCATTTCCCATCAAGTTCTGCCCGGAAGAAAACTATATCACCTACTTTTGTGCTTCCTTTTAACCTTAAGAAACCGCCACTGACAATAGCTCCCTCTTTCCAGTCTGAAGAAACTGATGGTAAACTATTATCCAATATCAAATCTGCCGTACCCAATCTGTTGAACTGTGATTCTGCCTGATCGCCGTTCCATTTTGCTTTTACAGCATCCTTATCAGTTCCATAGTTAAACAAAACCACTACTTTATCTTTTTCTTCTTTGGAAAGCTTCCTGTTGGGTTTTATTTTCAAAGTATAATAATCATGAACAGGAAGATACGGATTCTGTAAAACAATAGTATTGGAAACTGCATTTCCATCCGTGCTGCTTTTTTCATACATATCGAAATTTACAGCATCATATAATGCACTTTTACTGAAACTGATTGCTGCATTTTCAGTAGTAAGCGTTTTTCCTTCATTAGGTAAAATTGTCTTTCCTGATGATGCAATTCCGCTTCCTGCATTACTCAACTGAACTTTGGTGGTTAACCTGCTGGTGTTTCCTTTTACGTCCTTTAAAACAATTTCAATATTGTGAATGTCTTCATCCTGAAGGTTGATAATTCCAGACAGATCAGGAACACTGTAATTTTGTAATTTCATCCCCGGTAATGAAGATAAGTGCTGAATTGCTACTTTGTCCCTGCTGAATTTAGTATAATCTATACAGCCATTCAGGTAACGGGTATCATCATAGCTCACTTTATCAATACTGAAACCATAAATCAGTTTCCCATCCATCAATATTTCTGCTTTATAAATTCCAAGATTAAAGCCCTGATTGGCTTTATCTACAGCTTTTATTCCAAAACTTATCAAGGGAGAATTCACTCTGACAACATCTGCGGTATAGGCATTTCCTACTTTTTTAACGGCAATTCCGTTCGCCCCCGGTTCATAGGTACTGAATCTGCGGTCATACCAATACAGTCCGCTGATAATAGGTGCTACAGAATCCGGGATATTAAATCCAAACAGCAGAGGGTTAAGACATTCTTCTGTTTTTGTATCCCTGATCTCAAAATGCAAATGAGGGCCTGCTGAACCTCCTGTATTTCCGCTCAAAGCTATAAGCTGACCTTTGGCAACCGGAAACTGCCCTTGTTGAAATGTAATATCCTGTTCCCATTTTTCGTCTTTATACTGCTTCTCTTTTACATATTCATCAAGCTTATCGAAATACTTATTCAAATGGGCATATACTGTTGTAAAACCATTTGGATGGGTGATATATATGGCATTCCCAAAACCATAACGTTCCACTTTTACTCTGCTTACGTAGCCATCTGCGGCAGCTACAACCGATAAATTCTCCTGGCTGTTGGTCCTCAAATCCAATCCCATGTGAAAATGATTGGTTCTTACCGCACCAAAATTGGCAGCCAGCTGCATAGGAATATTCAGAGGATTACGGAAATAATTTTGGGGATAGTTATTTTGGGCTTGTGTGATGATTGTACAGATACAACAGATAGCAGCCATCAGTTTGGAGAAAGTTTTCATACAGCATTTGGGTTTAGTTCTACGGAAATATATCAGATTTCAAGCAATGATCGTGCTATAGTGCTCTAGCTTGGTTTATTTTCCCACAGATGACACGGATTTTCACAGATGATGATGATGGTCAATCTGCGAAATCTGCCTGATTTGCGAGAGATTATATTTAGGTTTTGGCTAAAGCCAATGGATCATGTTTTATTTTTTCGCGGACTAAAGCCCGCTTCTATTGAATTTAACCTAATTGAAAAAAGCCCGGAAAGCTGACAAAAGGGTCTAAAATATTCACTCATTCGCTCTTCATTATTCACTTTTACCACTTCTTTTCATTTATATTTCTGAAATTGAAGTTTTTAATATAAATTACCTACAGAAAACATATCTTATAAACCGACAAAATTCACTAAATTTGCAGACTTAATTAATCAACGAATATTGAGATATTTACAATGAGCCAATTTAAAGAATACAAAAACCTCAACCTTATTGACGTAGCAGAGAATGTAGCGGAATTTTGGAAACAAAATAAAACTTTCAATAAGAGTGTTGAGATTCGTCAGGGAAATCCTGAGTTTGTTTTTTATGAAGGTCCGCCTTCAGCAAACGGTATGCCTGGAATTCACCACGTAATGGCAAGAGCATTGAAGGATATTTTCTGCCGTTACCAGACTCAAAACGGGAAACAGGTTTTCCGTAAAGCAGGCTGGGATACGCATGGTCTTCCTGTGGAACTGGGTGTAGAAAAAGAATTAGGAATTACAAAAGAAGATATTGGCAAAAAAATCTCTATTGAAGATTATAATAAAGCTTGTCGTGAAGCTGTAATGCGTTATACTGATGTATGGAATAACCTTACAGAGAAAATCGGATATTGGGTAGACCTTGATGATCCGTATATTACGTACAAGTCAAAATATATGGAAACTGTTTGGTGGCTGTTGAAGCAGTTATATGACAAAAGTTTGTTGTATAAAGGATACACAATTCAGCCTTACTCTCCAAAAGCAGGAACAGGACTTTCTTCACACGAGCTGAACCAGCCTGGAACATATCGTGATGTTTCAGACACTACGGTTGTAGCCCAGTTTAAAGTAAAGAAAGATTCTTCTGCTTTATTCAATGATGTTGACGGAGATGTACATATCCTTGCATGGACAACGACACCTTGGACGTTGCCATCCAACACTGCCCTTACAGTAGGTAGAGATATTGAATATGTTTTGGTTAAAACATTCAACCAATATACATTTGAGCCGGTAACCGTTGTATTATCCAGCGTTCTTTTACCTAAAGTATTCGGTAAGAAATATGCTGAAGGTACAGATGAGGATTTTGCCAACTATACTCCGGAAACGAAAGTAATTCCGTTCAGAATTTTAAAAGAATTCACAGGAGAAAAACTTGTTGATACAAGATATGAGCAGTTAGTTCCTTGGTTTACACCAAATGATAATCCTGAAAATGCTTTCAGAGTGATCTTAGGTGATTTCGTAACGACTGAGGATGGTACAGGTATCGTGCACACGGCTCCAACTTTTGGTGCTGATGATGCGAGAGTTGCTAAAATGGCCCAGCCTGAGATCCCACCAATGTTGGTAAAGGATGATAACGATAATCTTGTTCCTTTGGTAGATTTACAGGGTAAATTTATCCAGGGAGAGAATGTACCTGAAGTTTTCTCAGGAAAATATATCAAGAACGAATATTACGATGAAGGAACAGCGCCTGAGAAATCATGGGATGTAGAACTTGCGATCCTGTTGAAAACGGAGAACAAGGCCTTCAAAGTAGAGAAATATGTCCACTCTTATCCACACTGCTGGAGAACTGACAAGCCGGTACTATACTATCCGTTGGATTCATGGTTTGTGAAGATGACTGCAGTAAAAGACAGATTGGTTAATCTGAACAAAGAAATCAACTGGAAGCCAAAAGCTACCGGAGAAGGACGTTTTGCCAACTGGCTGGAAAATGTAAACGACTGGAACTTGTCCCGTTCAAGATACTGGGGTATCCCGTTGCCAATCTGGAGAACAGATGACCTGAAAGAAGAAAAGATCATCGGTTCTGTAGAAGAGCTTTATAACGAGATTGAAAAATCAATTGCTGCAGGATTCATGACTGAAAATCCTTTCAAAGGTTTTGAAGTAGGAAATATGTCTGAATCTAACTACGAGTTGGTTGACCTTCACAAAAACGTAGTGGATAAAGTAGTATTGGTTTCAGATTCAGGAAAAGCAATGAAGCGTGAAAGTGACTTGATAGATGTTTGGTTTGATTCAGGTTCTATGCCGTATGCTCAATTGCACTATCCTTTTGAAAATAAAGACTTAATCGACAACAATAAAGCATTCCCTGCTGACTTCATTGCAGAAGGTGTTGACCAGACCCGTGGATGGTTCTATACGCTTCACGCGATCGGAACAGCCGTTTTTGATTCTGTTGCTTATAAAAATGTAATGAGTAACGGTCTTGTTCTGGATAAAAACGGACAGAAAATGTCAAAACGTTTAGGAAATGCAGTAGATCCGTTTGAAACGCTTTCTGTTTACGGGCCGGATGCTACCCGTTGGTATATGATCTCAAATGCAAACCCTTGGGAGAACCTGAAGTTTGATATTGAAGGAATTGATGAAGTAAGACGAAAGTTCTTCGGAACTCTTTATAATACGTATTCATTCTTTGCATTATATGCGAATGTCGACAGATTCAACTATTCAGAAAAAGAAGTGGAAAACCGTCCTGAAATCGACAGATGGATTCTTTCTGAACTGAACCTTCTGATCAAAGAGGTAAAAGCATTCTATGAAGATTACGAACCTACAAGAGTAGCAAGAGCCATCAGCACATTTGTGAATGATAACCTGAGTAACTGGTATGTAAGATTATGCAGAAGACGTTTCTGGAAAGGAGATTATTCTGATGATAAGATCTCAGCTTACCAGACTTTATATACCTGCCTTGAAGTAGTAGCTAAATTGTCTGCTCCTATTGCCCCATTCTTTATGGATCAGTTGTATCAGGATTTAAATAAAGTAACAGGAAAAGAAAACTGTGAATCTGTACACCTTACAGACTTCCCGGTTGCTGATGAAAGTTTAATTGATCAGGATCTGGTTGAAAAAACACACCTGGCTCAGAACATCACGAGTATGGTTTTCTCTTTAAGAAAGAAAGAGAATGTGAAAGTTCGTCAGCCGTTACAGAAAGTGTTGATTCCTGTATTGGATGCTAAAACAGAAGAGCAGATTCTTGCTGTTGCAGATCTTATCAAGCAGGAAGTAAATGTGAAAGAGCTACAGTTAATAAACGCTGAAGAAGCATCACACTTAATTGTAAAACAGATAAAGCCAAACTTCAAAGCTCTAGGACCTAAATTAGGAAAAGACATGAAGGCGGTGGGTGCTGAGATTAGCAATCTTTCCACAGAACAGATTTCCGCTCTTGAAAAAGAAGGAAAACTGGATGTTCAGGGCTACGAGATCACCCTTGATGATGTGGAAATCTCTACAAAAGATATCCCTGGGTGGACTGTAACTTCAGATGGTAAAACAACTGTGGCATTAGATTTGACGTTAACCGATGAGTTAAAATCTGAAGGAATCGCAAGGGAATTCATCAATAGAATTCAGAACCTGAGAAAAGAGAAAGATTTCGAACTTACAGACAGAATTAATATCTTCATTGAAGAGAACTCACCGTTCCTTGAAGATATTAAGAAAAATGAGGAATATATTTCTTCCGAAGTCTTGTCAAGTAAAATAGAAATTGTATCTTCACTTTCAAATTTTAGCGAAATCGAAATAGATGAGGTTAATTTTAAGATAAATATTGAAAAAAATTAACATGTAGTTATTGTATTTCAAATTCCATTTCATAATTTTATTAAAAAAGAGAAAGAATATGTCAGACGAAAGAGTTAGATACAGCGATGCTGATTTACAGGAATTTAGAGCGATCATAAAAGAAAAAATAGAGAAGGCGGAGAAAGATCTTCAGCTAATCAGAGAAAGTTTCATTAATGACCAGAATAACGGGACTGATGATACTTCACCTACATTCAAAGCATTTGAAGAAGGTGCAGAGACTTTGAGTAAAGAGCAGAACTCTATTCTTGCAGGAAGACAGGAAAAATTCGTTCGTGATCTGAAGAATGCACTAATCAGAATCGAAAACAAGACTTACGGTGTTTGTAGAGTAACAGGGAAATTAATTCCCAAGGAAAGACTTTTAGCCGTTCCTCATGCTACACTAAGCATCGAAGCGAAAAACATGCAAAAATAGCCGTAAGGTTTGTAAAATAATATTGGGTTTATATTGTATCTGCGGATACTTTATAAACCTAATTTTTAATGTATACCCATGAGCGAAGTATTGATTTTAATCATCATTGTGGCAGCAGTGCTGGCTTTTTCCAACAGAGAATGGATCAGAAACAGATTTTCTCCGAAGAGACACACCAACTACACCATTGATGACCAGTTTAATTCTGATAAACGCGACAGGGAGAAAGAAATAGACAGGCTTTTAAGTAAAATGGGCAAAAACGGAATCAATGACCTTTCGGCAAAAGACCGGAAAAGACTTGATGAATTGTCTAAAATGTAAAATTTAAATACTAAGAAATGGAATCAATCATAGTACATCCTAAAAATTCTATGGAACTGAGCGCCCTGAAAAGCGTTTTGAAAGAAATGAATATTAAGTTTGAGAAAGCTCATGTGAAAAGTTCATATAACGGACAGAAAATGATTAAGAAAGCGAGCGATAATAAAAATGTAAAACCAGCTGCAAAACCTTCAAAACCTAAAGGACAGTAATGAAAAAGATCTTAGCTATCACATTTTTGGTATTATTGATAGACCAGGCTTCAAAAATTTACATTAAAACCCATTTTGAACTGAATGAAAGTGTTCCTGTTATAGAAGGTTTCTTTAATAAAACCTTTGTTGAGAACCCAGGAATGGCTTACGGATTTCATTTCGGTGGAATTATCGGAAAGTATTTCCTGGTTATCCTGAGGATTTTCCTGATCGGAGGAATGGTTTATATGTTTAAAAAATGGCTGAAAGAAGGAGCTTCCAACTATCTTTTAGTTCCAATGGCCATCATCTTTGCCGGAGCTATCGGAAACCTTATTGACGGTATGTTCTACGGAATGATTTTTGACAGCGGAACGGTATATGACGCCAGCACAGACCGATGGATTGGCTATGGCGGAGTTTCCAAGTTTGTTCCTTTTGGACATGGTTATTCTACTTTTATGAAAGGGTGCGTTGTAGATATGCTTCACTTCCCGATAGTAGACTGGTATGTTCCGGACAGCTGGCCTATTATAGGCGGGAAACATATTGAGTTCTTTAAATACATTTTCAATGTTGCCGATTCAGCCATTACAGTAGGAGCTGCTTTCTTGTTAATCTTCAGAAAAAAGGCTTTCCCTAACGGACTTGAATTCTAACAGATGTATTTCAAATGAGAAAAACAATCAAAAATATTTTTAAATTTTTCCTGCTTCTTCTGGTTGCAGGAATTATTTTTATTGCCTGGGCAAATTACAGTATTAAAAAAGAAAGCGCAGCATTCGTATCTTACAATATTGCGGATGTACCTCAGGCGAAAACAACTTTACTCTTAGGAACCGGAAAAACATTAAATAACGGAATGCCTAATGCCTATTTCTATAACAGGATTAAAGCGGCTACTGATCTTTATAAAAGCGGAAAAGTTCAGTACATTATTGTAAGTGGCGATAACAGCAGCAAAGACTATAATGAACCGGAAGATATGCAGTTTGCCCTGGTACAACAAGGTATCCCACAGAACAAAATAATCCTGGATCATGCAGGATTCCGAACTTTGGATTCAGTAGTGAGGGCTAAAGATATTTTCGGACAAACTCAACTAACGATTATCTCCCAGAAGTTTCACAATGAAAGAGCGGTCTTCCTTGCTCAGAAAAATGGAATGCAAGCTTTTGGATATAATGCAGAAGATGTGAATAAATATACAGGTTTAAAGACCAATTTAAGGGAATATCTTGCCAAAGCGAAAGTGTATTGGGATCTGATCTTTGGAGTGGAACCTAAATTTGGTGGTGAGAAGATTGTCATTCCTTAATATTTTTAACCACAGATTGCTCAGTTTTCACAGATGATTATGGATAAAATCTGCTAAATCTGTTTAATCTGCGAGAGATTATATTTTAAGTTTTGGCTAAAGCCAATGGAATTATTCCTTTTATTATAAGGCGGGCTAAAGCCCACCTCTATTAAGGTTGATATGAGCACAGGAAATGAATTGTAGGTATTTAAGGAGTAAATCTTTTGATCTTTTCATTCATTATTCCCTTTAAACCTCGTAAATTTGCAATTCATTAATTTTTTAATATAAACTTAAACAAATGTCAAGAATTCTTACCGGCATTCAAGCCACCGGAACACCCCATCTTGGAAATTTATTAGGGGCTATTATTCCTGCTATCGAACTTTCCAAGCAGGAAGGAAATGAATCATTTTTATTTATTGCGAATCTTCATACGCTTACCCAGATTAAAGATGCGCAGACTTTAAGACAGAACACCTACGAGATTGCTGCGGCTTGGCTTGCTTGTGGATTAGATACCGAAAAAACATTTTTCTACAGACAAAGTGATATCGCTGAAACCTGTGAACTATCTTGGCATTTATCATGTTTTTTCCCTTATCAAAGATTAACATTGGCACATTCATTCAAGGATAAAGCAGACAGGCTTCAGGATGTAAATGCAGGTCTGTTTACCTACCCTATTTTAATGGCTGCTGATATTTTATTATATGATGCAGAAATTGTTCCTGTAGGAAAAGACCAGCTTCAGCATCTGGAGATTGCAAGAGACGTTGCTTCAAGGTTTAACAACCAGATGGGTGAAGTTTTTGTACTGCCACAATCTGAACTTCAGGAAGATACCAAGTATGTTCCGGGAACAGATGGCCATAAAATGTCAAAATCAAGAGGAAATATCATTAACATCTTTTTACCTGAGAAAGAATTGAAGAAGCAGGTGATGAGCATTGAATCTGATTCCAAATCTTTAGAAGAACCTAAGGACCCGGAAACTGATAAGACATTCCAGATTTATGAATTGATTGCTACCCCTGAGCAGACTGAGGAACTAAGAGCAAAATATTTGGCAGGTAACTTCGGATACGGACATGCTAAAAAAGAGCTTTTAGACCTTATTTTAGTGCGTTTTGAAAAGGAAAGAGAGATCTTTAATTATTATATGAACAACCTTGATGAGCTGGAAGCTAAGCTTCAGGAAGGTGCAGCAAAAACGAGGCCTGTTGCGCTGGAAACACTAAAAAGAGTAAGAACAAGTTTAGGATATTAATTCTAACTTCAGATATCATAAAAAGCGTCTGGCTCAGAATTGGGACAGACGCTTTTCTTATAATATTTTATTTAGTAAGGATGAAATAATGCATCTGATCTTCAAACTCATAAGTAATATCCCAGCCAGGATACTGTTTGATAATTGTTTTAATAATAGATAATCCTAAACCTGTGGAAGTATGATCGGAGCTTTGTTTATAAAAACGGTTAAAAATTCTGGATTTATCCAACGGTCCCTGTATCCCGCTATTTTGAAAGATAATCCTGTTATTCTCAATAAAAATATTTAAAGTTCCTTCCTCATTATTATATTTAACAGCATTTTTAAGCAGGTTAGCTAGAAGGATATCCGCAAGATCCTGGTTGAACCCGGCTTTAAATACCCCTTTTTCAATAACATTAACCTCTATATTTTTAAAAGCAATAAAGTCTTCATAATTCTGTACAAGATTATTGACCATTGCATTAAAATTAACTTCTGATATGGCGTTGAACTGGCTGTTCTCAATCTTGGAAAGCATGAGCAGAGATTTATTCAGCCCTACCATTCTTCTCAGATCATTTTTAACTTCTGTAAGAAAGGTAAGGTTCTTTTTATCAAGATCCTCATTCTGAATCAGAAGGTCTATTTTGTTAATAACGATAGCGAGCGGTGTCTGAAGCTCATGAGAAGCATTTTCAATAAACTGTTTCTGCTGGTAGAAAACAAGCTCATTACGCTCTACCATTTCATTGATTTCCACATTCAGCTCTTCAAATTCTTTGATTGAATAGTTTTGATCGGTTTGGGAAAAAGGAATACCAAACTGATATTTCTTCAGTTTATCAAGAATTTGATAGAACGGATGCATTGCTTTATTCAGAAGGTATCCATTAACGGCCACAATACTGATCACCAAAAGAATATAAAGAACTATTAAAGCAGTTGTAAGATCATAAATCAGTTCATCTTCTTCTACCGTGGATGTTCTTATGACAAGCCTCTGATGATTTTTATACTGGTCTATGAAATCTGCCTCCAATACACGATAAGGCTGGTCTTTATCATCATACTCCATATAATACATCTTATTATAGAGCCTGCTTTTATTTTTGTATTCTGCTGAAGTTATTGGCATAATCTTAAATTCATTGAATCCGAAATCATGGTTCTTCAGCAACTGAGGGTTAAGATATACTGCTTTGATGATCTGTATTTTTCTATCCTTCAATCCATCATCTACATTATCATGTACCTCATCCAGTATATACGCATAAAACAATCCCGCCCAGACTGCTATAATCAGCAGCAGGATCATGATAAGATATTTTATCGTATAATATTTTAATGAAACCTTCATCATACGAATTTATAGCCTATTCCGTAAACAGCCTGGAAGTCAGCTTCTGCATGAAGTGTCTTCAATTTTTTACGAAGATTTTTAATTTGTGAATAAATGAAATCGAGGCTGTCTGCCTGATCAATGTAATCCCCCCATATCGCTTCTGCCAATGTGGTCTTCTGTAATGTTTTTTCCGGATGAATAACGAAGTAATATAAAAGGTCATATTCTTTACGGTTAAGCGCAAGTTCTTCGCTTCCTACCTTTACAATTCTGCTTTCCGGGTCAATACTGATATTTTTATACCTGATAATATTCTCGCCATCCTGGTTTTTTCTTCTTATTACAGATCTTATTCGGGCCATTAATTCTGCGAGGTGAAATGGCTTGGCTAAATAATCATCTGCTCCTATTTCCAGTCCTGTTACCTTATCATCCACGGAATCTTTTGCAGAAAGGATAATTACAGGATCTTTTTTGTGCATTTTCTTGATTTCCCGTAAGAGATCTATACCATTACCATCCGGCAGCATAATATCCAGCAAAATACAGTCATATTCATAAGAAATAATCTTCTCCAGTCCGGAACTATAACTATCAGCATATTCTACAATAAAATGTTCTGCCTCCAGAAATTTCTGTACAGTATCCCTTAGGTCCGGTTCATCTTCTACTATTAAAATCTTCATAGGGTGTTCTGCTTGGATATCTTAATCAAATATATAAAATTACAGAGGAATAACAGGGAGAAAGTGTGGGAACTAAGGCTTAATCAATACCCAAACAGAGTCAAAATAAGGACCATTTGATAAATGATACATAATATATCAATAATGTATATATATCCTTTGTTCCCTTCTTCACAACGTTTTTTCATGAAGTATTAATTTGTTTTTATATACCTTCCATCTGCATCAAAGATCAGGCACAAACCATTCATCAGATGAATCTTGTAAGCATTATACTTTGTCTCAATAGAATCTATTACACTGCACGGATGATGCTTGGTCATAAAAGACACCATATTCTTTCTAATCTTAGTGGAAGAAACTTTTCTTCCACTACTGTTTATCAAACTCCAGTTTACCATAATCATAAAATTTTATTGTTACTCTTATTGGATTTAGTCATCAATTTTTTTAAAGTTCCCGTTTCGGTCGAACTCCAGCTCCAGTCCGTTGGACAATTCTGCTTTATAAGACCATCTCTTCTTTTCTATCTTGACGATATAGGTATTCGGAAAATTTCTGCTGGTGTAATTTTTTATAGAGGCAGGAATAAAACCATAAGGAATCTTTTGGTGATTACCATCTACTTCTTTCCAGTTTCCATTGCTGTCAAATTCCATTTTCATCCCATTGTTCAGATATACCTTGTATTCATCAACGCCATAGATTTCTCTATCTTCAATAGCGGATGAAACGGGAATTCCTTTAAAATGGCCTGCCAGGAATGTTTTAGCAGTCTTAGGCAAATGATTAGGATTAATCGCTCTGTCCTGTGCTGAAACCAAGCCGCCAATCAGTAAAAAAATTAAAACAAATACGGTTGTGATTTTCTTTACATTTTTCATAATATTCAATTTTTTCTGTCATTATTATGAAGCAAAGTTCCTAATCAATTTGGGAAAGAATTAGGAAAAACTTAAAAATGTAAACGAGGAGATAAAATGAAGCCCTCTAGACTATTGGCTGTTAACAGCAATTAATCAAAGATTTAAAAATACAGATATTGATCTGATTTGAAACCGAAAGAGCATTAATCAATATCTTTTATCAATTAAAAAAATGAACCATTAAAACAGAGATAAGTTAATAAGAGAATTAAAGAAGAATCGTTCGAAATTCTTTACGCTTTAACTTTCTTACTAGCTTCAATAGCCTTAATGGTTCAATAAAATACTTTTTTAAAGCTTATTTCAGCCTTAAAATATAAAGATTATAAATATTCCTTAATCTGTTGAAGATGAGTGATAGACTTTAGTCCGGTTTCTTTTTTGTTTTCCTTATACACATCAAAGAAAATCGTATCCATTCCGAAGTCTCTTCCACCCAGAGCATCGGCAATCCAATCATCACCAATCATGATGCTTTCTTCTTTTTTCGCTTCAGAAAGACCAAGGGAATACTCAAAAATCTTAGGGTCCGGCTTTCTAACACCTACAGCATCTGCACTGGTAATGGTTTCAAAATAAGGGGCAATTCCGGATAAGGTACATTTTCTTTCCGTTACTTCCTGAAAGCCATTGGAAATAATATGAAGCTTATAGTTCTTCGACTTCAAATATTCAAGGACCTCTTCTGCCCCTTCCACCAACTCATTATAACTGACAATATTATCCAGAAAATTCTCTTCAAAATAAAGAGAAAGTTCTTTATTATCTACTCCAAAATGCATAAAGGAGTCATAAAAACGGTGTTCTCTCAAATACTCTTTACCTATAATTCCATCTCTTATTTTTTCCCATAATTCTTCGTTGATATCATGGTAAACGGCATGAAAGTCTTCAAAGTCAATATTATACTTTGAATTAATTTCCTGCGTTTCAAAAAGTTCTTTGATGGCTAGATAGGCATTTCTACGATGATCCCAGAGCGTATTGTCCAGGTCAAAAAAAACGTGCTGCATTCTCATACAGCACAAAGTTAATAATTTTAATTTTTTGTAACAGGATAATTCTTGCTCTTGCTTTTCACAATTTCAAGGCTTTTAGAAAAATTGAGCAGAAAATCGATGGTTTGTTTTTTAGGTTTCAAAGTTTTCACTTTTAAGGAGTCATTTTTTTTCATAAGCGAACTATGTTTTTCCTTAAAACGTGAGATTTTACGAAATATTATCTATCTGGTTAATATTATATTATTTTCTTCCATGATTTTTCTCAGGTTTATCAGCGCATATCTTACTCTGCCTAATGTGGTATTGATACTCATATCGGTATGATCGGCAATTTCCTTAAAACTTAGCCCATCGAAAAATCTTAATTTAATGACTTCCTGTTGATTCAACGGAAGAAACTGAAGCATTTTCAGCAGATCTTCCTGAATCTGATTGGTCACCAGCTGATCTTCAATATTTTCAGAAGGTTCTCTGATCAGATCAAAAATAGAATACTCATCGGTTTCAAAAGTAGTCTCTGAAACTTTGATATTTTTGGATTTTGCCCTGAAATGATCAATGATAAGATTGTGGGAGATTCTTTTTGCCCAAAGGATAAATTTACCCTCTTCGTTATAACGTCCTTCTTTTAGCATCACAATGATTTTCATGAATGTATCCTGAAAAATATCATTGGCTAGATCTTCATCATTAATTTTG
Organism: Chryseobacterium bernardetii; assembly: GCF_003815975.1. NCBI lineage: Bacteria > Pseudomonadati > Bacteroidota > Flavobacteriia > Flavobacteriales > Weeksellaceae > Chryseobacterium > Chryseobacterium bernardetii. The sequence goes on from NZ_CP033932.1 coordinate 880,402, forward strand.
TAAAAAATGAATGTAAACAGTTCTCTCTGATGACGGTGAATCAGGGTTGATAGAGCGCCCTCATCACCTTTCTGGTAAAGCGAAATTAATAAACTATCCGATTTTGATTTCATAACTCTTCTCAATATAACATTTGCAGCCCAGCTATCGCCCAGATAAAATATCCGGTTTTTGCTGTATATACAAAACAATTCTACAGAGTAAAGTCTCTTCGATAGGCGGTACAATTATATTATGGCGTAAATATAATAATTTTTTAATAACTGTTAAGCAATTATTAAATTTTCGCTATAAAAATTTAAAAAAAATCACTTAAACATATCATGAATGAACACGGTAGGGATATTTAATGTAAAATTAATATTCAATCCTTTCATTTCTTTTCCGTTTAACCGGGTATCTCCGATAGGGAAGGCATAGCCTCCGGTAAGATCAAGCATTCCAAATAAAGTAACTCCTATTTTCGGGGCAATATATTTGTTGGTTCCTTCAGCTCCTACCAAAAAGTAGTAAGCGTGGTAAAAGTCTACATTCTTTTCAAAATTAAGTAAAACATCTGCCTGAAGCTTCGGCATAATGGCAAATTTTGAATCTGCCACTCCCATTAAGGCAGAACCACCCAATCTGTAAATGACATCATCATTTTTAAGGAAAAGCAGCTTTCCTCCTACTTCTCCAAAGCTTTGATTTTGGTAGGTATATCCCACACTGATCATTTTATGCATGGTATACTGGGCTTTCACCAATGTACTCAGCAAAAACAGGGATAGAATGGCAACTGCAGTCCGAAAATTCATCATCTTTTAATTTATTACGATGTAAAATTAAAAAAAACTGCCTTACCGGAAAGTAAAGCAGTTCATAATATTTCAGTTTAGAGAAAAAATTAAATACCAAAAGCGGCTTTAATTTCGTCTACTTTATCTAGTTTTTCCCAGGTAAAGAACTCAAGACCTTCTAACGTGATCTCGTTTTTCTGCCCTTTGTTGAAGGTTTTATCTGCAACATAATGCTCTTTACCCATGTGTCCGTAAGAAGCTGTTTCCTGATAGATAGGATTTCTTAATTTTAAGTTCTGCTCAATAGCATAAGGTCTTAAATCAAAGATTGTGGAAACTTTTTTAGCAATTTCACCATCGTGAAGATCCACTTTCGCAGTTCCGTAAGTATTGATGTACAATCCACAAGGCTCAGCTACTCCAATTGCGTAAGAAACCTGTACCAAAACTTCATCAGCAACGCCAGCTGCTACAAGGTTTTTAGCAATGTGTCTTGTTGCATATGCAGCACTTCTATCTACTTTTGAAGGATCTTTTCCTGAGAAAGCACCACCACCGTGAGCACCTTTACCACCGTAAGTATCAACAATGATTTTTCTACCTGTAAGACCTGTATCTCCGTGAGGGCCACCAATTACGAATTTACCTGTAGGGTTGATGTGATATTTAATCTGATCGTTAAATAACGCTTTAATCTCCTCAGTCTGCTGAGCAACCACTCTGGGAACCAGAATATTCTTGATATCTTCACGGATCTTACCCAGCATCTCTTCTTCTGATCCGAAATCATCATGTTGAGTAGAAACTACGATAGAATCAATTCTGATTGGCTTGTGGTCATCAGAATACTCAATTGTTACCTGGCTTTTTGCATCAGGACGTAAGTAAGTGATCTCTTTATTTTCTCTTCTGATTGCAGAAAGTTCTTTAAGGATTGTGTGCGCCAAATCCAAAGCAAGGGGCATATAATTAGCCGTCTCATTGGTAGCATACCCGAACATCATTCCCTGGTCACCAGCTCCCTGAGCATTTGCTTTCGCTTCAAATGACTCATCATTTACCGCTCTGTCAACCCCCTGGTTGATATCCGGAGACTGCTCATGGATTGCAGAGATTACTCCACAGGAATCTCCATTGAACATATATTCACCTTTTGTATATCCGATTCCGTTGATTACTTCTCTGGCAATGGTCTGAACATCAAGGTAAGCATCAGATTTTACCTCTCCTGCCAATACTACCTGTCCGGTAGTTACAAGAGTTTCACATGCTACTTTTGAATTTTTATCGTATGCTAAGAAATGATCGATTAACGCATCGGAGATTTGGTCGGCAATTTTATCCGGATGTCCTTCTGAAACTGATTCAGATGTAAATAAATAAGACATATTATTCTTTGTTTTTTTAGATTAAAAATTGTGTTGAAGAAAAATAAGAATAACAATTGCCCAGAAAAAAGAATACTGTTTTAGCATTTTTTTATAGAGGTTGCAATCAGGTCAAATTTTTCCTCGTTAATAAACGTCAGCAAATTTAAGCACTATTTTCGTAATACTCAAAATTTTTGTTTACTAATTAAAATTTTCTTTAAATTAATGATTTATATCACTTTAAAGCCTCAGGATTACTGAGGCTTTATGCTTACAAATTCTTTTGGGCTTTCGTGATAATTCAGTTTAAGTTCTAAAGAATTTTTGATAGAATGTGACAATTCGTCGATAATCTTTTGCTTAAAGGTCGGCTTATAATAAATAATACTGATCTCTCTGTATGGGAAGGGCTTCTTGAATCTGAAAACATTCTTTTTCTGTTCTTCAGAAAGCTGGCTTAATGCCAATTCCGGAAGAATACTGATTCCACCTACTTTGTCTACCATATGTACCAGGGTCTGGATATTGGAAGCTAAGAAATCTAAATTTTTAGGTTTCAAAGTGTTCTCTTTCAGATGGCAGATGTTTTCGAACTGATTTCTAAGGCAATTCCCTTCTTCAAGTAACCATACTTTTTCTACATTCAGTTCTTCAGGGATAATATAAGAGTTCTTTTTATTCGCTTCTGTATTGGAGCTGTAGATCATTAACTCCTCATTGAATAAGAAATCCTGGTAAAACTCATCAGCCGTATCATAAGGAGTAGAGATAATTCCCGCGTCCAGTTCTCCTGCTTTCAGAGCTTTAATAATATTATCTGTCGTCATTTCCTTTACATTCATCTGGATCTTAGGGTTTTCCTCAAGGAATTTAAAGATCTCGGTAGGCAAGATAAATGATGAAACCGTAGGAATGATTCCAAGATTAATGGTCCCCCCTAAAATGTTATTCAGCAGGTTCGCTTTGTTTTTCAGCTCATTGACAGATTCTATAATCACCTTCGCCTGATCGATGATCTGAAGACCTACATCTGTGGTACGGATCGGGTGTGTAGTTCTGTCGAAAACCTTCACATCCAATTCATCCTCAAATTTCTGTATCATGGCACTTAAGGTTGGCTGGGTAATGAAGCACGCCTGAGCTGCTTTTCCAAAATGTTTATACTTATCAACGGCGATAAGATACTCCAGTTGCTGAATGTTCATTTGATTAATATTATCTATTACAAAGATATAACGTTTTTGTTATTAGCAATTAAAAATTCAAGTAAATTTGATAATTAGTACCTTTACAGTTCAATTTAGAAAAAGACGAGAACAATAATTCAAATCATCAACATATGGATTCTAAAAAATTAACGTTAAGTAACGGCGCACCTTATTTTGAGCATCAGGATTCCCAGACGGTAGGACCAAGAGGCCCGGTATTGCTGCAAGACTTTGTTCTTCAGGAAAATCTTGCACACTTCGTTAGGGAAAGGATTCCTGAAAGAATTGTACATGCCAAAGGAAGCGGAGCGTACGGAACTTTTACCGTAACCCACGATATCAGCCAGTATACTAAGGCTAAATTATTCTCAAAAGTAGGAAACTCATGCAGAATGTTTGCCCGTTTCTCTACAGTAGGTGGGGAAAAAGGAAGTGCTGATACCGCAAGAGATCCGAGAGGATTTGCATTAAAATTTTATACTGAAGATGGAAATTGGGATCTTGTAGGAAATAACACTCCGGTATTCTTTATCAAAGATGCTAAAAAATTTCCGGATTTTATTCATACCCAAAAAAGAGTACCGAAAACCAATTTGAAAAGCGCTACGATGATGTGGGATTTCTGGAGTTTAAATCCGGAATCACTTCATCAGGTCCTTATACTGATGTCAGACAGAGGAACTCCGTATGGGTACAGGCATATGCATGGCTTTGGATCTCATACTTTCTCCATGATTAATGATAAAAATGAAAGAGTATGGGTGAAATTCCACTTCAAAACAAAACAGGGAGTGAAAAATTTTACGGACGCAGAAGCAGTAAAAATGGCAGGAGAGAATCCTGATTTTGCCCAGGAAGACCTCTGTAACGCTATTGAAAATGGTGACTTTCCGAAATGGACCATGTACATCCAGGTAATGACCGAAGAACAGGCTAAAGACTTCAGATGGAATCCTTTTGATGTTACAAAAGTTTGGTTCCATGATGATTTCCCACTTATTGAAGTAGGAGAAATGGAGTTAAATGAAGTTCCTGTTAACTATTTTGCTCATGTTGAGCAATCTACCTTCTCACCAAGCAGCCTCATCAATGGAATCAGCTTCTCTCCGGACAAGATGCTTCAGGGAAGATTATTTTCTTATCCGGATGCGCACCGATACAGAGTAGGTGTCAACTCTCATCAGCTGGAAGTGAACAGATGTCCTTTTGCCGTCAATAATTATCAGAGAGACGGTTATATGGCAGATTCGAGTCAGTATCAGGATAAACCGAATTATTACCCCAACAGTTTTGATGACATCACACCGGATGCTTCTTACAAAAACTATGAGTATGAATTAGACAGCGCCCATGTTGCCAATTATAACAGAAATGACAACGACAGTGATCATTATACCCAGCCAGGGCTTCTTTACTCAAAAGCAATGAATGCTGAAGACAGAGACAACCTGATCCAAAATATTGTAGGCAGTATGAAAGGAATCACAGGACCTAAGAGGGAAGAAATCATCAACAGGCAATTATGTCATTTTTTCCGTGCTAATATTGAGCTTGGCATGAAAGTGGCTTCACAACTAAATATCAATATTGATGCAAATATGATGAATCATTCCAAATAATCATATTGAACAATAAATCAAAAAAAAGGAAAAAAAAATAATATTTTTTCCTTTTTTTTGTAAAAAATTCATAATTTGCAAGGGATGATATTTTAAAGTGGAAAAATGAGTTACGAGAATATATTATTAAAAAGAGAAGATAAATTATCTATCATTACCATAAACAGACCTGAGAGTTTAAATGCATTGAATGCAAAGACCATTCAGGAGATCAGTACAGCATTGGATGAACTTGATTCTGACCCTTCCTGCAGGGTAATTATCCTTACAGGCAGCGGAGAAAAATCATTTGTAGCTGGAGCTGACATCAAGGAATTCAGTGACTTCGGACAGGAAAAAGCTGAGGAACTTGCAAGAAACGGACAAAACACTTTGTTCAACAAAATTGAAAACCTATCCAAACCTGTCATTGCAGCCGTAAACGGTTTTGCATTAGGAGGTGGGTTAGAGCTTGCCATGGCATGCCATATCAGATATGCATCAGAAAACGCCAGATTAGGGCTTCCTGAAGTAACTCTGGGATTAATCCCGGGATACGGAGGAACTCAAAGGCTTCCAAAGCTTGTCGGGAAAGGTATTGCCAACGAAATGATCTTCTCTGCCAAAATGATCCCTGCCCAAAAAGCAAAAGAGATCGGGCTGGTAAATGAAGTATACCCTATTGAAGAATTATTAACCAAAACGAAAGAATTAGCGAATACTATTGCCCATAATTCACCTATGGCAATATCAAAGGCTATAAACGCCGTTAATTTATCTGACACGGAGAAAGGTTTTGAAACTGAAATTAAATATTTCGGGGAACTTTTCGAAATGGATGATAAGAAAGAAGGAGTAACTGCTTTCCTGGAGAAAAGAAAGCCGAACTTCTAATCTTTCAAAAGATTTTAATCCAAATTATTTCGAAAAAACTAATGCTGCGGTATGAATAAGTTTGATAAAGCTTATCTAAAAATGGCCCAGGAATGGGCAAAACTCTCCTACTGTAAGAGAAAACAGGTAGGAGCTCTTATCGTAAAAGATAGGATGATTATTTCAGATGGTTACAACGGAACTCCTATGGGATTCGAAAACTGCTGTGAAGATGAAGACGGAAAAACGCACTGGTATGTATTACATGCAGAAGCCAACGCTATATTAAAGCTGGCCGCTTCTACACAATCTGCAAAAGGAGCAACGTTATATCTGACATTGTCGCCCTGCAAGGAATGCAGTAAGCTGATCCTTCAGGCAGGTATTACAAGACTGGTGTATATTAATGAGTATTCAGATGACGATGGAATATCGTTCCTGAGAGGCCATAACATTGAAATAGAACAAATATCGGACTGTGAACTAAAAAAATAAGCACAAATGACTTGGGATGAAAAGATCAAAGATTTTGAAATATTTCTTCGCTTCGAAAGAAATTTTTCAGACAATACGCTCGACGCCTATGTTCGGGACATTAAGAAACTAAAAGATTACGCAGAAGAAGATCTGGAAAACGTCGGTCCAGATTCTATCGGTTACGAAAATCTGCAGGAATACATTTTCAATCTTTCTAAACAGAAATTCAGTGAAAGATCACAGGCAAGATGGATATCTTCCATTAAAGCCTTCTTCAAATTTCTTTTGGAAGATGAATATCGTGAAGACAACCCTGCAGCATTACTTGAAGGCCCTAAACTGGGACTGTATCTGCCAGATACACTAAGTCTGCCGGATATCAATAAAATTATCAATGCTATAGAGGTTAATACAGATCTCGGAAAAAGAAACCAGTGTATCATAGAGGTACTTTACGGTTGCGGGCTCCGTGTGTCTGAATTAATTGACCTGAAGATCTCCAATATCAACTTTAAGGAACAATATATTAAGGTAAACGGAAAGGGAAATAAGACCCGTTTTGTACCTTTAGCTGATTATACAGCCGAGTTACTAGAAAGCTATATTAAGGAGGTACGTTCGAAAGGAAAGATCAATAAAAAATACGAAGATACACTGTTTCTGAACAGCCGCGGCACTTCCATGTCAAGGGTTATCGTATTCCTTATTATTAAAGAACTTACGGATAAAGCCGGAGTGAACAAGAAGATTTCTCCTCATACCTTCAGGCATTCTTTTGCTACACATTTGCTTCAGAATGGAGCGGATCTCCGTTATATCCAGGAAATGCTGGGACATTCCAGCATTACCACAACAGAGATTTACACCCATCTGAAAACAGAAGAATTAAGGGATGTTATCTTAAGCTATCACCCGAGAAACATCAATATTACTCAGGGAAGTTAGATATAGCTTACCTTTGAAAAATAATTAAGACGGATGAAAGTATTGAAATATTGCCCAAGCTGTGGCAAAGAGACCTTACATTGGGATAATGAAAAGAAATGGAGTTGTCCTGAATGTGGTTTTACACTGTACAATAATGTAGCAGGCGCTGTGGCGGTTGTTATCAGATGCGGAGACGAAATCTACCTTACCAGGCGAAACAGGGATCCTAAAAAAGGGAAACTTGATCTTGCCGGAGGCTTTGTTGATCCCAAAGAAAGTGCAGAAGAAACCTGTAAGAGGGAGCTTTTTGAAGAACTTCAGCTTGATATTGATATTTCCAGCCTGAAATACCTTACCAGCCTTCCCAACATTTATCAGTACAAAGAAATTGATTATAATACGATTGATCTCTTTTATGAATATAATGTTTCGCAGAAATTTGAGGTAAATCTTGAGCTTTCAGAAATCTCTGAAGCGGTTTGGATTCCATTACAGGAGCTTGACCTTAATGAGATTGCTTTCGATTCTCAGAAGAAATTTTTTGAAGGTTATCTGAAGAAATAATTTTTGTAAATATAGGCTCTCGCAGATTTTACAGATATAGCAGGGATATCCAACTGCTTATTCTGTAAAATTTGCGGGAGTTTTTTATGACAGCAGGAAAACAAACAATTTTCCCACAGGTTTCACGAATTACACAGATATATTTTATATAAGCTGTGATGATGTGTAAAATCTGTGGGAAATATATTTTAATTAATATGTTTTAGATTTCAGCATTTCCTCAAAATACTGAATAAGCAATGCTCTTTCTGCCTCTGTGAGTTTAGCCTCGTCATGATAAACAATATAGCCAGGCAGCGGCATTGTCTTATGCTTAAGGGCTTCAATAGACCTATCAAGCATGTTCTCTTTTAATTCCTTATTATAAGTACCCCAGACAGAAAAGTTAAGATGCTGGCGTCCGTCATTCACATGGCTTTTTACAGACCATGAAAAAGGGGCCACATAAGCATATCTTGGATAAACCGTTTCATCAGAATGGCAATCATAGCAAGCATTTTTAAGAAGTGTACTTACCTTTTCAGGAGCCTGCTTCATCTGAACAAAGTTCACCTTGGAATCAACCGGCTTGTTTGTCCTGTCAATTGGAATAAGCTGGATAAGAGCAAATGCCACAAGAGTCCATAAGAGTATTTTTTTTGCCGTCTTCATATATCTATTTCACAGGAGTTATTACTGCATTTTCAGATTTCAGTTCTTTTTTATTTTCCTGAAGTACAGCTTTCTCTTTTTCTTCAGAAGCTGGTGGTGTAACCGGTGCCGGTGGCGACGTACCTTTAGGATTATCAAGTGTTCTGGTATCTTTAAGATCCCATTCTTCTCTTGTTTCCCACAATGCTCTAACCAGAGCCTTTTTGTAGAAAACATAAGCATCCTCCGCAAAGGTTTCAGTGGAGAAATCTGCTTCATCCCAATACTTGTCGTTATTATTATCCACTAATATTCTAACAACATATTCTTCAGGCCTCAGGATATCAAATTTCACCTTATCTCCTTTCGTATATCTCTGATATATTACTTTATCTGAGGAATCTAATAGTTGGATCCAGTAATTAGATGTTGGTGCATTTAAAAGGGTAAATTCTAAGCTTCCAAATTGCTCTACTTTATCAGCAGTGAAATCAAAGCGTTTAGATTGTGCATTCTTTGCATAAAAAGAAGAAACCGTTTCTTTAGGAATTGTAAGCTGATAATCTTTACCGCTTATAAAGTCTGCATTCACCAGAATCTGATAAGGATTGGTTTCTGAAATTTTAGCATTAAACGGCAAGGCATTCAAAGAATCTCCTTTAACAGCCAATTTCCATTTTGAAGGATCAATTTTATCTATAAAGTAGTTGGATGAAATTTTAAAATCAGATTTTGGAGGCAATGATCCTCCCCCATTATCACTGAAAACATCCATTGCATTTTTCTTGTTATATTTATAGAACAAAGAAACTGTATAAACGGTATCCTTTTTCGGCCCAATATTATGACTAAACAACAGTTTTTCGGTAGTTTCCTGCCCTATATTATTCTTTACAGCATCAAACCATATTCTTACGGAGTCTGACTTTGGCGTATGGGTTACTTTAATATCTTTAAGCTTATCATTCAGTGACTGCACTTTTACCTCATCCGGATGGCCTTCGAATGTCATCAGAACACCCCCGGCAATCTCCTTCATATCAGAATACTTTAAAGGCTTTTTAGATGGGTATACACTTAAATTAAGGCCTGAAATGGATTTTTCAAAATCAATAGCCTCTTTTTTAAATCCTATCTTTTCTTTTCCCGGGTCGTACACTGAATTCCCGTTTTCATCTTCGAAAGCAATAATTTTATATTTTCCCGGGGAAAGATAATTCAGTTCATAATATCCGTCGTCATCAACCTTGGTAATATAATAGGGTTTTTGCTTGTAATTCATGGTATCTTTTACCTGATACAAACCAACCACAAGTTTATTTTCATTGGTTCCGGTTTTCTTTCTGATCTGCATGGCATCTTTAACCTCACCACTGATGTACAGATCATCCAGTTTATCTCCTGTAGAAAAGGCAAAATTGAAATAGCGGAGAATATTGGATTCATTATTATCCGCAATAGAATTCCCAAAATTGAAATTATAAGTGGTATTGGCCTGAAGTGTATCTGCCCACTGAATAAGTACAAATTTATTCGCAATATTTGATGGAAGAATTCTCTTGATATTTTTAATTGGCGGAGAAATAATAAGATTTTTATTAATATCCTTTAAGGTTACATATTCATCAAAATCCAGACGAAGTTCGTGGATGTCTCTTTTTACATTAATCCTTGTGGTATCAATATTTGAACTTAAAAACTTTGGAGCCAGCGTATCTTTAGGTCCTCCAACAGGAGATCCTACCCTTGCACAGGAGTGTACAAGAAAACAGATAACCAATAATAAAAGAAATCTTCTCATGAAAATGTTTAAGCAAAAGTAAACATTATTCTCCAAAAACTTCGTGTCCGCTATTCAAACTATCTTTGCTGTTATTCATAACAGTCTGAAGTTTCTCCTGCTGTAAAGGGAAATTCTCGAATAATCCGGATAATGCAAGTGCTGTATAAACTTTTCCGGAATATTTATTTCCGATGGCAACAATGGTGACTTTAGATTTTAAAAGGTGGGCAAAAACAGAGTTGGTTCCATGCCACCAACCATTATGATAGGTCAGCTTTTCGCCATTGTCAAAAATTTTCATTCTAAAGCCAAGTCCGTAATTGTTCATTCCTGCCTTTTCATTGCTGTAAGGAGTAAATACCATCTGCATAAGATCCGGCTTCAGGAAATCTTTTGAGAACATTGCTTTTGAGAAATTATAAAGATCTCTTGGGGTAGTATAAACATTTTTATCTCCATAAATCAGATCCAGACGGTCTAAAGGATATAATTTATTTCCACCGTAATAGAAAGACTGTGAGGCAGTCGGAATATCTTTTTCCTGGAAGATATAAGTATTATTCATTTTCAATGGTGTAAAAACCATTTCTTTCATAGCCTGAGGAAAAGGCGTTTTGGTTACTTTTTCAATCAATAAAGCTAATAGAGCAAAATTTGTATTGCAATACATAAATCCGGTATCAGTGTCTCTTGCCAGGTCCGGTTTATATTTGATGATCATATTCAATACATCCTGATTGGTAATAAACTGTTTGGAAAGTTCTGCCGGTGCAGGCTGTATTTTGGTAATGAAATATTCGTATTTCGGCAGTCCGCTTCTTTGGTCCAATAAAGTCTGAACTGTCACATTCGAATAAGGAAACCCTGGAAAAAATTGGGTAAGGTGATCAGTAAGTTTTATTTTTCCGGCTTCCACCAGCTTCATCATGGCCATTGCCGTTAATGTTTTTGAAACGGAAGCTACATGTAATGGTGTATTTTTATCAATGGGCATCTGATTGCCTTCTCTACCAAAGCCTCTGTAGTTTTCGTATAAAATCTCATCGCCTTTAGCCACTAAAATTCCACCGCTAAGATCACCGCCTTCCCATATTTTTTTATAGTACTGGTCAATATAACCAGTTAAAGATTCTTTATTGGAAAGCTGTCCATCCGCTTTTGTAAAAACATTACTTAAATCCACATTTCCGTAATTCGGAAGATTGGTGGTATTTTCAGCTGAAACCGCTTTGGATTCAGATTTATTTTTACAGGAAAAAAGGGATAGAGCAACCGTTACAGCAAGGACTAAATTACGCATCTTCATAAGATTCAAAAATGAGCGGCAATTTAATAAAAGTCAAAAATAAATTGTAAATATGAAGGGTACATTATGAATTATTTAACATAAACAAGAGAAAAGGAAAAAGTAAAAAGGAAAATTAAACGAAAAAATAAAAAGCTGAGAAAGTTTTCCCATATCATTACTTTCTCAGCTTTCTGGTTTTATCTATATTATCAATTAACAATATGAAGCTACAATCTTATCTACAATAAACTGAGCTAATTTTTCTTTGCTTTGATGTGTCCAGCCGGCAATGTGTGGTGTTACCATAGCCTTTTCGGATTCCAGCAGATATTTAAGGTCTTCATTTTCTGTTTCAAGGTGTTCAAAAGAAGATTTTTCGTATTCCAATACATCCAGACAGGCTCCTTTTACCTTCCCCATTTTCAACGCTTCTACTAAATTTTTAGTTTTTACATTTTTTCCCCTCGCTGTATTCACAAAATAGAAATTATTTTTCATTTCGGAAATGAATGTTTCGTCAATAAGATAATGGGTTTCAGAAGTCAGAGGAATATGTAAACTCAACACTTCTGCATACTGCTTCAATTCTTCTAATGTAACCTGAGTAGCAAATTCATCAGAAAGCCCGGGAAGTATATCATGGAAGATCACTTTACATCCAAAACCAGAAAGTCTTTTGGCTGTTGCTTTCCCCATATTTCCATATCCGATTAGCCCGACAGTTTTACCCAGCAATTCATCCCCTCTGTTTTCTTCACGTTTCCAGATTCCGTTCTTTACTTCCTGGGAAGCAATGAAAAGCCTGTTCATCAACACCAATAGCATTCCAACAACATGTTCTGCCACTGAATCCCTGTTTCCTTCCGGTGAGTTGATTAATTGAATCCCTAATTTTTCAGCCACAGGGATATCAATATTTTCCATCCCGGCACCTACCCTTGCAATGAATTTCAGATTTTGAGCCTGTTCAAGAAAGTTTTTATCCAAAGGGATACGGCTTCTGATGATAATCCCATCATAATTTTTGATTTTAGCGCAAACTTCATCATAAGTGGAAGTAAAATCTTCTTCCAAAATAAAGTTTTTAGCTAAAAGCTGTTGGGTAATAAGAGGGTGATTTTTATCTAAAAGGAGAATTTTCATATTTAAACGCAAGTAACACTAATTGATTTCACAAATAACACCATTATCATTTTCAGATAAAGATGCTTGGTATAAAAATAAAATGCTTTTAATTTGGAAGTTCCCGTATTAAAAGCATTCAAAGTTTTATTTTTTATCCTTCTTAGAAGCCTGTTGCTCCTGTGGTTCCTGGAATAATTTCTTAAGTTCTACAGATTCCAGAGGTTTCATTCTTCCGGAAAGGATCAATGAAAGTTCTTTTCTGCGGAATGCAGCAGCATATCTTTCTTTCTCTTCTTCTGTTTCCGGGATCATATCAGGAATTGGAATCGGGCGGTTGAACTCATCTACTGCAACGAAGGTATAGATTCCTGAATTGGTATGAATTTTTTTTTGGTTGATGGGATCATCAGACCACACATCCACATACACCTCCATAGAAGTAGAGAATGCTCTGGAAACCTTAGATTCCAGTACTACAACTCCACCTTCAGGAATCGGGTGATTGAATGAAACGTGGTTTACAGATGCCGTTACTACTCTTCTTTCGCAGTGTCTTGCTGCGGAGATGGAAGCACATCTGTCCATTTTTGCTAAAAGTTCCCCCCCAAAAAGGTTTCTCAGAGAGTTGGTCTCGTTCGGAAGAACGATATTGGTCATAATGGTCAGGGATTCTGACGCTGTTTTTATTTTTGCCATTTATTCTTAGTGTTTTTTGGAGCAGCCGGAACTGTTTTAGTTGTTTTTCCGGCAGGTTTTGTCAATGAATCTTTCTTCAGAGAATCTGAAACTGGTGTTTCCGGCGTATGTACCATTACTTTCACCGTATCTTTTACAATCCTGTGGGTAGAAGTCTGTACAGAAACTTTAGTAAAGGATTTCTTTCCAAAGAGAAGTTCCTGCTGGGTAAATGCAAAATACAGGATACCGAGAACCGGAATAATCAGCAGAAAGAACCAAAGGATTGTCTTTTTAAATTTATAATCCTTCTCACGGTTTTCTGAAGTACTCACTTTCTCACCATTATTAATATCTGAGAATCTGATCTCTTCCAATCCGAAAAAATCCGGACGTCCCGCTTCCACTCTTTTCCCTTTGAAATGAGTGTGCCCTTCTTCTATAAAGATTGTTCCCAGATTTTGAATTTCAAGAACCTGTTCTGCCTGGAGCTTTTTCTTCCAAAAATCAGTCTGTATTTTCAGGTCACTTCTGGAAGCTTCTACAGACATCTGCTTTTCTTTAGCGATAAAAACAGTAAGATCTTCAGCCTGCACTTCATAGTCAATTGTAAATTCAATCTGGCTGGCAGGAGGCAGGATGCTTCCGTTTTCGGAATTGATAACCGCTTTAGAATTTTTCAGAGAAAACACCCCAAAGCCTGGAACCGTGACAGTTCCATATTGTTTTAAATATTCTAAAATGTATGCTGAAATATTCATTTGGTGGCAAATTTATAACTTTTTCATGACTTTTTGAAGATATTTAACGCATATAAAAAAAGACTGCTGAAGCAGCCTTTTGAGTATTCCATAGCAAAACAGGTTCGCTATTCATGATCCCGGATCTATTCCAGGATAAATTTGCAATTCGCTTATTTACAGCTGCTACTTTATTTCAATCTATTGAATTTTCCAACTGATTCCAAACATAAAGTTCGTTCCCGCCTGTGCAAAGTATAATGGGCTGCCATCTTCCGCAACAGAGCCATTGTTAACGTATTTTTTATTAAACAGGTTATTTACCAAAAGCTTTAATGCGATATCATTATGACCAATCTTAAACTGATACTGTGCATTAAAGTCTGTGAGTAAATAATCTTTAAGTTCTAAATTTTTATCTTCCGTATTATCCAGGTACTGCTTTCCAACATACTGATTCATTAAAGCAAACTGGAAGTTTTTATTTGGATTGAATTTTACTCCTAAATTGGCAACTGTATTCGGAGAAAATGAAATCTGTGTATTTCCAAGGCTTACCGGAACATTTCCAACCTCTATATTAAAATCCTGATTCCTGTTCTGGCTTAAAGTTACGTTTCCGGAAACTTCCCATTGTTTTGAAATTTTAGCCAAAGCGCCAACTTCAACTCCACGTCTGTAGCTCTTTCCTGAATTGGTTCTTATAAATGCTCCTACACTGTTTAGCTGCCCATTCAGGACTAACTGATTCACATAATACATGTAATAAATATTCGCAGTTAAAGATAAAAAGCCAAACTGTTTTTCAAAACCAGCTTCAAAATCATGAAGTTTTTCAGGCTTTACATCGTTGTTGGCCATGATATCTGCTCTGCTAGGTTCTCTGTGAGCATGAGCATAAGACAGGAATATTTTTCCATCCGTAATTTTATAATTTACTCCTGCTTTTGGATTGAAGAACAGCCAGTTTTTATCCAGATCAGCTCCATCATCATCCCCATCCATAATAATCTTCGTATTGTAATTGATACTTCTAAGCTGTAAATCGCCGAAAAATTCAAGATTATCTATTCTATATAAAGCCTTAGCAAAACCGGAAACTTCATTCTTTACCGAGCGGTTTCTATAGTATTCACTTTCCTGGATCTGCGGATAAAACACTCCGGTTACATTTCCGTAATGTCTTCCGTAGTACTGATTGGCTACTGCTCCAAAATTTATATCAAGATTTTCAAACTTACCATACAATGTAGAAACTACTCCATAGAAATCATTATTCAGCCATTTCTTTCTGATGAAATCTGATTTTGTAATGGTTTGTCCGCCGTCAATAATGTTAGGAAGGTGATATTTTGAGAAAGAACTTGCCTGCTTATAGTTTTCATAATATCCTTTTCCTTTGGTATAGTGAAAAGTCGTTTCAAGATTCCAGCGGTCATTGAATTTCTGTTCCCAAAGCAACTGATAATGATTCTGTCTGTAATTATCCGTTTCGTTATCGTAGAAACCTGCAATATTTCCGTTGGCATCCTTAATAGCACCGGAAATATTGAATCTTGGATTTGTTTCCCACATTTCTCTGCTAATCCCGTTCCATGCCTGATAGGTTTTTTCTTTTCCCCCAAAAGCCATTAAACGCAATTTGGTTTTTCCTTCTTCGAACAAAGCTGTAAAATTATAAGAATTAAGATCAGAAGAAGCTCTGTCTATATAGCCATCAGAATGAATATTCGTGTATCTTCCCATTACAGACAGACGGTTTTTCCAGAACTTTCCGGAGCCTATCTCAGCCGAATATTTATAGGTATTGAAAGAACCATAGCTATCATCAGTCTTAAAATAAAATTTCTCCTCAGGCTCTTTTGAAATCACGTTGATACTTGCCCCAAAGGCAGACACTCCATTATTAGAAGTACCTACTCCCCGTTGAATTACGATCTGGGAGGCTGAACTTGTTAAATCCGGGACGTTCACAAAAAAGGTTCCCTGGCTTTCAGAATCATTATAAGGAACACCATTCATCATCACATTGATAGCCGTTCCGGAAACTCCACGGATTCTAAAACCTGTATATCCTACACCATTTCCGGCATCTGAAGTGGAAATGACTGAAGTTTGATTTTTTAAAAGGATAGGAAGATCCTGCCCTAAATTTTTACCGTCTAAATCTTTCTGAACATTGATAATTTCCTTAGCAACAGGAAGTCTTTTCGTAAAGTTAACCGCCTCTATTTCCCTGATCTTCAGAGAATCCGTGTTTTGAGCCTGAATAAAGGCTACAGAGCCTACACTAAGCCCTAAAAAAAATAATCCTTTCATTCTATAAATCTTTAACATTTAATGAATAAAAGGGGATCAATAAGATATTATACAGATTCAACCCTTAGAAGAGTTGGCGTCCCTAAACAGCATTACCTGTTCCAGGTTCATTGGGTATAATCTCAGCCTTTTAAAGCACCCCTTTATTTCAGCCGCGAAATTACAAAAAATATATGAGATGATGAATTCGTGATGCGAGGCTCCGTTTGTAATAAAGCCCTCATAACATAAGCATCATCATTTATCAGTAATCATCACTTATAATTTAGTATGTCTTGTTATTTGCATCAATATAATAATAGTTTTTGCCATCTTTCGTCACCTCAAACATTTTCCCCAGCTTCCAGCTGAAGTTTCTTTTAATATTGGAATATTCAAAAGGAATAATCACTTTATTATTAACATCAATAACTCCGAATTTATCATTATTGGAAGCAACAATCATCGGATCTGCAACGTTATCTCCTTCCATAATGTAGAGATACTGATACTGCGGATAGATCTGGTATTGGCGATAATCTGCAGCGTTGACGAATTTTGATTTTTCAATGATTCCGTAGAAACCATTTAAAACATAAGCCTGGAAAAGCTGCTGTTTATATTCTTCAAACCTGCATTTTCCAAGATCAGAATCTTTAAACTGATATACTCTTTTCCCGGAATAATCTATTCTGTAAGAAATCATATCCTTTTCTACTGTTGCATAATCTTTTGTTCCATATTTCCTCACTTTTTCATTGGGCGAATTAAGAAGATTACAATCTTCATAAAAGAATACGGCAATATGATACTCCGGCTGAATGATGTATTTCCCGTTTTGGTTCACATACCCGAAATTATCTCCTTTCTTTTTAGGAATAAGAAGAGGAAGATCTTTATTAATCACTACAAGATCAGAATTCTGTTTAGCTACCACATTTTTCTCTTTTTTCATGGTAGTTTTCGTAACATTTTTTATTGCAGGTTTCTTCACAGATTTCGTCTGAGAGAAAACAAAAATCGAAATAAAAACGCACAAAACATTCAGGATATTTTTCATATTCACCATTTGTCTGCAAAATTACGGCCAAAAATAGAAATTATCAAAATCATATTTATAAAGAATCTAAATAAATTCATTCTCATAAAATCGTAAAATTTCGTAATTTTGGGCAACATTTTGAATTGTTTAATAATTTAAAAAACTTTTAAAAAAGAGTGTAGATTATGCTGACCTTATTCGGTTAATGTTGCATCATATGCGAGATCTCAAAATGTCATTTATCTGTATTTCATACAGACCAGTAAAGAGCAGCGAAATATTCTACCTTTAATATTGAAAGACTTCTATTATGAATATTTATAAGGATTACATTAAAGAGATTGAAGAAAGAAAAAGCCAGGGGCTTCATCCAAAGCCAATTGACAGTGCAGAACTACTAAGCGAAATCATCGCACAAATCAAAGACTCTGGTAATGCAGATCGAGCTGACTCTCTTAAATTTTTCATCTACAACACCCTTCCAGGAACTACAAGCGCAGCTGGTGTAAAAGCTAAATTTTTAAAAGAGATCATTCTGGGTGAATCCGTAGTAGAAGAAATCTCTCAGGCTTTTGCTTTCGAATTACTATCTCACATGAAAGGAGGTAAATCCATCGAAGTATTATTAGACCTGGCATTAGGTAATGATCCTGCGATTGCTCAACAGGCAGCAGACGTTCTTAAAACTCAGGTTTTCCTTTATGAAGCGGATACCAACCGCTTAAAAGAAGCATATAACAGCGGAAATGCAGTTGCTAAAGAGATTTTAGAAAGCTATGCAAAAGCTGAGTTCTTTACTAAACTTCCTGAAGTAGCTGAAGAGATCAAAGTAGTTACTTATATCGCTGGCGAAGGGGACATTTCTACAGATTTACTTTCTCCGGGTAACCAGGCACACTCAAGATCAGACCGTGAACTTCATGGTAAATGTATGATTACTCCTGAAGCTCAGGAAGAGATCAAAGCTTTACAGGCTAAACATCCTGATGCAAGCGTTATGCTTATCGCTGAAAAAGGAACAATGGGTGTAGGTTCATCCAGAATGTCAGGGGTAAACAACGTGGCCTTATGGACAGGAAAACAAGCCAGCCCTTATGTACCATTCGTGAATATTGCTCCGATTGTAGGAGGAACAAACGGTATTTCTCCCATCTTCCTTACTACGGTTGACGTTACTGGAGGTATTGGTATCGACCTTAAAAACTGGGTGAAGAAAACAGATGAAAACGGAAACCCTGTTCTTAATGAAAACGGAGAACCAATCCTTGAGCAAGCTTATTCAGTAGCTACAGGAACTGTTTTAACCATCAATACAAAAGAAAAGAAATTATATAACGGAGATCAGGAACTTATCGACCTTTCGAAGTCTTTCACTCCTCAAAAGATGGAATTCATCAAGGCTGGAGGATCTTACGCAATCGTATTTGGTAAGAAACTACAGACATTTGCAGCTCAGACGCTAGGTGTTGAGGCTCCTGTTGTTTTTGCTCCATCAAAAGAAATTTCTCACGAAGGACAAGGTCTTACAGCTGTGGAAAAAATCTTCAACAGAAACGCTGTGGGAACAACACCAGGAAAAGTATTACACGCAGGTTCTGATGTACGTGTAAAAGTTAACATTGTTGGCTCACAGGACACAACAGGCCTAATGACTGCCCAGGAGCTTGAATCTATGGCAGCCACTGTAATTTCTCCAACGGTTGACGGCGCATATCAGTCAGGATGTCACACCGCTTCAGTTTGGGATAAAAAAGCTCAGGCAAACATTCCTAAGCTAATGAAATTCATGAACGATTTCGGCTTGATCACAGCACGTGACCCGAAAGGTGAATACCATTCAATGACTGACGTTATTCACAAAGTTCTTAACGATATCACTGTAGACGAATGGGCGATCATCATTGGCGGTGACTCTCACACGAGAATGTCTAAAGGTGTTGCTTTCGGAGCTGACTCCGGAACGGTTGCTCTTGCATTAGCTACCGGTGAAGCTTCAATGCCAATCCCGGAATCTGTAAAAGTAACTTTCAAGGGCGAGATGAAGCCTCACATGGATTTCCGTGATGTGGTTCATGCTACTCAGGCTCAGATGTTGAAGCAATTCGGAGGAGAAAACGTATTCCAGGGAAGAATTATTGAGGTTCACATCGGAACACTTCCTGCTGACCAGGCATTCACCTTTACAGACTGGACTGCTGAAATGAAGGCTAAAGCATCGATCAACATTTCCGAAGACAGCACCCTAATTGAATCACTGGAAATTGCTAAAGGCAGAATCCAGATCATGATTGATAAAGGAATGGACAACCACAACAAAGTTCTTCAGGGATTAATTGACAAGGCGAATAAGAGAATTGAGGAAATCAGATCAGGTGAAAAGCCAGCGCTGACTCCAGATGCTAATGCTAAATATTACGCTGAAGTTGTTGTAGACCTTGATGTAATTGTAGAGCCTATGATTGCTGACCCGGATGTAAACAACGAAGATGTTTCCAAAAGATATACTCACGATACCATCAGAGACCTTTCTTACTATGGTGGTGAGAAAAAAGTGGATCTTGGTTTCGTAGGATCTTGTATGGTTCACAAAGGAGACCTTAAGATTGTTTCTCAAATGTTGAGAAATCTTGAAAAACAAAATGGTAAAGTAGAATTTAGCGCTCCATTGGTTGTAGCGGCTCCTACTTACAATATCATTGACGAGCTAAAAGCTGAAGGAGACTGGGAATTACTGGAAAAATATTCAGGTTTCGAGTTCAATGACAATGCTCCAAAAGGTGAAGCTCGTACACAATACGAAAATGTAATGTACCTTGAGCGTCCCGGATGTAACCTTTGTATGGGTAACCAGGAAAAAGCAGCAAAAGGAGATACTGTTTTAGCTACTTCAACACGTCTGTTCCAGGGAAGAGTAGTAGAAGATTCTGAACGTAAAAAAGGTGAATCTCTGTTGGCTTCCACTCCGGTTGTTGTTCTTTCTGCTATTATGGGAAGAATTCCAAGCATTGAAGAATATAAAACAGCGGTTGAAGGTATTGACCTGACCACATTTGTACCTTCTATCAAGGAACTAACAAGCACAAGTGTTCACTAACAGAATTGATAAATAGGCCATAAGGCCATTGAAAATCATATAAATGAAAGATTTTAGTCCTTTGGGATTTAAAATCTTTCATTTTTTTGTTTAGAATCGTTCTATTTTAAGTTAAATACGATTTTTTTCCAAGAAAATCGAGAAAATAGAATCTATTTTTTCTTAAATTGAAAGTTATAAAATCTCTTGGTTTTAGAATCAAAATCGCCCTGTTTATGGATTACAGGAACGTTTTTTGATATATAAAAAATCAATTTTCTTTCTCCCATATAAGAGAAGGGAACTTTTAATGGAATAAGAACAAAACTAAATACGATATGACTTTTGATATTGATATGATCAAAAAAGTGTATGAGCGTTACCCAGAAAGAATTGCTGCGGCAAGACAAATAGTGGGAAAACCTCTTACCCTTTCGGAAAAAATTCTTTACACCCACCTTTGGGAAGGAAATGCTACACAGGCATATGAAAGAGGAAACTCTTATGTAGATTTTGCACCGGATAGAGTGGCTATGCAGGATGCAACAGCGCAAATGGCCCTTTTACAGTTCATGCAGGCTGGGAAAGCTAAAGTAGCTGTACCTTCAACAGCTCATGCGGATCACCTGATCCAGGCGAAAGTAGGTGCTGATAAAGACTTACAGGAAGGAATCAACAAAAACTCTGAGGTATTCAACTTCTTAAGTTCTGTATGTGACAAATACGGAATTGGATTCTGGAAGCCGGGAGCTGGGATCATTCACCAGGTTGTACTGGAAAACTATGCTTTCCCTGGAGGAATGATGATTGGAACCGACTCACACACTGTAAACGCTGGTGGGCTAGGAATGGTTGCCATTGGTGTAGGGGGTGCAGATGCGGTAGATGTAATGGCAGGAATGGCATGGGAACTTAAAATGCCTAAACTTATCGGGGTAAAATTAACCGGTAAAATGAACGGATGGACCTCTGCAAAAGATGTTATATTAAAAGTAGCAGGAATCCTTACTGTAAAAGGAGGTACGGGATGTATTGTAGAATACTTCGGTGAAGGAGCAGAATCTCTTTCAGCAACAGGTAAAGGAACTATCTGTAACATGGGTGCTGAAATTGGAGCTACTACTTCTACTTTCGGGTATGATGATTCTATGAGAAGATATCTTGCGGCTACCGGAAGACAGGATGTAGTAGATGCAGCGGATAAAATTGCAGAACACTTAACAGGCGATGCTGAGGTATACGCCAACCCTGAACAATATTTCGACCAACTAATAGAAATTAACCTTTCTGAACTAACTCCACACTTAAACGGGCCTTTCACTCCGGACCTGGCAACTCCAGTTGCTGAATTCAGAGCTAAAGCTGAAGCAAACGGATGGCCATTAGAAGTTGAGTGGGCACTTATCGGTTCTTGTACCAATTCTTCTTATGAAGATCTGTCAAGAGCAGCTTCCATTGTAGAAGATGCAGTATCGAAAGGTGTTAAGCCTAAAGCTATTTTAGGGATTAATCCTGGTTCTGAGCAGGTTAAATTTACAGCCGAAAGAGATGGTTTCTTAAATTCATTCAGAAAATTTGAAAACGCAAGAATCTTTACTAACGCTTGCGGACCTTGTATTGGACAATGGGACAGAGAAGGGGCTGAAAAAGGAGAAAAAAACTCTATTATCCACTCATTCAACAGAAACTTTGCAAAAAGAGCTGACGGTAACCCCAATACCCATGCATTCGTAGCGTCTCCTGAAATGGTAGCTGCTGTGGCAATCTCTGGTAGATTAGATTTCAACCCTATTACAGATACTTTAACAAACGAATCCGGTGAGCAGGTAAAACTTGATGAGCCTAAAGGTTACGAACTTCCTGCAAAAGGATTTGCTGTAGATGATAACGGATATCAGGCACCTTCTGAAGATGGTTCCAGAGTAGTTGTTAATGTAAGTCCTACTTCAGACAGACTTCAGTTATTAGAGGAATTCCCGGCTTGGGACGGCAAAAACATTACAGGAGCAAAAGTATTGATCAAAGCGTTCGGAAAATGTACTACTGACCACATTTCTATGGCTGGGCCATGGTTAAAATACAGAGGTCACTTAGACAATATTTCTAACAATATGTTGATTGGAGCTGTGAACGCTTACAATATGGAAACCAACCGCGTTAAAAATGAATTAACGGGTGAATATGGAGAAGTTCCTGCCGTACAGAGAGCTTATAAAGCTGCAGGAGTACCAACAATTGTTGTAGGAGATCAGAACTATGGTGAAGGTTCATCAAGAGAACATGCCGCCATGGAACCTAGACACCTTGGTGTAAAAGCGGTATTGGTAAAGTCATTTGCGAGAATTCACGAAACCAACCTTAAGAAACAAGGTATGCTTGCGTTAACTTTTGCCAATGAGGCAGATTATGACAAAATTCAGGAAGATGACACCGTTAACTTCTTAGATCTTGACCAGTTTGCCCCGGGAAAACAATTTACTTTAGAATTTATCCACAAAGACGGAACTAAAGACATCATCATGGCGAACCACACTTACAATGATCAGCAGATTGATTGGTTCAAGGCCGGTTCTGCTCTAAACCTGATTAAACAACAAGAGAAATAAGAATTAATTGTTAGATCGATTAATGATAAAAGACGGCTTCAATTGAAGCCGTCTTTTTTGTCTCTACTATGGTATAATAGTCATATCATATTTATTCATAAAGCCATACGCAGATTCTGCTGGCTGTATACTTCAAAACCTTATAGACTTTAAAACTCCCCCCTATTCTATTTTAATCTCCCTAGCAGATTAGATCTATAACTGTCTCCTATCGGAATTTCATGTTCTGATACCTTCAGCTTTTTCGCTCCAATACTTTTGATTTTATCCAGATTAATGATAAAAGACTTATGAATTCTTACAAACTTAGTAGGCAGTTGGTTTTCTAAAGATTTAAGAGTATCCAGAACAATATATTCTTCTCCGACAGTCCGGATATTCACATAATCTTTAATACTTTCAATATAAAGGATTTCATTAAAATTGATACGATGCTGCTGCCCTGATGATTTAACGAAAAAACAGGCCTCTTCTTCCTGAAAAGAAAACCGTTCCTGAGCCTTTATAGCACTTTTCAGAAACCTTTCAAAAGACACTGGCTTCAGAAGATAATCAACAATATTATGTTCATACCCTTCCAATGCATATTCTGAATAAGCTGTTGTTAAAATAAACTTTTGTTTGGCTCCTACAATCTTCATGAAATTAATTCCTGTAAGTTCCGGCATCTGGATATCCAGAAAGATAAGATCTGAATTATTATTTTGAATATATTCTAATGCTTCAATAGGATTTTCTGTGGAAAAAACCAGCTCAAGAAAAGGAATTTTCTGTACATACTGTTCCAGAAGTGAAATGGCCAGAGGTTCGTCATCAACAATGATACATTTTATTTTATTCATCCCGCAAATCAATTTTTAAATCTACAACAAATTCTGTTTCGGAATCTTTGATATTCAAATCATGCTTTGGATATAATATTTCCAGTCTTTTTTTTACATTCTGAATGCCAATTCCGGAAACGGGATCTTTCATCTTATTTTTTTTAAAGTTTAAAAGATAAAAATGCAATACTTTATCCCGGTCAGAAACTTTAAGTTCAAATCCTTTACCACGAAGATCTCCATGTTTAAAAGCATTTTCAACAAATGGAACCAAAAGCATTGGTGAAATATTCAAATAAGGATGTTCAATATTTTTTTCTACAAGAATAAGTTCCGGATTTCTGAGTCTCAATTTTTCCAGCTCGATCAGGCTGTCAATATATCCTATCTCCTTATCCAAAGAAATGAAGTCTCCTTCGAGGTCTTTTGCACTGTATCTCAGCAATTGTCCAAGTTCTTCAATGGCTGGCAATGCTTTTTCCGATTTCTGATAAACCAGTGAGTAAATATTGTTTAAAGTGTTAAAGATAAAATGCGGATTAATCTGGGTTTTTAAAGCCTTCAATTCTGCATTTTTCTTTTCTTCCACCAACCGGAGTCTTTCTGCATCGAGCGAGGAGTATATTTTAAACAAACAGAAAACCGTACTGATGAAAATAGACGTTACACTGTTGTAAATATTATCAAAAAAATAATATCCAAAATTAGTTCCTTCAGGATAGTTACTTACTCCTCCAAAATAAGGCAGCAAGACCTCATCTGTAAAATATCGTATCACCACAAAGCAGGTAACGCTTATAGAAAAACCTACAATGGTTTTATAAAGTTTGTTAATATCAAAAAATCGGGGTACAATAATGAAAAAGTTAAAGTAAAAGCAAATTAAGCTGGTCAGCAGATAAGTGAATTTAAACTCAATATGTTGTGTATCATAGACAAAATAAGGAACAATAATAGTTCCTACCAAAAACATGGTCCAGTAAAAAATATGGAGGAAAATCAGTTGTCTTTGTTTCATAACACAAAAATAATTTTTCCGGCGTATCCAGCACCCTGTTTTCGATAAACCCGGCAATTTTATCGATGAAAATAAATTCAAAGGGTAAATAATCCGCTTTATCTAAAGGCTATTTTGAGAGAGATCTCCCACCAATACCTTTGCTTTAGAAAATAACTCGATAATTATAATAATTCATTAAAAAACAAAAAGCCATGAAAACCATTATTTATATTTTCTTACTTTCCCTTCCAACCTTTATTTTAGCACAAAAACAACCTTCAGAATATTTCAAAAACCCTAAAACTAAGGTATTGGTGGTAGGGTCTTTCCATTTCGATTATCCCAATCTGGATGCTATCAAAATAAAAAAGGAAGACCAAATTGATGTTCTATCTCCTAAAACAGCTCAGGAAGTGACGGAGCTTGTAGAATACATCAAAAAATTCAAACCAACAAAAATTGCTATCGAGGCATGGCCGGAATGGAATGCCAATGAGAAGCTGAAAGAGTACAATAAAGGGAAATACAGAGATCAGAGGGATGAGCGTTATCAACTGGCTATCCGTATTGCCAGTGAAATGAAGATTAATGAAATTTCCAGTATTGATGCGGGATCTGTTTGGGAAGATCTTCAGGAAAGATTTGGTAAAACAGATTCTCTGTTTTTCAAAAAAATCTCGCAGGATTACGATTTTAAAAGTGAAGACCCGGTTGCCCAGCAATTTGTTACCTTCTTTAAAAATTCTGATCGCAAGAACTTCTCTTCACTGCTTAAAACATTTCAGTATATGAACAGTAAGGAAAGTCATCTTTACGGCTATGGAGCCTACCTGAGCGGAGATTTTAAGCTAAGAGCCCATGATGGTGCAGATATGCTTGCATTGTATTGGTATGACCGAAATCTAAGAATGTTCCGTAATATCCAGAATATTCCTCACACTGCGGAAGACAGAATCCTTATCATTACCGGAAATGGTCATGCCGCGGTATTAAGACAACTTTTTACTTATTCAGCGGAATATGATTTCGTAGAGTTTTCATCTTTGAAATGATAAAATCTTTTGGGTGCTGTAACAAAGTTTCTTTTTTAGCGTCTAACCAGATAGTAGTAAAAACATTATGAAGAAAACTCTATTTGCCTTATCATTAATAAGTTCAGCACTTGCCTTTTCACAGGAAAAAGGAAATAATACGGCTAAAGAAAAACAAATCGACGGCATTGTTATCACTAAAACTAAAAAAGCCGTTGAACAAAAAGCAGACCGTACCATTTTTGATTTTTCTGAGCAACCTCAGCTTAATAACGGGAATGTCTTAGAAGGAATCAAAAAGCTACCCGGGCTTGTTGCCACAGACATTGCAGGGATGATGTACCAAGGAAAAATGCTTGACGTTTACCTTAACGGAAGGCCTTTAAACATTACCTCCAATGAATTGAATTCTTTTCTTGAAAGTATGCCGGCCAACTCTGTAGAGAGAATTGAAGTTGTTACACAGCCCGGAGCAGAATTTCCTGCTACATCAGGAGGTGCAGTTATGAATATTATTACGAATAAAAATGCCAATAAGTACTTAAGCGCAACATATTCCGGAAATTACACTTTCACCAATTACGACAAATACAGAAGCAGAACTACAAACTCTTTGAATTTAAATGCCAGAAATAAATATTTCGGATGGCAGCTTAATGTAGGACAAAATTATCGTGAAAGTATGATGAATACACAACAGGATGATTTATTGAACGGTAATACGGATAGATTTGCCCGTACTTATTTTGCTAAGACAGGAATAACTTTTGACCTTGGGCAGGACAGATTGTTGCTGAACTATGATATTTATCACAATAACAATGATAATTATACTTTAAGTGATGGTAAAGGTGACAGAACCTACGATGAGAATTCACCTAATAAAGTTTATATCAGAGATTATACTTTCGGATCTTCAGATGCTGCAAGAACCAATACAGTAAGGCAGGAAGCTGTGGTTACCTATCAGAAACGCTTCTCTGATAAATCTCAGAAATTAGATTTCCAGTTGGGTTATACAAAGGCCTACACTAAGTTTGGACAGGATAATATATTCTTTGACAAAACTTTTGAAAAAACTTCTACTCTGCCTGAACAGCGTCTTCCAACAACAACTCTGGGAAATGTGTTAAGCAATAATTCTGATATGAGAATTGCTAACTTTAAGGTTGATTATTCTCAACCCATCAAGCTTCTTGATGGAGGAAAAGTGAGTGCCGGAGGATTATATGAAAGACAGGATTATGATACGGAAAGTAAAGGGTTAAAAAACCTTGAATACCAAAGACAGACTGCTTCTACTTATCTTGAATTCCAGGCTAAATTGAAAAAATTTGATTTCACGTTAGGATCACGTTTTGAAAACTACGACATTTCCGGAATCACCAGATATTTTGATAAAGACGGAAAGCTTGTTCAGGCTGATCTGCTTCCATTTGATAAGTTTAAATTCTTTCCGAATGCCAGTATACAGTACAACCTGATGAACCAGGTATATGTGGCCGCGAACTACAACAAAAAGATCTCCTTACCAAGTATTTCTGCCCTAAACCCGAATAATACCACATTTGGAGGTCCGAATACTCAAATTACAGGTAATGCCAATCTTCAGCCTACCATTTTTGATAACTATGAGTTGAAAATTTCTGCTTTTGATTATGCATTCATCGGATATAGTGTAAGCTCAGCCAGCAATCAGGTGGCACAAATTATTAGAAAAGATGGTAGAAACCTTTACAATGAGCAGATTAATATTTCTAATATGAAAATTCATAATTTCAATATTGGACTTCCTGTTCCGTTTCAGATTTTTACCAAGTCCATAGGTGAGATTATGAAATCGAACTTCAATCCTGACAAAATGAACTTTATGTATATTTATGCAGGATATCAGAAACATGAGATTGATAACCTCAACAATAAAGGATTCTGGATTCTTAACCTGATGACCCAGCTGATTCTTCCAAAAGATATTAAACTGACAGCAAATTACAGCTACCTGACGCCAAAAGCAGGGTATTTTTACTTTACTGCAGAGAAACCATTCAGCAATAACTTAGATATTACCCTGACGAAAAAGTTTATGAACAATCGCCTTACGGTTTCGGTTTTTGCGAATGACATTTTCAATGGCCAGATCATGCAGGTACGCTCCAATCCACCATCAGGAGAAAATGTAATGCTTAGAACGAAATACGATTCAAGAAACTTCGGAATTTCCATCAATTATAAAATCCCAACCAGGAACAAATTGGCAAAAGAGGATCCAAATATCCTGAACCAAACCAAGAAAGAGGATAATGGTGGCGTTATGCAGCAAGGACAACAATAGACGTAAATGATTAATAACCAAAAATGAGGCAGTGATATGATTACTGCCTCATTTTTATTTCTTTTGATTTTAAGTGATAAAATATTTCACATTGATTTAACTGATAACGCATATTCCACCTTCATCATCATTTAAATTCTCCACCAGATCTGTGAAACGGCATGACCTTCGAGAAACAAAAATCTAATCCATTTTAAAAATCTAAGGATTGGAATCTCCAGTTCATGGTATCAATTAAGGTTAACTGATTAAGATTTACAGGAAGACCTGTAATCAGTTTCAAGGTCTGAAGAGCCATCATACTTCCTACAATTCCTGGGAGCGCTCCCAGAACACCAAGGCTATCACAATCCGGCATTTCTTCATCATAAGGAGGTTCGGGAAATATATCCCGTAGATTTTTGCTTCCCTGATGATTGAATACAGCTACTTGCCCGGAAAACCCTAAGATACTTCCGTATATCAGCGTTTTATTTAATGTAACACAGGTGTCATTCACAAGATATCTTGTTGAGAAATTATCGGAACCATCTACAATAAAATCATATTGAGAAAGTATCTCCGGGATATTAGAACCATCAATCTTTTGCTCAATACCCATTACTTTCACATGATGATTAAGATTGCTGACAAATTTTTCAGCACTCCTGATCTTCAATACTCCTACTTCATTTTCAGTGTGAATAATCTGTCGGTTAAGATTGTGAATTTCTACCCGATCAAAATCTGCAATACCTATGGTTCCGACCCCTGCAGCAGCCAGGTATTGAATCACAGGGCTTCCCAGACCGCCAGCTCCTATAACAAGAACTTTTGAAGCCATTATCTTTCTTTGTCCTTCCAGTCCTATTTCTTCAATAAAAATCTGACGGCTGTATCTTTTAAAAATATCCTCCTGATGCATTTAAGCTATATTATTTTAAACCATTAAGGATTCTAAAAATTGAAAATTAAAATCCACTATACACAGAATCCCAGTCTTTCATCACAGGATCATACCCTGATTTTTTAATCATGGTTTTAATCTCTTCCATACTTCGTTCATCACTGGTTTCAAACTGTTCCAGAGATTCTTTATCTACTGCATATCCTCCCGGATTGGTTTTTGAACCTGCACTCATTGCTGTTGCCCCCAGAGATACAATATTATTCCTGAAAACTTCATTTTCTCTGGTAGAAATGGAAATTTCAAGGTCTTCATTCCAGATTCTATAGGCACAAATGAGCTGAAGAAGATCTTTATCTTCCATAATAAAGTTAGGCTCAATAATACCTTCAGCGGGTCTGAGCCTTGGAAAAGAAACAGAAAACTTACTTCTCCAGTATTGTTTCTGAAGATAATTGATGTGCAAAGCATTGAAAAAACTGTCTACACGCCAATCCTCCAGTCCAAGCAAAACACCCAGTCCCATTTTATGAATTCCGGCCCGGCCAATTCTGTCAGGGGTATCTAAACGAAAATGGAAATTGGATTTTTTACCTTTCGGATGATATTCTTTATACACCTCCTGATGATAAGTTTCCTGATATACCAATACAGAATGTACTCCTTCTTCATGAAGAATCCTGTATTCTTCCTCTTCTAAAGGCTGTACTTCAATAGAAATATTGGAGAAATGAGGTTTCAGCAGACGAACAGCATTTTGAAAGTAAGGAACCCCTACGATTCTATGAGCTTCTCCACTCACCAAAAGAACATGACTCACTCCCATTGATTTCAAAACTGAACTTTCGGTTATCAGTTCTGAATCAGTAAGTGTTTTTCTTTTAAGTTTGTTATCCAAACTGAACCCACAATAGGTGCAGATATTCTGGCATTCATTACTCAGGTACAATGGAGCATACAGTTGGATCGTCTTCCCAAAACGTTTCTGAGTAAGGGCTCTTGTCATTGTTGCCATCAATTCCAGCTCCTGCGACGCTGCGGGTGAAAGCAGGTTCAGAAAATCATCGAGTGTTCTGTTTTTTTTCTGAAGACTGTTCCGAACATCGGATAGAGTTACTTTTTCAAGTCTGGTTTTTATTTCATCCCATTGGTATTGTTCGAAAACCTCCTTAAAACTATTCATTGTTCTCGTTTTATTCAAATAAAAATGACGTTAATGGACTTGATGCCTCGGCATGATTAGCTATAGCTCCCAATCCGGATTCAAAAGCTCTTCTTCCGGCAATTACCCCTTCTTTAAAAGCAACTGCCATATTCACCGGATTTCCGGCAACGGCAATAGCAGTATTAACCAAAACAGCATCTGCTCCTATCTCCATTGCTTTTGCAGCATCAGACGGCGCTCCTATTCCGGCATCTACAACAACAGGGACTTTACTTTGGCTAATGATGATTTCCAGGAAATCCAATGTCCTTAATCCTTTATTCGTTCCAATAGGTGCGCCTAAAGGCATTACAACGGCTGTTCCTGCATCTTCAAGACGTTTGCATAAAACAGGATCGGCATGAATATAAGGCATCACTATGAAACCTAGTTTAGCCAATTCTTCAGTTGCATATAAGGTTTCAATAGGATCCGGCAATAAATATTTAGGATCCGGATGAATTTCCAGTTTCACCCAGTTGGTTTCTAAAGCTTCTCTGGCTAATTGTGCTGCTAAAACCGCTTCTTTAGCCGTTCTTGCTCCCGAAGTATTGGGTAAAAGATGGACATGGGTTCTTTTTAATGAGTCTAACAGATCATCTTCGGCTGACTGAGCATCAATTCTCTTTAAGGCCATAGTGACCATATTAGATTCTGAAGCAACAACAGAGGCTGCCATATCTTCAAGGCTTCCGAATTTTCCTGTTCCTAAAAACAATCTCGATTCAAAAGTTCTGTCTGCTATTATTAATTTTTGATTATGCATATATCATTGCTTTTTTAAATTCATTAATGATGGCCGGCTGGCTGGTAATCTGCCCGGAAACTGCAACCCCATAAATTCCGATCTGCTGTAAATGCTGAATATCATCAAGACTGACTCCTCCAATGGCAAATATTTTAGGAATCACCATTGATTTTCCACGGAGCTGATCTATGATTTCCTGATACCCTTCAAAACCAAGAACAGGGCTGAGTTTTTCTTTTGTAGAAGTAAATCTTAATGGTCCCAAACCAATATAATCACATGATTCGTTCATTCTTTGAATAACATCCGAAATCGTATTAGCCGTTCCGCCGATCATTTTATTGTCTCCCAAAATGATTCTTGCTTCTTCAATGGAACCGTCACTGAGTCCTAAATGAACCCCATCTGCATCTATTGTCTTCGCTAATTGAACATGGTCATTAATAATACAAAGTGACTGATATTCTGAACAAAGCTGCTTTGAAGTTTCACAAAGGTTTATTAACTCATTTTCAGGCGCATTTTTCCATCGGATCTGCACCCATTTTATCCCATTATCTAAGGCTTTACGGATATTATATTCCTGTTCCTGCCTTGTATTTCCCTGTGAGATATATTGTAATTTTTCCATATGGATTATGAATGTGTTCCCAATAAAGAGGGGTTACTTTTTAAAAATTGTTCGATATATAATTTCGCTTTTCTGCAGGCCATTTCCAGGCTTTTGCCTTTTGCGAGTTCCCCTGCAATGGCTGAGGATAAAACGCATCCTGAACCGTGCTTTGGATAATAGACAAAATCACCTCCAGCTGGCAGCAAAAGAACTTCTTTTCCGCCTTCAACCAAAACATCCATTCCTAAACAATCTCCCCGATGTCCTCCTTTAATAAGAACGGAACATGGGTTTTCTTCAGACAAAAGATTATTCTCTTTTAAAACCTTATATTCATTATAGTTGGGCGTGATTAAACTGATGTTATCCAGTATATTTTTCAGCACCGGAAGTGTTTCCAGATTGAAAAAAGCAAATTCGGAGGTACTCTTTAAAACAGGATCCCAGACTATTTTAGCATCGGAATTGCAAATCTTGACAGCCTTAATGATTTCACCTAAAAATTCAGCATCCTTTACAATTCCAATCTTTACAACAGATACAGGATAATGGCTCATTAAAACATTAATTCCTTTGGTGATTTCTTCTATTGACCGCCATTCCAGGCTAAGACATTGGGAATCTGTTTGCAGGGTAAGCGCTGTACATACTCCCAACCCCATTACTTTTACCTGCTCCAATGTTTTAATATCCGATAATAAACCTGCTCCACCACTTGGATCAAAGCCGGCAATGCTGACTACAAAGGGACGTTCTTCCTGCATTTTCTAAACATATTTAAAGGTTCATCACTCTCCCAAATTGCTCCTAACAAAGCCACATCATCTACTCCAAGCTCAGATACTTCCTGAATATTGCCGGAATAAATCCCTCCTAAGGCAACCAGCTTTACATGCGGATTATTCTTTTCCTTCAAACTTTCTATCACTGTTGATTCAATTCCATATCCTTTTTTGGAAATACTTGGAAAAAATGGGCTTATGAAAGCATATTCCCATTCTTTTCCCAAAGCATTATAGGTGGTGATTTCATGAACAGAGGTTGAAATTTTGCCACCATTCATAAAAGGTTTATATTTTCCCTCTTTCCTATCTTCTTCTCTAAAGTGAAATCTGGAAATTCCGTAGTCTGTTCCAAGGTCATAATGATTATGCAGAACCAATTGCCTATGAAATTGTTCATTAATACCGCTGATAAAATCATTCATTTCTTCCTGGCCGATCCATGGTTTTCTAATATGAAGTAAATCCAGCCCATCGTGGAACATCTGGTTAATGATCTCAGACTCGTTTGGAGCTATGGTTTCAGGAGTGATGACGAGAATCATATATAAATTTCCTTTCCTTTTTCAATAAATTCCTGGGACTTATCAAACATTCCCTGCTCTGCAGATTCACGAATTTCCTGCGTGATCTTCATTGAACAGAATTTGGGTCCGCACATAGAACAGAAATGGGCAATTTTAGCTCCATCTGCAGGGAGCGTTTCATCATGGTAAGCCCTTGCTGTATCCGGATCTAGCGAAAGATTGAACTGATCTTCCCATCTGAATTCAAATCTTGCTTTACTTAATGCGTTATCTCTGTATTGTGCTCCCGGATGTCCTTTTGCCAAATCTGCAGCATGAGCTGCTAACTTATAGGTAATTACCCCCACTTTTACATCTTCTTTATTTGGAAGACCTAAATGCTCTTTCGGAGTCACATAACAGAGCATCGCACATCCGAACCATCCGATCATAGCCGCCCCGATTCCTGAAGTAATGTGGTCATAACCTGGTGCAATATCTGTGGTTAATGGGCCTAAGGTATAGAAAGGAGCTTCATCACATACTTCCAATTGCTTTTCCATGTTTTCTTTAATCATGTGCATCGGAACATGTCCCGGACCTTCAATCATTACCTGTACATTATGTTTCCAGGCAATTTTTGTCAATTCACCTAATGTTTCCAGTTCTGCAAACTGGGCGGCATCATTGGCATCAGCAATAGACCCCGGACGCAAGCCATCTCCTAAAGAGAAAGCTACATCATACTTCTTCATGATCTCACAAATCTCCTCAAAATGAGTATACAGGAAATTTTCCTTATGATGATAAAGGCACCATTTTGCCATAATAGAGCCTCCTCTGGATACAATTCCCGTTACTCTGCTTGCTGTTAAGTGAATGTATCTCAATAGGACTCCGGCATGAATGGTAAAGTAAGATACTCCCTGCTCTGCCTGTTCAATCAAAGTATCTTTAAATACTTCCCATGTTAAGTCTTCCGGTACTCCTTTTACTTTTTCAAGTGCCTGATAAATGGGAACTGTACCGATTGGAACCGGGCTGTTCCTGATGATCCATTCTCTTGTCTCATGGATATTTTTCCCGGTGGAAAGATCCATAATGGTATCAGCTCCCCATCGGCAAGCCCAAACGGCTTTCTCCACTTCTTCATCAATACTTGAAGAAACAGCACTGTTCCCGATATTGGCATTGATTTTTACCAAAAAGTTTCGCCCAATAATCATTGGTTCACTCTCAGGGTGATTAATGTTATTTGGAATAATAGCTCTTCCTGCAGCAATTTCATCTCTTACAAACTCAGGAGTGATTTTACTTTTAGGAGTATTGGCGCCAAAGCTGTTTCCAATATGCTGGCAGGCCATTTCTTTCGGAACCTTTTCAAGTTGTTCTATTCTCTGATTCTCTCTGATGGCAACATATTCCATTTCAGGAGTGATGATACCCTGTTTTGCATAATAAAGTTGAGTAAGTTCTTTTCCTTCCTTAGCAACCTTAGGTTTATGATCGTAGGAAAAGCGTAATTCATCAAGTTTAGGATCTGCAAGGCGGGCTTTTCCGTATTCTGAGGTGATTCCGTCCAAAATAGTAACATCTCCTCTGTTCAGAATCCATTGTTCCCTTATCCTTGGAAGCCCCTTTTGAATATCAATCATTGCATTTTCATCGGTATAAGGACCGGAAGTATCATAAATGGTTACCGGAGCATTTTCTTCAAAATTTCCGTTGCTCAGCTTGGTAGGGCTAAGCTGTATTTCACGCATTGCTACGCTGATAGGATGAATTTTTCCTTCAACATAAATTTTCTTTGAGTTCGGAAATGGCGAACATGTAATTGAATGAGCCATAATATTGGTATTAAGTATGAGAATTATCCGCCCTGAGTGGCAGTAATGATTAAAATCGAATCAAGGTTGTTAAGAGGAGTTTCCGCCCAGGCAGACAGCGGAATAATACGGTTGTTGAGCGCTACGGCAATACCTTTCTTTTTTCCGGGTAATTCCATAGCCAATAATGCTTCCAGGTTTTCAGGAAGTATATCAAATGTTTTTCGGGTGTGGTTGATTATAAGTTCCATTCCTAATGATTTAAATATACTTTAGGAATGGCTATTATTGTACAATAGAATGTACAGCAAAAGTCATCTACTTTTCCCTACGCTGGTATGATCCAGATCAGGTTCAAAGGGTAAAGTCTCAGTCTGTATAAACAGACACCCCTAAAGTGTGGGACGAAGTTAGTTATTTTTTGAGAATGGGCAAAATTAAATTGTCTGAAACAAAAAAATCCCGCTTAACAGCGGGATTTTCTTGTTTTATTCTTCGCAAGCTCTCCAAATTGTATCATTCTGAGGAACGGGAGCTGCAATTTCAATTTTCTCTTTGGTTACAGGATGAATGAACTCCAGCTTTCTGGCATGAAGATTAATTCCTCCATCAGGATTGGAACGTGGAGAACCATATTTTAAGTCACCTTTAATCGGAACACCTGTTTTAGACAGTTGAGCTCTGATTTGATGATGTCTTCCGGTTTCAAGATCTATTTCAAGGAGTAAATAATTATCCAAAGTTTTGATAACATGATAAGTCAGAATTGCTTCTTTAGCCCCTTCAGTGGCTTTTGGAAAAACAATGGCCTTATTATTTTTTTCGTTCTTCTTTAAATAATGAACAAGCCTTTGGCTTTGTGGAATTAACTCTTTTCCCACTACTGCCCAATAGGTCTTTTTAACCTCCCGGTTTTTCACCATCTGAGTGAGACGGGAAAGTGCTTTTGAGGTTTTAGCATAAATAACCAACCCGGAAGTAGGGCGATCTATACGATGAACCAAGCCGAGAAAAACATTTCCCGGCTTAGCATCTCTTATTTTTATATAATTCTTGATAGATTCCAATAATGATTCATCACCGGTTTTATCACCCTGTACAAGCTGCCCGACTTTTTTATTCACTACCAGAAGATGGTTGTCTTCATATACAATCTGCTCCTTCATTCAGTTTATCTATTTCTGTTTCTATTTGACATTGAAAGAATGATCCCTGCTAAAAGACCAATTGTTTTAAGCCCGGCAATCATTGAACTTTCTGGTAATAAAGCTCCAACCACACAAACTGCAGCTGCTGCGTACATAGCATACATAAAGTTTTTATTGGTCAGCATGGGGGCCTGAATAAAGAAACTTGCTCCTATCAGGATATAGAATACTTTTCTGGAAAGCAAATGATTGATTTCGGGAGAAAATAAATTGAACCAGCCTACAGCAAGACATATTAACGCTGCAATAGATAAAATCCCCTGGATAGATTGTTGTTGATTCTGCATGAATTAGTAGCTTTCGTTTTGATTAGGGAAGTCTACATTTTTTACATCTTTTACATATTGAGAAACAGCTCCGGTAATTTCCGTGTAAAGATCAAGATATCTTCTTAAAAATTTTGGGCTGAAACCTTTGTTCATTCCCACCATATCATGATACACTAATACCTGGCCATCACAGTCCGCTCCGGCACCAATTCCAATGGTAGGAATAGAGATACTTTCAGTAACTTTTTTAGCTAATTCGGCAGGAATTTTTTCCAATACAACAGAAAAACATCCTAATTCTTCCAAAAGCTGTGCATCAGCAATCAGTTTTTCAGCTTCTGCCTCTTCTTTTGCTCTTACTTTATAGGTCCCGAATTTATAAATAGACTGTGGCGTTAATCCTAAATGTCCCATTACAGGAATTCCGGCATTGATGATTTTTTTTATAGATTTTGAAATCTCTTTTCCTCCTTCAATCTTCACAGCATGAGCTCCTCCTTCTTTCATCATTCTTACCGCAGACTCTAATGCTTTTTCAGGATTACTCTGATATGTTCCGAATGGTAAATCTGCCACCACTAAGGCTCTGTCAGTTCCTCTTACCACACTTTGAGCATGGTAGATCATTTGGTCTAATGTAATTGGTAATGTAGTTTCAAAACCAGCCATTACATTCGCTGCAGAGTCTCCAATCAAAATAGCATCTACTCCTCCTGCATCTACCATCTTTGCCGTGGTAAAATCATAGGCTGTAAGCATTGTTATTTTTTCCTTGTCGAATTTCATTTTACGCAAGGTTTCAGTCGTAACTTTTTTAATTTCAGAATGAACAGACATAATTTATCTATTTTTTAAAAGTTAAAAAGTCGGCCATTTAGCCGACTTAAGTTTTTATGATTTTTATAAAACTACGTGACCGAGTTTCATGAGTTTATCGTGATTCAGAATTTTGATGTTTCGCCCGTCCACTTCTATCAGATTATCCTGTTTGAATTCTGAGATAAGACGGATGGCACTTTCAGTAGCAGTACCAATAATGTTGGCAATTTCTTCTCTCGTCAATGAGATCTTGATAAAACCTTCCGGATCTACTCCAAATTTCTGTTCTAAAAGCAGCAATATTTCAGCCAGCCTTTCTCTTACCGTTTTCTGGGCAAGGAACGTAATGGTGTTGGAAGATTCTCCTAATTCGTAAGAAATTTTCTGAAGCATTACGAAAGACAGTTGTGGATCTACTTCCAGAAGATACATAAAGATATCTGCTGGTAAGAAAACACACTCAATGTCTGTCATGGCTTCTGCTTTGGCCTGGAAGTTTTCCCCGCAAAGCAAAGAACGATAGCCGATAATATCCCCCTCTTTGATAAATCTTAAAATCTGATCTTTCCCGAATGCTCCTGATTTTGAAAGTTTAGCGGCTCCTTTTTCAAGTACGAACACACCTTTTGGCGTTTCCCCATCCTCGAAAATAGTATCGTGTTTCTGAAAACTCAATCTTTTTTTACCGTTAATATATTTTTCAAAATCTGCGCTAGAAAGTCTTTCCTTAAATGATTTATCATTAAAAACTCTGGCGAACCTCTCTTCAATTGCTATCTGTTGTTCCTGCGGCATTTTATATGATATTTATCACAAAAATAGAACTTTTTAACTCGATAAACAAAAAAAATTGTTATAATTTTGTAGTTCAATAATTTAGGGAGGTGAGCGAGAACTGTTTTCATTGTGGCCAAGGGATAGAAAAAGAGAGAATTTTGTTTGATGAAAAGACTTTCTGTTGCAATGGCTGTAAGTCTGTTTATGAAATTCTGAATACGAATAATTTAAGTAATTTCTATGAACTTAATAAAGGAGCAGGAATTCGTCCTAGTGATGAAAGTTCTACTCAATTCGCTTATTTGGATACTCCTGAGATTTTTGAAAAAATCACAGATTTTTCTGAGGGGAATACCAGTCTAGTCACATTCAAAATTCCTGTAATACACTGTTCTTCTTGTATTTGGCTATTGGAAAGCCTTCACACCCTGAATCCTTATATCAAGTATTCACAGGTTAACTTCACCAGAAAGACCCTGCAGATCTCTTTCAACCACAATGATCTGAAATTAAGCGAACTAGCTAATTTTTTAACCAATTTAGGATACAAACCTGTTATCAGCCTGGAAACCGCTGAAAAAAATGTTGACCATCTTGATAAATCGCTTCTTGTAAAATTTGCGATCGCAGGTTTTGCTTTCGGAAACGGGATGTTTTTAGCATTTCCGGAATATGTAGGAGGTGAAGATTACTGGATGGAACATTACAAAGGGCTTTTTAGAATCCTGATGTTCTTGTTAGCCTGTCCGGTTGTATTTTATTCCGCTTCAGACTATTACAAATCTGCATGGTACGGACTAAAAAATAAAATCGTCAACATTGATGTTCCTATTGTATTGGGAATTTTAGTTCTTTTCGGAAGGAGTATTTATGAAGTAGCAACGGATTATGGCCCGGGATATTTTGACACTCTTTGTGGGCTTCTGTTCTTTATGCTGATGGGTAAACTATTCCAGAAAAGAACTTACAGCGCTCTTTCTTATGATAGGGATTACAAATCATTTTATCCAATTGCCGTAACCAAAGTAGATTTCGAAGGAAAACAGGAAAATATCTTACTCTCCGAGGTGAAAGTAGGAGACAGAATTTTAGTTAGAAACCAGGAAATCATTCCGGTTGACGCCATCCTCATCAATGGGGAAGGAAATATTGACAACAGCTTTATTACCGGAGAAAGTGAAAGTATCAGTAAACAGCCTGGAGACAAAATCTTCGCCGGAGGGAAACAGGTTGGATCGTCACTGGAACTCGAAGTCATTAAAGATGTAGACCAGAGCTACCTTACCCAGCTTTGGAATAAAGAAGCTTTCAAAAAACATGAGACAGGACTTGATACATTAACCAACAATATCAGTAAATATTTCACCTTCATTATTTTAGGCATTGCTCTTATTTCCGGAATTTACTGGTCATTCATTGACCTGGAAAAGATGTTCCAGGTTATTTCGGCCATTCTCATCATCGCATGCCCATGTGCACTGGCTTTGTCTGCTCCGTTTACTTTCGGGCATATTATGAGGATATTAGGCCGAAATAAGTTTTATGTAAAAGACACTTTAACAATTGAGAAAATTGCAAAATTAGACACAATTGTTTTTGATAAGACCGGAACCATTACCCACAGAAAAAAATCCAACATTAAATATGAAGGTTCTGAGATCAGTGAATTCGATCAGCTGAATATCAAAACATTATTAAAGAATTCAAACCACCCTCTTTCCAAGTCATTGTATGAATACATAGAGCTTAATGACAATTATTTCCCGGTTGAAGACTTTCAGGAAATTTCAGGAAAAGGATATGTAGCAAGCATAAGAGGAAACGTTTACAAAATTGGTTCTGCACGTTATAATAACCAGGAACCTAAGAACCTGGAAACCGCAGTTTACATCAGCAAAAATGATCAATTCTTAGGAAAATTCATCTTTAAGAACGAGTACAGACCTAAACTTAAAGATTTATTCAAAAAACTCACCAACTATAAAATATTCATTCTAAGCGGAGATAATTCCTCAGAAGAAAATCAGCTTAAGGAGCTTATTCCAAACTATAAAGGAATGGCTTTCAACCAAAGCCCGGAAGATAAACTGAATTATATCAAAAACCTTCAGGACCAACACATGAAAGTAGCAATGCTGGGTGACGGCCTGAATGATGCAGGGGCATTAAAACAGAGTAATGTAGGGATCGCTATTGCTGATGACACCAATAGCTTTACACCATCTTCTGATGTGATTATGAATGGTGAAAAAGTAGTGACCTTAGACAATTACCTGAATGTCTGCAAAGGCTCCATCACCATTGTGAAAATGACATTTATAATCAGTTTTCTTTATAATATCGTTGGGTTAAGTTACGCAGTTACAGGGCACATGCATCCGCTTTTTGCAGCAATCATCATGCCGGTAAGCTCCATTACGGTTGTTACGTTCACAACAGTTTCAACCTGGATACTGGGTCGCAAATACTTCAAAAAACAGGCTTAAACAGGCTTATTTAGACTGATTTTAAATTAGCTGAAATCGGCATTTCGTGATGAATGTCATTATTTTTCACTAAATTTGAACCCCGAAAATAGGTTAATTTTGTTGTCCAATGGATATTCTATATTTAATGATCGTCTGCAGTGTTTCTTTAGCTGCGATCTTCCTGGTCGTATTTATAGTGTATGCCAAAAAAGGGCAGTTTGAAGATGATGAATCTCCGGCTGTCAGGATTCTTTTCGATGACGAGAGAGTTAAAGAAAAAGATGAAACTGGCGACAAAGATAAAGACGATAAAGAAATAGGAGAAAATAATAAAAATTGAGAAAAATAGTGAATAGTTGATATGGAAACACAAAAGTTTAGTTATGACAATAGTATTGTCCGTGCGTTCCTCTATGCGACCATCATCTTTGGTTTCATAGGATTTACGTTCGGGCTTACGGCGGCATTAATGCTTTTCTACCCTGAATTACCTGAATTCTTATTCGGTACAGATGATACAACCATTAAGAGTTTAGCATCGGGTAATATTCAAGGGTTAATAAACACTCATGGAGCGTTTGGTTTTGGTAGAATCAGAATGTTGCACACCAATACCGTGATCTTTGCGTTCGTGTGTAATATTGTTTATGTAGGGGTATACTACTCTACGCAAAGATTATTGAAGACAAGAATGTACAGTGATACATTATCTTGGATTCACTTCTGGACATGGCAATTAATGATTGTTGCTACGTTTATTACGTTCTTTATGGGTATCAATACTTCAAAAGAATATGCTGAACATGAGTGGCCAATTGATATTCTGATTGCATTCTCATGGATCATTTTTGGAGTAAACATGATTCTCACTATTTCAAAGAGAAGAGTAAGACACTTGTATGTTGCTATTTGGTTCTATCTTGGAACTTGGGTAGCAGTAGCAATGCTTCACATCTTCAACAACCTTGAAGTTCCATTATCTTTCTCTGGCTGGAAGTCTTATTCTGCATATGCAGGAGCAAAAGATGCCATCGTACAATGGTGGTATGGTCACAATGCGGTAGCATTCGTATTGACAACTCCGGTTCTAGGTTTAATGTATTACTTCTTACCAAAAGCGGCAGATAGACCGGTATTCTCATATAAACTGTCTATTATCCACTTTTGGTCACTAATCTTCGTATATATCTGGGCTGGTCCTCACCACCTTCAGTATACCGCTCTGCCGGCATGGGCACAGGCAGTAGGGACAGGTTTCTCTATTATGCTTATCGCACCGTCATGGGGAGGAATGCTGAATGGTCTTCTTACGTTAAGAGGAGCTTGGGATAAAGTAAGAGAAAATCCTATTCTTAAGTTCTTCGTAGTTGCAGTTACCTGCTATGGTATGGCAACATTTGAAGGACCGCTTTTAGCAACTAAAAACATCAACAAAATTGGTCACTTTACAGACTGGGTTATCGGTCACGTACACTTGGGAGCTCTTGGATGGAATGGTTTCATGGCATTCGGGGTTATCTATTACCTGGTACCAATTATGTGGAGAACAAAACTTTGGTCTGTAAAATTAGCTAACTGGCACTTCTGGTTAGGTACATTAGGAATCATTTTCTATGCAGTCCCAATGTATATTTCAGGATTCACACAAGGATTAATGTGGAAACAATTCAACCCGGATGGAACATTATTATGGAAAAACTGGCTGGATACTGTAACTGCGATTATTCCTTACTTCAAAATGAGATTCTTAGGAGGTGTATTCTATATTTCAGGAGCTATCCTAATGATCGTTAACGTAATTGCTACGGTAAGAAAAGGATCATTCCAGAAAGAAGTACCTGCTGAAGCACCTGCATTAGCAAATATCGGAAACAAACGTAAAGAAGGAGAAGGATTCCACCTTTGGTTAGAAAGAATGCCAATGCTTTTAACAGTATTATCATTATTTACTATTTCCATCGGAAGTATGGTAGAAATTATTCCTACTCTATCTCTTAAGAAAAGTGTACCAACTATTTCAGCAGTGAAGCCTTATTCTCCGCTTGAACTTGAAGGTAGAGATATTTATATCCGTGAAGGATGTAACGCATGTCACTCTCAGATGATCAGACCGTTCAGAGACGAGATCGTAAGATTTAACGGTAAAAACGGACAGTACTCCAAAGCAGGGGAATTTGTATATGACAGACCATTCCTTTGGGGGTCTAAGAGAACAGGACCGGATTTACACAGAGAGGGAGGTAAAAACCCAAGTTCTTGGCACTACAAACACATGTATAACCCAAGATCTACTTCTGCAGGTTCTATCATGCCTCGTTACCCTTGGTTAATTGCTACTAACTTAGACAGATCTAAAATGGTAGATAAGATGAAGCTTATGAAGAATACATTTGATGTACCTTATACAAAACCTCAAATTGATTCAGCAAATGCATGGGCAGATAACCAAGCTAAGAAAATTGTAAAAGATATCTTCTCTGAAGCGAATGACCTTAAAGAGGCTTATGCTAAAAAACCTCAGGGAGAATTAGAGAAAAAAGAGATTGTAGCTCTTATTTCTTACCTACAGAGACTGGGAACAGATATCAAAACAACTGAAATTAAAACAGCAAGTAATAACTAAAAACATTAAAGGTTAGTATGATTCCTCAGAACTTTAAAGATATATTATCCAATACAGAAAATGCTGGCTTCTACCAGACACTGGCTCTGATTTTCTTTATGCTGTTCTTCGTTGCTCTGGTAATCTATGTTTTTAGCAAGCCTAAGAAATATTACAAAGAGGAAGAAGAAGCTCCCCTTGGAGAGGATGAAGACGACGATTTTAATTTAAAAAATTAAACTATTTTTTATGAAACAAAGAACACCTGTTGTTGTAAACATCTTGATAATAATCGGACTTTTAATAGTTTTTTATTATTTGTTTGTGCAGAGCTACGCGTTCCTAGCTTCGCCTTACTTCTGGGGAACTGTTGTTATTGGTAGTATCCTTGCCTTTATCCACAGTGCTATTGGAGATTTGATTGAAAACAACAAATTCAAAAAAT
Source organism: Chryseobacterium bernardetii (assembly GCF_003815975.1). Classification (NCBI taxonomy): domain Bacteria; kingdom Pseudomonadati; phylum Bacteroidota; class Flavobacteriia; order Flavobacteriales; family Weeksellaceae; genus Chryseobacterium; species Chryseobacterium bernardetii. The sequence continues at coordinate 923,798 of NZ_CP033932.1, forward strand.
TATCTCCGGAAGAGAAAGCAGCTTATTTAGCTGAAAAGAAAGTTCCTTTCTTCAAAAGAATGTATGCAGCAGCCTTCAAAAAGCAATCTGATACAGAAGAAAAAGATATCCTTATTGACCACGGATTCGATGGAATCATGGAATTGGATAATCAATTACCAAAATGGTGGGTAGGTTTATTCTATTTTGGGACTGCTTTTTGTATTGTATATATTGCAGCATATTCATTTACAGATTTCGCTCACCCGTTAAGCGAATATGAAAAAGAGTATAAAGAGCAATTGGCAAGCATTGCAGCTTATGAAGCAAGCCAGCCTCCTGTAACTATTGAAACTGCTAAATATTCAGCAGATAATATTGCAGAAGGTAAAGAATTATTCAAAACAAACTGTGCATCTTGTCACAAAGAAGACGGTAGTGGAGGTATTGGTCCTAACCTTACAGATAATTACTGGATCAACCAGCCTGAGAAGACGTTATTCAAAAACGTATTCCATATGGACTGGAATGGTTCTCCTACTAACCCAGCGATGAGACCATTTGGTAAGAACGGGGAAGTTTCTGGAGCTGAAATTGAAAAGATTGCAGCATATGTATATCACATCAACCAGGAATTACCACCAGTAACTCAGGCTCAAGGAGGAGCTGCTCCTCAAGGAACTGAAGCACACTGGGAAAAAGAATAATTTAAAAAATTAGAAACATATGAAAAAAACATAATTTGTTATTACCTTAAAAATAGTAACGAATTATGTTTTTTCTTTTTTAAACACATTACAATATGTCAGACATAGAAGAAATAGAAGTACGAGGCGGACAGGGACAGGTTCTGGACCCTGAAACTTACAGAGATTCTATAGGGACAATGGAGCAATCCGGTAAGAGAAAATGGGTATTCCCAAGAAAACCTAAAGGGAAATATACCAACTATAGAAATATTGTAAGTTATTTATTATTAATAATTTATTTTTCATTACCGTTCATCAAAATCAATGGTAATCCATTGCTGATGTTCAATGTTATAGACAGAGAGTTCTTTATCTTCGGACAGCCTTTCTATCCACAAGACTTTTTCATCCTTACTTTAGGTGCCATCGCATCCTTAATCTTTATTATTGTTTTTACGATTGCATTCGGAAGAATTTTCTGCGGGTGGATTTGCCCTCAGACAATTTTTATGGAATCTATCTTCCGTAAAATCGAGTATCTGATTGAAGGTGACCGAAACAAGCAAATGAAGCTGGACAGACAGGAGTGGAACAGTGAGAAAATCTGGAAGAGAAGTTTGAAATGGTCTATTTACATTATTATTTCATTAATCATTACTCACTTTATGTTTATGTATATTGTAGGGTATGAAGAAGTATTTAAAATTGTTTCTGAAGGGCCATTTGCTCATCCTACCAATTTTATTGTAATGATCCTTCTTACCGCTGCTTTCTATTTTGTGTTTGCATGGTTCAGAGAGCAGGTATGTACATTGGTTTGCCCGTACGGCAGACTTCAGGGAGTATTGATTGATAAAGATACCATTAATGTTTTCTATGATTTCAAAAGAGGGGAAAACAGAGCAAAATGGAGAAAGGGCGAAGACAGAAAAGCTGCCGGAAAAGGAGACTGTATAGATTGCCATCAATGTGTTGTGGTATGTCCTACCGGGATTGATATCAGAGACGGCCAGCAACTTGAATGCATCAACTGTACCGCATGTATTGATGCCTGTGATGAAGTTATGGAAAAAGTAGGTCTTCCGAAAGGCTTGATCAGATATGCTTCTGAAAATGAGATAGAGAAAGAAATTCCGTTCAAGTTTACCGGAAGAATGAAAGGATTCAGTATTTTCTTATTCCTATTGGTGGGATTCTTAGGATACTTGCTTTACAGCCGTGGAGAAATGGAGGCTAAATTCATTAAACCAGCAGGAAGTACTTTCTTTGTAAAAGAAGGAAAAATTATCAATACTTATAATTATACCTTCCTGAATAAGACTAATGACAAGAAAATAGTTACCATCAAGGTAATTGCACCTGCTCATGGAGAGATCACTTATAGTGCTTCTAGTAAGATTTCTGTAGACAGGGATAAAATTTCCAAGGGAACCATCAACATCAGTTTCCCTGAAAATGAAATGAAACTATCCAAACAGAACATCACAATCGGGGTTTACGATATGAAAGGTAAACTTATTGATTCTTATCAGACTTATTTTGAAGGACCATTCAAACTGCAATTTTAAATAGAAAAAATGAAGAACTTTAGTTGGGGACACGGTGTTGTAATTGCATTATTAGCATTTATCATCTTTATACTATCCATGATGTTTTTATTCCCAAACGGGCAAAAGAACTCTGAAATGGTAACAGATAATTATTATGAAGAGGAACTACAGTATCAGGATGTAATTGATGCCAAGAAAAGAGCTGATGAACTGCAAGTAAAACCTGTATACAGCCAGGATACCAATGGAATTAAAATCACATTCCCAAAAGATTATAACAATTCAAACACTACGGTAAAATTTGTTTTAAACAGAACCGACGACCAGAATTTGGACATTAAAAAATCTGTAGAGCTTGACGCCAACCACGCTTTTATTATCCCTTCACAGGTATTGAAAATGGGGAATTATACATTAAGACTGAGCTGGACAAAAGACAAAACAGACTATAGAATGGATTATGATGTGATATGGAAATAGGACTTATTGTATCGGCTATTGCCTTAGGCTTTGCTTCCGGCTTTCACTGTATCGGAATGTGCGGGCCTATTGCTTTATCGATGGGATTAACCAAAAAACAGGCGGCTAATTTTTATCTTCAGAATCTTACCTATCAGTTTGGAAGAATATTCACCTATTCATTATTAGGTGCGCTTCTCGGAATTATAGGACAAGGGTTTGAGATGGCAGGATTTCAAAAATATCTTACTATCACTGCAGGTATCCTGCTTATCGTTATGGCTGTATTTTCATTTGGCGGGAAAGATTTTGCTTCTAAAATTCCTTTTCTCTCCAAGTTTTTATATTCTGTAAAATCAAATTTAGGGCGGGTACTCCAAAAGGCAGATTACCGTTCAAGATTTACAACCGGAATTCTTAATGGCTTTTTACCATGCGGAATGGTTTATATGGCGCTTACGGCAAGTCTTGCTGGCGGAGGGATATGGCAGGGAGCCTTATATATGGCTCTATTTGGGCTAGGAACCCTTCCGTTCATGTTTGCCATTGTTCTGGCCGGGAATCTTATGAATCAGGCCTTCAGGACAAAGGTCTTAAAGGCAGTTCCCATCATTATGATCATTTTAGGCGGACTTTTCATTCTCAGAGGCCTGGAACTTGGAATTCCTTATATTTCTCCAAAGGCCGAAGCGATGACTATTTCAAGAGATCACAACGGAGCTGTTAACTGCCACTAATTAGAATTTACTATAATAACCATGAAGAAAATAATTGTCTTATTTTTAATAAGTCTGTTTGCCCTACAATCCTGTAGCATCAATACCGAAATAATCTATCATAAAGATTCGGCTGCATCTATGGTTACTGATGTAGATACCCGGGAATTTATGGCAGAAATGCAGGTTATGACACCAGATTCATTACAACAAGACAAATTTAAGGAATTGGACAGATTTCCGACAGTGTGGACAAGCATGTATGATCTTATTAAGAAAGAAGGAAAGCTGAAGACAGAAAACCAGGACACGGTGAAGATCATAAAAAAGATTTTTATAAAGTCTACAAAAGAGGATAATAAGCCCATGCGTACTGGATTTTCCTTTAAATTAGATCATATCACCCCAAATGATTATGAAGTTATTAAGAACTTCAATAAAGATGAAAAATTACCCTTTGATCAAAACATCCTCAATACCTGGGATGGAAAAACCTTAACAATCAATACGGATTTTTTCAATGTTAAAAATATTGAAGAAGCACTTCGATCTCAAGGATCAAAAGAAGAAACGGAAAAAATGGAAGGAATGATGATGATGTTTCTCAAAAATATCGGAACTACTTTAAAGTTTGAAACCAAAATAAAATCGATCACTGGTAAACATGACTGGCTAAAACAGGTTGATGACTATTCCGTAAGAGTAGAATACGATCTGAAAGCAATGGATGACAAGGATTCTAAACTTAAAAATGCTGATAAAAAGATTATCATTGTTACGGAATAAAATAACAAAACCCACCGGATCCGGTGGGTTTTTATTTGGAACTAAATCAATTAGTTGATTGTATCAAACCTTGCATATTCTGCAATCTTCTTAGGAAGCTTAATTCCTTCTGCTGTCTGGTTGTTCTCCAATAATGCAGCCATAATTCTTGGTAATGCCATTGCAGATCCGTTCAGGGTGTGAACCAGCTGAGATTTACCATCTGCTTTGTAACGGCACTTCAATCTGTTAGCCTGGAATGTTTCGAAGTTAGAAACAGAACTTACTTCCAGCCACATTTCTTGTGCTGCACTCCATACCTCAAAGTCATATGTCATTGCAGATGCAAAACCTGTATCTCCACCACAAAGTCTTAATACTCTGAATGGCAGCTCAAGATCTGTAAGGATCTCTTTAATATGCTCTACCATTTCTTCTAAAACGGCATAAGAATTCTCAGGCTTTTCAATTCTTACAATTTCTACTTTTTCGAATTGATGAAGGCGGTTCAACCCTCTTACATGGGCCCCATAGCTTCCCGCTTCTCTTCTGTAGCATTGAGAAAAAGCTGTATTTTTAATAGGAAGATCTTTTTCATCCAATAATACATCACGATAAAGGTTTGTTACAGGAACCTCTGCTGTAGGAATCAGGTATAATTTATCTTCGTTGATGTAATACATCTGCCCTTCTTTATCAGGTAACTGTCCTGTTCCAAAGCCTGAAGCTTCGTTCACTACGTGAGGCGGGTTTACCTCTGTATATCCTTTCTCTACGTTTTTATCCAGGAAATACTGAACCAAAGCTCTTTGCAGTCTTGCTCCTTTTCCTAAATAAACAGGAAATCCTGCTCCAGCAATTTTTACTCCTAATTCAAAGTCAATAAGGTTATATTTTTTGGCCAGCTCCCAGTGAGGAATAGCTCCTTCACCAAGACCTTCTACTGTATGGGACTGGAAAATAATCTCATTGTCATCAGCAGAAGCACCACTTTTTACCAATTCATTTGGAATGTTTGGAAGCTGGTAGAGAATATTTAATAATTCAGTTTCTTTTACTTCCAACTGAGATTTCAATTCTGAACTCGACTCTTTATACTGTGCTGTTTTAGATTTTGCTGATTCCGCTTCTTCTTTCTTTCCTTCCTTCATTAAAAGTCCAATTTCTTTGGAGATTTTATTGATCTCGGAAAGCTGGGAATCTAATTCAAACTGGATTCTTTTTCTTTCATCGTCAGTAGCAATAGCTTCGTCTACCAACTCAAGATTCTTGAATTGTCTTTTTTGAAGACCTTCTAAAACGCGTTCTTTGTTGTCGCGTAAAAAATTGACTTGTAACATTTTATTTAGATGTTAAATATTAAATTCAGCCTAATATAAGCTAATAATTTTACAAATTTAAGACTATTTTGTGATAGTTACGTTATTTATCGAATTTGGTGAACCAACATCTTTTGAAAATACAGATTGGTTATTGTATAAAACTTCAGAAACCTGGAATACTTCCGGTGTGTTTCTGTATCGAATTTCAAGAATATCTTTAACTGACTGGGTCGTATTATTTACAGACTTGTTTAAGGTAAATTCCATTCTGGAATAATAAGTGGTACCGGCAGAATCAAACTTCTTTCTGCTGGCTCCTCCAATATATTCTATATAAAAAACAGAATCCTGTCTCATTCTCAGAGGAATAGAAGTAACAGGAGAAATATCTTTAGCCCCCAACATATCATTTACAGAAAAACTGGTAAAAGATCCGCTTTTTTTAGCATTCAGTAAATCCGGATTGGTATCAGACTTCATATAGATATTCAGGACCTGATCAATTCTTTGTAAAGAATCATCATCACTTCCGCAACTGATAACTACACAGCCTAATAGTAAAATATAAAGAAAGATATTTTTCATTCTAACAAAGATAAAAAGATTTTGCCATTAAGGTAGTTTCCTTAGATAAGAAAAGAAAAAAAACAAAAAGCCTAAGCCTGAAATAAGCAACGTAGCTGTCATTGCAATTCCCATTCCCATGGTACCGTAAACAGGAACTAACAGATAAGCAAGTAACGCAAGAAATATAAGAGAGCCAATCCCTAGCCAGGTATTAATTTCTACCTTTCCTACTGCCGGCAGAAGATTTCCATATAAATTCCTGGTCAGCATGCCTAGGGTGAAACCTACTGATAATACCATAAATAATGTTGTGTTTCCCACATATGTCTCTCCAAAGAAGAATATAATAATGTATTTTTTGAATAGATAAAAGAAAAGCAGGATACCCAAGCAAACTGGAATGAAAAATTTATTAAAATTCACAACATAGGACTGAAGAAACTTTTTATCCTTAAAGTTCTTTGAAAGAACCGGAAAGTCACTTTGTAAAAAACTAGTCGCTAAAAAAATGATATTGGACGGAATAAGAATAGCAGCTCTGTAATTGGCAACAGCATTCTCATTCATCATAAATCCAAGTAACAGGATATCCAATGAATAGAGTGCATCAGAAGTGAGAGACGTAAGCGCTGTAAAGATCCCATATCTCCACATCTCTTTATCATTCTCAAGTTTGAATACCCTATGGGTATAAATATCTGCCTTTAGCCATACTAATGACAGGTATGGCGCAATACTGATAGCAATGAGATATCCGTAAAATTTAAAGAAGTAAGTAAGAACTAAAACCAATAATAATCCTCCGATATTTACAACATTATTGATCCTTGCAAATATCTGGTTATTCCCTGTAATTCTATAAAAAACCTGAATATGATTGAGGAAATAAAAGCCTCCAAGCCTTGCAGCACAGGCAATAAAAATAATGAAGATATCTTCATACTTGTGGAAATAGAAGACAGAAGCACTCAAAAACAAGATAATAAGGATCAGCTCAAAAAGAACTCCTTTGAAAAAAAAATAAGATGATATTTTTAATTTCATCTCTTTATCAGATGAAATAGATCCAAAGCGCATTAAACTCTGGCTGCTGCCAAAACCTGTAAACGGAGCAAAAATAGTGAGAACAGAAAGAACTATACTTAAGACTCCGAATTCATTTTCCGGCAGCAACCTGATAATCAGTAAAGAACCCAAAAAACTGCAGATTTTAGCAATCAGGAATGAGAAGAAAACATGATGTCCACTATTATTAAAAAAATTTCTTAAAAAATCTTTCAGGCTTTTCATGAGATTTTAGTTTTAGAAAGAACTTCATCATAAACTGCTGTAAACTGCTGGGCTATAGCCTGCCGGGAATATCTGTCAACACAAAAATTCCTGATCTCAGCTTCACTTTTAAAAACATACTCATGCTTACATATTTTCTCCAAAGTACGATAAAGCTGATCTGTATTGTCTTTTTCAACCCCAACTCCTAAGCCTTCTATAATAAACTCTGCGGCTCCTCCCACCATTGTTGAGATCACGGGTTTCCCACATGCATAGGATTCCAGAATAACACATCCCTGAGTTTCATTTTCACTGAATAGGATAAAGTAGTCTGAACTTTGCATTTTTTCAGCAACTTCTGCATAACTTATAGCATCAAAAACTTTTATATACCTTTCTGCTGACAGGCTTCTTACCAAAGCCATCAAAGATTCTGAATCTCCATCTCCACCAATTTCCAGACTTACGCGATATCCGTTTTGATATAACAAATGGATCGCACTGATAATATCTTTAGGCCTTTTGCGGGGAATCAAACTTGAGACATGAAGAAACTTCACCTGATCTGATGATTCTTTTTTAGGCTTAGTGGTAAAAATATCAGTATCTACCACATTGGAAATCACTTTCATTGGTATGATAACTCCTAACTGCTTTAAGCTGTCTTTTAAGTTATAACTTACTGGTAAAATGTACCCTGCATGTTTAGCAATATATTTTGCAATACGTTTAATATTACCGGATGTTTTTGAAAGATTCTGCTTCTGTAAGGCCGTCCAGTGCTCTGTAACCACAAATGGAATTTGGTATTTTTTTTTAAGATAAACAGCAAACAGCATATTGTTATGCAATACATTAGCATGTACCAGATCAGGCATATTCATTTTAGAAAACCCATTTAGATAGGCTCTCATTCTTCTTAAGAAGTTCTGAACCGGATTTTTTGAGTTTTTATAATAAATGATTAAGGTTCTGATCCCATTAATCATTCTGTCATCATAAACATACAGCTCTTTTTGCTCAAAATTGCCTATAGCATGCAGGATTTCAACATCACATAATAATGAAACGGCTTCTGCATGCCGTTGCACAAAATTGCCGTTGGTAGGCTCTAATCTATTAGGAAACCATGACGAGATGAAGAGTATCTTTTTTCTTTCCAAAATATTATTGAGTTGTATCTGTGTTAGCTATTAATGTAACAACATCACAGCAAACAATGGCTAAAGGTAATAAATTTCCTTATTTTATCCGAACTATTCAGAATATCAAAATATGCAGAACTTCCGGACATAAAAAAAGGATGAAATACATCATCCTTATATTATTATTGACCGTAAAACACTTAACTGATACCTGCCGCCCAGCTTTTCTCCAGCGGAAGAAGAAAATGGCTTAAAAAATCCAGATAAGTATTTTTAGAAAAGTCAAAAACCTGAATATCTTTTGACAGCTCACCATTTCTTAATTTGCTTTTGAAATCAAAGAGTTTTAATGTTTTCACTTCTCCATTTTCTACAAAGCTGGCCTTCATCCTGTCAAATAATCCTAACTGATACTCTTCATCAATTTCCCTCATTACCTTTCCTAATGCATCAATGCTGCAACCTGAAGCCATTTCTTTTTCTTCATCAACACATATGATAATGAACTGATTCTTTTCAATTTTAAATGATGATGAAAGTGGTTTTCCATGTGCAGCCCAAGTCGCCAGAAAATCAAATAGCTTTTCCGTGATAACTTTTGCTTCTTTGGTCTCAAATGGTCTTGACGCCGGGTATATAATGACTCTATAGTCGTTTGTCTCTACAACGTTTGATTCTTCAATTTTCATATCTAATCAATTTAGAGGATAAAATTACGATTTTTTCTCCAGACAGAATGTGACTTATGTCCTGTAAAGATATTATTCCCCGCTAAATACATTCAAATACAGTATTATAAGAATTTTCATTTCTGCTTAACTCTTTTGTCTTAGAGTAGCCTTTATTAACAAGTAAACCGATCAGTTCCTCCTCACTATGATTTGAACTTTTGAGTGCAATATTGTTTATTTCTATGATAATTTTAGGCTTATAATGAGTAAGGATTTCCTGCATTCCAAGTAGGGCAGAGAACTCCCCCCTTCAATATCTATTTTAATAAGATCTATCTTTGTAATCTTCTTGTTTTTCACATAATCATCCAGAATAATGCTTTTTACATTCTCCTTTGCTGTAAAGTTTCCTAAATAAGACGAAGCCATTCCCACATTTCCGTAGCTTTCGTTATATAAGATTTCAATATAGTCATTCTTGTCTGCTACAGCCAGATGTTCAAGAGTTACATTACTAAAATGATTAATGGAAAGATGTTGAGAAAACTTTTCATAATTAGGTGTAAATGCTTCAAAAGCATAAACTTTACCCTTTTTTCCAACAATTTTAGATGCATTTAATGAAAAGATTCCAATATTCCCTCCCACATCAATAAAAGTATCTCCATCCTGTAAAACAGAATACAGATAATCTATTTCGTTCTTTTCATAATCTCCTACAAAATAAAGCTGTTTCTGAATCCAGTCACCAAGATCCAGGTTAAGATGAATAGAATCTCTGTAAACGATATTTTTCTTTACTCCATCAAAAAGATGATATGGATTTAGAATATATTTGTGTAAAGTAAAATACTTTTGCCTGAAAAAAGGGATACTTAAAATAAATTTAAAAAATGAAGCTAGAAGACTCCTCATACTAGTTTTATCTGATTGCAATATACAGCATTTTGGATAAATAAGTTCCGTTTGTTCCTGAACTTTATCATTCAATATTAGGCATATTATTTTTACTGAACAGACTACTCAATAACAGGTCCATAATTGTTAACACAATATATGAATCTATGCTATTTTCGAAAACTTGTTATATTTTTGACTTAAAACATAAAGTATCATTATAAAAAGAGGAAAAATAAACGGGAAGAAAAGTCTTAAGTCTGCCGATTGTGGAAAGAAAAGGAATTTAATATACACATTCGCCAGAAAAAGAACTGAAACCACTCTTATCCAAGCTTCTCTTGACATCCAAAAAATCACTGCTGTCATGATAAAAACAGAAAGTGTTACTTTTTTAAAAACAAAAAACTTGCTGTAAATAACTTGTAAATAATCCTGTAAGCTCACATGGGCAGGCTGAACGGATATGATTGGTCTTCTATAAATAAATGAATCATAAAAAAGATCGGTCCATCCCGGATAATGATATAACTTCATAATGAATATATACATTGATAAGGTTACCATGCCTTGTATTATAAGAACAATATCTGTTTTTCTTTCTGTAAAGTAATTATATAAAAAAACGGCACCCAGATACGTTAATGCAAATGTGATGTAATCAGGGCGTATAAAGGTCATTGCCAGAAGAAGTAAGAACATAGTCCATTTGCTCCACCTTTTTATGAACCCTATCAGAAAAATTAAAATAAACAGAAAAATAAACATATCTGGGGTAGACTCTCCTGACATATAAACTATTGTTGGCAAAAGCATAATACCAGCCGTAAAAAAGGCAGTAAGTATATACTTCTCCGGAAACAATATTTTTAATATATAAAAGATTAATAATCCTGAAATAAAATAAGAAATAAGACTGGTAAACAATACAGACATTGGCGGCGAAAGCCCCATCTTATAAAGAAAAGTAATGGCAAGGATATAGCCTACTTTTATCTGGAAATAAGGCAGCTGTTCTGTAAAAGACTGTGTATTTTGTGCAAAATACTGTCTGGTTGTAGACGTTGGATTAATTCCTATAAGGTTGTTATATTGATCTGCAGGGGCTTCTTTCTTTATATATGAGAAGGTAAGTTCACGAACCTTATCCTGCGAATCAGGAAATTCAGTTGTGAACATACTCCCAAGATATCCAGGCATATCCCAATCATATAGTCTGTTGTTATAATTCCGATAGGTAAAAACCGCTAGTATCGATATAATAAACAAAAAAGAGATCCCCCATTTAACCTTCATATGAACAGTATTACAATCCGGTTACCGGTAAGATTATAAATCTTCAGCTTCCGCAAGAAGCTCAACGATATCTTTTACTGCTACTTCTGTATTTTTGTTGAAATGTTTTACTCCATCTGTCATCATTGTATTACAGAAAGGACATCCGGTTGCAATCACTTTAGGCTCAAAAGATAAGGCTTCTTCTGTTCTTTCGATGTTGATATCCTTATTTCCTTTTTCAGGTTCTTTAAACATCTGCGCACCTCCTGCTCCACAACAAAGACCGTTTGTTCTGCAGCGTTTCATTTCTACAAGCTCAGCATCAAGTTTCTCAAGTAAGATTCTTGGCGCTTCATATTCATCATTTGCACGGCCAAGGTAACAAGGGTCGTGAAAGGTAATTTTTTTTCCTTTGAATGCTCCGCCTTCAATCTTTAATCTTCCTTCCTCCATTAAGGTTTTAAGAAACTGAGTGTGGTGAACCACCTCAAAATGGCCTCCAAGGCTTGGATATTCATTTTTAAGGGTGTTGAAACAGTGTGGACATGCTGTTACAATTTTTTTTACTTCGTAGGCATTCAGGACTTCAATATTGGTAAGGGCCATCATCTGAAAAACAAATTCGTTTCCGGCTCTTTTCGCCGGATCTCCGGTACAGCTTTCTTCCTGCCCCAGAACTGCAAATTCTACCCCTATCTTATTCAGTATCTTGCAAAATGCTTTTGTAATTTTTTTAGCACGGTCATCAAAACTGCCCGCACATCCAACCCAAAATAAAACTTCCGGTGCTTTTCCTTCGGCAGCATATTCTGCCATTGTTTTTATATTGAAATCCATCTTTTCAAATTTATTAATATGCCAATGTACCAATTTACCAATGATTGCTACATTGTTACATTATTTTACATTGTTACATTAATTTTCATTGGCCCAGTTCAGACGGTCTGCCTGATTATACTGCCAAGGAGCAGCATTGTTTTCCACATTAGTCATCATCAGGTTTAATTCCTGTGGAGCAGCTGACTGTTCCATTACCAGGAATCTTCTCATTTCAAAGATAATAGAAAGCGGATCTAACAATACCGGACAAGCTTCTGTACATGCATTACATGTAGTACAAGCCCAAAGTTCTTCCTTAGTGATATAGTCATTCAACAGCTTTTTGCCATCGTCCACAAATTTTCCGTTCTTATCAATATTTCTTCCCACTTCTTCCAATCTGTCTCTTGTCTTCATTAAGATCAGTCTCGGAGATAGCTTTTTCCCTGTAATATTGGCTGGGCAAACAGAAGTACAGCGTCCGCATTCTGTGCAGGAATAAGCGTTAAGTAACTGTACTTGATTAAGATCAAATATATCTTCTGCTCCAAACTTGGAAGGAACATCAGCTTCAGCACCCTCTGCCGGTGCAGCATAAGGATCTGCATTAGGATCCATCATCAATTTGATTTCTTTTGTTACAGAATCAAGATTATTGAATTTTCCTTTTTTATCAAGGTTAGCATACCACGTACTTGGGAAGGCTAAAATAATATGTAAATGTTTTGAATAGTATAGGTAATTCATGAAGAACAGAATTCCTACGAAGTGGAACCACCAGGCTCCTTTTTCTGTAAAGTGTAAAAATCCGTCACTAAAACCACTGAAAAGAGGCCCCAGTACTGTAGAACTTATCGGGAAGCTCCCCAATGCAGGCATTACTCCTCTTTGTTGCAGTACCCAGTCGGCAGCATTCATTTTAAAGAAAGCCATCATTAAAGCGAATTCAATGATAAGGATCCAGTTAGCATCCTGTTTCGGCCATCCGAAAAGTTCTTTCATGGTAAGTCTCTTTACTCCATAAAAATTTCTTCTGATGAAAAATACCACCACTCCTATCACAACAAGAAGAGCAAGAATTTCTAATGTTGCCGTAAAGAAACTGTAGAATCCATTTCCGAAAACTGAAGCCAGGAAACGGTGTGTTCCAAACAGTCCATCAACAATAATTTCAATAAGTTCTATATTAATAATAACAAAACCAACATACACGAAAAGGTGTAAAATACCGGCAACAGGACGTTTTACCATCTTGCTCTGCCCCATAGCCACTCTAGCCATGGTACTCCAGCGTTCAGCTTTTCTGTCGTTTCTGTTGATCTCGTGACCAAGTCTGATATTTCTATAGATCTTCAGCAGGCTTTTGGCAAACAGTCCAAATCCGGCCACTAATAAAATCAGGAAAATAATGTTATCGATGTACTGCATAAGGCTTATTAGTCTTTATTGTTTTTACCGAAAACTGAGAAATTAATATATCTCTTAGGGTTCGCTTTCATATCTTCAATCAATGAATTGAGGTTAGAAGATGCCGAATTCAGGTTATTATACAGTTGCTCATCCTTCATCAGCTTTCCTAAGCTTCCCTCTCCTTTATCTATTCCTCCAATCACCTGATTCAGTTTTCCTACAGTAGCATCCAAATTGGCAATTGTTGCGTTTAATTGCTTTGTATCAATGCTTTGTGCAAGATTCCCATATTTATCCAATGTTACTTTACCACTTTGCATGGTAAGGCTTGCATCATCTAATACTTTCTGTAGTTTAGGATCATTATGCCCTACAAGATTGTTTACACTTCCTGCTGTGGTTTCCAACGCTCCTACTGTCTTATTAAGGTTAGATAATAACGCTTTGATCTCTGCTCTGTTCTGAGCATCTACAAGCTGGTTGGCATTCGCCATTAAAGAGTCTACTCTATGTAAAACAACCTGTAACTGATCTTTTACCGGACCCACCTGAGAAGAAAGACTTCCCAGCGTTCCCAGTTTGAAAGCCCCTTTCAGGGTATCTCCATCTTTCGCGGTAGCCCCTCCATACATTAGGTTTACTCTCATTTCTTTACCGGACATTAATCCCGGCTCAAAAATCTCCAGTGTTGAATTTTTTGAAAACTCAAATTTATTATCTACTGTAATTTTTACAACAAAACTGATTTTACCATCCTTTGCTGTCTGAGGGATGATTTTATCAACCTGCCCTACTTTAAGGCCGTTAATAGAGACTGCTGCAGACTGCGCGAGGCCTTCTACATTGTCATATTTTGCGTAAAAGATATTGTCGGTAGTAAAAAGGCTTTTCCCTTTCATAAATTGAAACAACACCACAAAGCCTACGATAGCTAGAAGTGCAATCACACCAGCTTTTAATTCTTTACTGAACTTCACTTGCTAATTTTTTTCTAATAAGCAAATATAGTACATTTTAAATAAATCTTTTCCTTTATTGTTCTGCGATAAATACAAAAAAAGCGACAAAAAAATTGTCGCTTTATATAGATAGATGTAAATCTCTTATTGCTGCTGATTTCCCAGCTTGTTCCAGATCTCGATTCTGTAGTCCTGGATATCTGCGTTATCCTGAAGACTCTTCAGCCAAGCCTGTCCGAACATTCCTGCATTTCTCTGAGAAATAGATTCAGTAAACTGCTTAATGTCTCCTGGCTGTTTGTTTACTGTTTCTGATTTTTTAATCAATACATAAACACCTGTTCCTCCTTCAACCGGTTTAGAAAGTTTACCTTTTGCAACACCGAATGCTGCACCGGCAACTTTAGGCTCCATTGCTCCATTTACTGAAGGGTTCAATAGGTTTACCTGAGCTGATTGTTTTGTAGTAGCAAATAATTTAGCAACCTGATCTAAGTTTGAAGCTTTTGCTGCTGCAATTTTATCAGAAATCTGTTTTGCCGCCAGTTTGTTTTTAACAATTACTTCAATCTGATCTCTTACAGATTCAGGATCAGCAAGACCTGCTTCCTGTTTTCCATTCAGGTATACAACAATTTTATCTCCTGTTCCGTCTACATTGAATAATTCCGTATCTCCTTTAGATCTTTTCTTATCAAAAGCCCAAGCAAGGATATCGCCGTCTTTTTCAGTACCTAACCCCTGAAGCTGTCCTTCGAATCTCTTCGCTGCTTTAGGATTAGTAAACTGGAAGTTTCCTTTCTTAGCAATGTTCACGAAATCGTTGAAAGATTTCCCCTGAACCTGCTGAATGAATTTTCTGGCATTTTTATCTGTTTCAGCTTCTGTAGCATCTGAAGGCTTGATCTCTTTTACAAGATTTGCCACCTTATACCCCATTGAACCTGATTTTTTATCTTCAATATTGATAATGTGGTATCCAAACTGTGTTTCCACAACTCCTGTTGCTCCTTTAGGATTATTAGCAAGATAGGTAAGGAATTCCGGAACAAAAGGTGTTTCCGGAGTAGTCCAGCCAAGGCTACCTCCCTGCGCAGCAGAGTTTGGATCATTTGAAAGCTTAAGGAACTCGGTAAATTTAGCTGGTGTTGCTTTTACAATAGCTCCAATAGAGTCTGCTAATTTCTTAGCCTGTTCTTTAGATCTTGTTACTCCTTCTCCTGCAGGGCTTCCTTTGAAAGCGATCAGGATATGTCTTGATAATGTAGAATCTGAAGTTTTTTTACCTACAAGCTTAGAAACTACATAGAAGTTCTGCTCTTTATATGGACCAAAAGTCTGTCCTA
The DNA here is from genome assembly GCF_003815975.1 of Chryseobacterium bernardetii. Taxonomy (NCBI): domain Bacteria; kingdom Pseudomonadati; phylum Bacteroidota; class Flavobacteriia; order Flavobacteriales; family Weeksellaceae; genus Chryseobacterium; species Chryseobacterium bernardetii. The sequence continues at coordinate 939,642 of NZ_CP033932.1, forward strand.
CCGCAGCTGTTGCGATTTGACCTTGTATAGTAGCTGGCAATTGTGTAGGCTTCACATACTGAGGATTAAAAGGTGAATCTGAGTTTGCCATTACAAACATAGAGTCATTCTTAGTATTCTGGAAGTTTTCAGTACCTCCACTGGCATCTGTACCTCCGGAGTATAGTTTTGTAATTTCCTTTAAAGCAGCTGCATCATCTGCCGCGCTAGGCTTGGAAGGGAAAAATACAATACCTAAGTTTCTGCTAGGTTCAGCTTTGAACATTACAGGGTGCTGCTTGATGTAATTAGCAAGATCTTCAGTAGTAACATTGATCTTTGTTTTTTGAAGGTAAGCTGCATAGTCTACCTTTACAAAGTCGATGTCAGCAAGCTGATCTCTTTCTTTCATCAATTCTTCAGCTTCTTTTTTACCCGTAGTAATTCCTGCTGAAATATTGGTAAACACCTGTCTTGCCATGAGTCTGTACTCAATTGATTTTCTTGTTTTCAACCATTGAGCATATCCCTGAGGGTTGGTGTTCTGTAATGTTTCAATTTCTTTTTTAAGCTCTTGAGTTTTAAAGTTCCCTTTCTCATCAAAAAACTGTTGATTTTGAGCGAACATCTGATCATACTGGATCTGATTCCAGAAATAATCATCAGTCATTTCAAAGCCCAATTTCTCAAACTGCTGCTTGATAAGTTTAGATTGAACAAGTAACTGCCAAGCCTGCTCTTCAAGACCGTTTTTGGGACGACCTTGCTGTTCAGCCTGCTGCTGCAGCACGAAAAGCTGATCATTGAACTCTTCGCGGGTGATTTTCTCACCATTTACTTTTCCTAAAACGTCAGGATTCTTACCAAAAACCTTGTCGATACTGTCTGGGTTCACCAAGAACGCCAAAAGCGCTAAGGCTATTACTCCCATTAAAAGCCAAGGCTTACTCCTAATCTGTCCTAAAATTGCCATTTTATAAATTATAGTTTTTTATCAGTTTGCGAAAATACACATTTTTAAGAAATTAGAGAAGCAGAAGTTCTTTATTTTAATTCTAAATCATAAAGATTATCTAAAAAAGGAAATTTTGACCATATTTTTAAGCAAAAAACAAATGGCATAAGTATTGTGCAATCTAGTACATTATAATATAGCACACGTTTTCAAAGCTTATTATAAAAAATCCATTTAACGATTAAAAACGAAAATGACAATTTGTCATTCGATCCATTATGACAGAATTTGAAGATATAAGTTTAGAAGAAATGATCAGCGACGGTTTTGATATCGTCACTGAAGAAATCAATCTTTCCGACTTTGGAGAGACTGAAAAAAATTCCGAACAGAAAATATTCCCGATACTTCCCGTAAGAAATATGGTTATGTTCCCGAATGTGGTAATTCCTATTACCGCAGGAAGAAAAACATCTATACAACTCCTTGAGGAAGCGCAGAAAAACGGAGATTTCATCGGAATTGTAAGCCAGAAGAATTCTGACCTTGAGCAACCTACTGAAAAGGACATCTATACAACCGGTACATTAGCGAAGATCATTAAAATTATTAAGCTTCCCGAAGGTAATATTACCGCTATTACGAAAGGTTTTCATAGATTCAAAATCAAGAAGATTGTTGAGAACCAGCCTTATTTCAGAGCCGAAATAACGAAATTAAAGGATAGTAAGCCTAAAAACCAGGAGGAATACGACGCTTTATTGGAAAATATTAAAGATCTGGCTTTAAAAATCATTGAGCTGGATCCTAATATTCCTAATGCAGCTAATTTTGCAATCAAAAATATCAATAATAATGATGATCTGCTGAATTTTATATGCACCAATGCAAGCTTCCCTTCTGTAGAAAAACAAAAGCTGCTTGAGGAAAAAAGCACCATGGAAAGAGCTAACAAATGCTACGAAATGATGCATGAGGATTTCAGAAAGCTGGAGTTGAGAAACCAGATCCATCAGAAGACCTCAAAAGATCTTGATAAACAGCAAAGAGAGTATTTCCTGAACCAACAGATCAGAACCATCCAGGAAGAACTGGGTGGCGGTCCTGAAAGTGATGTGGCAGATCTTATTGCTAAAGCGAAAACAAAGAAATGGAGCCAGGAAGTTGAGGATCACTTCCAAAAGGAAATTGGCAGGCTACAAAGACAAAACCCTAATTCTCCAGACTATAATGTTCAGAGAAATTACCTGGATTTCTTTACGGACCTTCCATGGGAAACTTATACTAAAGATACTTTTGATATTGCCAAGGCTGAAAAAGTTTTAGATAAGGCTCATTTCGGACTTGAAGATATAAAGAAAAGAATTTTGGAGCACATGGCTGTTTTAAAACTGAAAAACAACATGAAATCTCCTATCCTATTATTGGTAGGCCCTCCGGGAGTAGGTAAGACTTCATTGGGTAAATCTATTGCAGATGCATTAGGCAGAAAATATGTAAGACTATCTTTAGGAGGTCTGCATGATGAAAGTGAAATCCGTGGTCACAGAAAAACCTATATAGGTGCCATGGCCGGAAGAATCCTCCAGTCTATTAAAAAGTCCGGAACTTCTAACCCGGTAATTGTTCTGGATGAGATTGACAAGATCGGACAGGGACTTCATGGAGACCCAAGCTCTGCGCTTTTAGAGGTTCTTGATCCTGAACAAAATAAATCGTTCTACGACAACTTCCTTGAAATGGGCTATGACTTGTCTAAAGTAATGTTTATTGCAACAGCAAACTCACTTTCAACGATTCAGACTCCGCTTCTGGACAGAACGGAAATTATCCAGATTGCAGGATATACCTTGGAAGAAAAAATTGAGATCGCTAAAAAACACTTAATCAAAAAGCAGCAGGAAGAGAATGGTCTTGATACAAAATCCTTCAAACTTGGAAACGCTGAACTTAAGCATATTATTGAGGCTCACACTTCTGAAAGCGGTGTAAGAACCTTAGAAAAAAGAATCGCCTCTATTGCAAGATGGGTAGCGTTGCAGACGGCTTTAGTAAAAGAATATGATCCAAAGATTTCACTGGAAAAAGTAGATGAGATTCTTGGCGTGCCAAGGCCGAAAAGCCTGTCTGAAATTACTGATGCTCCAGGAGTAGTAACAGGTCTTGCATGGACAAGTGTAGGGGGAGATATTTTATATATTGAGAGTATTCTGAGCAATGGAAAGGGAGCTTTAACGATGACCGGAAACCTTGGTACTGTAATGAAAGAATCGGCAACTATTGCATTGGAATATATTAAAGCTAAGCATGATGAATTGGGAATTCCTCAGGAGGATCTGGACAAGAAGAACATCCACGTTCACGTTCCCGAAGGTGCTACTCCCAAGGACGGACCTTCTGCCGGTATTGCCATGCTGACTTCAATGGTTTCTTCTTTTAAAAATAAAAAGATCAGACCTCACCTTGCAATGACAGGAGAAATTACCTTAAGGGGAAAAGTACTCCCTGTAGGCGGGATTAAGGAAAAACTTCTTGCAGCAACAAGAGCGGGAGTAAAAGATGTTATTCTTTGTGAAGCTAACAGAAAGGACGTGGAAGAAATCAAGAAAGATTATCTGAAAAACCTGAAAGTACACTACGTCAGCAGAATGGAAGATGTCATAGACATCGCCATTGAAAAATAAAAATAACTATTTACATATTAACTTCTCAATAAGAAACACGTTCTGAATTTCAGAGCGTGTTTCTGTTTTCACATAGGCTTTAGGAATGAATTTTGATATGCAGAAAGAAAAATCTACAATGTTTGAATAAAAAATGCTTCCATTCGACGGGTTTTTCTTATTTTTATTCCATACTGCAGACTTTAGATTATGAATTTTCTCAGACTCCCTTTTCTTGTTAAGCTTACCCTTGTTGTTATCTCGATCATTGGAATCGGATATCTTTTAGCACTGGGACAAAGTATTTTAGCTCCTTTTTTCTTTGCATTCCTGATGGCTATGCTTTTTTTACCAGCAGCCACTTTTATGGAACAGAAATTAAGATTCCCGAGATCGATGTCAACAATGACTTCAGTTTTCATTATGCTGATTATTTTAGCAGGAATTATTTATTTCTTCACAAATCAGCTATCTGATTTCAGTAAGGATCTTCCTCATCTCAAGGAGCAGCTTACCACTGTTTTTAATAATGCTCAGCACTGGGTTTCAAAAACTTTTAATGTAAAGGTAGATGAGCAGGTAGATTATATTAACCAGGGTCTGAATAAGCTTTTATCTTCTTCCGGAGCCATTTTAGGGTTTACATTTGGAATCTTTTCAACAGGTTTTGGGTTTATCTTATTCTTCACCCTCTTCTTTATTTTTATTTTAAATTACAGGAGGTTATTGAATAACTTTATTGTTACGGTGTTTAAAGAAAGGCATAAAACAAGTGTTCAGGAAGCGGTAAATGAAATCCGTGTAATGACCAAGAAGTATATCTTCGGGCTTTGTCTTCAGGTTATTATCGTATCTGTCCTTACCTCTATTGTTCTTACCGTTTTAGGGGTAAAATATGCGATTCTTTTAGCCGTTTTAACAGGATTATTAAATGTGATTCCTTATCTGGGCATCTTCATATCGCTGCTTATTTCTTGTTTTATTGCATTTGCAACAGGCAGCCCTTCAACATGCATCTATGTTGCTCTCGGTTATATTGGTATTCATGCTATAGATGGAAATATTGTGCTTCCGTTTGTTGTAGGTTCCCGGGTGAAGATCAATGCTTTGTTTTCCTTCATAGGAATTCTTTTAGGAGAACACCTTTGGGGAATTGCCGGAATGTTTCTTTGTATTCCTGCTATTGCCATTATTAAAATTATCTGCGAAAAAGTTGATGATTTAAAACCTTGGGGAAAACTTCTTGGAGAAGAAGAAAGACCAAACAAAAAGAAAAAAAGCTACAAGATTTCAAAGAATATTACATTGAAAGAAATGGACTAAAACATTAGCAATAAGTTAAGTAACGAGTAATAGATAAGGCTGCATTAAAACGCAGCCCTATTTTTATTTGTATACCTTATGCATTCGCAGCACAATATGGATGCATTCCATTTGGGCAGGTTTCTGTACAAAGAATATTAGCTTGTATATCCGGACAGTATCCGTAGTCCTGTCCGCCCCCACCAGTACCTCCTAAACAAGGATCTCCGGGAGGGATTTTACATGGACAATCAATTGGGCCAATATCACATTTTCCGATACCGCCGCCTCCTTGAATTTCTCTCAGATCAATTCGGTTTAATTTTTTAAGATTTTTCAACATAATAGTTATGATTTTAGTTTGTAATCAAATATAAATAATAAAATCACGAAAACGAGCATTAGCCTGCTATTACCATATTTAATATTCTTTTTTATTAATAAAATCACAATATAATTATATTTTTACTTTACATTTGACATAAAATATTTATTATGAAAATCATTAAACTTATCATCTGTATTTTATTTGGAGTCATGTTTATCAATGCAGGATTAGACAAGTTCTTTCACTACAATCCGGCTCCTCCACTCACTGAGGCACAAATGAAACTATATGCAGCATTTGGGGAAATAGGATGGTTATTACCATTGGTAGGAACTGTGGAAGTAATAGGCGGACTATTATTTATCTTTCCAAAAACAAGGGCATTAGGCGCCATCATTATTCTTCCTGTTTTGACAGGAATTCTGATCCATAATGTGTACCGAGATCCCTCAACCACTGGAATCTGTATTTCCGGAATCCTTTTCCTGATCAACATCTGGATATTGATTGATAACAGGGAAAAATATAAAAAACTGGTTGGATAACAACTGTAATTTGTATGGCAGATGAATTCAGTATCATCTGCCATTTCTTTTATATAAAGGCACTGAACCCCGTGATCGAACGTCCTACGATGAGCGAGTTAATTTCTTTTGTTCCTTCATAAGAATAAATAGCTTCGGCATCTGCCACGAAACGGGCAACATCATATTCCAGGAGAATACCATTACCCCCCATTACTTCTCTTGCTCTGGAAACGATATCACGCGTTCTTAATGTACAGAAAACCTTGGCTAGTGAAGCATGCTCATCTTTGAGAATGCCTTCATCCTGCATTTCAGATAATCTAAAGACCATGGTCTGCATAGCGGTAAGATTAGACAACATTTCCACAAGATGCCCCTGAATCATCTGAAAGGAAGCAATCGGTTTTCCGAACTGTTCTCTTTTTCTGGTATAAGCTAAAGCGCTTTCATAGGCTCCTCTTGCACATCCTGTTGCCATCCACGCCACTCCTGCTCTCGTCATTCTCAGTACTTTTCCTGTATCTTTAAATGAATTGGCATTTTGAAGGCGGTTTTCTTCTGTAACCAAACAATCTTTAAGCGTAATCAATCCGTTCTGAACAATTCTCAGGGCCATTTTCCCTTTAATTTTCTCAACAGAATATCCGGGATTATCTTTTTCAACAATAAATCCTTTCACTTCTCCACTATCTAAATCTTTTGCCCAGATAATCACAAGATCAGCAAAAGTTGCATTTCCGATCCATTTTTTCTGGCCATTTAAAATCCAGCCTTCTTCTGTTTTCTTACAGGTAACAGTAAGTCCGCCGGCAGCGCCGGATCCAACCTCCGGTTCAGTCAAACCAAAAGCTCCTATTTTTTCAAATGTCTGCATCTGCGGAAGCCATCTTTGTTTCTGTTCTTCTGAACCGCAAATATAGATAGAACCCATTGCCAACCCAGACTGTACACCAAAAAAGGTGGCAATTGAAGCATCAATTCTTGCCATTTCCATAGCAATAACACCTTCCATCAGAAAAGGCATTCCCGGGCAGCCGTATCCTTCATAAGTTACTCCACAGATATCCAGTTTTTGAAATTTCGGAATCAGCTCGAAAGGAAACTCGTCTCTGAGCCAATAATGATTAACCAGTGGTTTCACCTCTTTTTCCATAAAAGCCCTTACCTTCAGCTGTATTTCCCGCTGTTCAGGAGTTAAAGTATGGTAAATATCATAAAAATCACCATCAATGGGAGGAAGTTCCTTTTTTTTCTTTTCGGGATCAAGCATTTTCATAAGCCCGGCAAGCTGTTTATCATCCAATTTTGAAAAATTATGCATCAGTTTAGGCAAATCTACTTTTTGCGAAATCGCACTTAACTGATCAAAATCTATGGATGTGAATAGTCCTATTGCATTTCTGATTTTAGAAAAGGTATTTGACATAATGATATATTGTGATTTTGGTTTGTAAAAAGATAAGCAAAAATTACTCCGAAAATAAACGATCCGCTTATCACATGTTTTACAAATAATTAATAATCAATCATTTAAAATAGAATATTTTCTTTACAAGTCTTTTACTTCCTATTTTCAAGCATTACAAAGAATTGTGTCTGAACTTTGACTCAAGCAAACCTCAAAAGTCTTATACTATGAAAACGAATTACATTACATTATCATTATCAGCTGTTCTTTTACTGGGAGTTTATTCATGTAAAAAAGGAGAAGCTGCCAGCCATGAACTCAAAAGTTTTGAAGCAACAACAGATTCAGCCGCTGTGGCAGCAGACAGTGTTTCATCTGCCGCCAGTATGGAAGTAAAAGACAAAAAGTTTATTAAAACTGCAGATGTCAATATGGAAGTGAAGGATGTTTACAATGCTACTATTGCTATTGAAAAATCTGCGCAGGATCTTGGAGGTTTTGTCACCAAAAGTAATCTTCAGAGCAATGTTGTTTATGAAGACACTTACAATACTTCCGACACTGAAGCCATGCTCATAAAAAAATACAGAAGTGAAAATACAATGCAGGTACGTGTGCCCACTGAAAAGCTTGGGGAGTTTCTAACATTTATCAACACCAATAAGTTATTTCTTAATTCAAGATCCATTAATGCAGAAGATGTTACAGCCAATATCAGATATTCGGAACTGGAAGCTAAAAGAAATCAGAAGACCTCGGAAAATATTGATAAGATAAAAACCAACAAAGACAAAGTAACCTTAGATAACAACAATATGGCTGAAGGGAATCTTCAAAAGCTGAATACCATGAGTATGGCTGACAGCCTGAAGTACAGCACGGTTGATATCTATATTAAAGAACCTAAATTACGCATTGCAGAAATTTCTGTAACCAACACAGACAGCATTGATAATAAATATAAATACAACTTTATTCATGATGCAAAAGATGGCTTTGTTTATGGATTTTATCTGATTCAAAGAATTATTATAGGACTTATCAACATTTGGCCAATTATATTAGTCGCCGCAGCAGCCATTTATTTCCTAAGAAAAAGAAGATCAAAAAGATCTGGCCTTTATAAATCTATGGAACAGAACTCCTAACCTATAGGTTATCATCATAATTTTAGATTTTACAGCCTCCTGTTTTCAGGAGGTTTTTATTTTTTTGAAAAAAAACTGTAACGATTGTAATATGCTCTTTACCTACTGTTTAAAAGAACAGAAAATAAAAAAATAAATACTATGAAAACTTTAATGAAATTTGGATTTACAGCATTAGCAGCAATACATTTCACAACAGCAAGTGCACAGAACAAGAACACCGAAAGTGAAAACAGCCTGCTTTGGGAGGTATCCGGAAACGGACTTTCCAAACCATCCTATATTGCCGGAACATTTCATATCTTATGCAACAAAGATTTTGAGATAAAACAAAAAACCTGGAACGCCCTTAATCAAGCTGAAAACTTTGTAATGGAAATCAATTACACAGACCAAAATGAAATGGCTGCCATGCAGAAAATGATGGCTTCAGATAAAAAAATCTCGGAACAACTGAATTCTGCAGAGGCAAAAGAACTGGATAAAATACTTGCTGATTACGGAACAGATCTGAAAAACGTTGACAATTACAGCCCGCAGGCTCTTTATGCTCTTATCGCCACAAAAGCCATCCCATGCCCGCAGAATGAAGTGAAAATGTATGAAATTGAATTGCTAAAAGAGGCTTTGAAAAACAAGAAAAGTGTGAATGGCCTGGAAAAAGTTGATGATCAAACATATGCCATTGGGCAATCATACAATTTGAAGGAAGTGATCTCTCAGCTGAAATTAAGTAACGAATATACCATCGCTTCACAAAAAATGACGGAAGCATTTAAGAATGAAAATGTAAAAAAGCTGGATCAGCTTATTAAAGACCGTAAATTCATGAATAAAAAGCAGGAAAAATTCATGCTGACTGAGCGAAATATAAAATGGGCAGAAAAAATGCCCGAAATCATGAAAAAACAAAGTTCTTTCTTTGCAGTAGGAGGTGGACATTTATGGGGTGATAACGGACTTATCAGCCTCCTTAAAGCAAAAGGATATACAGTAAAGCCTATATCCAACTTATAATAATAACCAACCATGAAGCTATTGTGAGTACTCCAACTGAAACAGCCTTTTTACAGCTTGTCAACCAACACAAAGGCATTTTATACAAAGCTTCCCGGATCTATGCAGATTCCATAGAAGACCGGGAAGACCTTCAGCAGGAAATCCTTATCCAGCTGTGGAAATCCTATCAGAACTTTAAAGGAAACAGTGAATTTTCTACCTGGATGTATCGCGTTGCTATCAACACTGCCATTACCTATTTAAAGAAAGAAAAGCAGAGAACAAAAAACCATACAGATTCTCCCCACCATTTTGAGGTACAGCAGGAAGATTACAATCCTACAAAAGATAAACAGCTCGAAATCTTTTATGGTGCCGTTCAGCAACTGAACGCTCTGGAAAAAGCCGTTATCTTTTATTTCATGGAAGGAATGTCACATAGGGAAATTGGAAACAACCTTGGTCTCAGCGAGGGCAATGCCCGTGTAAAGCTTAACAGAACAAAAGAAAAAATACAGCAAATCATAAAAAAATCAGGTTATGAATTTTGATCAATTAAAAGAACAGTGGAATAATGAAGACAGCAATGTTCATATTCCGGACTCTATAGAACAATTAAAAGAAAGCAGGCATCCTATTGAAAAAATACAGAAAAGTATGAAAAAAGAATTTCCGGCACAGATCCTGGCCATTATTCTTATCGGGTTTTTCCCTCTCCAGTTTAAATTTCCTGCTTCTCTGTATCTTATTTATTATGTATCCTATGTAATGATGGTCGTTATATCGTCCTACTATCTCTATGGTTTTTATCAGTTTTACAAACAGACTGAGCTCTACACAGGAAACACAAAGAACAGCCTCTGGAAGATTTTCCATGAACTTAAATTAAATATGGAAAGATACCAGTCCTTCGGTTTTTTACTTTTACCTCATTTCCTTCTCACAATTGGCCTTGTCATATATAATACTTTGAAAGAAAAAGGAAAAACCCTGTCTGAACTCACCAATACCCATCAGTATTCTTTAATCTTAATGGTTTTGGCAGGAACACTTTTTGTCGTGGTAAGCATTATTCTATGGACAAAGTACATTTACGGACGCCATGCCAAGCAATTGGAAAATATTTTAAACGAAATAGACGAATAATATTCAAAAAACATTTTTAAATTCATAATAAGGCAGACCTCAGATCATTTCTGGGGTTTTGTTCTTTAAAAAATCGTTATTTATCATCTTCAAATTTATTTGAGGTTTTATTTTTCCTTAAATTTGCAAATCAGAATTAAATTGTTGCGGATTTCTAAAAATTTGGTCCTGTACATTATTTTTCTGAATTATAAATACTCAACAACATGCTATCAAAAATAAATCCTATACAAACCAACAGCTGGAAAGCCCTTGATGAACATTTTGCATCCAATGATCTTGAACTTAGAAGCCTTTTCCAGTATAACCCTAACCGTTTTAAAGAATTCTCTCTGCAAAAGGACAATTATCTTTTTGATTATTCTAAAAACCTGATTGACTCCAGAACAAAAGAACTTTTATTGCAACTGGCAGAAGAATGCCAGCTAAAAGATGCTATTTCTAAGATGTTCTCTGGTGACAAAATTAATGAAACAGAAGGAAGAGCTGTTCTACATACTGCTTTAAGAGACTTTTCCGATCGTGAAATTCTTGTTGACGGCGAAAATATCAAGCCGCAGATCAAAAGAGTTTTAGAACACATGAAAGTTTTTTCTGAAAAAGTAATTTCAGGAGATCACAAAGGATTCAGCGGAAAAGAAATTACAGATGTAGTTAACATCGGAATCGGAGGCTCAGATCTGGGACCTGTAATGGTTTGTTCGGCTTTAAAACATTTTAAGACAAGACTGGATGTTCATTTTGTTTCCAATGTGGACGGAAATCATATTGCGGAAGTTGTTAAAAACCTAAATCCTGAAACTACACTGTTCATCATTGCTTCCAAAACGTTTACGACCCAGGAAACAATGACCAATGCCAACTCGGCAAAAGACTGGTTCCTTAAAGCAGGAAAACAGGAAGATGTTGCAAAACACTTTGTGGCTTTATCTACTAATATTGAAGCGGTTAAACAGTTCGGAATTGCAGAAGAAAACATTTTTGAATTCTGGGATTGGGTTGGCGGAAGATACTCGCTTTGGAGTGCTATTGGATTAAGCATTGTTTTGGCCGTAGGGTATGAAAACTTTGAACAGCTTTTAAAAGGGGCTTTTGATACTGACCAACACTTCCAGACTGAAGATTTTTCCGAGAACGTTCCTGTATTAATGGGCCTTTTGGGAATCTGGTACCGTAATTTTTATGCAGCAACAAGCTATGCTATTCTTCCGTATTCACAATACCTGGACAGATTTGCAGCTTATCTTCAGCAGGGAGATATGGAAAGTAACGGAAAATGTGTAGACAGAAACGGTGAATTCGTAGAATACGAAACAGGACCTATCATTTGGGGAGAACCTGGAACTAACGGACAACACGCATTTTACCAACTGATCCACCAGGGCACAGAATTGATTCCTGCAGACTTTATTGCTTACGCTAAGAGCTGTAATGAAGTTTCCGATCATCAGGATAAATTATTAGCCAACTTCTTTGCACAAACAGAGGCTCTTGCTTTTGGAAAAACAGAAGAGGAAGTAGAAGAAGAACTTAGGAACGCAGGAAAATCTGACGAAGAAATAAATAAATTATTAAACTATAAAGTTTTCCACGGGAACACCCCAACTAACTCTATATTATTCAAGGAATTAACTCCTTTTTCATTGGGGCAGTTAATTGCTATGTATGAACATAAAATCTTCGTTCAGGGGGTTATCTGGAATATTTTCAGCTTCGATCAGTTTGGAGTGGAATTAGGTAAAGTATTAGCTAACAAAATCTTACCTGAGCTTGAAAGCAATGAGACAATTACCTCACATGACAGTTCTACAAACGGATTGATTAATTATTATAAAGGAAATAAATAGCAGATGTCTGCATTACGATCATATTATTATAAATTATCTCCAGGTTTTAGACTTTTAGGAAGAAAACTCTATTATTTTCCTATAGATCTCTATGAAGGTATTACCGGAAAAAGAGCCAAAAATGAACCTAAAAAAGGAGATATTTATGTGGGGAGCAGCGATTTTATTCCCCATGGGATCCGTCAGATGAATGCTCTGAAAAAACATATCGCACTTAAGAATACTGATCATGTTCTTGATATAGGCTGTGGAATAGGGAGAACAGCTGTTGCCCTTTCCGGATTTATTGACAAAGGAACTTATGACGGTTTTGATGCAGTAGAAAAAGGGATTAAATGGTGTGACAAACATATCCATACAAAATATCCGAATTTCAACTTTAAGTTTACACCGATTTATAATGATCTGTATAATACTTTCAGCCAGAAAGCCGAAAACTTTACGTTTCCTTACAGTGATGCGCAGTTTGACAAAGCATTTTTATTCTCTGTATTCACTCATATGCAAATCCCTGAAATCAGGCAATACCTGAATGAAATCAGCAGGGTTTTAAAAAGCGGTGGCCAATGTCTGGGTACCTTCTTCTTGTATGATGAATCTAAGAAAGAAGGTGGCAGTATGCATTTCCCGCATCAATACGAAGGCTACCGATTAATGGATGATAAAGTAACGGCAGCCAACATTGCCGTAAGTGTTCCATTGCTGAATCAAATGGCTCAGGAAGCAGGACTCAAAATAAAGACAATACAAGGAGGATTCTGGAGAAATGATGTAGAAAAGGAAGGGGCCGATGAATTTCAGGATATTGTAGTATTTGAAAAAATCTAAATCTAAATAAAAGTAAAAAGTAAAAATGGCAGAAATTCTTGACGGACTTAAAGTATCCAAGGAAATTAAAGCAGAGATCAAAGCTGAAGTAGAAAAAATCCTGGCAAGCAAAAGAAGAGCTCCTCACTTAGTGGCAATTCTTGTAGGAAACAATGGAGCAAGCAAAGCTTATGTAAATGCTAAAGTAAAAGACTGTGAAGAAGTAGGATTTCAATCCAGCTTAATCAAATTCCCAAGCACAGTTTCGGAATCTGAATTGTTGGAAAAAATCGACGAACTGAATAAGTCTAAGGCTGTAGATGGCTTTATCGTTCAGTTACCTTTACCAGATCAGGTAGATCAGGAAAAAATTATCAATGCTATTGACCCAAGAAAAGACGTGGACGGATTCCACCCTGAAAACTTCGGAAAAATGGCCCTTGAAATGGACACTTTCTTACCGGCAACTCCTTTCGGGATCTTAACATTACTGGAAAGATATAATATTGAAACCAAAGGAAAAGACTGTGTAATCATCGGAAGAAGTAAAATTGTAGGAAGACCAATGAGTATCCTAATGGGAAGAAAAGATTTCCCTGGAAACTCAACCGTTACCCTTACACACTCATACACAAAAGACATTGAAGAATATACCAAAAAGGCAGACATCGTTATTACAGCCTTGGGAGATCCACATTTCTTAAAAGGAGAAATGATTAAGGATGGCGCTGTAATTGTTGACGTGGGGATTACAAGAGTAGATGATGATTCTCCAAAAGGATATTACCTTGCCGGTGATGTGGATTTTGACAGCTGTGCAGCAAAGGCAAGCTGGATAACCCCGGTTCCTGGAGGAGTAGGCCCAATGACAAGAGCAATGTTGATGAAAAACACCATCATCGCTTACAAAACTTCGGTCTATAACGACTAATTTTAAAATGAATAAAGAACAAGATATTTTATTAAAAGAAGGTAAAATGCTCCCTGTAATGGAGCATTTTTACACTTTACAGGGAGAAGGAGCACATACAGGAAAAGCCGCTTATTTTATCAGATTAGGAGGTTGCGATGTGGGCTGCCACTGGTGTGATGTAAAGGAAAGCTGGGACCCGGAGCTTCATCCGTTGATGGATGCTGTGGAAATTGCAGAAACAGCTGCCAAACATTGTAAAACCATCGTTCTTACAGGAGGTGAGCCTCTTACATGGAATCTTGAAATCCTGACATCCAGACTAAAGGAGCTTGGATGCACGATCCACATTGAAACTTCGGGAGCATATCCTATGAGCGGGCATCTGGACTGGATTACCCTATCTCCGAAGAAAACAGGATTACCTAAAGAAGAAATTTATCAAAAAGCTCACGAGCTTAAGGTCATCGTTTTCAATAATCATGATTTTGCATTTGCACAGGAGCAGGCAGCAAAAGTCTCCGAAAACTGCAAGCTTTACCTCCAGAGTGAATGGAGCAAAAGAAATGACATGTATCCTAAGATTACAGATTTTATTCTGGAACATCCGGAATGGCAGGCTTCTGTTCAGACCCATAAATATCTGAATATACCTTAAAAATACGTACATTAGCTGGCCATTCCTGTAATAATAACCAATAGATGCAGAGAATTCGATACTCTAGATACCTGAAATCGATCATTATTTTGCTTGACCTCACGGTTATTGCATCTATATTCATATTCTTTTTTATAAGCAGAAATGAAAACCTGAAGTATCATAAGGAATCCTGGTACCAGAATGGCTTTTCACTGGTTTTGTTATTTTTGTTCTGGGTGCTTCTCAGCGGTAGGACAAAAATATACAATATTCCGAGGAACCTTACGTATACCCTTTTTCTGGAAAGGCTTTTGATTCATTTCATATCCTTTATACTTGGGGTACTGCTTATCGGAAAGGTCAGTAATAATGTATTCTTCAGCTCAGATATTTACTGGCTGTCATTTTATCTGTTCATCTTTATCTTTTTAGCGAAATCATTCATATATTTTTCTATTAAGTATCTGCGATCTTTAGGAGCCAACTATAGAAATATTATGTTTTTAGGAGATGGTGATTCTACTGAAATCCTGAAAAATATTTTTCAGGAGCGTAAAGACTATGGATACAGAATATTTGAACATGAAAATGCTGACGCCAATACAACCGAGTTAGTTAATTTCTGGAAAAAAAATGGTATTCATACCCTATTTTTGTCTACAGAAAACTCATACAGTGAAAGCACTGAATCTGAAATATTCAGACTGGCTGAAGAAAATAAGGTTCATATTTCACTGATACCAAGTATCACACAAAGTGATTTCTTTCTTTACGATCTGGCGTACATTCAAACTCAACCTGTTCTTAATCAGGCCAGATATCCATTGGATTATTACTCCAATTTTCTGATTAAAAGAACTTTTGATATCTTTTTTTCCATATTAGTACTGGTTTTCGTCTGTACCTGGCTATTTCCTATCATTGCTATTTTAATCAGAATAAGTTCCAAAGGACCTGTTTTTTTTCTGCAGAAAAGATATGGCTTCCATGAAGAGGTATTCAGCTGCATAAAATTCAGAACTATGGTGGTAAATGATCAATCTACAACCGATACTACTAAAGAAAATGATACCAGAATTACTAAAATCGGGAAATTTTTAAGAAAAACCAGCCTTGATGAACTCCCGCAGTTTATCAATGTACTGAAAGGTGAAATGTCTGTAGTAGGACCACGCCCCCATATGTTAGCTGTTGATAACTATTACAAACCAAAAATTGGAAGATACAGCTTAAGAAGTATGGTAAGTCCTGGCATTACGGGACTTGCACAAGTAAGCGGACTGCGTGGTGACTTCGGGGATGTGGAAGTAGAAATGAAAAAAAGAGTTCTTGCCGACGCCTTCTATGTAAGGAACTGGAGTTTTGTTCTGGACCTGGTTATTATATTAAAAACCATTTTGCTGGTTATTGGAGGTGATAAAAACGCAAAATAACGTAATTGCTAAGGTTAGGATAATTTTAACATTTTCCAGGCTTCTGTCTTCGTTTCAACCTTAGCCTAATTCAATAAAAAAGTCTAATTTAGCGGTATGTTAAAAAAGTTTTTCACAGCAGTAGGGGAATATATTATTCTTTTAGGAAAATCCCTGCAGAAACCTCAGAAAATGAGGGTTTTTTGGAAGCTGTTCATGAGAGAAATTAATGATTTGGGAGTCAATTCTTTTGGACTTGTAGTCTTCACTTCAATCTTCGTGGGGGCTGTTGTGGCTATTCAGATGTTCAATAACTTTGATGCCTCTTCGTTTCCAATCCCACCTTCATTTGTAGGATATGCAACAAAAGCCGTATTGGTTCTGGAATTTGCCCCTACCATTATCAGTCTTATTCTGGCAGGTAAAGTAGGATCATATATTGCTTCCAGTATTGGAACAATGAGGGTTTCGGAGCAGATTGATGCATTGGATATTATGGGGGTAAACTCACCCAACTTTCTGATATTTCCGAAAATTATCGCCTGTATGATTTTTAATCCTCTGCTTATCGCCATCAGTATTGTATTTGGTATTCTAGGAGGATATATTGCCGGAATTTTAACAGGAAACTGGACAGAAAACGATTATATTGTTGGTATTCAGATGTATATGCCTAATTTATTTATTTACTATGCATTTACCAAAACCATTGTATTTGCTTTCATTATCGCTACAGTACCTTCTTATTTCGGATATTTTGTGAAAGGAGGATCTTTGGAAGTTGGCAGGGCCAGTACTCAGGCTGTGGTATGGACAATGGTGTTCATTATTATTTCTGAATTAATTTTAACCCAATTAATATTAAGCTAATGATTGAGGTAAAAGATCTTAAGAAAAGTTTTGATGACGTTGAAGTACTCAAAGGAATTTCAACTTCATTCGATAAAGGAAAAGTAAACTTGATCATTGGGCAGAGTGGCTCCGGGAAAACTGTATTTTTAAAAAGTTTATTGAATGTTTATATGCCTTCTTCAGGAGAAATCCTGTTTGATGGGAAAGATATCAATACCATGAACAGGGATGAAAAACAGCATCTCCGCTCAGAAATCGGGACAGTATTTCAGGGAAGTGCTCTTTTTGATTCCTTAACAGTGGAAGAAAACATTATGTTCCCGCTGGATATGTTTACCAATCTCACTTATAGAGAAAAAAAGAAAAGGGTTTTCGAGGTAATAGGAAGAGTGCACCTTGACAAGGCGGAAAGGAAATATCCTTCTGAAATTTCGGGAGGAATGCAGAAAAGGGTTGCTATTGCAAGAGCCATTGTAAACAATCCAAAATATCTATTCTGCGATGAGCCTAACTCCGGGCTTGATCCGTATACATCAAAGGTTATAGATGATCTTCTATATGAAATCACCAAGGAATATAATACCACCACCATCATCAATACCCATGATATGAACTCTGTAATGACGATTGGCGAGAAAATTGTATACCTAAGACTTGGGATCAAAGAGTGGGAAGGAAATAAAGACATCCTGATTACAGCAGGCAATAAAAACCTGATTGACTTCGTTTATTCTTCAGAACTGTTTAAAGAGCTGAGAGAATATTTGCTTGAGAATAATAAAACGATTGAAACGACAAATACAAAAATCGACGATAATGAAAAAGGTACTTAGTATAGCGTTAATAGGGTTTTCAATGTGGGCTTCTGCACAGATCTCACTGGCAGGTAAGGCCAATTTAATATTTCCTACAGGTTCGCCTTCATGGTCCAACATTAAAGGAACAGTGAATGATGCTATTGAAGGAACAGGAAAAAACAATGTAGGTTTCAATGTGGGACTTTCATTAAAAGTAGGATTGCCTACTTCACTTTTCTTAATGCCGGAAGTGTACTACACTCACTTTAAGAATGAGTTTACCACAGAGAATACAACTTTTGACGTGAAAAGCAACCGTATTGATGTTCCGGTTCTTTTAGGATACAACCTATTAGGCAATATGTTAGGAGTTTTTGTAGGTCCGGTAGGAAGCTTTAACCTAAGCAAAGACAATACCTACAACGATTTTAAGGAAAATGCAAAAAATAACTTTACAGTAGGCTACCAGTTCGGAGCGCAACTTGAAATTAAAAAACTTATTGTAAACGCCAAATACGAAGGAGCTTTCAGTAAAGACGAAAGAAATTTCATCAACAAAGTTTCCGGTTCTGAGATCAGATATGACAACAGACCTAACCTGTTTATGGTTGGTTTAGGATATAAATTTTAATCAACGATCGAAAATAACAACTTTAAATCCTCAAATTTTAAATTTGAGGATTTTTATTTTGGGCTTCAAGCTCAGCCTGACGTTTGGCAATATCTGCAGCCTGCTTTTCCAGTTCTTCTTTTTCTTTCTGAAGCTGCTTGAATTCTTTTTTCTTCTGTTCAGCCCTTATTGCACTTCCTTTGCTTACATATCCTACCATCCCGCCAATAATAAGGCCAATTCCTACTCCAGCCATAATACCCATGATATGAGAAATTTTAATCTGCTCTACCGCGAAATCAGTAGTAAGATAAAAAAGTAAGGCGGAAACTGCTAAGAGGATAAGTCCGGTAATTGATAAACTCTTCATAATATTGTGTTTAAGTAATTATGTTATAAAAGCTAAACCAAATTTACTAAAAAATTAATAAGCCTTTATACAGGGTTAGTATTTTAATTGGTATTTCAGTATATACACAACCATAATTATTCCAATTCCTGTGAAAAGAAATGTGTTTCAATAAAAAACGGACTGATTTCTGAAATAAGTCCGTTTTTTTTATAATAAGCTAATAGATTAAAGTTTTCCTCCGGCAGCCTTATAGTATTCTAAAGCTTTCGGCAAGTCTTTGTTAATATCTGAAATTCTGGTTTCAGGACTTGGGTGAGTAGATAAGAATTCCGGCTGTCTTGCTCCTGAAGATGCGGCTTCCATTCTGTTCCAGAAAGGAATAGCTGCTCTCGGGTCATATCCTGCCATAGACATCAGATACAATCCCATTTCATCAGCCTCTGATTCCTGGCCTCTGCCATACTTTAATAAGGCAACCTGTGATCCGATAGGATATACCTGCTGGAAAACGTTTGCCCACTGTGCATTTGAAATGGCTCCTCCCAGAATAGCCCCACCATATTGAGCCATCATAGCCTGAGAAATTCTTTCATTACCATGACCTGCCAATGCGTGGGAAACCTCATGTCCCATTACCACTGCAAGTCCGTTATCATCCTTGGTGATTGGCAAAATTCCTGTATAAACAGCTACTTTACCTCCCGGCATACACCATGCATTAAGTTCATTGCTTTGCAAAAGGGCAAATTCCCAGCTATAATTGGCAAGATCCGCTGATCTTCCTATACTCTGATAATATCTCTCTGCTGCACTTTTAATTCTGTTTCCTACATTTACCACTCTCTTTGCATCTGCTGTTCCGGTAATAAGTTTACCTTTAGACAATGTCGTTTTGTATTCCTGCGCAGACATTGTTAAAATTTCTGAATTATTGGCCAGCTGTAAAGATGATCTCCCTGTAATTGGATTTGTAGTACAGGCAGCAACCAATAGAGCGAATGCTCCCATTCCTAATAGATGTGTAACTTTCATAGTTTGAGTGTTAATAATTCAACCTTAACAATTTTTGTTCCAAAATATTTTTGATCCGCAATTTTTGCATACATTTTGCTGTTTAAATTTAATAATTATCTTTATCATGAAAAAGTATATTTCTATTCTGATGATATTTGGATTTCTGTTCAGCTTTCAGAGCTGTGCATCCCAAGGCTCATCAGATCCGGCAACAGTAAATGCATTAGTGGATTCACAGGAATTTACTTTCTATGCGCAAAAAGCGAACCCTACCAATTATGATGTTATCAATGTGATGAACTCAATGCCCAATTCAACTTCAACCAGAATGTTGAGCCTGAACACAGGAGATTATACTATTGAAGTTCACAAGAATACCGTAGACGTAGTGCTTCCGTATTTCGGGAGATTATTCAATCCCACTTTTGGAAATACTGATAAAAACGGATATAGATTCACTTCAAAAGATTTTGTTATCAATAAATCTCAGAATAAAAAAGGAACCTGGACTGTAAAAATTCAGCCTAAAGATGTAAACACTGTTGAAGAGATGTATATTGAGATCTTTAAAAACGGTAAAGCATTCGTTTCTATGAAAAGTAATGACAGACAGCCGATTACTTATGACGGATATGTTTCTAAAAATGAAGTAAAACAGGAAAAGGAAAAACTTTAATTCCTGCTTTCACCCGATAAAAATTTTTCAACAAATAATTTTGCTTCAGTGCTTGGATTAGAAACCATCTCTGAAGCATTTTTTTTGTGCATCTGATAGGCTTCTTCTATGGTATTACTTTTTTTCATCAGAGATAAAATATATTCCTGAACCCAATATTCGAAGCGCTTTTCTGCCTGTTGGGTACGGATTTCTTCAAAATGTCCGGCTTTCTTTTTCAAATCAATGAACTCAGCAATTTTATCATAGGTTTCCTGAAGCCCTTCATTATGTAAAGCAGAACCCAGCAGCACTGGAACTTTCCAGCCTTTTTCTTTTGGCGGAATAAAATCCAGGGCCCTTTTCAGTTCCAGCCTTGTATTTTTTGCTTTTTGAAGATTATCCTGATCTACCTTATTAATGAAGATAATGTCTACCATTTCCATGATCCCCCGCTTTATTCCTTGCAACTCATCACCTCCACCAATAATTTTAAGGAACAGAAAAACGTCAGTAATATCAGCTACCAGAACTTCAGATTGTCCTACCCCAACGGTTTCAATCAAAATATAATCGTAGCCGGCGGCTTCACAGATCATCATGGTTTCAAAAGTGGTATTGGCCACTCCGCCTAAAAATCCTGAACTTGGGGAGGGCCTAATGAATGCATTTTCTTCTTTGGCAAGTTCTTCCATCCGGGTTTTATCTCCCAAAATACTTCCTTTATTGATTGAAGAACTGGGGTCTATGGCAAGTACCGCCACTTTTTTTCCATGGGCAATAGCCAATCTGCCGAAGCTTTCAATAAATGTAGATTTTCCGGCACCGGGTACTCCGGTCACCCCAACTCTTACAGAATTTCCTGTTAAAGGCATAATTCTTTTCAGAAGATCTTCCGCCTGTGTCCTATGTTCAGTCTTTTTACTTTCAACTAAAGTAATAGCCTTCCCAATCAGACGTTTGTTTCCTGACTGTATACCCTCAATAAGTTCTTCTGTAGAAAATTTCATTGATTCAAAATTAATAATTAAAAAGCGAATGGTCAATAGTTCGCTGTGAATGACCGAATAAAAGCTTGCAATAGAATTTTGAATCTGGTTATTTGTTATTTTTCAATTTTTATTTCTTCTAAATTAAAACTACAGGGCAATATATCAACGGGTTTGGGAATTTATTACATTTGTTATCTATCAAAATAAGAAACATGAAAAAAATCATTGCTGCGGCATCATTCACAGCTATTCTATTAGTTTCCTGTACTCCAAAGGCTTCAGCATCTGCAACTACTGCAGGCACCTCAACTTCTACAGCTGAAGAGATTGCTCAGGGAAAAACTATTTTTGAAAATTCTTGTGGAAAATGCCATAAACTGCCTGATCCTACATCTCATAATTCTGTACAGTGGGTAGGAATTATGAATGCAATGGCGCCAAAGGCAAAACTAACGGAGGAGCAGCACAAATGGGTTTATGATTACATTGTTTCTGTGAAAAAGTAATTCATCTAACAAAATAATAAAGGTATGAAAAAAATAATCTTAAGCGGTATTGCAGCATCAGCATTTCTGGTATCCTGCGGTCCCAAAAGTACGGCTGTAACAGGTCCTAAGTATACCTCATCTGAGCAGTTGGCACAGGGAAAAACCATTTTTGAAAATTCCTGCGCAAAATGCCACAAACTGCCAGAGCCTACAAAGCATGACAATCAGGGCTGGATCAATACTTTAAGCAGAATGGCTCCTAAAGCCAAGCTTAGTGATGACCAACATCAAATGGTTTATGACTATCTGATCTCTGTAAATAAAAAATAAGCTTTCAAATGAAAGCTTATTTTTTTTAATCAAAATGGCGTTACTCTGCCTTTTTCCTTGCCCTGGTTTTAGGCATCTTATTCTGAATCAATTTCTCTCTGTCTTCCAGAATTTCAAGTGTAGCTCTGCAAAAACTGAACTTTCTTGCTTCTTTAAGCTGCTCCATGGCTTGCTTATATTGTCCTTTTCTTTCCAGTAAGAGAGATTTGCAATTTAGAATTTCTGCTTTGTCTATTCCTTTCATTTTTAAGGCATACTCAATGAGTTTTTCAGCTTCTTCTTGGTCTTCATTACTCAGGAGACATTCAATATAATATTTAGGAGTGTTCACATTCGAAATATTGCTTTGCATGGCTTCTTCAAAGTATTTTTTTGCCGTTTCATAGTCTCTCAGCACTTCCGAATATACTCTTCCCATCAGGCAAAGGCTGTCTGCATCTTCAGGTTCATAGGAAAGGGCATAATTCAGTGCATCCAGACAGTCGGACATATTGTAAGGGAAATAGTCCAGAGCTTCAAAATAGTATTTATTTTTAGTTAAGGTCATTACTGTAATTTTTTAAATTCTGTTTAAGGATATTCCTTTGTTTTTTATAGGATTTATCCTGATAATTAGTTTTAAAATCTGTTCCGGAAAATGTACGGACCGGATTTCCGCGTTCTACCTGAAGGTGTTGATTCCAGGTTTCTTTCATTCTATGCTCCAGCTGCTGAATATAGGTTCCCATTACTTTTTCTTTTAATCTGATAACAGATAAATTTTTATTCTGCAGCTGAGATCGTGTATCCTGTACAAATACGGATTCATTGGTTGGAATATGAGTGGCACGAACGGCTGTATTTACTTTATTGACATTCTGACCTCCGCTTCCCTGGCTTCTGGCGGTCTGAAACCTGATATCCTTTTCATTGAAATTCACAGCTTCCAGATTCTCCAGCTCGAATATACCAATGAACCATTTGCTCCTTTTATGCAGTTTCCTGAATGTGCTTTTTCCTTCCCAACAGATAGTTCCTAACCACGTTTTTAAAAACTCTTTGATGTTCTTTCCTTTTAAAAGCACAGTTACTGATTTCACAGTCATATTCACATCACCGTCTACGCGATGAATAATCCCGTAATCTATATTATTTTGTTTTACTTCATCAAGAAAGGTTTTCAATACCTTGGATACTACCCACTGGCATTCCAAAGGTCCTCTTCCTGAAGTGATCTGTATTAATTTTTCCATTGTTATTTTGGCATTTTACTTAATAAAGGATTTCCTATTGGATCTATTCCTTTTTGTAATAATTCTTTTGCAGCCATAACTGCCCAGCATTTATCACTGGAATGAATATTTCTGTAGAATGAAAGTAAAAGTTCAGGCTTCACTACGGTAAAACCATTAGCTTCGACTGTTTCAAGATCGTTTCTTTCAAAAAAATCGATAGTAATTCTGTGAAACTTTTCATTTTCCAGCGCTACTGTTTTTTCATAACGTCTGAAGTTTTCCTCATTTGGGAGGTGATCATAACGGGTCCAAACTTTTTGAAACCCTTCCTGTTGAAGAATGATAACTACTTCAGCTACATTTTCTTTCTTTACAAAAACATCAATATCCTTATGATCGTGAGCATGTTTATATTCTGTATGCCCTTTTTCAGACATAAAATGCCATGCCCATCCGCCGGATAGGATGATTTTATTTTTTAGTTTTTCTAAAATTTCAAGCCCCAGCCGGATTCTGAATTCCGGCCAGAGTTCTCCATATCTTTTTATATTATGAGGTGCTCCCATTTTTTTATTTTTTGTTTATTTTTTGCCATTCTGACGAAGGAAGAATCTCATTCATGCTGTAAGATCCTTCACTTCGTTTATAGTGTATTCAGAATGGCGGAACTTTATACTAGCCCCGATTGCAGCAGCTGTCTGAGCTCATTTTCCTTTTTTGGAAAAGAAAAATAGCGAGTGCGGAAAGCGGGATTAAGCTCCTTAATAATTAATTTATTACCTGTCCATCCTTACAATTCTCGGCTGGAATGTTCCCAGAATATCTACCAATTCACTTTGTGCATTCATGACTTCATGAATATCTTTATAAGCCATTGGTGCTTCTTCTGCATTTCCACCCATGAGTGTAACATCCTTAAGTTTTAGTTCTTTCTTGATGTCGTTCTGAGTGAAAAGGCTTCTGCATTCTCCTCTTGAGTGTGCTCTACCCGCTCCATGAGAAGCGGAGTTCAGTGAATCGGGATTTCCTTTTCCACGGACAATAAATCCTTTGGCTGTCATAGATCCCGGGATCATTCCCAACTCATTTTCATTGGCCGGAGTGGCTCCTTTTCTGTGAACAATCACTTCTTTTCCGTTGTGAGTTTCTTTCCAGGCGAAGTTGTGATGATTCTCGATTCTGGCTTTAACTCTTCCTCCTACTGCCTTTACCAGCCTTCTGTGGATATCATCATGACAGGCTGCAGCATAATCTCCTGCAAGGCTCATTGCTGTCCAGTATTCCAAACCAAGATGAGTACTCAAGTCCAGCCATGCAAACTGCTGTGCTTCTTTAGGCAGTGGACATTGTTCTACTGCTACTCTTGAATAATACTGGGCAATTTCAGCGCCCAACCCACGAGATCCGCTGTGTGAAAGAATCCCAAGGTATTTTCCTTTTGGTAAGCCAATTTGTTCATCTTCCTCAGTGATTTCCACTTCTCCAAATTCCACAAAATGATTTCCTCCACCTGAGGATCCCATCTGTTTGATGGCTTTTCCTTTTAACCTTCTTAGGACAGGAATAAGGTCAAATGTATCTCTGTCAAAGATTTCGTGATCTATATGAGATTTATGAGTCTCATACATTCCAAACTTTGTATGTTCTGCAAGGGCTTTTTCATATTTATCCTTTGCCCCGTTCAGATATGATACCGGTGTATCCAAAATACTAAGGCTCATTCTACAGCCGATATCCATTCCTACTCCGTAGGGAATCACTGCATTTTCTACCGCCAGAACACCTCCAATCGGAAGTCCATATCCGCTGTGAGCATCAGGCATTAGTGCGCCTTGAACAGAAACCGGAAGCTTCAATGCCGTGTACAGCTGATTTTTTGCTTCTTCCGAGATATTATTTCCGAAGATCTGAAAGTCTGCACGTTGCGAATTCAGCATTCTTTTTTCTGTTTTTTTGGATGAAAGCAAGGTTTCTGCAATCTGTCCGAAGGTTAAATCTTTTTCGAACTGTTCCGGATTGATCAGAATTTCTTTGAGAAGAGATTTTACATACTGGATATTTTTAGTTGCAAAATTTCTTTTCATTACTTCCAGAGCTACATTAATGCTTTGATTGTTTGGATAGCCCAGTTTTAATATATCTTTTCCTTTTAGTTTTAAATTTCCCATTGTTTTTGTTTTAAATGATGGACTCATCGTCCAAAAAACGTTCTGCAATCTGGGTTGCAGACATTGTACAGGCAGTATATTTCCTGCTTTTGATAAGGTCTGTTTCATATTCCATTTTCCATGGATTAGACTTTCCGCGAATTTTTTTCTGGATAATTCCTACAGTGCTATGTTGTCCCAAGTACATGTCCAGCTCTGCCTGTTCTTTTTCAAGCTCGGCATTTATAGGTTTATAATGGGTGATCATATGGGGTCTTATCCTCAATGTAAATCTCCACGGTTCAGTAAATTCGTAATAGGTATCATAACATTTCCTAAAAGGGCAGTACTCTTCTTTTTTCAGAAAGTATTGTCTTTCCCTCGGGCTAAGCCCAAATTTCGGACTGCTCCAGGAGTATGAAGAAATACGATTGAGCTTCTGTGCTCTTTCTACGTATATTCTCCGTCCAAATTTTCTTTTCTTTTTCAGAAACTGACGGCTTCCGGAATACATGTAGGTATTGATCTTCTTCAAAAGTCCTTCAAAGAACTCTCCATCGCTACTTCTCATAACATCATCCCTTACTACAAAGAATCTTACAAATCCTAATTGATAAGGTTCTTCCAGGGGAATTAACGGAATATTGCGTTTTATATACCAGACTTCCTTACTACGTTTATACTTTTTTCTTATCTGCTTTTCTACATCTTTTTTTATTGTTCTTTTTCTGCTTCTCAGGCTTCTCAGCCGGTAAGACAGAAGGTTATCATTTTCCATGTAAGACACAGGATATCTGATACAATATCCGGAATACCGGATTTGTTCTCAAATCATTTTCTTAATCAACTAAAATATTAGTTGAACAAATTAATAATGATGAACAGGGGATAGTTTGAGGCTAAAATCTCAACTATTTTGTTCTTAAAAAACACTTAAAAAGATTCCGGGAAACGTGAGTTGAAATATTGCGCAATAAAAAACCCGAAATCTCTACGACTTCGGGTTTTGATATTGTATTGTACTATTATTCTAAGAGTGTACCAAACCGCGAAGCCTTACCATCATAAGGGGTAATCCAACTGTAGAATTCTGATTAGTTCTGAACATTGCTTCGTTGTTTTTAAATGGTTAAACTTGATTTTCAGATGCAAATATATTAATTTTTCTGATAATCCAACTATTTTTTTTCACTTAAGGTGAATAATGCTGAGGAAAATGGCATCTATAACCTTCGTCATTCCCCTGATATCAAGGGGTTCCAAAGCATCTGTAGTTTTCTGATAATTTTTATTTCTAAAGAAGGAGGTATTTATAATTATGGAGCAGGGAATCTAATTTGCAATCATGCGAATGATCAGAAGGATCTACACCACCTACCAATTCCGGAATAGGAATAGTATAATGGCTATAAAGAGAAAGCCTACAAGAAAACCAGGTGTTTCTCATAGGCTTAATTATTTGTTAATTATATTTTTTTGGATTATTTTTCTAAAAATCTCTCCAGGATTTCCACTGCACATTTCGGAAGGTTGGTTCCTGGGCCGAAAATGAAATCTGCTCCATTGGCATACAGGAATTCATAATCCTGTTGTGGAATAACACCTCCTACTACGATGGTGATATCATCAGCTCCCAGTTTTTTTAATTCTCCAACTACCTGAGGAACTAATGTCTTGTGTCCTGCAGCGAGTGAAGATACTCCCAGAATGTGAATATCGTTTTCTACAGCCTGCTTTGCGACTTCTTCCGGTGTTTGGAACAATGGAGCTACATCAACATCAAATCCCATATCAGCAAATGCTGTAGCTACTACCTTAGCTCCTCTGTCATGCCCATCCTGTCCCATTTTAGCGACCATAATTCTTGGGCGGCGCCCTTCTTCTTCTTCAAACTTTTGAGTCAGATTAAGGGCTTTTTCAAAGTATTCGTTTTTACCGGCGTTCATAGCGTATACTCCAGATATTGTTTTGATGTTTGCTTTATATCTTCCAAAAGTTTCTTCCATGGCATCACTCATTTCACCAAGGGTAACTCTTCTTCTTGCGGCTTCAATACAAAGTGCCAGCAGGTTTCCTTTTCCAGTTTTAGCACTTTCACGGATTTCATTCAGGATTTCTGTTACAGCTTCAGCGCTTCTTTCTGCTTTGATTGTATTTAATCGTTCAATCTGTTTTCTTCGAACTTCTGTATTATCAATATCAAGAATTTCGATTTCGTCTTGTTTTAATGAGGATTTGAAGGAATTTACTCCAATGATGAATTCTTCCCCGCTATCAATCTTAGCCTGCTTTTTAGCGGCAGCTTCTTCAATTCTCATTTTTGGAATACCGGCTTCAATGGCTTTGGTCATTCCGCCTTCCTGTTCTACCTCATCAATATACCTCATGGCTTCTTCAATCATCTGCTGGGTAAGGCTTTCTACAAGGTTGCTTCCTCCCATCGGATCTACTACATCACATATTCCACTTTCCTGCTGAAGGATGATCTGTGTATTTCTTGCAATTTTAGCTGAATAATCAGTAGGCAGCGCAATAGCTTCATCCAGTGCATTGGTGTGTAATGACTGTGTTCCTCCTAATGCTGAAGATAATGCTTCAATAGCTGTTCTTGTGATATTATTGAAAGGTTCCTGTTCTGTTAATGACCAGCCTGAAGTTTGGGAGTGAGTTCTTAATGCTAAAGATTTGGGGTTCTGGGGATTAAACTGTTTTAAAAGATTGGCCCAGATATATCTTGCGGCACGCATTTTAGCAATTTCCATGAAGTGATTCATCCCGATTGCCCAGAAAAATGATAAACGTGGGGCAAAATCGTCTACGTTCATTCCTGCCTTGATTCCTGTTCTTACATATTCAAGACCGTCTGCAAGAGTGTATGCCATTTCCAGTACAGGGGTGGCTCCAGCTTCCTGCATATGATAACCTGAAATGGAAATAGAGTTAAATTTAGGAATGTTCTGAGATGTATATTCAAAAATATCTGCAATGATCTTCATGGATGGTGCAGGCGGATAGATGTAAGTATTTCTTACCATGAACTCTTTCAGAATATCATTCTGAATAGTTCCTGAAAGCAATTCCTGCTTTACCCCCTGCTCTTCTGCTGCTACGATATAAAAAGACAGAATTGGCAATACAGCCCCGTTCATTGTCATGGAAACGGAGATCTGGTCTAACGGAATTTCGTTAAAAAGGATCTTCATATCTTCCACTGAATCAATAGCTACCCCTGCTTTTCCTACGTCTCCTACTACTCTTGCGTGGTCAGAATCATATCCTCTGTGAGTAGCAAGGTCAAAGGCTACAGAAAGTCCTTTTTGTCCTGCTGCTAAATTTCTTCTGTAAAAGGCATTGGATTCTTCAGCGGTAGAGAAACCGGCATACTGGCGGATCGTCCATGGTTTTTGAACATACATGGTGGAATACGGTCCTCTCAGGTAAGGTGCAATTCCTGGAGAAGTCTGTGTTAATGATTCATCTTTTACATCCTTTTTTTCATAGGATGACTTAAGTTCCAGCCCGTCTTTTTCAAAGTTGTAAATTTCTCTTTGCTGAGGAGATACATTAAAATCGGGCTTTTTCACAGAAATTGTTTTTCGCATTCCAATAATTTTTGTCTCCGTAAAGTTAATTTTTTTGGACGAAACATGAAACTTATGTTAACATTCAGTTTTTCTGAATTTTAGCAAAGAAAAAGTCCGAACATACATCCGGACTTTATTCTGTTTATTTTGACCTGTTTCTTGTTGTAACAAGAATCATTTTTCATTTCATGCCTTAAAGCTTCACTCCCATTTCATATAAAGCAAATGATATCAAATCTGCATTTTCACCGATTACCTGATCTGTTGATCTTCCAGCACCGTGTCCTGCATTTTTCTCAATTCTTAGCAAAATAGGGTTCTTACAAGCTTGTTTTTCCTGAAGTTCAGCTCCAAACTTGAAAGAGTGTGCGGGAACTACTCTGTCATCATGGTCGCTGGTAATGATCATTGTAGACGGATAACATGTTTTTGCTTTTACGTTGTGTACCGGAGAATAGGACTTCAGGTATTCAAACATTTCTTTGCTGTCTTCTGCGGTTCCGTAGTCGTAAGCCCATCCGGCACCCGCTGTAAACTTGTTATATCTCAGCATATCCAATACTCCAACTCCCGGGAATGCTACTCTTGCAAGATCCGGACGTAAAGTCATTGTAGCCCCTACCAATAAACCTCCGTTTGATCTTCCGGAAAGAGCCATATATTCTTTTGATGTATAGCCCTTGCTCTGTAGGTATTCTCCCGCTGCGATAAAGTCCTCAAAAACGTTTCTTTTCTGCATTTTTGTTCCTGCATCATGCCATTTCTTACCATATTCTCCCCCTCCACGGATGTTTGGAACGGCATAGATGCCTCCATTTTCCATCCAGATGGCATTAACTACTGAGAAAGATGGCTGTAAGCTGATATTGAACCCTCCGTAAGAGTATAAAATAGTTGGATTTTTACCATCAAGCTTGGTTCCTTTCTTATAGTTAATCATCATAGGAACTTTTGTTCCATCTTTGGAAGTATAGAATACCTGTTCAGAAACGTAATCATCCGGATTGAATTTCACTTTCGGTTTTTGATATACTTCAGATTTCCCAGAATCTACATTGAATTTATAGGTAGTTCCCGGTGTGATATAATTGCTGAAAGAATAATAAAGCTCTTTCTCTTTTTCTTTTCCGCCAAAGCCTGAAATGTTTCCTTTGCCAGGAAGTGTAATTTCTCTGATCAGTTTTCCTGTTCTATCATATTGTTTTACCTGGTCTATAGCATCAACCATATAAGTGGCAAAGAAATATCCGCCTCCCGTAGAAATTCCCAATACGTTTTCTGTTTGTGGAATAACATCTTTCCATGTTTCCGGAGCCGGATTGCTGATTGTAGTTTTTACAAGACGCATATTAGGAGCATCTTTATCTGTAGAAATGAAAAGGTCATCTCCCTGAGTGTCTACAATGTGAGCATTGATATCAAATCCTTTATTAATCTGTACAAAATCTCCACCTTTTTTCAGATCTTTGATAAACAGCTCATTTCCATTGGTGGCATTGGCTGCAGAAATAATCAGATATCTCTGATCGTCCGAAACACTAGCTCCCAGATATCTTCTTGGTGTTTTTTCTCCACCGAAGATCAGCTTATCTTCAGACTGCTTTGTTCCCAGTTTGTGAAAATATACTTTATGCTTATCCGTCATTCCGGAAAGAACTGTTCCTTCTTTGGGCTTATCATAGCTTGAATAATAAAATCCTTCGTCATTCTGCCAGGCAATTCCACTGAATTTTACATCTACCAAAGTTTCATCAATTTGTTTTTTGGTAACAGCATCAATGATGATGATCTTATTCCAGTCGCTTCCACCTTCAGAAATAGAATAGGCAGCAAGGGTTCCTTTTTTGTTGAAAGAAAGATTAGATAGTGAAGTGGTTCCTTTTTCCGAGAATTTATTAGGATCTAAAAATACTTCTGTTGCCTTAGTCTTGTTGTTTGTTCTATATAACACAGACTGTGCCTGTAAACCATCGTTTTTAGAATAATAGGTATAGTCTCCTTCTTTGAAAGGCGCTGAAATTTTTTCATAATTCCAGATGTCTTTCAGCTGGTTCTTGATTTTATCCCTGAATGGAATTTTTGAAAGATAATTCTGGCTGTACGCCACTTCTTCATCTACCCACTTTTTGGTAGCTTCAGAATCATTTTCCAGATCTCTGTACGGATCAGAAACTGCAGTTCCAAAATAGGTATCGGTTTGGGCTCCCTTTAATGCTTTTGGATAATTCATTGTTTGAGAATAAAAAGATGCTGAAAACAGAACTCCAGCAGTTAATAACATAGGTTTAAAATTCATACTGAACGGTTTTCTCAAAAATACATAAAGTATATGAAATAAAAAAAGCCCCGGATTTCGGGACTTTTACTTATTCTATAGGCTATTAATCAGTTCTCCGCCAATTAAAGGCTGTCGAAATAGAACTCTGTAAGATTGGTAACAATCTGATCCGGGTTCCCGTTCCAGTAGTATATTTTGCCTCCCTCTTTCAGTTCATACAGACTAAAATTCTGGTCTGTGGTTACTGTTTTATCTGCATTTTTAAAATCTTCAACGACCTGAATTAAATATTTCTTCAGCTCTTCAGCCTTTACTTTTTTCGTATCACCTTCAGGTCCATGGGTCAATTTTGACGGCAGCTGAAAACTTACGGTATAACTTATTTCTGCAATTTTTTCTCCTTCAAGGTATTCGTTAGGAATAATTTTTACATTATTAACGGTTACTTTTGCTTTTTTAAAATTTCCGATCATTGCCATGAAATAGTCTTCCGCTTCTTTTTTACATGCTGAAGCCGCGGCTTTAGAAAAAGCAGAAAGGAAATTCTCTACACTGCTGTTGATCATTTCCTGTGAAGATTCTTTAAAATTGATCTGGTAAGCATCCTGTCCTTCTACTGTAGGTCTTAAATAATCATTAAGCTTATTTAAAGCTGCTTCATCGTTATTTACTAAAGTCCGGAAGTACAGCTCAAAGACTTCTTTAGGCTTTTTTACCTCTGTTTGTGCAGAAACGTATTGCCCCACCATGGTAAGCAATAGTAAGAAAATAATTTTGTAGTTTTTCATAGTTTATAATTTGAATAATTGCTGTGATAAAAAGAAAAGCCCCTGAAAAAATCAGAGGCTTTGTTTTATTTTTTGTAAACTCTTAGTAGTTTTCTTCTTCTCCCTTCATTTTTTCTGCATTCTCTGCCATGATTACGGCATCAATCATTTCAGAAATATCTCCGTTCATGTAGGCGTCCAGATTATACATGGATTTGTTGATTCTGTGATCTGTTACTCTTCCCTGCGGATAATTATACGTTTTGATCTTTGCAGAACGGTCTCCTGTAGACACCATAGATTTACGCTGTGCAGCAATATCTCCCTGTACTTTTTGAAGTTCAATATCGTATAGCTTGGTTCTTAACATTTCCATTGCCAATTCACGGTTAGCCAGCTGAGAACGAGCCTGCTGACAAACGACCACTAACCCTGAAGGTTTGTGAGTTAACTGTACTTTAGTTTCAACTTTGTTTACGTTCTGACCTCCGGCACCTCCTGAACGGGAAGTCTGCATTTCAATATCGGCTGGATTTAATTCGAAATCCACTTCTTCTGCTTCCGGTAAAACGGCAACGGTAATTGCCGATGTGTGCACTCTACCCTGAGATTCTGTTTCCGGTACACGCTGTACACGGTGAACTCCTGATTCAAATTTCATAATTCCGTATACGCCTTCTCCTTCCACCTTCATGATCAGTTCCTTGTATCCTTTTGCGGCTTCATTGGAATCTGTTACTTCATGTCTCCATCCTTTTGCTTTGAAATACATGGTATACATTCTGTACACATCTTCCACGAAGATTGCTGCTTCATCACCTCCGGTTCCGGCACGTAATTCAACGATTACGTTTTTATCATCTGCAGGATCTTTAGGAATCAGAAGAACCTTAAGTTCTTCTTCTAATGCAGGAAGTTTGGATTGTGCTTCCAGCTTTTCTTCTTTTGCAAGATCTACAAGATCTCTGTCTGAGCCATCTGCAATAATTTCGTCAGATTCTTCGATGCTGTCTAAAGCACCTTTGTACTGATCGTAAACTCTTACAATTTTTCCCAAATCACTATATTCTTTGTTCAAAGAAGAATATCTTTTTTGGTCTGAAATGACATCAGGCTGTATAATAAGGTCTGCAACCTCATTATATCTTTGTTTTATAGCTTCTAATTTTGGAATTAATGATTTAGACATTGTCGAATTTTTGTGGGTGCAAAGATAAGAATTATTAATTCAAAATTAAAGTATAAATTTTTGAGCATTAGGGATGAAGGGAACAAAACGGCAAAAAGATATATTCCAAATTGCCCTGTCAGCATTTTTCTGTTTTCAATATTTCTTTTAAAATCCTTTGGAAAGCCTCCTGTCTATCCAGTATAAAATGAGTCCCACTACAATAATTCCTAACCCTATTAAGCTTTCTTTAGGATTATGGATAAAGGTAAAATAAAGGATATAAATACTGAATAGCAAGAAAACTGTTGGAAAAATATAAAAAGCATTGGATTTAAATATTTTTCTATCCTTCTTTTTAAGAAAGTATACCGTTGAGATTGCTAAACTGGCAAATAACTGAAGAATAAAGGCTGTGTAAACAAAGATCTCCTTAAAACTGCCTGTTAAAATAATTATGGTGGCAATCACTGCATGGGCAAAAATGGCTCTCACCGGGATTCCTTTTTTATTCCCAACAGAAAGTGGTTTCCAGATGCGGGTATCTTTTGCAAAGGCTTGTGTAAGCCTTGATCCTACCCACAGATATCCACTGATGGTAGCAATGAGCTGTAATGCGATAAAAATATTCACAATTTTCCCGAAAGAAAGCCCCAGCATATTCACCGCAGCCTCTCCCATTACATCTTCTTTTCCTGCCAATTGGCTTACCGGAGCATGTTTCAGCATAATATAGTTGACAAGAATATAACTTACCGTCACAAAAACAGTTCCTATAATCAGTGATTTAGGGAGATTCTTCTGAACATCCTTTATTTCCCCGGCGATATAAGATGCTGAATTCCATCCGGTATAGGAATAGGTAACGAAAACCAACGAAGTAGCAAAGGCAGGAAGCATCATTTCGTTCTGCCAGCTGTTACTGAAGTTCAGGCTGTTTCCTATTTGTGGGGATTCTGATAATCCAACTCCCAGAGTTACCAAAACAATAATAAAGGCGATTTTGATGAATGTAAAAAAGTTATGAAACCTGCTGGAAGTCTTTAAGCTGAATGATAAGGTAATCGCCACCAAAAATATAGCTGCAATGGCAAAACCACTTCCAAATGAGTAATCAAATACAGAAAGATATTTCGACATAGCCAGGGCTGCCAGAGCTACAGGTGAAGAAAACCCAATAATCAGGGAAATCCAGCTTATCAGATATCCGAATAAAGGATGATAAGTTTCTTTAAGATAGATAAAATCACCACCGTTTCCTTTAAAATGGGAACCTAATTCTGCATAGCAGAAAGCACCGAACAGAGCTAAAATTCCTCCAATTACCCATAACAGGAAAATACTGTAGGTATTGGTAATATCGGATAACTGAAATCCCAGAGTTGTAAAAATCCCTGTTCCTATCATATTGGAAACTACAATAGCGGCCGCTGTTTTCCAGCCGATCTGATGCGAAGCAGTACTCATTTATTCATTAAAAATTAAAATTAAGCCTTCCAAAGAAATAGCTTCCCAATGTTCCCATCTGAACCGGCGCATATTTAAATACTCCATAATATGAATTTTTATAGATCTGAAGATCAGGGAATACATCAAATACGTTGTTGGCACCTACTGTAAAGTTGATATTTTTTGTGATATCATATCCTACACTAATATCAGTAACCACTTTTGGAGCAAACTCCTGAACTTCTCCGAAAGGATAACCGTCTCTGATTACTTTACCAAAATAGGTATTTCTCACGAGAAAACTGAATTTTCCTATTCCATACGTAAGCCCCAATGATGCTTTTGCTTTAGGAGAAAGGGTTTCGATAATATTGATCTGATCCGGGCCAAAGAATTCTTTCTGCGGAGTTTTTATATTGTCCGGGAAGTGAAAATCTGTAATTTTTGTTTCCGTATAGTTTCCGGCAAGGTTGATATTTAAGTTTCCGCCAGCCAGCCTCCAATCATAGGAAACTACTACATCTATTCCTTTTGTTTCGGTATCAATGGCATTGGCAAAAAATCTGCCGCTTTCCACTGCATTTCCTTCTCCTACTACTTTAGGGTCTGATAATTGCTCATCTGTGATATTGCTGGTAATGACAATTCTGTCTTTTACTTTAATGATATATCCATCTACGGTAATAAAAAGTCCTTTAACAGGCTGTAAAGTAAATCCTGCGCTTCCATTAACGGATGTTTCCTGCTTTAATTTATCAAATCCAAGAACCTGTGCAGCCTGACTGTCATTATTAAAGATTCCTTTTCTTACAATTCCCTCTCCTGAAGTAGAAATATCTGCAAAAGAGTTATTAAAATACTGCTGCTGAAGCGATGGCGCCCTGAATCCTGTCCCAACTGCTGCTCTTACTGCATAATTTTTTACAAATTCATACCTGATGGCTAGTTTTCCATTGAGAGTGCTTCCAAAGTCTGAGTAGTTTTCAAATCTGGCAGCGGCATCAATATTCAGTTTTTTATCTAAATCATAGGAAAGGTCAGCATATACGGCTGTTGAATGTCTGTCTTTTTTCAAAGCATTATCCGGCGAAAAACCTATAAAAGATTGCGAACCGCCGGCTCCAATCACTTTAGAATCCTTTGTTGCCACATTTCCGTTCTCGTCATATTGAGTATAAGAAGCCTCGTCCCCAGCTTTGATCTGATATTGTTCAAATCTGAATTCTCCTCCGAATGCAATATTGAAGTTCTTTATCTTTTTTGAAACATCAAGATTAACGGTATTCTGTAAGAAACTGTGCGCACCAGCATAAAAACGGGTGGGTGATTTTACTCCCAGAGAAGCGTTATTGGTATTGCTTACGTTATAATTGAAAGTATTACTGCCAAAGGTATTACTTAGATCAATCAGCCAATCATTTACATTATATTTTGTTCCAACAACGTAGGAGATATCATAGATCTGAGAATTTAAGACTGCCTGAAATCCGTTGGGATAGATTTCTTTTACAACGTTAAAACTTTCACTGGGAAGTCTTCTGAAACCATATCCTTTTCCTTCTTTAATGCTGAATCCTCCAAAAGAGTAGAATTTAAAGTTATCATTCAAAGGATATTCTGAATTGAAAAATAATTGTCCTTGTCTGATTTGCGCGTCTCCAATCTGGAAATTGAAATCATCTCTTGTTAATCCTCTTTCTTGAATCTTCGCATCATCTGCAGCTCTGGCAGCTTTTACAGCCTCAGCATCTCCTGCAAATTCATAGGCGAAATTGTCTCCGAAAATATCAAGGTCGTGATGTTGGGTTCTGGTTGTTTTTCCTCTGTGGCTTAACTGTAATGAAAGGTTGATAAAACCTTCATTTTTACCTAAAGAAGTT
This sequence comes from Chryseobacterium bernardetii, assembly GCF_003815975.1. NCBI lineage: Bacteria > Pseudomonadati > Bacteroidota > Flavobacteriia > Flavobacteriales > Weeksellaceae > Chryseobacterium > Chryseobacterium bernardetii. Next base: position 976,290 of record NZ_CP033932.1, read on the forward strand.
CCGTAATTGACTCCTGCCTGGTAGGTATCCCCATCATTCCTTCCACTTAATCCATAGGTTAAACTTGCGGAAGCTCCTGCGTTCTTTTTCAGAATAATATTGATAACTCCTGCAATAGCATCAGAACCATATTGTGCTGCTGCACCGTCTCTTAACACTTCAATTTTTTCAATGGCAATGACAGGAATGGTACTCAAATCTGTTCCTACCGATCCGTTTCCTACCGTATTCTGATAGTTTACCAGGGAAGTGGTATGTCTTCTTTTTCCGTTAAGCAACACTAAAACCTGGTCCGGACCCATTCCTCTTAATGTCACCGGATCAATGTGCTCTGTTCCGTCAGAAGCAGACTGTCTTACGGAATTAAATGAGGGAATAACATAGTTCAAAAGATCCTGAGCCGTCATTTGCGGTGATGATCTTTGAACCTTATCGATATTGATAACGTCCACAGGAACCGGTGTTTCCAATTTTGTTCTTTTAACGTTCCGGTTTCCAACGATAATAATGTCTTCAATCTGTTTTCCTTTTTCCGCCTGCTCCTGCGCAGCGCCCAGAATTGTCCCTAACAGTAATACAGCTGTACTTAATTTCTTCATCTTTGTTCTTGCCAATTAATAATATTCTCCCGCAGAGCTTTCTGCAGATATACAAGACTTCAAGAAATGGAATTCATATAAGAAATATTGACTTCACTTATCTCCCCCATTGGGTTGGAATTAGCACCTTTACACCTCTGGAATTGTGTTGGTTGCTAAGGTTTCATTGGGCCAAATCCCTCCACCTTTCTTGATAAATCTAGTGCAAAGGTAGACTTATTTTTCAAATATGCAAAAAGTGAATTATCATGATCAGAAAAAAGGCAAATCAGCTAACCCGCCAATTTGCCCTTGTATTTATTTTACGATCATCTTCTGGATAGCTATTCCGGTTTCGGATTTCAGATGCACCAGATAAGTTCCCGGTGGATAATTTACCTTCAGTTCGTAGCTTCCGTTTTCTTTATCCAGTTTAAATGAATTCAGTTTTTTACCGCTCATATCGAAGATCATAATTTCCCCGTTTTTTACTTTATTAAAAATCAGTTTTACAGCACCGTTTTTTATGGGATTGTCTGAAATCTGAAGAGATAATTTATTTCCTGCATTTACATCTGAAACAGACAAAGCTCCGGCAAAATTTCCGAAAATCCTGAATTCTCCCGGTTGTAAGGTAATCGGAGCAATAGTAGAGCTAATATTAGTTACCGTATCATCCATCAGATTTTTCCATTGGCCAGTGTAAGGGAAATAAGGCACAACATTTTGGGCAGAAGTAGAATAATTTGCAAGAACGACAACGTTTTTCATTCCGTTGATTGTACTGTCATATACATAAATTCTTGTAACCAATCCATCAGGATCGTTGGCCAGGTTGTTTGATTCTATGGTGTAAGTCTTTGACTTGAATACCGGATTGGTATTTCTGATATCAATAATTTTTGCCCATGTATCATAAACAGCCTTTCTGCTGGCATCAATATCATATCCTAATGTAAAAGCTACAGGTTTTTCATCGGTTCTGCAGCCGTTGTTGATGCTTCCATCTGCACATCTGTTGATACTGAAATCGTAACCCAGCTCCCCAAACTGCCAGATCATTTTCGGACCGGGAATGGTAAAGAATGTAGCACCAAATGTTTTCATTCTTTCCAACGCTGTATTCAGATTCTTTACGCTATAACTTCCATTAACAGCTCCATACGCAAGGTTTTTAAACATCAGTCTTTCTTCATCATGGCTTTCACCATATCCTACAGCACGCATTCCGGTAAATCCATGAAGGCTGTGATTCATACGGTCATAGTTACTGTTTTCCTTATACCCCATTGTATTCTGATTGTAAGGCTCTGTCTGTTTATTCCAAAGCATCACTCCTTTGCCTTCTGCTACTCTGTAATTTGCCCATTGCTGCTCTTCGGCATCAGTTCCGAGGTGTTCAAAGATCATATAAGAATCCGGATCCAGCGCCCATTGTTTGTCTGCATACTGCTTCAGAATGTCTACCCTGTCCTGCTGATAAGCATTGGTACAGTTTTCATCATTTTCAGAACAGTTTTGTGTGAATCCTTTTGTCAAATCCCAACGGAAACCGTCAATTCGATACTCTTTCAGCCATTGCTGCAGGCACCTTTCAACGTAATATTGAGTTGAAAGGCTGGAATGGTTAAAATCATTAAACACATTGTATGAATGTTTAGGAACCTGATTGAAATAAGGATTATCCGGAGCTACATCTCCATAACCATCTCCATCGGGATCAATATTCCAAAGCCGTACCAGAGGAGAACGTCCTGTTGCATGGTTAAAAGCTACATCTAAAATAACAGCAATACCATTCTGATGGCACAGATCAACAAATTCTTTAAATTTTTCAGGGGTTCCATAGGCCTTATCTAAAGCATAATGGAAAGATGTATTATATCCCCAGGAAAGGTTTCCGTCAAACTCCATGATGGGCAGTAACTCAATAGCATTGATCTTCAGATTTTTTAAATAAGAAATTTTATTGATCAAAGACTGCCAGTTTTTCTCCTGTGTAAAATCTCTTAACAAAAGTTCATATACCACAAGATCTTCTTTTGCAGGTCTCTGGAAATTAGTTACCTGCCAATTGTAAGGAGTTTGCCCTGTTTTGAATGTTGAAACCTCAAAACCCTGCCCGGCCGGAAATGCAGGAAGATTCGGGTAAGTGGAAGAGGAAATCCATTGGTCATCATAAGAAGATAAAATCTGAGGCGAATAAGGATCAGCCACTTTTCTCAGATCATTAGTTCTGTATTGAAATGTATATAGCTGCTGCGGAGTTAATCCATTCAGTTCTATCCAATAGAGATCCGGATTCGTAGTATCTTTTTTCATCAGATAAGTGTCATTTACTGTCCAGTTATTGAAGCTTCCGATGACGTGAACAAAATTTTTATGAGGAGCATACAAGGCAAGCCCAATCTTAGTAGGATCTGTAGGATCATAATTGATTCCCTGCTTAATCCAATTCGGAACCGGTTCTGAAACTACATTTCGTGGAATCTGCAGAATAAATGCTAAATTTTTAGAGTTGCTTCCCTCTGTGGCAATCAGTTCCATATTGGCATCCTGTGAAACCGTATAATTATAAGAATAAGACTGAGATGGTGTAGAAGTAGAATTTACTACTGTTCCGTTTGCCTTAAGCTGAAAAGTAGCATTAACATTTGTTGTTGCTGTAATATTAATTGAATTTCCAACAGGAACTGTTGTAAGGCTGTTGGCCGCAGGGTTCGTTAAACTTACATTCAGGATCCCTACATTAACGAAGATATCCGGTGAAGTCTTATGGGCTCCGGTTTTGTCCTTTAATAAAAATCCAAACCTTCCGATTCCCGTTCTCCCGAAAAAGGCTGTTGGTGTGAATGTAAGGGAGTAAGTATCTGTTGCAGCATTATAATTAAGCTTATTCAGATCATTGGAGTTGTTCCAGCTTCCGTTAGTAGGGCAATCCTGGCTGTTCTGATAATTGGTATCAAAAGACCAGGACCAGATATAAACTGAATTATTGGTTATTCCCCAGGCAGCTTCGTCAATCTGATCACCGGGAACGGTGAGGGTAATAGCGTCTGTTTCATTAAACGGATTAGGAGAAATCGTATAGTTGATCTGTCCAAAAATAACCCTTGTAATGAATAGTAAAACAACAGTATAGAATTTTTTCATGTCTTTATTTTTATCGAATATAATATTAATTTTTATTCATCGGGTTTATTTTATTCTGTTTTAGTTAAAGATGCAGGATGTAATACAAAAAAGACTCATGAAAATATTCCATGAGCCTTTTAATAAAAGTAATTGTAATGAACTATATCGTATGTAACGGAAATCTCACGGATATATTGATTCAAATGTTAAAAAAAATGTAATTTTTCTTAATTTAATTAGCTGTATATCCTCCTTTCTCTAATTCAATTCTATCATATATAAGTGTAAAGCAAACTATTAATTGATTTACCCATCTGAAATTGAATCATTTAAACTATTAAGCTTTCTAAACCTCATTACAATACATTATGTGTATAAACAGAAAAAACCGCTTAAAAAAATTAAGCGGTTTATATATGTTGTTTTGCTTTGATATTGCTTTTTCAGAATTCAGGTGAAAAAGCAATGACAATCAATTAATGATGATGTCCGTGATCGTGAAGGAAAGGTCCGTTTCCTTTAGGTTGGCTGTAAATTGTTTCTACACCTTCCTGCTCAGTAATAAGCTTTCTTCTGATATCTTCAGGATCGAAAGGCTTCACTTTTCCGAAATACTCTTTCAAACCTTCAGTTAGCCACATTGGGATCACTAATCCGAAGAACATAAAAATACACCAGAATCCTACTAAGAACATAGTAATGAAGAATACAGTCCAAAGGAACTGGTAGAACGGCCAAAATGCTGATAAAATAGTTATCATTCTTAAAGATTTTAGGCAAAAATAAAGCTTTTTTCTTTTTTACACAAAAGATACAGGCTCTAATTTTTAATTTATTTTAATTCTATATAGGTTTTGAGGCTGTGAGACATGGGATTTGAAATTTAATCACTCACCTCATATCTCCATTCTCAATGTGTTTGTGATTAGTGTGCAAGATCTGCGAAGAAATCATTTCCTTTATCATCGGTAATGATGAATGCCGGGAAGTCTTTCACTTCAATTTTTCTTACAGCTTCCATTCCTAATTCAGGGAAGTCTACTACATCTACAGATACAATATTATCTTTTGCCAGAATAGCTGCAGGCCCTCCGATAGACCCGAGATAGAATCCTCCGTATTTGTTACAAGCATCAGTAACATCTTTGCTTCTGTTTCCTTTTGCCAACATAATCATACTTCCGCCGTGGCTTTGGAATTCATCCACATACACATCCATTCTTCCTGCTGTTGTAGGTCCGAAACTTCCTGAAGCCATTCCTTCCGGTGTTTTTGCCGGCCCTGCATAATAGATTGGGTGATTTTTGAAATATTCAGGCATTGGTTTTCCACTGTCGATAATTTCTTTAATCTTTGCGTGAGCAATATCTCTCGCTACGATTAGTGTACCGTTCAATTTTAATCTTGTTTTGATCGGATATTTTGAAAGCTCAGCAAGAATTTCAGGCATTGGCTTATTCAAATTAATTTCAACTGCTTCTTCAAGGTGTGGCGGTGTAGCTGGTAAGAATCTTTTTGGATCTTGTTCCAATTGCTCAAGGAAGATACCGTCTTTTGTAATTTTACCTTTGATATTTCTGTCTGCTGAACAGGATACACCCATTCCTACCGGGCAGGAAGCAGCATGTCTTGGAAGTCTGATTACCCTTACGTCGTGAGTAAGGTATTTTCCTCCAAACTGAGCTCCAATAGCACTTTCCTGGCAGATTTTCTGAACTTTAGCTTCCCATTCCAGATCCCTGAATGCCTGGCCTGCTTCATTTCCTTCAGTTGGAAGATTGTCATAATATTTTGCAGAAGCTTTCTTTACAGCAGCAAGGTTTGCTTCAGCTGAAGTTCCTCCGATTACTAAAGCTAAGTGATATGGCGGGCAAGCTGCTGTTCCAAGATCGGAAATCTTTTCCTTGATGAATTCTTCAAGAGACTTCTCATTCAATAAAGATTTTGTCTTTTGATAAAGGAATGTCTTGTTAGCTGAGCCTCCTCCTTTTGTTAAGAATAAGAACTCATAAGAATCTCCTTTTTTAGCGTAGATATCAATCTGGGCAGGAAGGTTAGATCCTGAGTTTTTCTCATCAAACATCGTTAAAGGAACAACCTGAGAATATCTTAAGTTTCTTTTCTGATAAGTATTAAAGATTCCACGGCTTAAGAATTCACCGTCATCCACTCCTGTGTATACATTTTCTCCTTTTTTACCCATTACAATTGCGGTTCCTGTATCCTGGCAGGAAGGAAGAGCTCCTTCAACCGCTACAGCGGCATTTTGTAATAAGTTATAAGCAACGAACCTGTCATTGTCAGTAGCTTCAGGATCATCTATGATTCTTCTAAGGCTTTCAAGGTGTGAGGAACGCAACATAAAAGAAACGTCTGCCATAGCCTCTTCAGCCAATAGCTCCAATCCTTTAGGATCAACTGTTAAAATTTCTCTGTCACCCAGTTTTTCAACCTTTACATAATCTGATGTAAGCTTTTTATACACCGTATCATCTTTCTGAATTGGATACGGATCCTGATATCTAAATTCCATTCAATTTTTTGTTTGTACAAAAATACGGCTTCCATTAAAAAAAGATGAGTAAAATCAGTCATTTGAATCGATATTTATAATGATTATAAATTGCGGGTTTATGAGTTTATAAGTACCTTTATACTAATTAAATAATGAATCCAAAAAAGTTAAAAATGGTTTCATAATTAATAAATACTATAAATTTCTACCACAATGAATTACAGAATAGAAAAAGACACCATGGGAGAAGTGCAGGTACCTGCAGATAAACTTTGGGGTGCACAGACAGAACGTTCAAGAAACAATTTCAAAATAGGCCCTGAGGGTTCTATGCCTCACGAAATTATTGAAGCTTTTGCTTATCTAAAAAAAGCTGCAGCTTATACAAATACTGATTTGGGAGTACTTTCAGCTGAAAAAAGAGACATGATCGCAAAAGTTTGTGATGAAATTCTTGAGGGAAAGCTAAATGATCAGTTCCCTTTGGTGATCTGGCAGACCGGTTCAGGGACCCAGTCCAATATGAATGTGAATGAAGTGGTTTCCAATCGTGCCCATGTTAACAATGGCGGAACCTTAGGGGAAAAATCTGAAATTCATCCGAATGATGATGTGAATAAGTCTCAATCATCCAACGATACCTATCCAACGGCAATGCACATTGCAGCCTACAAAAAAGTAGTAGAAGTAACCATTCCTGCCGTTGAAAAATTAAAAAATACCCTTTCTGAAAAAGCTAAAGCCTTTAAAGATGTTGTAAAAATCGGAAGAACTCACCTTATGGATGCTACTCCATTAACACTAGGACAGGAATTTTCCGGTTATGTTGCCCAATTGGAATTCGGTTTAAGAGCTTTAAAAAATACCTTACCTCACCTTTCTGAACTTGCCTTAGGAGGTACTGCTGTAGGAACAGGATTAAATACTCCAGCCGGTTACGATGTAAAAGTAGCTGAATATATTGCAAAATTTACCAATCATCCGTTTATTACAGCCGAAAATAAATTTGAAGCACTGGCTGCGCATGATGCGATTGTTGAAAGTCATGGTGCTTTAAAACAGCTTGCAGTTTCTTTATTCAAAATTGCTCAGGATATCAGACTATTGGCATCCGGACCACGTTCCGGTATCGGAGAAATTTATATCCCTGAAAATGAACCGGGATCATCCATCATGCCAGGAAAAGTAAATCCTACTCAAAATGAGGCTATGACGATGGTTTGCGCCCAGGTTTTAGGAAACGATACTACGATTTCATTTGCCGGAACCCAAGGAAATTATGAGTTGAATGTTTTCAAACCTGTAATGGCCTATAACTTCCTGCAATCCGCACAACTTATTGCCGATGCATGTATTTCATTCAATGACCATTGTGCTGTTGGCATTGAGCCGAACCATGAGAGAATTAAAGAGCTTGTAGATAAATCTTTAATGTTGGTAACTGCTTTAAATACACATATCGGTTACGAAAACGCTGCAAAAATTGCCAAAACAGCCCATAAAAATGGTACAACTTTAAAAGAAGAAGCGATCAATCTTGGGCTTTTAACAGCTGAACAATTTGATGAATGGGTAAAACCGGAAGATATGGTGGGTAGTTTGAAATAATCATTCCAATTTTCATTCATAGACTTAAACAGAGCACCGGGGAATTATCTCCGGTGCTTTGTAATTTATATATTATTTTTTATGACTGAACCATTAATTTCATCAATGCCGGAAACCTGATCTGAGAAATACTGTTCAAGATCTTTCAACGTTTCAGGTGTTGTTTGAATATCTTTTACCAGTTGTCCCTTGTTTACTACTACAATTCTGTTACACACTTCTGTAGTATGCGATAAATCATGGCTAGAGATAAGGAAAGTAACACCATCCTGTTTTGATAATTCTTTGATTAGATTTTTAAGCTTAATCTGTGTAGACGGATCCAGATTAGCAAATGGCTCATCCAGAATAATAATTTCAGGATTTCCGATAATAGCCCCTACAATTCCTACTTTTTTCTGATTTCCTTTTGAAAGATCACGGATATATTTTCCGGATTTAAGGATTTCACCATTAAAAAAATCGTGAAAAGGTTTTAAAAACTCATCAACTGATGCTTTATTCTGCCCCCTTAACTCTCCAATAAAGTAAAAATACTCCTCGGGAGTCAGATAACCGATAAGAAATGAATCGTCTACAAATGCAGAGACTTTGTTTTTCCACACTTCGGATTCATTTACTTTAATACCATCAATACTTACAGAACCTGTAGTTGCCTGGATAAGGTCTAACATCAGGCTGAAAAGAGTAGTCTTCCCTGCTCCGTTATTTCCCACCAGGCCAAAGGTTTCACCATTGGGGATTTCAAGATGCTCAATATTCAAGACGGTTGCTGTTCCGTATGTTTTAGATAAATTATTTATAGTAATCATAGCTTAGCTTTTATTTTTAAATGCATCTAAAGTGCTATATTTTTCTCTTTTATAATGCTTTACAATAATATCAAAGATTTTTTCCCTCAGTAAAAATCCTATGAGACCCATGACGGCAATACTTATAACCCCTGCCGTGATCCCAAAAAGATATTTTGCACCGGCAAATACGGCCATAGGAAGCAGCATTTTAGGAATAAGCAAAAGCATTGATTTCAAATTGAAACTATTTTTCTGCCCAAATCTTTTTTCTTTTGAGTTAAGGTCAATCTGAGTTTTATTAAATGCTCCGGACCACAGCGTAAATTGTGAATTTACCCCAATATTGTATAATCCGGCGGCAAAAAATGTTACATAAATTTCCCAACCGAAATAACTATAAAATGCAGCCACAATAATTGATACCCCGGTCACAATATTCATCAACCACCATTTTGCCTTTAAATATTGTTTGTACGGAACATTCAGAGTCATCATCAGAGGATAATAAGAGCTGTCAAAGGCAGGAACTCTCTGCCCGAACAGAAATTGAAAGCCTCCAGTTACAAAAAGCCCCATGAACATTGTCATCGCCGGAGTTTTGTAGGCTTTGGAAGTATACATCAGCAGCCCATAGAAAAGAAACATAAAACTTCCCAAAAGAATGCCTCTTGTAACTTTATTCCGTTTCAGCATTTTAATGTCATTATTGATAAATGTTCCTATAACACCATATTTATTCAGGAAAGCAATATTTTCTGTTTTCCCTACCGATTTCTTAGCTTCAAGCCCCTGATCCAGATAAAATTCTCTGCGGATATATCTAAAACAAAAGATCCATAATATGACAAACAAAGCAACAGGGATCAGAAATAAGTATGGCTTTTCATAAAGGCTGTAAAAAGCTGTCTCCGAGTAAGAGAGCAGCGGAATAATATCATAATAGCCTAACGCTGCTGCTATTACAATCACAGCAGCAGCAGCTATGGCCACCTTTTCTGTACTGTTCAAAAAAATATTGATAAAGCTATTCAGATAAAATAATGCAGAAACTCCAATTACCCACGATAAGATCCCAGGAAAGCTATATCCATAAAACAATGCAATGCCGGAAAATGTGATAAAAAAGAGTGAATTTAACCAACTGAAGGCTGAAAAAAAAGTTTTTACCAACAGGTAATTAACCAAAGTTCTCTTTTTGATATTCAGAGTGAGAAAGGGTTTAATATTTTGTGTTGGAATTTCCTGCCAGAGATATTTAATGGCTAAATCTGCCACCCAGCCCATGAGTAAGAATGTAGAAACGACTTTTAAAGGGTCCTGATGCACTTCATCCTTCACATACATAAAGACCAGAAAAGCTCCACCTACAAGGCATCCCATGAAATAAAGAATCGCAATGAACCTCAGAATCTTCATGGTAAGATTAACTCCTAAAGAGGTACCACGGAAGAAGTTTTTAATTTCAAGATTAAGGAACTTTAGAAACATAGTTTAGTTTTTTACATTAGTAAATATAATGTAAAAAACGTTACAGCTTCTTATCCAATAAGTTCTTTCGCCTGGGCAAGGGCTGCCTCTGTTATTTTGCTTCCTGAAAGCAGCTGGGCAATTTCATTCAGCTTTTCATCTTCACTCAGAGGAATGATAGTAGATTGTGTTTTACCGGCAATATCCTGTTTTACCACTTTATAATTATCATTTCCTTTTGCAGCCACCTGCGCAAGGTGGGAAATAACAATTAACTGCATATCTTCAGACATTTCGCGCATCAGGTTTCCGATTTCTTCAGCAACTTTTCCAGAAACCCCGGTATCAATTTCATCTAAAATTAACGTTGGTAATTCATCACTTTCTGCAATAATCTTTTTTACAGCGAGCATTACCCTTGATCTTTCACCTCCTGAAATAGCGGTTTGGATTGGCTTTAAAGGGAATCCTGAATTCGCCTGGAATAAAAGCTGAATATTTTCTTTCCCGAATTGATTAAACTCTTCAGCGTCCTGCAATTCTATATCTACTCTGGCTTTTTCCAGCCCTAATTTTTTAAGAAGCCCTTCAGCTTTTTTAATAAAAACAGGAATATTCTTTTTTCTGTTTTTGGAAAGTTTTTCAGCCAGGATCTGAAGAGATTTTTCTTTTTCAGTAATACTTTCTTCAGTTTCCATAATTTGTGCTTCCAATTCTGAGGCTCCTTTCTGATCTCCTGCCAGTTCATTTCTGATCTCGATCAGCTCATTAAGATCTGAAACATTATGCTTAAGAAACAATGCATTAATCTTGTTATTGAGTTCGGTAAGAACAAGAAGACTTTCCGGGTTGATCTCCAGTTTCTCAGCTTCATGCTCAAGCTCAGAAATAATATCTTTCAGTTCAACAAATGAAGTTTCAAGTCTTTGATCCAGCTCTGCAAAACTGGTTGAAATACCCGCAATTCTGGAGAGTTTCGCTTTTGCTTCGTTAAAGAATGAAAGAATTCCGATTTCTTCCTGATGAAACCTGGACAGGATCTGGCTTACGTTTTCAGAGATCATTCCCGCATTTTCCTGAACAGATAACTGGTTTTGAATATCTTCGTAATCTACATCATCCAGTTTTAATTCTTCAAGTTCATTGAGTAAGAATTCTTTATAATCACTTTCTTTATTGGCTTCTGAAAGTTGTGTTTTAAGCTTTTTAAGCAATGTTTTCAGGTTCTGAAATGCCAGAAACTCCTGCTGATAGTCTTCAATGATCTTTTTATTTTCAGAAAGTCCGTCAATAATTTTAAACTGATACTCCGATGTAAAAAGATTGGAAGTTTCAAACTGAGAGTGGATATCAATTAACTGAGAAGAAAGCTCCTTCAATATATCCAGAGTCACCGGAACATCATTGATGAACGCTCTTGATTTACCGGATGGCAATATTTCTCTTCTGATGATGGTTTGCAGCTCATAATCCAGATCATTTTCAATAAAAAATTTCTTGAACTGATTGTTTAATGCAAACTCTGTTTCTACAACACTTTTTTCTTCTGCTTTTGAAATGGATTTTACATCTGCTCTTTCTCCCAGGATAAGACGTAATGCACCCAAAATAATAGATTTTCCTGCTCCGGTTTCTCCGGTAATTACCTGAAGACCGTTATTCAATGATACTTCAAGAGTATCAATCAGGGCAAAATTCTTAATGTAAATTCTTGAAAGCATGGATAATCCGTGTTTTTATCAGATATTAATATTGAGTGTAAAAATAAGTTTTTTTAGTGAAAACAGAAATGACAGATAAAGATTAAAATAGGGAGATTTAAGCTTTTGAAATTTCTGTCAGCAGTTCATAAAAGTTTTGATATTGGTACTCAAAGAAATCCGGCTCTTCGTGGTCCCATCGAACAACAGCATTATTATTATGGGTATCAAAACACAACAACCCCCAATCACTGTATACAGCAAACGGAACATATCCTTTATCAAATAGAAATTCTCTTGGATAGGTCTCGAATATCATCTCACGGAGAGAGGCTTTCCATGTACTCATAGGAAGTGAACAAAAGGAAACTTCTGAGATCTGGAGTTCATAAAAATGTTTATATTTCAGGAAAATTTTAAAGTCATCGGGGAAAATAAACCCAATTTCTGTTTCAAACTCCTGAAGCTCAGCATCTGTAATGGTACTTGTAACAGGAAGCCAGAATTTCCATTCTTCATCGGGCTGCCCGGGAGCCAGCATTTTTTCTTCAATATCACAAGGAAGCTGGTTGAGTTCATTCTCAACCCAAAAATGAAGAATTTTATCAACTATTTCTTTAATTTTTACTTCTTCATGCTTTAATTCTTCCATTTATTCCACTTGTTATCAATATTTTTGGGAGAAAGAATAATCATGGTCTGCTTAAGATCATTAAGGATAAGCCCACCATTATTCCCGGAGTTGAAAACATTGAAGATCTCATCACTCTTAGTATCCATGAAAAGATTGAAGAAAAAGCCCTGCTGGAAAGAGTTCTCATACATTTTAAGCTGCATGAGTGCATCAAAGATCACTTTTTTAGCCGGGGTCTGATCCTGATTAAAAAGATTATCCATACCGGATCTGTGATAGGTATATATGGTAGATCTCAGCTGGCTCCAGTTCGGATTCAGAATTTCATTGATTAATATGGTACGGCTTCTAGGCTCGTTGATGGTATTCCAGCCATCATAATTTCTGTTTTGAGAGTTTTGGGCAATCTGCTGGGCTTTTGAAAACCACTGCGTTCCTCCCATAGACTGGAAGCTATCTGCATCATAGCCTAAAATAAGGTAAATATAGTAGCTGATTACATCGGTAAGGTTTTTACCGGAAAACTGTCTTTCATTGAAAATAAGGTTTTCATTCTCAATATATTCAAAGCTGAATCTCTGATCCTGAAGGTTCAGCAAGGGAGACTCATACGTGGTATTATAAACAGGGCGCACTGCCTGAACAACAATAGTTCCTTTGAATTTATTTACATCTCTTTCCGCAATAACAATGGAAAAACCACATTTGATCTTTTCAAAATTCTGTAATTTCTTCCCTGTCCAGCTGGTATTATTGATAAAATCCCTAAGGCTTTTTTCCAAAGCTTTAAATGCTTGCTGGTTACTTCCTCCTATCTGTTGGGAGTTTACCTGAACAGTTGCCAGCAGCTCCTGGGAAAAACCAAGGTTAAAGATAAATAACAGAAAAAATAAACTTATAATTTTTTTCATTGTCTATTAAAAATTGAGAACGGAAATTTATTAAAATTATTTTAAAAGCTGAGATTCAACAAAATTGAGAATATCTTTCGCTACATCATCTTTAGATTTCAGATCAAATTCTCTTTTTTCTGTCTTGGTGAATATCTTGATCTTATTGGTATCATTTTTAAATCCGGCACCTTCATCCCGTAGGGAGTTTAAAACAATCATATCCAGGTTCTTCTTCTCCAGTTTTCCTTTGGCATTTTCTTCTTCGTTCTGGGTTTCCAAGGCAAATCCTACCAGAAACTGGTGGGTTTTCTTTTCCCCCATTGTTTTAAGGATATCAGGATTTTTCACCAGTTCAATAGTAAGGTTTTCATCATTTTTCTTGATCTTTTCCTTAGCTACATCTTTGGGAGCATAATCTGCCACTGCAGCACTTGCAATTCCTATATCTATTCTGTCATAGAATTCAAATACTTTGGCCAGCATTTCTTTTGCAGAAGTTACTTTATGCAGTTCTATTCTTTTATCAGTAAGAACCTGAGAACTTGGTCCGGAGATCAGAATCACCTTTGCACCTCTCTTTGCGGCTTCTTCAGCTAAAGAAAACCCCATTTTTCCTGAGGAATGATTTCCTATAAATCTTACCGGATCAATAGCTTCATAAGTAGGACCTGCCGTAATTAAAACAGTTCTTCCCTGCAGGCTTTTTTCAATGGTATGATCTGAAAAATAATTATTCACTACCTTCAAAATAGTTGCCGGTTCAGCCATTCTTCCCTGTCCTATCAGGCCACTTGCCAACTCTCCGTTTTCAGCCGGAACAATAATATGTCCATAGCTTTCTGCAAGTTCAAGATTTCTCTTTGTGGAAGGATGCGCATACATATCCAGATCCATCGCAGGAGCAATAAATACCGGGCATTTTGCAGACATATAAGTTGCAATAACGAGATTATCACACATTCCGTGGATCATTTTAGATAAGGTATTGGCTGTACACGGAGCCACAACCATCACATCTGCCCATAGAGCAAGTTCTACATGACTGTTCCATGTTCCGTTTACATCATAAAAATCAGAATAAACTGGTTTCTTGGATAAGGTAGCCAAACTTAATTTGGTTACAAAATGTTCTGCATCGGGGGTTATAATCACCTGCACCTCAGCTCCCTGTTTTATAAAATCTCTTATCAGGAAGTGAACTTTATAGGCTGCAATTCCACCAGAAACTGCAATAAGGATCTTTTTACCGGAAACACTCATTTAGCTTTAATTTTTTTGAAATACTAAAGTACTTATTTTTTCCCATAATCAGGGTTTAAAACGGCAAAGGTCATAAAAGAACTCAGTTCCTTTATGACCTTCGTTTATAAAAACACAGATGATTACTTTCTGTCTTCTGTTTTTCTGAAATATACATCATCGTTTAACCATTCTTCAATAGCGATTGAAGTTGGCTTAGGAAGTTTTTCGTAATGTTTAGAGATCTCAATCTGCTCTCTGTTTTCGAAAACCTCTTCTAATGTAGAATTGTGAACCGCAAATTCATCCAATTTATTGTGAAGTTCCGTACGGATCTCCGCATTGATTTGCTCTGCTCTCTTTCCCATGATAACAATAGCTTCGTAGATTGAACCTACTTTATCTTCAATCTTATCTTTGTCGTAAGTAATAGTATTTACTTCTGCTTTTGTATCTTTTACACTCATTTTGAGAAAATTATTTTTATTTTAAGATGGCAAATTTACGAATTATCTTTTAATTTTGAAAGTCGCTGCAGGTGGTGGGGTCTGAAGTGCCGCACTATCCCTCTGCATCTGCTTTGCCTGCTTTTCGTTGCTGATCTGATCTTTAATCTGCTGTTCTTTTTTATCCTGGCTGGCAAGCTTTTCAGCTTCTTTCTTTTGTTTAGCAGTTAAAGCTGCAATTTTTGCTTCAGTTTCTTTTTTAACCACCGCAAAATGCTCCTTCTCTTTTTCCAGTTTTGCCTTCAGATCAGATGCTGTTTTAGCGTATTCTGTATTAGGAAGTTCCTTTTCAACCATTTTCACATAAGTTAAAGCACTTTCAATACGCTCTTCTTTAAGGCTATAAATAGACTTCGTTGCCAATTCATAACGGGATTTCATGATATAGTCATAAATTTTCGGACGAAGCTTTGTACTTGGGAAGTCTTCCAATACATTTTCCAATGCTACGTTAGCAGCTTTGTACTCACCCATTTTAAAGTACTGTCTCCCGTTTTCATAGGCTTTAAATTCAAGCTTATAAGAAAGCTCGTCAATAAGCTGGCTGATATTTTTTGATCTTTCCGAATTCGGATAATTGGTGAGGAAGTCCTGAAGCTCATTGATGGCTAATTCTGTACTTGACTGATCCAGGTTGTAATCCATAGATCCCTCATAGTAACATAATGCAGACATATAAGCAGCCTCTTCAGCTCTTGGGTCTTTTGGAAAGTTTACTGCAAAGTTTTTAAACTGATGCCCCGCCAGTTTATAACTTTTATCGTAATAATTGGCATAAGCTGTATTGAAACCTACATTAGGAAAATCATCCGTTCCTGCTACAAGGTTGGCAAGTCTGTCATAAAGGGCCAATGCATTTTTCCACTTTTTCTTAGCGAAGTTTTCATTGGCAGCTTTTAAGATAAAATCTTTATCAGCACTCTTCATTGCTCTTTCTTGCTGGCTTACACATGATGCCACCACGGCTACAGCAAAAAGACCTAAAATATATTTTTTCATATAAAAAATTCAACAGTTTTCGGATTATACAGCCGATTTACTAATTTGCAAAAATATAACTTTTTTGTCAATAGATTTTTTTTTATGAATATTTAACGTAATTTTAGTCTGCAGCGTATCCTAAAATTGCAAAAACACTTAATAAAAGATTCATTCTCACTTTCTTTTCAGCCTCTTTTGCATAGGCTTCTTCGTTTTTACTTGGTACGTAAAGTTCATAAAAGTTTTTATTCCTGATCACAAATAAGGTGGAACCTATTATCATCGTAAGAATATCTTCCGGTTTTGGAGTAAAAGTAAATACTCCGGAAGCCACTCCTTTTTTGATGACTTCATCCAGTTTCTTTACAAAAAGCTGGTAAAAGTCCAGCAATTCATCCTTTAAATTTTCTGTATGACGAAGTTCCTGGGTAACAAACCCGTGGAAATAATTGTACTTGAACAGTTGGGAAACAATATATTTTATCATTTCACGCATCTGCATTTCCGGCTTGCCTTCTTTGATGGTATCAGCAAATTCTGAAAAATTTTCCCTGGTCTTTAATACTCTATACTGATAAAGATAAGACATCATTTTCTCCTTAGAACCGAAGTAATAGGAGATCATAGCGACATTGATATTGGCTTTGGAGCAAATATCCCTCACAGAAGTTCCTTCGTACCCTTTCTTTGCAATCAATTCTTCAGCAATATCCAGTATGTGAATCTGTTTTTCCGTAAATTTTTTTTTCATGAAGTGCACTTTGAGTAAAGTTAAGAAATTTTTAACACATTTATAAACGATCGTTTAATAATTTTATATTAATTCCAAATAATAGTATTTTTGAATATGGAATTTTTTGATTTTCATCATCATAAAAAATACATCAGAGACGGAATTTACAATTTGGATATTGGGCAAATTCCGCCAGATTCGCCCTATTCAATAGGAATACACCCTAATGATATTGACGTTAACAACATAGATCGCCAGTTAAACTGGATGAAAAGCACAATGTTCCAGAATTGTTTTGCTATAGGGGAATGCGGGCTGGACTCTCTTGTTTCTATTGATCAGAAAATTCAGGAGGACGTTTTTGTAAAGCAGATCAACATCGCCAATGAGGTAAAAAAACCCATCATCGTTCATTGCGTCAGAAAATTTTATGAGGTTATTTCTTTTAAAAAAAAGGCGGAGCAGCCAATGATTATGCATGGTTTTAATAAAAAAAAGAAAATTGCAGAGGATCTTCTAGCCAATAATTTTTATCTGAGTTTTGGAAAAGCTGTTTTGTATAATTTATCTTTGCAGGATATTTTAAAAAACACTCCCTTAGACAAATTCTTTTTAGAAACTGACAATGAAGATTTTAAGATCGAAGAATTGTACCTTAAGGTCTCTGAAATAAAAGAAATTTCTCTGGAAGATCTCAATGAACAAATTTTAGAAAATTTACACACAATAAAAAATGGATAAATACTGGCTAGAAAGAACGGAACTTTTGGTAAAGGAAGAGGGATTGGAAAAGCTAATCAAAGCAAACATCCTGGTTGTAGGACTTGGTGGAGTGGGTTCTTTTGCGGCAGAATTTCTGGCAAGAGCCGGTGTTGGAAATATGACTATTGTAGATGGAGACACAGTGGACATTACGAACATCAACAGACAGCTTCCGGCCCTGCGTTCAACAGTAGGTAAACACAAGGTTGAAGTGGTTGCAGAAAGGCTGCTTGACATTAATCCTGAGCTTAAGTTAATCAAAATAAATGAGTTTTTGAACCCTGAAAGAATGGATGAAGTTCTTGACTCCGGAAAGTTTGATTATGTTCTTGACTGTATTGACAGTGTAACGCCCAAAATTTGCCTGATAAAAGCAGCCAGAAGAAGGAAAATTAAAATTGTAAGTTCTATGGGAGCTGGTGGAAAAACAGACCCTAGTATGGTAATGGTAAGGGATATCAGCAAAACCCACAACTGTTTCCTTGCCAAACAGGTAAGAAAAAGATTAAAGAAAGAAAAGATCAATAAAGGCTTCCGATGTGTATTCTCCAATGAAATTCAGAAGGAAGAGAGTCTGAAAATGACAGATGGAAGCAACTTTAAAAAATCATTTTACGGAACCATCAGCTTTATTCCTGCAATTTTCGGTTTATATGCTGCTGCTGAAGTGATTAATTATTTAGTGAAAAAAGATTAATGCAGAATTCCAAGTATCCCAAAGCGGAAAAGCTCAAAAAAAATACAGAAATCAGTTTACTTTTTGAAAAAGGTAAATGGAAAACTTCCGGAAATCTGAGAATCATTATTCTGAAAGACAAACCTACAACTCCAATTGAAAGCGGGAAATTGGGCGTTTCTGTTTCTAAAAGATATTTCAAGAGAGCGGTTCACAGAAACCGTATTAAAAGGCTGTTAAGAGAATGCTACCGACTGAACAAGGATTTATTTAAAGAAGCTTTTGGTGAAAAGACCATGGCCATGCTGTTTTGGGTTTCTTCTGATATGCCTCAGAAATTTCAGGATGTAGAAGCGCAGTTTATCAAGCTTTGTGAAGCACAGAAAAAATAATTTTTGACAGAGGAGCCTACAGTTAGAATAGTATTTAATACTGCTGATGGCTTTCTCGCAGATTTTACTGATTATACAGTTTTTTATTTTCCGCAGCCAACACAGATTAAACTGCTTCTATAAAGTGGTTTTTATTGATAAAGCTGTACTTCTTAACAATCCTAAACCAAGCATCCTGTAATCGAAACCCAACCTCATCATTTGCGACATTTCAATCTCGCATACTTTTTGTAATTTTATAGGGAAACAATAAATCTGAAAATTAATATGTTAGATCAAGTTCCCTATCTTTCGTACATCATCAGTGCCTTCATTGGTATTGGGCTCTCTGCAGCTACAGGCTTCAGAGTCTTTCTTCCTATGTTTGCCGTAAGCCTCGCTTCTTATTTTCACTGGATTCCGATGAGTGAAAGTTTTGAATGGCTGGCAGGTCTGCCAGCACTTATTACTACAGGAATCGCAACGGTTGTTGAAGTTCTGGCTTACTATATTCCATTTGTAGACCATTTACTGGATACTGTTTCCGTTCCTCTGGCCACTGTAGCGGGGTCTGTCTTATTTGCCAGTCAGTTTGCAGACCTGGGAACATTTCCACAGTGGGCATTGGCTTTAATTGCAGGTGGAGGAACAGCAGCTACCATAAGTTCCGGTTTTGCGGGAATAAGGGCGGCTTCTACTGCAACTACAGGAGGATTGGGAAATGCCGTTGTGGGAACTACTGAGACAGCAGGAGCCGGTGTTATGACTATACTTGCAATGGTGGCACCTGTTATTGCCGCTATTCTGGCTATTGTCTTGTTGATTCTGATCGTTATATACGGCCGAAAAGCATGGCGGAAACTCCGGGGCAAAAAAACGCATTCAACTCAATAAAAAACAAAGGTACAGTCTCATGAGCTGTACCTTTTATATTATATCTTAATTTTTACTTCTGAAATCTTTAATCTCTTTAATTCTGGTTTCGAAATATTCTTTCTTTTCCGGATGCTTTTTAATGAGTATCTCAAATGCTTTAATGGCTTTAGAATATAGTTTCTGTTCGAAATAAAGATTAGCCAGTGTCTCCGTCATCAGGTGGGAAATATCATCATTTTTTTCTTTGACAACATAATTGCTTTCCTCTTTCAGCTGACTGATTCTAGGATTGTTTTCAATAAAGGTTTCAATTGCTTTTTCCTTGATATCTTCTTTTTCTTTCTCTATCTCTTCTGTTCTGCCTATTTTCAGCCAGCTTTGCCATGTATTAATGAATCCAGGGACATTACTGTTGATTGGAGTCTGAGAAACACTTCCCACTTCTGCTTCCTTCATTGGTTCTTCTTTTACAGGCTCTTCTTTATTTTGTTTTGATTCCTCCACTTTCAGGCTGGAAATATCTGTACCAAAGAATGAAACGTTCATTACCGGAACTTCCTCATCTTTTTGAACCTCTTCCGGAATTCCCTGTATTTCTTCAGTTTTTTCAGGCTGTTCTGTTATCACTTCTTCTACAGAATGATCTTCAGCAGGGAGTTCTGCTATTGCTTCCGGCTCTTCAACAATCTCTGTTTCTTCTTTTGCTTCTGCTGATGGTACTTCTGTTATTACTGCAGTATCTGCTACAGGAGTAACGGATTCAAGCGATTTATTAATTAAAGAGTCAGGCATATTGGCTTCAAGGCTCATAGGCTTCCATGCTGTCTGAACTTCAGGAACTGTTTCCTCAACAGCTTCATCTTTTACATCATGTATTTCAGACGGTATATCTTCAGACGGCTCTACCTGTACTTCTTCCGGTTTTATTTCTTCCGGCTTCTCTGAACTTTCCTTATCGTTTGACCAGAAATGGAAGCTTTGGGTCTCTGCAAAGCTTATCTCGTGATCTTCAGTAACTTCCGGCTCTACCTGTACTTCTTGAGCAGCAGGCCTAGCCTCCTTCATTTTCTTCTCAACCTCCTCAATCAGACGTCTCATTTCCTCCTCATGTTTATTAACATTGAATATAGGAGCTTCAACTTTTTCTGTAGTTTCTTCGTTATTAGTCTGAATTTTAACATCAGGAAGAAATGCTTCAGTTCCGTGGAAACTTAATTCAGCATCCTGCTCTTCTGCGATTTCTCCTTCCAGTTCAGAAACAGAAATTTCTTCATCAGCAATGGCTTCAGCATCTTCTTCTGTTGGAATTTCAACTGTACTTTGTTCGATAGAAGCTTCTGATATTACAGGTTCAGTCTCTTTAAGATTTAAGCTTTTCTCTTCTTGAACTTCAGGAGCAGAAATTTCTTTACCGACATTAGTTTCAACAGCTTCTGTTGGGGTTTCGCCCGTATTTTCTTGAACATCTGCTTCCGGCAACAAGGATTCTGTTTCTTCAAAGCTTACAGTACTCTCATCTTCAACTTTATTTTCTACCGCTTTTGAATCAATTTGATCTTCATTAATAACAGTTTCAGGTGTAAAGTTTTCTCCGGCGTTTTCTTCTGATTGCTGCGGTATTTCTTCCTCCCGCTTAACCGGTATCCTAGCTTCCGGCTCAGATTTCTGAGTTACCAGTATGCCTGATTCTAGTGTGGATTCAAGATCAATGGTTTCAGAATTCTCTCCATCCAGGAAGTTTTCTTCCCCTTCAAACAGGATTCTGTTACGCTCTCCGCTTACATAGAGATGTTTAACTTCCTGCGCTGTGTCTAATAAACATATTTCATTTTCTTCTGCCTTTTCTTTTTCAGGAACAGAAGCTGTTTCTTCCCTTCTTATAGGGAAACCTTTGACATTATAATTGTATTTAACAGGCTTTTCAGCTGTTATTACAGATGGTTTATCTTCTGTTATTTCCGGTTTTAGTTCCTGCTGGATTTTTCCGTTGATCAGTTGATAAAGAATTTTTTTATCAGTGGTATAAGCCGCTGTTATAGAAAGTTCTTTCTGATAGTTCTCTTTTTCATACAGATGTACCCCATACAGATGAAGTGCCCTGATATTTTGGATATAAGGAAATGCATGAATCTCTTCCTTCAAAAGCCCAAGGTCTTCTGACTGAATATTTTTCGGATTTTTTATTAATTCTAAAACTCTGGGATTCATCTTACCAATTCGCTACAATGTCGTTAAAAATCTTATTAATAATTCTATCGGTCACAATTTTTACCTGCTGACTTTCAATATCGCTTTGTGACAAATTACTGTTGAAGGTAGCTTCATCCGAATAGGTCCTGTCGAAACTGGAGTCCGGATGTATCTTATTTTCATAGTGCACTTTTACAGTAATTGTAAGTTTAGTCTGAGCTTGCTGTACTATTCCACCGGAAGGGTTTGATTGTGTATTAGAACTGATCGTAGTGGAGCCAAAAGCATAGTCTGTAATCTCTCCTTCTATCAGGATATCAGGATTTGACTTTGTTCCTTTAAGGGTTGTTCTCTGTAAAAATCTGTTCTGAATATCTGTTGAGAACTGCTGTGATAATGCAGGATTTACAAGAGATGCATTGTTCGGAAACTCATTGATCTGAACGGTTTTCTCATCTGTAAGTGATGATCCGGTAAAGCTGTAACATGAATTCAGTACTCCCAGCAATGCAAAGAGTGCCATCATTAGCAATGGCTGCTTCAGACTGATTTTTTTATTTTTAAAATTCATTTTTAGATCCAATTTCAGTGATTTCATCAAATTCAATTTGCTGAATAGCATCTTCGTAAGCAAAATAATTAGCAGTATATACAAATGGAATGGTAAGAAAAATCCCAATTCCGCATGCAAGAATTCCAATCTGGGCCAAAAGTCCTATTACGAAAGAGAAAAGAAGAATGGCTATAAGATTTCCCTGGGTCATTACTCTTGAAATATTCCATGCTGTTTTTAAATCTGTAATTCCTTTAAGACTGATTAATGGAACAATATAAAATGCTTTCAAAACAAAATAATAGATGGCTACCATGATGAAAATTACATAAGGTATTATAAAAATAGCAGCAAGCGGGCCGGCATCATTCCCATTATTAGATAATGCCCCGGTTAAAGCCAATACAATAATCAGTGGAATGTAAATAATAAAAACGCCTCCAAAAACAATTAACTGCAGCATAAAGTAAGGCATAAAATCTTTGAAGTCGAAAATATCTCCGGGACTTGCAGGCTGATTTTTATTAAGTTTTTGAAGATATTTATACATATTACCCATAGCAAGCATTCCACAAAAAGGAATAATTGACATTATAGCGCAAACTAAAAATGCGATAAAAATATTTCCGAAATCTTTCTTTAAAAATTCGAAACCTCTGTTAATATATTCCCCGAATTTAAAATTAATCGGCTTAGGTGCTAAATTTACATTCATTATTTTTTGTGCTTACTAATCTTCCAGATTATACTGTTTTATTTTTCTATATAGTGTTCTTTGTGAGATTCCCAGCTCGTCTGCGGCTCTGTTCCTCCTTCCTTTATGCTTCTCCAACGCTTTGATAATCAAGTCTTTTTCATTATTCTGAAGAGAGAGAGATTCCGGTCTGTTTTCTTCTACTTCAATGTCCTCAATATCTTCATAGCTGTCATCAGTATTTGAAATAATGGTAGGAGTCTGAACTGCCGGAGCGTCATTATTATTTTCAAAATACAATAAAGAGCCGGAATTTAGCTGTTGCTGATTTTCAGAAGTATAAATTCTATTGATCAGGTTTTTCTCATGATTGCTCAGATCTGCTGTTCCTCTGTTCTTTATTAGTTCCGAAGTTAAGGATTTTAAATCATTAATATCGTTTCGCATATCAAAGAGAATCTTATACATAATTTCTCTTTCGCTGCTGAAATCACTGGATTTTGGGGTACTCTGATTGTTTACCACCATCGGAAGGTGGGCTTCCATCGGAATATATTCTGCAAGTTTTTCAGCTGTGATATTTCTGTTCCTCTCTACCACGGTCATCTGCTCAACAAGATTTCTTAATTGACGGATGTTACCCGGGAAAGAATAATTTTCTATATAATGAACAGCACTTGGTTCCAGTTCCAGCTCAGGCATTCTGTATTTTTCTGCAAAATCTATTGCAAATTTTCTGAACAGCAGGTGAATATCTCCTTTTCTTTCTCTTAAAGGAGGCATATCGATCTGCACGGTATTCAAGCGGTAATACAGATCCTCACGGAATCTTCCGTCATGAATAGCCTTCATCATATTAACGTTAGTAGCTGCTACGATTCTTACATTGGTCTTTTGTACCTGTGAAGATCCTACTTTCATAAACTCACCACTCTCCAGTACTCTTAAAAGACGAACCTGTGTCTGTAGTGGAAGTTCTCCTACCTCATCCAGGAAAATGGTTCCGCCATCTGCTACTTCAAAATATCCTTTTCTGGTGGCTGTAGCGCCTGTAAAAGCCCCTTTTTCGTGCCCAAATAATTCTGAATCTATAGTTCCTTCCGGGATGGCCCCACAGTTTACTACAATATAAGGCTGATGTTTTCTTCTGGATTCTGAATGGATGATCTTCGGAATAAATTCTTTCCCTACTCCACTTTCTCCGATAACTAGGACAGAGATATCTGTAGGGGCAACCTGTATCGATTTTTCAAGGGCCCTGTTGAGTGCCGGAAAATTCCCGATAATTCCGAAGCGGTTTTTTATGTTTTGTAACTCGTTGCTCATAAGTAAATTTTTGATTATTGTCTGAATGTTAATGTTCTACAGCTCTTCTATCTGCTGTCTGTAGACTTTGTTAAAATGATGGGTGTAGACATCTTTCATTGTCTTTCCTTCATCATACGTTTTTAAGGCTAACATTTTCAAATCCAAATAATCTTTGTTTCTGATTTTAGAAACTTTACTTTTAAAGTATATATTCTCAGCAAAGTTGTATTCTTTGCTTTGTTTTTCGAAATTCTCAAGGGCCTTATCATATTTTCCCAACTCAAAATAGGTAACCCCTAACTGGTAATGATCAAACATCCCTTTTACATATCCTGTTGTTGCCAGCAGTCTTTCAATAATTCCCGCTGCTTTTTCCTTCTGCCCTAAAGCACTGTAGGACATAGCTTTCACTACGTCCAGATTATAATCTCCGTTCTGAGACCTTCCTAAGTCTTCCGGATAATATTTCTTAAGCTCTTCCAGATCCAGAACAGCTCCTTTATAATCTCTTAAAAACTGAAACTTACACCAGCCTCTATAACCAAGATGCATTTTGGGGTCTAATGCAACAGCTTTATCAACGAGGATTTTCCATGTTACAAAATCTCCGTTTTTGAGGTAAGGCACTGCTTTCTCCATATAAGCACTGGAGAAATCCGGGCAAAGTTCTATAGCTTTATCAAAATCTTCCTGAGATACTCTGGAGCCCTGTAAATCTGAAGCTGTGTTGTAAAGTTCACAGGCTTTTTTACAGTCCTCACCCTCTATCGCATTACAGTTGACCTGTGCAATAGTATTGGTGTACACTATAAGTAACAAAAAGCTAAGGTAATACCTCTGAAACTTTTCCATCTTCAATTTTATAGGTTAAATACTGATAGTAATCTACTTTTAAACCTTCTATCTCTTTCGGCATCCAGCCATTTAATGATTTTGTGAAATTCAACAGCTTATTTTCCAGTTCCTGATCCAAAGCAATATCCTTCAATTCTGAATTCATATGCCTGAGCCTGAACAGTCCTGTTTTTCCTTCACAATTTACTAAAAATCTAACGGTAATATAACCATTAACCTTCTTTTCTGAATATATATTTTCTTTTTTAAGCTTTTCGGTGATCGCAATTTTTCTCCTTTATACCCAAATGTCTTTGAACCATGATAATATTGAAAACTGAAAGGTCTGTCTTTTCCAGCTCTGCACTTCTTAAGTTCTGCTTCATCCAGCTTTTCATCAAAAGCTATATCACCCACGGTATCCGGATATTTACCCGCTGCTTTCTCTACCTGACATGAAAACAGAGCAAAGGAAAATAGAGTAAAAAGGTAAACCGATTTCAAAACTTATACTTATTCTGTGATCTTTCCTAAAAGCGTGCCTTGGGTGTTATCATACACAAAAACATCCACAATGTCACCTATCTGCTGTCCTTCAAGTTTATCGAAAACACAAACGGCATTTTGGGAATTTCTTCCTTTCCATTGGTTTTCATTTTTCTTGGAAGTTCCTTCAATCAGAATCTGATGAACTCTTCCTACATAAGACTGCATTCTCTTTCTGGAAAGCTCCCCCTGAAGGGCAATTACCTCAGCAAGACGTCTCTGCTTCACATCAGCCGGAATATTATCTTCCATTTTTTTATGGGCAGGAGTTCCCGGCCTTTCTGAGTAAGCGAACATATAACCGTAGTCATATTCCACCTCTCTCATCAGGCTTAATGTATCCTGGTGGTCTTCCTCCGTTTCGTTGCAGAATCCAACAATCATATCCTGAGAGAATGCTACTTCCGGAACAATTTCTTTCGCTTTTCTGATAAGTTCAAGATATTCTTCACGGGTATGCTGTCTGTTCATTGCTTCAAGCATGTTATTGCTTCCACTCTGAACAGGAAGGTGTACATATTTACAGATATTATCATGCTTCGCCATCATTCTGAAGACATCAAGGCTCATATCCTGAGGATTTGATGTAGAGAATCTGATTCTCATTCCCGGAACTGCTTTAGCAACCCAATCTAATAACTGAGCAAAGTTAACAGCTGTTGCTTTCTGCATTTCAGATGCTTTAGCAAAATCTTTTTTAGGACCACCTCCATACCATAAGTAAGAATCTACGTTCTGCCCCAGAAGGGTTATTTCTTTATAACCGCTATTCGCGAGGTCTTTACACTCTTCGATAATGGAATGTGGATCACGGCTTCTTTCTCTTCCTCTTGTGAATGGAACCACACAGAAAGTACACATGTTATCACACCCTCTTGTAATAGTAACAAAAGCTGTAACTCCGTTGCCGCCTAAACGAACAGGATTAATATCTGCATACGTTTCTTCTTTGGAAAGAATTACGTTGATAGCATCTCTACCGTCATCAGTTTCTTTTAATAGGTTCGGCAGGTCCCTATAGGCATCTGGGCCTACTACAAGATCTACCAGCTGCTCTTCTTCCAGGAATTTGGTTTTTAACCTTTCCGCCATACATCCAAGAACCCCCACCGTCATGTTTGGTTTTTCTTTTTTAAGGTTTTTGAACTGTGAAAGACGCATTCTTACGGTCTGTTCAGCTTTTTCACGGATAGAGCATGTGTTTAACAGGATCAGATCAGCTTCTTCTACCTTCATTGTTGTATTATATCCCTGTTCATTAAGAATGGAGGCAACAATTTCGGAGTCTGAGAAGTTCATCTGGCAACCATAGCTTTCTAAAAACAGTTTTTTAGAATTCTCAGGTCTTTCGGCAATAGCAAATGCTTCGCCCTGTTTTGTTTCGTCTATATATTTTTCCTGCACAATATTCAATTTAAGGTCCTCATTTAAAAACACGGGAAATTACTCCGTGAATTTTAAATTACGAACAGATGAGTCTGCAAAGATACAAAATATTGTGACAGAATGGCAGGAGGATTATTATGATCTGTTAAACTCGTGAAGAGTCATCATTTTTTCCATAGAACATATGCTAATCTCCATGATCAAAATGGTCTGATGTAAAGTTGATTTTGATGATCTTTTTAGAAACTACAGGCAGTCCATCTTTCATTGCAGGCTTCCATTTCTTTTTTACTTTTTTAATAGCAAACTTCATATCATCAATAAACATTTCACTATTCTTCACTTTAGGCAGTACATCGAGGTTTTCTATTTTACCGTTTGTATTCACATCAAAGACAAAAACAAATTTTCCGTTTACTGCATATTTTCCCAAATCAATATAAGAATGGATCATTTGCAGAAATTCTTTGGTAAAGGCTGCATCTCCGCCTGGGAATTCTGCATATTGTGAAGTTGTTATATCCTCTTTTGGAGATTGTGACTGTTGTGAATATCCTATAAACCCCAAAAGCAGGAACAGGATTACAATGTGTTTTTTCATGGTTATATTTAGTTAGTCAGAATCTTGCCTTTACATATCCACTGATAAAGAAGAGAAGTTCATTTTTACTTTCATTTCCGATTTTACAGGCTGTCCGTTGCAGGTTGCTGGTTTCCAGTTTCTTTTGATTCTTCTTACTACATACTGCATATCATCAAAGAAAGCTTCACTGTGTAAAACTTTTGGTGCTCCGACTGCATCTATCACTTTTCCTGATCCATCTATGATTAAAGTAAATGTAAAATCCCCGCTGAGGGTATAGAAATCTGCATTCAGATAGGTATACATGTATTTGTTCAGAATATCTTTATATGCTGAAGCCCCTCCTTCAAATGCTGCGGGCTTAAAGTCGTTACACTTTACAGCCACCTGCAGAAAAGGTTCTTTAATATCTATCTTGAAAAGGTTTTTATTGTTTTCTACAATAAAGGAATCATCTCTATCTTCAAGCTCCTGTGCAAAAGAAAAGTTTGCAAAACATAAGGCAAAAAATAAAAATATCGTTCTCATAGCTTGATCTGTTCGTTAAATTAATGAGCAAAGGTAAATATTTAGATGTCTTATCAAAAAGAAAAACTTCACACAATGCATGAAGTTTTCTAAAATATAGTTTCACATCTTGTCTTCGGAAGTTCTTGAAACCTTTATAACAGACCTTTAATGTGTTTATAGTTGCTTTTAACAGTTTCAAGCACCTCATCCATCTTTCCACCCAACATTAACTGAGCCATAGATTTGGTCATTCCCAGAACCTGGTCCAGCTCAATCTTTGGTGGAAGGGCTAACGCATTAGGATTGGTAAAGATATTGAGCAGATAGGGGCCATTATAATCCAGGCATTCCTTTATGGCATTTTCTACTTCTTCAGGCTTATGAACATTTTTCCCGGGGTAACCCATAGCCTGGGCAACTAATGCGAAATCCGGATTAATCATATCTGTTTCATTATCCGGCATTCCGCCCACTTCCATCTCCAATTTTACCATTCCCAGAGTCCTGTTATTGAAAACAATCAGTTTTACAGGAAGTTTATACTGAAAAATAGTAGCCATATCACCTAACAACATTGATAAACCTCCATCTCCACACATGGCAATAACCTGTTTATCCGGATGTGATAAAGAGGCTCCGATAGCCATTGGCATAGCATTGGCCATGGATCCATGGTTGAATGAACCTAACATCTTCCGTTCTCCGGTTCCTGTAATAAATCTTGCTCCCCAAACACAGCACATTCCTGTATCAACTGTGAAAATAGCATCTTTTTTAGCTAACCTGTCTAATGTATGAGCTACATATTCAGGCTGAATGGCATCTTCTTTTCCCTGATCTTTTACATATTCAAATTGATTTTCTTTTACTTTATCATAAAAAGCGAGCTGTTCATTAAGAAAATCAATATCTGTTTTCTCATCCAGCAAGGGAAGTAAAGCCAAAATAGTTTGTTTAACGTCTCCTGTAAGTCCTAATTCAAGCTTCGCTCTTCTTCCCAGTCTTTCCGGACTTTCATCAATCTGAATAATTTTATTTTTTACAGGCATAAATTTCTGATAAGGGAAATCTGTGCCCAGAAGAATCACAAGGTCTGCTTCGTGCATTGCATGGTAGGCAGACGGAAATCCCAACAAACCTGTAAGACCTATTTCATTAGGATTATTTGGCTGAATGGTCATCTTCCCCCGGAATGAGTATCCTACAGGGGCTTTTAGCATATTGGATAATTGTATTACTTCTGCACCGGCTTCAGCAGCCCCTATCCCACAATAAAGGGTTATTTTTTTACTTTCATTGATTAGGGCAGCCAGATTTTTCAGTTCATCATCTGATGGTCTTATCACAGGATTGGTTTTAAAAATCTGGGCTGAAGTAGCAGCTTCCTGTGCATCCAGTTCTGAAACATCGCCCGGAAGACCAATTACCGCTACTCCTTTTTTGGAAATGGCATGCTGAATAGCCGTCTGAACTGTTCTCTGTACCTGTTCGGGGCGTGTGATCATCTGATTATAATAACTGCAGTCATCAAATAACTTTATAGTATTGGTTTCCTGAAAATAATCCATGCCCATTTCATCACTGGGAATTGTAGAAGCAATCACCAGCATCGGAACATGAGATCTGTGTGCTTCATATACTCCGTTTATTAAATGAACGTGCCCAGGTCCACAGCTCCCGGCACATACAGCAAGACCATCAAGTTCTGCTTCAGCGGCGGCGGCATAAGCTCCCACTTCTTCATGGCGAACATGAATCCATTGGATACTGCTTTTCTTCACCGCAATATTTAGGTGATTAAGACTATCTCCTGTTACTGCATAAATTCTTTTCACATTAGCATTCTCGAGCATTTCAACAATTTGCTCTGCTATATTTTTAGCCATAATTAATAGATTTGGTAGTTGTTTTCTTTACAAGGATTGGGATGAAAATATCCTAAGCCTATCAAATTTAGCCAATTAATGGGAGAACCAAGTCAGATTAAGTATTAAAAAACTTGTAAATTTTTCGTAAAGGATTTAAAGTGTATGATTCAGAATGAGATGCACAGCCATTTCATTTAGTAAAGAATAGTATTGCTGAAAAAAAACGGCCGCCCAAAGGACAGCCATTTATATTATCTTCTATTGATCAGATAACCACTTCTATCTGGTTTCTCAATAAGTCTTCAAATTCATCTCTTTTACGGATCAGATGGGCTTTCCCGTCTAGGAACAGAACTTCAGCAGGCTTTAATCTTGAATTGAAATTTGAACTCATTTCAAAACCGTAAGCTCCCGCATTGTGGAATGCAAGGATATCGCCCTCCCTTACTTCATGCAATTTTCTATCCCATGCAAAGGTATCCGTCTCACAGATATTTCCTACAACGGTATAAATTCTTTCTGCTCCTTTTGGATTGGATAAGTTCTCAATCATGTGATACGAATCATAGAACATCGGGCGGATCAGGTGGTTAAATCCTGAATTCACTCCAACAAAAACAGTAGCCGTAGTTTGTTTGATGACGTTAGCTTTTACTAACAGGTATCCGCTTTTTCCTACTAAGAACTTCCCGGGCTCAAACCATAGTTCGAATTTTCTTCCCGTTGTTTTTGAAAACTCACCTAAAACTTTTTCTACTTTTTTCCCTAGTGTTTTAACGTCGGTTTCTTCTTCGCTATCCTGATAAGGGATTTTGAAGCCGCTTCCCATATCCAGGTATTTCAGATTAGGGAAATGCTCAGAAAGTTCAAGCATGATATCCAGCGCCTGAAGGAAAACTTCAGGATCTTTAATTTCACTTCCTGTGTGCATGTGAAGCCCTTCAACGTTAAGGTTGGTACTCTTCATCACTCTTTCAATATGACGAAGCTGGTGAATGGAGATCCCGAACTTACTGTCGATATGACCTGTTGAAATTTTATAGTTTCCTCCGGCAAAGATATGCGGGTTGATTCTAACAAAAATAGGATAAGAATTTCCGTATTTATTCCCGAACTGTTCAAGAATAGAGATATTATCAATGTTAATATGAACTCCGAATGTCATTGCTTCCTCTATTTCAGCTAAGTCAACACAATTGGGAGTAAATAATATTTTTTCTTTTGGAAATCCTGCCTTTAATCCTAATTTGACTTCATTAATAGATACACAATCCAAAGATGCACCCAGCTTCTTGACATACTTAAGGATATTGATATTTGTTAATGCCTTCGCTGCATAGAAGAACTTAGTATGTTTTAAAAAAGAAGATGTAAGTTTTTCGTATTGAACTTTGATGGATTCAGCATCGTAAACGTACACTGGTGTGCCAAACTCATTGGCGATCTTTAATAATTCTTGTGAATTCATAATTTCATTTTAACATAAAAAAAGGCAGATTCTTAGAAAAAGAGCCTGCCACATTGATTATTTTTTATGCAAGACAAGTCTTTTAAATATTCCAAACCTTAGAGAACTTAACAGCTCCCTTTTTTCCAGTTTTTATTTGTTTAAAAATTTGCATTGCTTCTATTTATTTTTTGCAAAAATACTATTTATTTTTTATTCTGAGAAAAATGATTTGAAAAGCATCTTCTTTCTAATCAAAATCTAAGGCTTAAATTTCTCTATTATTTAGGTAGCGGCAACGTTTCAAAATCTCCACGCAGAAGTGCTAACTGTAATTCATTATTCAGGTCCGTTGAAGACAACTGGAGATCTATTTTTAATTTGGCAAGTTTACTTAATGTTTGTATCTGCGTAAACAGTTCATAAAAGCCGAAAGAGATTACTTTTCCGTTTTCAATAATTAAAAATAATTTTTCACCTAATTTTCTTCCTGTACCGAGCCAAAGCTCATTCTTTTTTCTGAACTCTATTTTCTGCTTCAATATGGCTACTTCACTGTATTCTTCATGAGTTTCAATGAACTGAACTGCTTTTGTTCCCTGGGTGAATGATCGGAATTTAAGGATTGGCTTTTCTGTTTTATTGAGCTTATTCTTTTCAACAATATATTTATTGTTTCTGAAATAAAGCCCGAAAGGCAGAATCTCTTTTTTCTTCACATTTTTAGAATTCAGGATCAGTTTGGCAATAATATCCGTTCCGGTAAGCTCAAAGTTGATCTGTTCTGAATCTTTTTGAACCTGTTCCCATTTTTTGGACTTGGAGTTGAATACCTTTTTTGAAAATTTATTGATATCCTGAACATAATCTGAGAAGATAATTCTGCCAGCCTCATCCTGAAAATAGACAAACCCTTTATCATTGGGAAGATCCTGAGTAAGTTCTTTTATCTTATTGATATAGGTTTTTGCATTAGTTTCCTCATGCTGTTTTTGGATGATCTCATTCTCAGTGTCTTTTGATATTAAAAGCTTGAAAAGCTCCAAAGTTGCTCTTGCATCTCCGTCTGCCCTGTGGTGATTGGTTAAAGGAATTCCCAATGATTTTACCAGTTTGCCCAACGAATAGCTTACTTCATCAGGAATCAATTTTTTAGCTAAAGGAATAGTATCTAAAGTATTGATTTTAAAATCGTAACCCAGCCTTTTAAATGATTGACGAAGCATCCTGTAATCAAAATCAATATTATGTCCTACTAATGTTGTATTTTGGGTAATTTCAATAACTCTTTTAGCTATTTCATGAAATTTCGGGGCCGTTTTCACCATTTTGGGTGTAATACTGGTAAGCTTTTGAACAAAAGGAGTAATTTCTCCTTCCGGGTTGACAAGGGATATGAACTGGTCTGTGATTTTCTGCCCATCGTATCTGTAAATGGCAATATCTATAATGCATTCATGTCTATAACCTGCACCATTACTTTCTATGTCTATAATTGAATACATTTATTTTCGTTAACTACTGTGTTTATTATTAAAAATTTCAGCTCTTTCATCAGATATTATTTCCCCATCAGTAAAGATAACCTGCTAAAATAGTAAAAAATATATCAAAACATAGCAGGCTGCTATACTGAATACTTACTACCTCCTTCTGCCCCCAAGGCCGAACATTCCAAGAATGGCTTTTGCTCCTTCCCGCATCAGGGTATTGGTAAAGGTTCTTCCTGCCTTACTCTGCAATACCTGCTCAAACATTCCCGGTTCTTCTTTCACTGGTCTTGTTCTTTGATCAGGCGTTGGATTTTGGGCAGCCTGTTCCATTCTGTTGGTTAACATTTCATAGGCAGATTCTCTATCTATTGCCTGTTCATACTTGGCTACCATAGCTGAACTGGAAGTTAATTCCGTAATTTCTGCATCACTCAGAACATCCATTCTTGATTCAGGAGAAATAAGGTAGGTATGAACCAATGGTGTGGGAATACCTTTCTCATCAAGAGCGGTAACGAATGCTTCACCAATTCCTAAATTCTGGATCAGGTTCGAAGCATTGTAGAACTCTGTAGTCGGATAGTTTTCAACCGCTTTGGAAATTTCCTTTTTATCTTTTGCAGTAAACCCTCTCAGGGCATGCTGTATTTTCAAGCCTAATTGAGACAAAACACTTTCCGGCACATCACCGGGAATCTGTGTAATAAAATAAATTCCCACGCCTTTTGAACGGATTAATTTCACCATTGTTTCAATCTGGGAAAGAAGGGTTT
This sequence comes from Chryseobacterium bernardetii, assembly GCF_003815975.1. NCBI lineage: Bacteria > Pseudomonadati > Bacteroidota > Flavobacteriia > Flavobacteriales > Weeksellaceae > Chryseobacterium > Chryseobacterium bernardetii. Next base: position 1,009,943 of record NZ_CP033932.1, read on the forward strand.
TTGAGGCTTCATCAAAAAGTAAGTGTGCTTCATCTATAAACAGCACCAGTTTTGGCTTTCCACTATCTCCTTCTTCCGGAAAAGTCATATAAATTTCAGCAAAAAGAGAAAGCATAAAGGTAGAAAACAGCTGTGGCTTATTCTGAATATCCGATACCCTCAGAATATTAACAACTCCTTTTCCATCCTTTGTTTCCAATAAATCCTGAACATCAAAACTCAATTCTCCAAAAAAATCTCCTGCACCCTGCTGCTCCAATGCTACGATAGATCTCAGAATAGCTCCCAAAGAAGCCGGGGCTATTGATCCGTAATTCGCAGCAAGTTCAGCTTTTCCCTGAGCGTTATCTGTAACATACTGAAGAACTTTCTTAAGGTCTTTAAGATCAATTAAAGGAAGTCCTTTATCATCACAATATTTAAAGACGATAGACATGATACTTTGCTGCGTATCATTAAGCCCAAGAATTTTGCTTAATAAAACAGGGCCAAACTCTGTTACGGTAGCTCTCAGTTTCACTCCTTTCCCTCCGGAAATACTCATCAGTTCTACCGGGAACCCTTGCGGAGTATAAGGAAGCTGAGTTTTTGCATACCTTTCTTCAATGATAGAATTCATCTGGCCGGCTTCTGCAATTCCGGAAAAGTCACCTTTAATATCTAAAACCAGTGACGGGATCCCCTGATGCGAAAGCTGCTCTGCAAACACCTGTAAAGTTTTGGTTTTTCCTGTTCCCGTTGCGCCGGCAATAAGGCCATGGCGGTTAATTGTTTTTAAAGGAATAGTTACATTCACTTCCGGAACTACTTCTCCGTCCAGCATTCCTTTTCCTAATATAATATGTTCTCCCTTGGGAGTGTATTTAGCATTTAATTCTTCAATAAATTGTGCTTTGTCTGCCATTTGATCACTTTTTAACTTATAAATATAAAATTTTCTTTAACATATTCTGTAATATTTCCTCTCTAACTTTCATTAATCGCCTGAGAAAACGGCCAGATTTCGGTTTAAGCAAAATTCAAACCACGGTATATGAAATAAAGAAACAGTATTGTTAAAAGCCTGTTGCCTATAAACAAACATGATAAAAAACAGTATTTGCTTTTTAATCCTATGTAAGGCATCCTTTTTGCTGAAAAAAACGACATTAAACATTTGTTTAACAAGTATTGAAAGAAACTATCAATTGAATTTAACATTTGATTTAGAATTTATCTAATACTTTGTATCTTTAACTATTAAAAAAATACCCAATGAAAATTGAACAAATATATACGGGCTGTCTGGCTCAGGGTGCCTATTATATTGTATCAGAAAACGAAGCGGTCATTATTGACCCTTTAAGAGAGGTAAAACCATACCTTGATCGTCTGGAAAAAGACAATGTTACTTTAAAATATATTTTTGAAACCCATTTCCATGCTGATTTTGTTTCAGGACACTTGGATTTAAGCAAAAAAACCGGAGCTCCGATTGTATATGGACCTACTGCTGTACCAGAATTTGAAGCTATTATTGCAGAAGATAACCAGATTTTTGAAATTGGAAAAATAAAAATAAAGGTACTTCACACTCCCGGCCATACAATGGAGAGCACTACTTATCTTTTGATTGATGAAAACGGTAAGGAAACAGCCATCTTTACTGGAGACACTCTGTTTTTAGGGGATGTAGGAAGACCGGACCTTGCTCAGAAGGCTACGAACCTTACTCAGGAAGACCTTGCTGGAATTCTGTATGACAGTCTTCAGAGTAAAATTATGCCTTTGGATGATGGCATTACGGTTTATCCGGCCCATGGGGCAGGTTCTGCATGCGGAAAAAATATGCAGAAGGAAACCGTAGATATTCTGGGAAATCAAAAAAGAACAAATTATGCCCTTAACCAGCCGGATAAGGCTTCTTTTATCAGAGAAGTACTAGACGGTCTTACAGCACCTCCAAAATATTTCGGAATGAACGTAGCCATGAATAAAGGAGGATATGAGAGTCTGGATGTAGTGATGAATAAAGGACTGCAACCTGTCTCTCCCCAGGATTTCGAAGCAATAGCTGAAGAAACCGGAGCTTTAATTCTTGATACAAGAGGGGCTGCAGATTTTCATAAAGGCTTTATCCCTAATTCCATCAATATTGGTTTAAAAGGTGACTTTGCTCCTTGGGTAGGAACTTTAATTGTAGATGTTAAGCATCCTTTATTATTGATCACAGATGAAGGAACGGAAGAAGAAGTCATTATCAGATTAAGCCGCGTAGGTTTTGATAATGTAGTAGGTTATCTGGAAGGAGGTTTTGAAGCCTGGAAAAATGCAGGGAAAGAAATTGACGAAGTGAAAAGGATCACTCCGGCTGAATTTGCAGAACAGTTTACAGCAGATTCAAAGATAATTGACGTTAGAAAGCTCACAGAATATTCTGCAGAGCATATTGATAATGCTTATAACAAACCTTTGGAGTCCATCAGTGAATGGGCACGTGATCTTGATAACTCTGAACATTTCTTTCTACACTGTGCAGGAGGATACAGAAGCATGATTGCAGCAAGCATCCTTAATTCACACGGAATCAGAAACTTTACCGAAATAGAAGGAGGTTTCAACGGCATAAAAAAAACAGAAAAATTTCCGACAACAGACTTTGTTTGCCAATCCAAAACATTCTAATATCATGAAGCTGCGTTTTTTTGGAATAATTTTAGCTTCTGTTTTAGCATTAAACAGCTGTAAAACAAACCATTCCGAGAAAGTCTCCAAGGCTAACATTAAGGATGTGGTTACAAGTTCAGATGTAACGCTGGTGGACGTAAGAATCCCTGAGCAGTATTCAGCAGGAACGGCTAAAAATGCCATCAACATTCCTCTGGCAGAAATCCAGAACAGCATTCAGACCCTGAAGGGTAAAAAAGTAGTTGTTTTCTGCAACAAAGGAGTACAGGCAGATCAGGCGATGGAAATTTTAAAGAAAAATGGTGTGGAAGCTTATGATGGAACAAGCTGGAAAAATGTGAAAGGTATCCAGGATGAAGCCGAAGCAGATAAAAAGTAAACTCATAAAACTCAAACTATGTCACAAAAATTCCAGGAAATCATCAATTCCGAAAGACCGGTACTTATTGACTTTTTTGCCACCTGGTGCCAGCCATGTAAGGTTCAGTCTTCTGTTTTAAATTCTGTAAAGGAAAATATAGGAGATGGAGCCAGAATCATCAAGGTAGATGTAGACCAATACCCTGCTCTGGCAGCACAATATGGGGTAAGAGGTGTACCTACTTTAGCAGTTTTCAAAAATGGAGAACTCCTATGGAAAGAAAGCGGAGTACACGATGTGAATACATTAACGCAACTTCTGCAACAATATATGTAAGAATATTATTAAGGCTGAGTTTGGAACTCAGCCTTATTCTTTATAAATCAATTGAAAAATGATCGCGGTCATTTAAAAACTGGAAATGGCTTCTGAAGTCTTTTAACTCATTCATATCCAGCTTTGCAGATACAATATTTCCATTCTTCTCTGAAATTTCCCTACCATCCGCAAAGAAGCAGTGAGAACTTTCCTGATAAAACAAATTATTTCCATCTGTCCCTATCCTATTGAGTCCAAACACTAAAGAAAGGTTCTCAATGGCCCTTGCCTTCAATAGATGTTCCCAGGCCCCTACTCTTTTTTCCGGCCAGTTTGCCACATATAAAACAGCATCATAGTCATCATTATTCCTTGCAAATACGGGAAAACGAAGATCATAACAAACCTGGAGTAAAAAACGGATTCCTTTATATTCTACAATAACTCTGCTTTTCCCCGGAGTATAAACCTTATCCTCACCCGAGAAAGAAAACAAATGCCTTTTATCATAGAAAGAAACTTCCCCATTAGGTTGTACAAAATACATTCTGTTGAAAAAATTACCCTTTTCTTCTACCGGAGCACTTCCACAAAACGCTGCATTTTTTTCTTTTGAGATTTTTTTTAAAAACTCCAGAGATTCTTCATTTCTATCAGAAACTTCTGATGCATCCATACAGAAGCCCGTTGAAAACATTTCAGGAAGCAGAAACAAATCTGCATCAAGAGTTTGAAGTTCTCGTTCTATTATTTTAAAATTTTCAGTTTTATTTTTCCAGATGATATCCAAATTGAGCCCTACAATCTTCATCTTTTTTATTTTTTAATTATTTCACAATATCTCAAGTATAAAAATACAGCTTTTATCTTGTATAATGAAAAGAGAGTTGTAATTCTTAATATTTATTAAAGTCTGCTATTTTTGTAGTATCCAATGCCTTTCGGTTTCATTTTTGATGCAGGTAATTTTTATTAATATCATTAAACATTATAAAATTTATGAAGAAATTGGTTTTTATGGTGATGATGTTTTTTTTCGGGATCACAGCTAATGCTCAGGCGTGGACTGGAAAAGGAGATCAAAAGATTCAACTGGGCCTGAGTGCCTGGGGATATGGAACCGGTATAACGGGAACTTACGACTATGGATTGAATAAGCTTATTTCTGTGGGGGCTGGACTTAACGGTTACTTCAGCAATTACAAGAACAACGACAAGGATAACCGTGTTTTTGTTTTTGGAAGACTGAATTTTCACCTACAGGAAGCTTTAAGCCTTCCACCAAAGCTGGATATTTATCCAGGAGTTGATGTAGGAGTGGTAGGAAAAGACTTTGGAATAGGAGCTCACATTGGTGCACGCTACTTCTTTACTGATAGAATTGGTGTATTTGCAGAGGTGGGTAATAACGGCAGTCTTGGAGTTTCATTCAATTTATAATCAAATAGTCCTGAAATATGACAAAGCTTCTCATTTCGAGGAGCTTTTTTATTTGGCATAGTTTTGATAATTGTTACCTTTGCAAATTAAAATCTAAAACTTATTAATGGAAATAGCAATCAAACTCTTCCAGTTCATTCTGAGTATTTCTATACTTGTAGTTCTTCATGAGCTTGGGCACTTCTTACCGGCAAAATGGTTCAAGACCAGAGCAGAAAAATTCTTTCTGTTTTTTGATCCTTATTTCTCCATATTCTCTATGAAGAAAGTTAACGGAAAATGGAAGTATAAATTCTTCTCTCAGAATCTACCTGATACTGAAGTAATAGAAGTCAACGGAAAAAAGGAAGAAGTTCCTATCGATATATCAAAACTTTCTGACGATGATTGGAGAAAATATCCGGAGCAGACAAAATATGGAATCGGATGGCTTCCTTTTGGTGGTTATGTGAAAATTGCCGGCATGGTGGATGAAAGTATGGATACAGCCCAGATGAAAAAACCGGCTGAACCATGGGAATTCAGATCTAAACCAGCCTGGCAGCGATTGATTATCATGTTAGGAGGAGTAACAGTAAACTTCTTTTTAGCATGGATCATATTTTCTGCATTGGTTGGAAAGAACGGAGAAACAATTTTTGATGCGGATAAAATCAATACACCGCTTCATTATACTGCTGCAGCTAAAAAAATGGGCTTCCAGGATGGAGACAAGATATTAAAAGTTGATGGAAAAGTTCAGAAAGACTTCAAAAAACTGGCATTAGACGTTTTATTAAGTGACGAGATTACAGTTTCAAGAAACGGAAAAGAAGTTACTTTCCCAACCAATGATGACGGAAAGGTAATGGCATTTCATGATCCGGAGCCAAGATCTTTCTTAACGCCAAGAATGTCTCCTATTATCGACACTATTGTTAGTCAATCTACAATGGATGCAGGGTTAAAATTAGGTGATAAAATTGTTGCCATCAACGGAAAACCTGTTTCTTATTACGATGAAGTAAAACCTTTAGTAGTTCCTAATGCAGGCAAGGTTGTGGATTTTCAGGTATTAAGGGACAATCAGATTACTGATCTTAAAATCCCTGTATCTAAAGAGGGAACTATTGGAATTCTTTCTTTCAAAGAAGCTGAGAAATTTATGGTTCATAATGAATATAATTTCTTTGGTTCAATTAAGAGAGGGTTTACCCTTACCATTGAGAGTTTAACATACCAGATCAAACAATTTAAGCTGATCTTTAACAAAAAAGTACAAGGATATAAAAAAGTGGGCGGTCCACTTGCTATTGTAAAGAACATGCCTATAAGTAAAGATGCACAAGGTGGTGTTTCTATTGACTGGACAGCATTCTGGGGCTTTACAGCAATGTTCTCTGTATGGTTGGCATTCCTGAACCTTATTCCTATTCCAGGACTTGACGGGGGGCATGTTATATTTACCCTATACGAGATCATTGTAGGAAAACCTGTTCCTCAAAAAGTTTTAGAAAACGCTCAGATGGTGGGAGTTATCTTCCTATTAGGATTAATGGCTCTTATCTTTGGAAGTGATATTATTAAAGCCATTACAGGAACTTTATAATTTTTTTGAAAATTTTTCTAAAAATATTTGCAGGGTATAAATATTCGTCCTATATTTGCACCACTTAAAACAAAGGACATTCCTCCTTAGCTCAGTTGGTTAGAGCATCTGACTGTTAATCAGAGGGTCGCTGGTTCGAGCCCAGCAGGAGGAGCAAAAGACTTACAGAAATGTGAGTCTTTTTTTATTTTTTTTGACTATGAATTCTAAAAACATATACTTTTTTTAACATCGTAACGGGGATCAAGCGCAAAAGTTGGGGGCTAGGCAAAAAGTTTAGCTAATCTGAAGATAAAAAAGGTTCTGTCTTTTACGGATCAAGCGCAAAAGTTGGGGACTAGGCAAAAAGTTTAGCTAATCTGAAGATAAAAAAGGTTCTGTCTTTTACTCCTCTGAGCTGCATTCTGAAGTTTTTTATTTTCGCATTGAAAGATTCAGCAGCAGCATTGGTGCTTCTTTGATCAAAGTAGTTGAGAATATTTCTATAATGATTCATTATTGTTTTTCTTAAGGTAGAAAAAGATTTAAACTCTGCTTCTTCCACATTTCTAAACCAATGGGCCAGTTTAGTCATGGCTACAGATTTCGAAATATTCTGGTTATAAATTTTTCTAAGTCCATCAGTCAATTCATATGCCTGTTCCAGATCAGGATACTGGGTAAAAAGGATCGAAGCTCTTTGTTTCTGGGACAGAGTCCATTTCTCACGGCTTTTATATAGTAAATACCTGCTTCTTACCAAGAGCTGTTTCCGGGTATCTCCATTTGCAAAAACTTCTGTTTCAGCTGAGTGACTGTTAAAAGGATTGTTTTCCATTTCAATGGCTTCCCAGCGATGCCTGATCCTGATCTCCTGAAGGGCCTCTATGGACAGCTTCTGAACATGAAAACGATCAATAACCTGTACTGCATCAGGAAAGCAGCGTTGGGCAATACGCTTCATGGAACCCGCCATATCCAATGTAATTTCGTTTACCTTCATCCGAAGTTTTCTGCTGATCTTCAAAAGATGTGTGATGACAAAATCACTCTGGGTACCTTTTATCATAGCAACAATACTTCCTTTTCTCCCTTTTGCTTTTTTGGAGGTAAGAACGGTATAAAGTTCTCCATCAGATAATGCTACTTCGTCTAAAGATAAGGAGGCTGAGACATTTTCAGGGTAAATGATCCAGTCCTCTGCGTGCGGTTTTTGTTCCCAGCTATGATATTCGCTGAGATTATTCTTGTATTGCCTCTGGAAGGTCTTGCCTTTGATCCCGAAAAATTCTGCTATAACTTTTAGGGGAAGAGCTTTAGTGTCTGCTAATTTTTTTTAAGAAGACTGCCAAATCCTTTGTCATCCGTGTGCCTTTCGCTACAAGCTGCCAGTCTCTCTGAAGGATCTCACCGGAGGATTTATCTGTCCATCTCCTTCTTTTAACATGGAGCTTTACGATTTTACCCCGTAATGGATAATCATCTACAATGATTTCAGGTAAAAAGCCCTTGGATTCAAGTCTCCTTTCTTTAAATTCATGGGGAATACTGTTTCTTTCTTCAAAATAAATATGAAGTTCTGCATCATGAGTTTCTGCTTTGAGGATATCAAAGTGCTCTACTAAAAATTCCGGAAGTAATAATTTAAGAAGGTCGTGATCGCTTAACATGATGCAAAGATAAAACTACTTAACATTCCCCCCAACTTTTGAGACTGAGCCTCTTTTACTCCTCTGAGCTGCATTCTGAAGTTTTTTATTTTCGCATTGAAAGATTCAGCAGCAGCATTGGTGCTTCTTTGATCAAAGTAGTTGAGAATATTTCTATAATGATTCATTATTGTTTTTCTTAAGGTAGAAAAAGATTTAAACTCTGCTTCTTCCACATTTCTAAACCAATGGGCCAGTTTAGTCATGGCTACAGATTTCGAAATATTCTGGTTATAAATTTTTCTAAGTCCATCAGTCAATTCATATGCCTGTTCCAGATCAGGATACTGGGTAAAAAGGATCGAAGCTCTTTGTTTCTGGGACAGAGTCCATTTCTCACGGCTTTTATATAGTAAATACCTGCTTCTTACCAAGAGCTGTTTCCGGGTATCTCCATTTGCAAAAACTTCTGTTTCAGCTGAGTGACTGTTAAAAGGATTGTTTTCCATTTCAATGGCTTCCCAGCGATGCCTGATCCTGATCTCCTGAAGGGCCTCTATGGACAGCTTCTGAACATGAAAACGATCAATAACCTGTACTGCATCAGGAAAGCAGCGTTGGGCAATACGCTTCATGGAACCCGCCATATCCAATGTAATTTCGTTTACCTTCATCCGAAGTTTTCTGCTGATCTTCAAAAGATGTGTGATGACAAAATCACTCTGGGTACCTTTTATCATAGCAACAATACTTCCTTTTCTCCCTTTTGCTTTTTTGGAGGTAAGAACGGTATAAAGTTCTCCATCAGATAATGCTACTTCGTCTAAAGATAAGGAGGCTGAGACATTTTCAGGGTAAATGATCCAGTCCTCTGCGTGCGGTTTTTGTTCCCAGCTATGATATTCGCTGAGATTATTCTTGTATTGCCTCTGGAAGGTCTTGCCTTTGATCCCGAAAAATTCTGCTATAACTTTTAGGGGAAGAGCTTTAGTGTCTGCTAATTTTTTTTAAGAAGACTGCCAAATCCTTTGTCATCCGTGTGCCTTTCGCTACAAGCTGCCAGTCTCTCTGAAGGATCTCACCGGAGGATTTATCTGTCCATCTCCTTCTTTTAACATGGAGCTTTACGATTTTACCCCGTAATGGATAATCATCTACAATGATTTCAGGTAAAAAGCCCTTGGATTCAAGTCTCCTTTCTTTAAATTCATGGGGAATACTGTTTCTTTCTTCAAAATAAATATGAAGTTCTGCATCATGAGTTTCTGCTTTGAGGATATCAAAGTGCTCTACTAAAAATTCCGGAAGTAATAATTTAAGAAGGTCGTGATCGCTTAACATGATGCAAAGATAAAACTACTTAACATTCCCCCCAACTTTTGAGACTGAGCCCGTAACGGTTTCTATAATACCATTTCGTCATTAAAAGTAAAGGATTAACTTAGGATTGATTTACAGCAGTCAATTTTGTATAATAAATCAGAGAAAGAATTCTTTTCCCTAATTTTGATATAAAGACTTTTATTATCCTCTAATAATTCTTAAAAAAGCCATTCAGAAATTAATCCACGCATCTAAATAGTAAACAAACCATCTGGAAAACTATATGATCACCATACAACGATTATACTCATTTTATTCAGGGCAATACATTACTGGGAGAACATGGATAAAGACCTTATGGTTAACAGATCCTATCCTATAAGAATAAGATTAAAAAATAAAAGCTTACTTAATAGATACTCAAATTATGGTATAAAATATTTAGAAAGGTTTTCTTCTCTTCATATACATTACCTATTACAGCATCCCTTTTACATCTGAAATAGTGTTTAAAAACACTTCATATCCTAGCAATTTAAAATTTTAAATAATTTTAATTTACTGAAAAATAAAACAATAGCATTTTCTGTTAAATTTTAAAGGATAAAAACTTGCTTGATACAGATATTCATATTATATTTGCACCACTTAAAACAAAGGACATTCCTCCTTAGCTCAGTTGGTTAGAGCATCTGACTGTTAATCAGAGGGTCGCTGGTTCGAGCCCAGCAGGAGGAGCAAAAAAAGACTTACATTTCTGTAAGTCTTTTTTATTTCTATCTACTTTAAAGCAATTCCTTCAAAAACCTAAGATCCACAATCAGCTATTTAATAAATCTTTCTCTATTTGAGAATAAGTAATATCTTATTTTGAGCCCTATTCCCAAAAGCGTTCTTTTTAAAGTTTAAATTAAAATCACAAACCATTCGATATATCATTTAATAGCCATATAAGAAAGGTTCTTTTTAAGGTTTTTCAGAAATTTATTTATAGACACAAATGAGCCATTTTAAACCGCAAAATATGTTCAATGACACCCCAAATAAGCATACCCATAAAATCAATGATTTTTAAGGCTAAATCAAGCTAAATATTTATAACATTATAGGATACTTTCATTCTCACAGGAATCTTGACAGTGTTATTCACCGGATATTATATTCTCCAATTGTAAAACACTAATTTCTCTTGCAAAAGCTAAAGATCTTTGCAGGATGAAAAAATGGTAAGTTTATCAAGAGAATATCTGGATAAAATAAGGGTGGAAAAATCGGAGATAATGGTATACAGGCTAAATGAACCTGGTAAAGAGTTTAGTTTGGGTATTAGGTATTATACTCTTGGGTATGGCACAAAAAAAAATCCTTTATCACAATGATAAAGGATTTTTAAAAATAAAATAAAAACTGGCGGCGGCCTACTCTCCCGCGTTAGCAGTACCATCGGCGCTGGTGGGCTTAACTTCTGTGTTCGGAATGGGAACAGGTGAGCCCCACCGCTAAAACCACCCTAAAGAAGGTATATATTGTAAAATGTCGGTTGTAATATGTACAAGGTATTTATATCATACTTCTTACATTCTATATTTTACAAGTTTTAAGCGATAAAAACTTTCACAAAGACAAAACCTTTACTGCGCATAAAGTACTTGTCATATTTATTATATTATAATTTTAGATTTAGCAACCATAGGCTATAAATCTACGGGTAATTAGTACTACTCGGCTATGACATTACTGTCTTTACACCTGTAGCCTATCAACGTCGTCATCTACAACGACCCTTAAAAGATGTCTCATCTTGAGGCGAGTTTCGCACTTATATGCTTTCAGTGCTTATCTCTTCCAAACGTAGCTACTCAGCGGTGCACCTGGCGGTACAACTGATACACCAGAGGTTTGTTCAATTCGGTCCTCTCGTACTAGAATCAAGCCCTCTCAAACATCTAACGCCCGCAATAGATAGAGACCGAACTGTCTCACGACGTTCTGAACCCAGCTCGCGTGCCACTTTAATGGGCGAACAGCCCAACCCTTGGGACCTTCTCCAGCCCCAGGATGTGACGAGCCGACATCGAGGTGCCGAACCTCCCCGTCGATGTGAGCTCTTGGGGGAGACTAGCCTGTTATCCCCGGAGTACCTTTTATCCTATGAGCGATGGCCCTTCCATACGGAACCACCGGATCACTATGTCCTGCTTTCGCACCTGATCGACTTGTAGGTCTCACAGTCAAGCACCCTTATGCCATTACACTCTACGCACGGTTACCAAGCGTGCTGAGGGTACCTTTGAAAGCCTCCGTTACTCTTTTGGAGGCGACCACCCCAGTCAAACTACCCACCACGCAATGTCCTTCTGAAAGAAGTTAGGCTCCAAGTAAGTAAAGGGTGGTATTTCAACGACGGCTCCACAAACACTAGCGTGCCTGCTTCAAAGCCTCCCACCTATCCTACACATTACTTACTCAAAGTCAATACGAAGTTATAGTAAAGGTTCACAGGGTCTTTTCGTCCCATTGCGGGTAATCGGCATCTTCACCGATACTACAATTTCACCGAGCTCGTGGCTGAGACAGTGCCCAGATCGTTACACCATTCGTGCAGGTCGGAACTTACCCGACAAGGAATTTCGCTACCTTAGGACCGTTATAGTTACGGCCGCCGTTTACTGGGGCTTCAGTTAATGCCTTCGGTTTAACCCTAAGCACCTTCCTTAACCTTCCAGCACCGGGCAGGTGTCAGACCCTATACAGCATCTTTCGATTTAGCAGAGTCCTGTGTTTTTGATAAACAGTCGCCTGGGCCTCTTCACTGCGGCCACCATTGCTGATGGCGTCTCTTCTTCCGAAGTTACGAGACTATTTTGCCTAGTTCCTTAGCCACGACTCACTCGAGCACCTTAGGATTCTCTCCTCGACCACCTGTGTCGGTTTTGGTACGGGTTGCTTCACTTCGGCTTTTCTTGGATCAGATTACTCTACAGCAGCTTCGCCCGAAGGCTAGGCCTTGACTATTCCGTCAGTCTCCAGCAGATACATCCAACCGTCCCCTTTTATTGTGAGCAAGTCAGGGAATATTAACCCTGTGTCCATCCACTACCCCTTTCGGGTTCGCGTTAGGTCCCGACTAACCCTCAGCTGATTAGCATGGCTGAGGAAGCCTTGGTCTTTCGGTGAGCAGGTTTCTCGCCTGCTTTATCGTTACTTATGCCTACATTTTCTTTTCTATCCGCTCCACAATACCTCACAGTACTGCTTCGGCGCAAATAGAATGCTCTCCTACCAGATGTACAATGTACAAATCCATAGCTTCGGTAATATGTTTATGCCCGATTATTATCCATGCCGGACCGCTCGACTAGTGAGCTGTTACGCACTCTTTAAATGAATGGCTGCTTCCAAGCCAACATCCTAGCTGTCAATGCAGTCCAACCGCGTTGCTTCAACTTAACATATATTTGGGGACCTTAGCTGTTGGTCTGGGTTCTTTCCCTCTCGGACATGGACCTTAGCACCCATGCCCTCACTGCCGCACAACATTTATTAGCATTCGGAGTTTGTCAGGAATTGGTAGGCGGTGAAACCCCCGCATCCAATCAGTAGCTCTACCTCTAATAAACTTTTTTGCGACGCTGCACCTAAATGCATTTCGGAGAGTACGAGCTATCTCCCAGTTTGATTGGCCTTTCACCCCTACCCACAGGTCATCCGAAGACTTTTCAACGTCAACCGGTTCGGTCCTCCACTCTGTGTTACCAGAGCTTCAACCTGCCCATGGGTAGATCACAAGGTTTCGCGTCTAATCCTACTAACTCAGCGCCCTATTCAGACTCGCTTTCGCTCCGGCTCCGGTACTTAATACCTTAACCTCGCTAGTAAAATTAACTCGTAGGCTCATTATGCAAAAGGCACGCCGTCACAGCTTTACGCTGCTCCGACCGCTTGTAGGCGTACGGTTTCAGGTTCTATTTCACCCTTCTATTCGAAGTGCTTTTCACCTTTCCTTCACAGTACTTGTTCACTATCGGTCTTTCAGGAGTATTTAGCCTTGGAGGATGGTCCCCCCATATTCAGACAGGATTTCACGTGTCCCGCCCTACTCATTTATCACTCAAATATGCCTTTCATATACGGGGCTATCACCCTCTATGGCTGTTCTTTCCAGAACATTCTATTAAACATATAAAAGCTTTTGGGCTAATCCGCTTTCGCTCGCCACTACTTACGGAATCTCTTCGATTTCTTTTCCTCCGGGTACTTAGATGTTTCAGTTCTCCGGGTTTGCTCCTCTTACGAGGTAATACATCTTCAATGTATTGGGTTGCCCCATTCGGACATCTGCGGATCTATTCGTGTGTGCCAATCCCCGCAGCTTTTCGCAGCTTACCACGTCCTTCGTCGCCTCTGAAAGCCTAGGCATCCGCCATACGCCCTTAACGATTTCTTTCCTATTTTTGGTTACTCAAGCGCTTTATGCGCTCGGTTTTCTCTTTGTGATGTCTTTACCGTTAATGTCAATGATCTTAAATCTATTTCTGATTTAATTCGCAAATATTGTTTTTGGCTCTATTTGCTTTTTTAAAACTAAACCATCTATGATGGTGGAGAATAAGGGAGTCGAACCCTTGACCTCCTGCGTGCAAGGCAGGCGCTCTAGCCAGCTGAGCTAATTCCCCCTCTAGTAGTGATGTACTTTGTATAATGTAAAATGTAGAATGTATCAGATTTAATCTCTTACATTGTACAAGCTACTTTGTACTTTTTACATCCCTTATAATTAGTAGTCTCGGGCAGGCTCGAACTGCCGACCTCTACATTATCAGTGTAGCGCTCTAACCAGCTGAGCTACGAGACTGTCTTTATGTTAGACCTTGAGAGCTAAGAATATAGAATAAAGACCTTTTCAACTTCTGTCTTTCATCTTTGTTCTTTTCTCTTGCCTCTTCCCTTTACTAATTTCTAGTGGGTGTTGTATTTTTATATATCAACCAAACAAAAAACTAAAGCTTTACTTTGAAGTAAGTACTTTGTATCTTACGATACTAATTTTTTTATCGTCTAACGACGCTCTAAAATGAGATGTTCCAGCCGCACCTTCCGGTACGGCTACCTTGTTACGACTTAGCCCTAGTTACCTGTTTTACCCTAGGCAGCTCCTGTTACGGTCACCGACTTCAGGTACCCCAGACTTCCATGGCTTGACGGGCGGTGTGTACAAGGCCCGGGAACGTATTCACCGCGCCATGGCTGATGCGCGATTACTAGCGATTCCAGCTTCATAGAGTCGAGTTGCAGACTCCAATCCGAACTGAGACCGGCTTTCGAGATTTGCATCACATCGCTGTGTAGCTGCCCTCTGTACCGGCCATTGTATTACGTGTGTGGCCCAAGGCGTAAGGGCCGTGATGATTTGACGTCATCCCCACCTTCCTCTCTACTTGCGTAGGCAGTCTCACTAGAGTCCCCAACTTAATGATGGCAACTAGTGACAGGGGTTGCGCTCGTTGCAGGACTTAACCTAACACCTCACGGCACGAGCTGACGACAACCATGCAGCACCTTGAAAAATGTCCGAAGAAAAGTCTATTTCTAAACCTGTCATTTCCCATTTAAGCCTTGGTAAGGTTCCTCGCGTATCATCGAATTAAACCACATAATCCACCGCTTGTGCGGGCCCCCGTCAATTCCTTTGAGTTTCAAACTTGCGTTCGTACTCCCCAGGTGGCTAACTTATCACTTTCGCTTAGTCTCTGAATCCGAAAACCCAAAAACGAGTTAGCATCGTTTACGGCGTGGACTACCAGGGTATCTAATCCTGTTCGCTCCCCACGCTTTCGTCCATCAGCGTCAGTTGTTGCTTAGTAACCTGCCTTCGCAATTGGTGTTCTAAGTAATATCTATGCATTTCACCGCTACACTACTTATTCCAGCTACTTCAACAACACTCAAGACTTGCAGTATCAATGGCAGTTTCACAGTTAAGCTGTGAGATTTCACCACTGACTTACACATCAGCCTACGGACCCTTTAAACCCAATAAATCCGGATAACGCTTGCACCCTCCGTATTACCGCGGCTGCTGGCACGGAGTTAGCCGGTGCTTATTCGTATAGTACCTTCAGCTAGATACACGTATCTAGGTTTATCCCTATACAAAAGAAGTTTACAACCCATAGGGCCGTCGTCCTTCACGCGGGATGGCTGGATCAGGCTCTCACCCATTGTCCAATATTCCTCACTGCTGCCTCCCGTAGGAGTCTGGTCCGTGTCTCAGTACCAGTGTGGGGGATCACCCTCTCAGGCCCCCTAAAGATCGTAGACTTGGTGAGCCGTTACCTCACCAACTATCTAATCTTGCGCGTGCCCATCTCTATCCACCGGAGTTTTCAATATCAAGTGATGCCACTCAATATATTATGGGGTATTAATCTTCCTTTCGAAAGGCTATCCCCCAGATAAAGGCAGGTTGCACACGTGTTCCGCACCCGTGCGCCGCTCTCAAGTCTCCGAAGAGACTCTACCGCTCGGCTTGCATGTGTTAGGCCTCCCGCTAGCGTTCATCCTGAGCCAGGATCAAACTCTCCATTGTATGTTTGTCTGACTCACTCAAAGTTTTTTAACGCTTTAGTTTTTCCTTACTTGGTTGTTATATTGTATGTCAATGATCTTTTTATCTTCCGCTTTGTAACGAAGCAATCTCTCTGTCAGTGTCGCTCCGTATTTGCGAGTGCAAAAGTAAAACTTTATTTTGTATTGACCAAATGTTTTGAAAGAAAATTTTAAAGTTTTTCAAGTAACCTTAATCCTTCCCAAACCCTCAATCTATCTACTCCTGCGCTCCGAATTATTTCGGACTGCAAAGATACAAACTCTTTTTTAACTCGCAACTTTTATACAATAAAAATTAAAAGTTTTTTTTCGCCTGATATCTTAGTAGAATATTATGTTTATGCTTAGCTAAAAGCTCTTCTGCGCTTGTACTGATACTCTCGTTTTCAGTGGGGCAAAGATAACAACTTCTTACAACGCAAAACAAGTTTATTTAACATAAAATTCATACTGACTACGCTTTTTACCCCTAATACGCTGATACCATGGACGAAAAATTTTTAAACATTTGTTTGGAGAAAGGGGATTGAATTATATGTGAAGGTAATGGGTAATGGAATGTATACATTATATATAACAGGTCTTGGGTTATTTCAGGATTTGGTGTTGGTATGGCTTTTAGAGGATTACAGTATGGAAGGCAATTGTAAAATCGGAAGTGAATATTTTTATTTCCCACAGATGGCACAGATTTTCACAGGGGATTAGGGATTGTGGTGTTGGATTGTTAGAAAACACCCTCGTCAGAAGAATGATAAAAGCCTCTTCTTATAGACAATGGTTAAGTTAAGGCTTATCTATTAATCATTGCTCATTACCTATCATTCACACTTCCTCCCTAGCCCCGATAGCAGCGGTTACCCCACAACAGAAATTGGAAAGCTACAGGATTTAAGCATTGGAATGCCAAAGGGTGAGGAGTATGAGCGGATAGCGGGATAAAGCTCCTGAAAAAATTTGGGTGCAGAGCGTTTGGATCCCTTAAAAGATAGAGGTATAACTTCCATACATAATCATAATATAATTGTTTATAAATTCTAATATTTAACATTATATGCTTTGTGAGATATAAGTCATTGTCTTTAAAAACTTCCAATTCTGAATCTGTTAAAAACAACATTATTTGTAAACACGAATCATAAATAAAGCAGATTTTAATGGTGTCATTAATTAATTGATCCTTATCTGTTAAGGTAATAAGCACAGTATTTATTTTTTCGT
The DNA here is from genome assembly GCF_003815975.1 of Chryseobacterium bernardetii. Taxonomy (NCBI): domain Bacteria; kingdom Pseudomonadati; phylum Bacteroidota; class Flavobacteriia; order Flavobacteriales; family Weeksellaceae; genus Chryseobacterium; species Chryseobacterium bernardetii. The sequence goes on from NZ_CP033932.1 coordinate 1,027,098, forward strand.
AACTGGTAGTACTATTTTTGTTAAATTTGCCGTTTTACATAGAAACGTAAGAATATTTTATTTTTTTATATATTTTTAAAAAACTGCATACTTTTTGTTTGTGCTAATTGCCTGAAGAAACGAATGATGTTAAACAAGAACTCCAAAAAACACTATTTTATATTTTTTTTCCTGACCATTGCCAGCTTCGCATACGCTCAAAAAAGGGCCAGCGGAAAGATTGTTGATGCCAAAAATAACAAAGAAGTAAGTAAGGTAGATATTTTTATCAATGATAATACAGCTCCTTCTTTGACCACTACTTCGGGAAGCTTTACCGTTCAGTCTGACAGTATTATTCAAAGACTGAAATTTGTTAGAAAAAACTATACTACAGAAACTCTCGATATTACTCCTGATAATGCAGAAAACATTTTTATTCAGCTTTCCCAAGCCAAGGTAAGCAATATCCAGGAAGTGGTTATCCAGGCAGGAAAACCTAAATACAAAAGCAAGAAAGAAAACCCGGCCTACGCTATCATGCAAAAAGTTTGGGCCCAAAAAAGAAATAACGGACTGGAAAAATTTGATACCTATTCATACAAGGAATATGAAAAGACTCAATTTGACCTTAATAATATAGACAGTGCTTTTATGAAGAAAAAAATCTTCAATAAGCTGGATTTTATTTTTGATTATGCAGATTCTACTGCCAGCGGCAGGCTTGGGCTGCCTATTTTCCTTAATGAAGCTGTTTATGAAAATTATGGTAAAAACAAACCGGATAAAGACAGTAAAAGAACTTTAGTTGCTCAAAAAACATCTGGATTTCAGGACAATCAGGTAATTACTGTTTCTGCAAAGAACCTTTACAGAGATATTAATATTTATGATAATACTTTAAATTATTTTGATATTGGATTTCAAAGCCCGGCTGGAACAGATGGATTCGGAACATATGACTACAGCCTTGTAGATACCATTTCTATTCGCGGAGAGAAGGCTTTTCAAATAAGATATCAGCCTAAGCGTAAGGATGTACTGGCATTTCAGGGAAACCTTTATATAGATACAGACAGCTATGCCGTTTTGGGAGCTACTTTAAGATCAACACAAAAAATCAATGTTAACTTCGTTAACAGTGTATATACTCAACTGGAATACGATAATCCGGATGAAACAACTTTTCTTCCAAAAAGATTGGTTACGGAAGTTGAAATGAGCCCATTTTCTAAGAAGAAAGGCTCTAAAAGTATTATTGCCAAAAAATCTGTTGATTATTCTAATTATGAGTTCAACATTCCTCTTGATCCTAAAGTTTTCAAACGAAAGGAGGAGGAATATGAAGATAAATTTACGGACAAAGACGAGGCTTACTGGACAAAAGCAAGACCAGATACTTTATCTAAATCTGAACAGGGTGTATATAAAATGTTGGACCAACTACAGCAAACACCGAAGTTCAACCGCATGGTAAAACTTTTTGAAACCCTTGGTTCACGTTATTATAATGCTTTTAAAGGCGTAGACTTCGGCCCTATCTTCTCTGTATACGGCAGAAACGAGGTAGAAGGAGACAGAATAAGAGTGGGTGCAAGATCATATTTCGGGTTGAATGACCCATGGAGAGTTCAGTTCTATACTGCTTATGGCTTTAAAGATCAGCAGGTAAAATATGGTGTTGAAGCACGATATATGTTTAACAGACTCAACCGTTTTATGATTGGGGCAGGAACCAGCAGAGATATTGTTCAGCTTGGCGGACAGCTCACTTCAGGAGATGGAGTAGCGTCGCGTTCCTTATCTTCAAGTACTTTTTTTGCAAGAGGCGAGAATATTTCTTTAAGTTCTGTAAACCAAACAAGTGTTTTTGCGGCTATTGAGCCATGGAAAAATATACAGATAAGAGTTGATGGAGTTATGCAAAGTATCAAATCTGCCATTCCTGAGAAATTTAACCTTATGTATTATCAGCCGGATGGGCAATTAAGAAAAACAGTGAATGATTCACATGTTACCATCAGTCTGATCGCTAAACCGGGCGCCAGATTTTCGCAAACCGGAATTGACAGATATCAGGCAAGAAACCTTGCTCCTACTATTGTTTTACGATATACCAGAGGTATTGAAGGATTATTTAATGCCGATTTCAATTATGACAAACTTCAGTTTATGTTCTACAAGCCATTCCTGATCGGAACATTAGGGAAAACTATCGTCAATTTTGAAGCTGGGAAAAATTTCAACACTGTTCCTTTAGCTTTACAGAATGTTATTCCCGCCAACCTTTCTTATGGTTTAGCTCCAAATACGTTCTCCCAGCTTAATTATTATGAATTTGTTGCTGATGCTTATACTACCCTTCATTTGGAACATCACTTTAACGGAAAGATCCTTTCTTATATTCCTCTGATCAAAAAGCTAAAACTTAGAGAAGTTGCCTTTATCAGAGGAGCATACGGAACTTTAAGTGATGCATCCAAAGCAATTAATGTAGAGGGGTTCAAATATTCAGCTCCCAGCGAGCATATTTACTATGAATATGGATTTGGTATTGAAAATATAGGAATTGGTAACCTGAGAATTTTCAGAGTAGATTTCAACTGGAGAGGAAATTATCTTGACAGGCCTGATATTTCAAAATTCGGTGTGAAGGCTGGCTTCCAGGTAGGATTCTAAAGTAAAACAACTATAATAAACAGATTGGGCGGCTTCTATGAAGCCGCCCAATTGTATTGTAAACTTTATTAAGAGCAATTACAAGATTCTTCGAAGATATTGTTTGGGCAATGCAGTTTCTGCCATGAAGTCCATCTGCACCATATTTTTATTTTTTAACCAATTTCGTAGATTGGGTTTCGTTATCGGACTGCAACATTATATAATATACACCAGCAGGTAAATATTGAACATTGATTACTCCGTTATCCGGAAGTATTCCAGACCCTACCAACTTTCCTGTCTCATCTAAAATCCTATAAGTTTTGAACTGTGTATTTTCTATATGCACATAATCTGTAGCCGGATTAGGATATATTACAACTTCCTTCTTCACGGTCAAATCATGAACGCCAAGACTTGAAGAACCAGCCAGCCAAACCACTGCATTTACCAAAAGAGGCCTATGGTTTCCATTAGCATCTCCTGTGTATCCGTTATATAATGTATCATTAGTATCCCCAGTGCCATCATCCGGAACAGAACTATCGCCTAATGCACATATTTTTCCATTTCCATAAGTAGATGTTGCAAACATTACATTGGTAGTACCGCTCGTTGAAGAACCTGTTGTGAATATAAGCCCTTGGGTGGAGGCATTATTATTTTTATTTAAGGTCATTGTAGCTCCATTGGAAAATTTCATTTGGGTTGGAGTTCCCTGCGGGCCATTCAGAATAGCAGGATTTACACCAGCCGGTGCAAAGTTTGAACTCACTTGAGAGACATTATTCAGATTAAAACTAATACCAAAAGGATCGTTTACTATACCATTGGAGGTAAAAAAGTCATTCCAGATCGCGGGAGAATCCCAGCCATCATTATTTCTATCACTTATTGTATGATCCGAAATCAAGAAAAGGCCCCCTCCATTTGCTACAAAATTAAGCATCGCAGTTTTTTCTGATGTTGTAAATCTGATATTGGGTTCAACTACAATAAAAACTTTATAATTGGAAAGATCTTGCGGATTGGATGAATTTCCATAAGTGATACTTCCACTATAAGGTAACGTTTCTACAATATAACCTTGTCGTACCAGGTCAATTCCCCAATTGCTTAAAGCTCCCTGCCAATACGTTTCTGTAGTAGCAGCAGTAATTCCGCTTTGGGCAGGAACCGGAAATCTTTGCGGATTAGATTCTGTTCCCGTTGTAGTTATGCCGTTAGCAGAAAAGCTTAGATTGTGAACATCCGCATCTATAACCCAATCTGCGTTTCCTGCCATTTCCGCCTTAGTAGCATCAAACAGTACTTTAATCTGTGCCTGCCAGCTAAAAGATGCCAGTATGCTCAACATTAGTATAATTTTACTCTTCATATTCATTCTATATTTAAAAATGGGGAACAAAATTATAATACTTTGAAATTCATTGGAGCATAAAAAATTAAAATTAGATTAAAATTGAAATAAAAAACCACAGCTTCAAAGAAACTGTAGTTTTAAATTCTATCTGGTGATCGGTATTACCTTAGTTGTCATCACAAGGCATACATAATTCTCCAAGTATACAATGAGACTTCTGCCATGGAGTCCATCTGCACCAGGCTTCACACGAATCATATACTGGCGGGCATTCTTGTGCTCCACCATTGATATTTTTTAAACTCTTTTGTGTAAGTTTTTTTAAATGCTTCATACTATTCTATACTAATTTACTGACTAACTTATAGAACTGATTAGCAATTACAAGGCATTTCATCAATAACAGCATTCAGACAATGGGCTTTTTGCCAGGCTGTCCATCCGCACCACTCGCTGCACCATGTAGCAGGAATCGGGCATCTTTCACCTCCAACAATTGTTTTTAATTGTCTTTTAGTTAATTTTTTTGAATTTTTCATATTATTTAGTTTTAATGTGTTGCCTACTCTATATGCTTTTCGGCTTCCGCAAGTGATTTGTATTTGATATATAACAAATATATAAATATTTCACTTGCTGTAGAATCTTTATAAAAATTTTAGTTCCCTGATATAAAAACAAAAAAAGCCTCAGCAAAAATGCGAGGCTTTAATTTTATAAAACGCTTGAATTATGCGTTTGGCTCTACAGATACGAAAGATCTGTTGTTTGCTTTCTTTCTGAAAACTACTTTACCATCTACTAATGCAAACAAAGTGTGGTCTTTACCGATACCAACGTTATCACCTGGGTGGTGTTGAGTACCTCTTTGTCTAACAATAATATTTCCGGCAATAGCTGCTTGTCCTCCGAAAATCTTCACACCTAATCTTTTAGAGTGAGACTCTCTACCGTTCTTGGAACTACCGACTCCTTTCTTGTGTGCCATTTTATTACTGGATTATTTGTTAAGTGCTTTAAATTGATCAATATTCTTAATGATAGCAGCATCTACTTCTTCATGAGTAAGAACATTTTTCTCTAATTCAACTTTAACTGCTTTACCTAAAGTAATTAAAGTTTCTCTGTTTTCTTTAGACTGAGACAAATTGTTTTTCTTTAAGTGGTAGTTCAACTCGTGATCTTCACTAAAGTTAACAGTTGCGTTGTCAGAAAGAACTTCAGACTTTACAGTTTCTTTTTTAGCAGCAGCTTTTTTAGCTCCGCCTTCAAATCCTGTAATACCAGTGATTACGATTTGAGTTAAAGATTGTCTGTGACCGTTTTTCACTTTGTAACCTTTTCTTCTTTTCTTTTTGAAAACGATTACTTTATCAGCTTTTACGTGGTCAAGAATCTCTGCCTCTACAGTGATTCCGCTTACAGCTGGGGCGCCTACAGTGATTGCACCGTTTACAGTAAGAAGTACTTTATCGAAAGAAACTTTTCCTCCTTTGTCTCCTTTTAAACGGTTTACAAACAACTTCTGGTCTTGCTCAACTTTGTATTGAAGCCCTGCTATTTCTACAATTGCAAACATTGTTTATAAATTTTTAGTTATTTCGAGGTGCAAATATACAAATAAAATTCTAAACAGCTTACAATCAAAGCAATGTTTTTATCTAAAAATTATATTCACTATGTTTTGAATAATTTTTAATACTAAAGTACTCATTCATAAAAGATAATTTCATACCTTCGTTTCACCAACTAAATAATTATATGAAAAGAAACTTTAATCTCTGCTTAATAGCAGGCGCCATTGCTGCAACATTCCTGACAGCATGTAGTGATGACAAGATGGAAGAAACTGTTCTTCCTCAACAGGAAAGCCTTAGTGCAAAAATTGAACAACCTGGAGCAATTGAAAAAAACTGCTCTTACGTAGACAACAACTGGAGCTCCTCTTCAGTTTTAATGACCGGACTTCAGAACTCCACAGACACCAATTTTATGAATGCCCAAATGACTAAAATTGCAAGCTTATGGGGAAGAAGCAATCCTACTTTAAGATTTGTGAACGATCCATCCAACTTCAATTCAACGTACAATGCCATCTCCTACTCTACAGGAAAGATCTATTATGGATACGCCATCTATTATGATGCAAAAGCCAAAGGTGGAGATATTGTAAATGCGATGATCCTTGCTCATGAATACGGGCATCAGCTACAGTATATCTTTGGACTTCCTTCAGTAAGCGAAAACACAGCCAGACCTAATGAGCTTGAAGCAGATGGCTTCGCTGGGTATTATCTGAGAAGACCAAACGGTTACAACAAGACAAGCTTCCCAGAAATTGCTGCAGCTTATGAATTTGCACAAAGCATCGGAGATTATCAGACATCAAGTCCGGGCCACCACGGGACTCCGGCACAGAGAAGATCAGCCGTTCGTTTAGGTTTCCTTTTAGGACAGTATGACCTTAATGCATCCAACTTTGATTATAACTTCTTCTATTATTATCAGGGAGTTCTTAACGGAACTTATAAAATGGCTAAAAACACTGTAAACCCTGAAATTGATGCTTACATGAGCCAATATATAGATGAGTTGAGAAAAATTCAGTCTGGAGAAATTTCAGCAGAAGAATTTAAACATCTTCAGTAAAGAAACATTCATTTTTAGCATATTTAAGAAAGGAGGCAGACAATTGGGTTGTGCCTCTTTTTATTTGATTTGATTTGAAAAATCACGGAAGTTTATTTACTTTTGATCCCATATCCGACAATAATGAACAGAGACCTCTACATTGATTTCGCCAAAGGACTGGCTACCCTCTCCATTATCTTCATCCATACAGCATTCTGGTCGGGACAGTTTTATATTCCGGCAGAAGTAAGGGTCTTCTCTCTTGTTTTTGATGTTGCATTATTCTATGCATTAAGCGGAATCACTTCAGGAGCCAATATTGAGAAAACTTTTTACAGGTTGCTCAAGCTACAGATCACTTATATGATCTTTGTAACTTTTCTGTTCTTTTTAGATTATTTCTTTAAAGTATTTGGCCTTACTTTCTTTTCTTTGGAATGGCTGCAGGGCTTTTATTCAACATTTGGATCAAAATATTCTACAACCAGTATATCAGCAATACCTCAATGGCAAAACCTTGGCAACTGGTATCTTCATCAATACACTAATGCCGATACATTCCCGGTTGTTATGGGAAGCTTCTGGTATTTAAAAGTTTATTATATCCTTACCGTTCTGGGCGTATTAATCCTAAGGTTTTTCCCAAAACATATCAATTGGTTTATTGGGCTTTGTATTGGTTTAACTTTATTGTTCAACATTTTCCCGGAGTATTATCCGACCGGACAGGTTGGTTATGTTGCTTTTTATATGGCAGTATTCTTAATTGGAAACAGGATGCGTGGAAGAAAAATTCCAGCCAAACTTATTCCTGTTTTATATGCTCTTGTAGGCGTGGCTTTAACATGGATGTTCTGGTATTATGGAAATGAAATTTTCTACAAAATCAATAAAAATAAATTTCCGCCACAAATTCCATACATCATTTGGGCACAGTTCTCATTGGTTACATTATTTGTCCTCTATAACAGGTTAAAAGTAACTAAAGAAAATATCATTACTTATATTGGTAAGAATGCTATTTTCTTCTATTTTGCCCAGGGAATAAGCTCATCCTTGGTTTATTTTATAGTAGTTCCACTGAAAGAAAACATGTCCTGGTGGGCCTTGATGGTCATTATTTATGGCATTAACATCATCCTGGCATTAATTATTTCCGCAGGGCTGAAAAAAATAGATACATTAGGATGGAATGTTCTCGAATTTTTAAGAAAGAAAACAGCCATTAAGGACTGACTTTCTTATTAAAACATATCTAAAAGGTCAATTCTAGGAGGTTCAATATTTATAAATACTGTATAAAACGCTTTCTCTGTTATATAAAAGTCAACAGAAGACAAATTCTATCCCATCAGAAGCACTAAATATGTCTAATTTGTTTTAAATTTACAAAAATTTTAAAACATGTTTAAGTTGAAACTCCCAACCGATCCAAGGTGGGCAAATATTGCAGAAGGAAACATCGAAGAAATTTTAACAGACCATGCCTGGTGCGAGCAAAAAGCCGCTACCAATGCAATCGGGCTGATCACCATGCTTCCTGAATACCCAGAGATTGTTACAGAACTTCTTGCTATTGCTCAGGAAGAGCTGGATCATTTCAACCAGGTTCACGAAATCATCAAAAAGCGAGGCTACAAGTTTGGAAGAGCCAGAAAAGATGATTATGTGAATGAGCTGGCAAAATTTATCATACAGGGAAGCAGGGAAGATCTTATTGTAGACAAAATGCTTTTCGCAGCCATGATTGAGGCCCGAAGCTGTGAAAGATTCAAAGTTCTTACTGAAAATATCAAAGATGAAGAACTAAAAGTCTTCTACAGGGAACTTATGATCTCAGAAGCCAACCATTATACAACCTTCATTGGATTTGCAAGACAGCTTGGGGATCCTGAAAAGGTAAATGAAAGATGGGATGCATGGTTAGAATATGAAGCCAGTATCATTAAATCCTACGGAAATAAAGAAACCATCCACGGTTAAAATAAAACAGTAAAGAAGAAACATTGAAAAAACCAAGCTTTGAAAGTATTGCCAATCTATTCCTGAAAAACTTTTTTCAGGGACTGGTTATTATTGGACCAATCGGGCTGACAATTTTTGTGATCTGGTATATTGTAAGTGCTATAGACAATCTTGTTCCTTCACTTGCAAAACAGGTTCCGGGGCTTGTTTTCGTTTCTATCATATTACTTACCGCTATTTTAGGTTATCTGGGAAACAAGTTTGTAGTGGGAAGGTTCTTTTTTGACACTATGGATAGTTTACTGGAAAAAACCCCTGGAGTAAAACATATTTATACTCCTACAAAGGACGTTATGTCTTCATTTGTGGGCGACAAGAAAAAATTCAACGATCCTGTATGGGTAAAGACCAATGAGAATCCAGAGATCTGGAGAATCGGTTTTTTAACCCAAAAAGAAATGTCGGACGTTGACAAGCATAATTACGTTGCGGTATATTTACCCCATTCCTATGCCATTTCGGGATGGGTAATTGTTACTGAAGAAAAAAACATCAAACCTGTAGTGGGAATGACTGCTGCTTCTGCCATGAAGTTTGCCGTAAGCGGCGGTGTAGCCGGATTCCATTCTGATGAAAATATATTTAAAGCACCGGAATAATTCCCATTCCCCCTTTACATGTACATTGATGAATTTGAAAGTTATTTCAAACAGATTTTTCTTTTACAAACAATTTAAAAACATACCAACCCATGAATTTACCGTACGCGGAGCCTTTCCGCATTAAAATGGTGGAAGAAATCTACCAATCTACAAGAGCAGAAAGAGAACAGTGGCTTAAGGAAGCTAATTACAATCTCTTCAACTTAAAATCTTCACAAGTTTTTATTGATCTTTTAACCGATTCCGGAACCGGAGCTATGTCTGACAGGCAATGGGGAGCGTTGATGACCGGAGACGAAAGTTATGCAGGATCCCGTTCTTTTGAACAGCTTCAAAACAGTGTTGAAAAAATCACAGGATTCAAATATCTGTTACCAACTCACCAGGGAAGAGCTGCTGAAAATGTACTTTTCTCCGTTTTGGTGAAAGAAGGAGACGTGGTACCTGGAAACTCACATTTCGATACTACAAAAGGACATATTGAGTTCAGAAAAGCTCACGCCATAGATTGTACTATTGATGAAGCCTTTGATATTAATAATCTTCATCCTTTCAAAGGAAATATCAATCTTGAAAAACTGGAAGCAGTTTACAAAAGCCACCCTAAAGAAAGTATTCCTTTCTGCCTGATTACCATTACCTGTAATTCTTCTGGAGGACAGCCTGTTTCTCTGGAAAATATGAAAGCCGTAAAGGCTCTTTCTGATCAGTATGGAATTCCTGTATTCTTTGATTCCGCAAGATTTGCCGAGAATGCCTACTTCATTAAGAAAAGGGAACAGGGACAGGAAAACAGAAGCATCAAAGAGATCTGTAAAGAAATTTTTTCTTATGGTGACGGGATGACCATGAGTTCTAAAAAGGACGGATTGGTAAATATTGGAGGATTTATCGCGTTAAATAATGAGGAGATTTTCAGAAAAGCATCTAATTTCACCATTATCTATGAAGGTTTCATTACTTATGGCGGAATGGCCGGAAGAGATATGGCGGCATTAGCGGTAGGTCTGGATGAAGCTACAGAATTCGCTTATCTGGAAAGTAGAATATCTCAGGTAGAATATCTTGGAAATAAATTAATTGAGTACGGAATTCCTGTACAGAAGCCAATTGGAGGACATGCTGTTTTCATTGACTCTTTAAATTTCCTACCTAATGTTTCCCGCGAAGAATATCCGGCTCAGACTTTAGGTCTTGAAATTTATAAGGAAGCAGGTATCAGAACCGTAGAAATCGGGACTTTACTGGCAGACAGAGATCCTGAGACCAGACAAAACCGTTATCCGAAACTGGAGCTGGTACGCCTTGCTATTCCTAGAAGAACATACACCAACAATCATATGGATTATATTGCTGCTGCAATAAAGAATGTATATGAAAGACGTGAAGAAATAGCAAAAGGGTATAAAATTACCTGGGAACCGGAAATATTAAGACACTTTACCGTTCAGCTTGAAAAAGCATAAAAATAACAAAACCGGAATTTATTTCCGGTTTTTTTATACCGATCAGGAAACTATCTGCTTCAAAATCTCATTCTTGTCTAAGCATATTTTTCATGTTTTTTATCTTATTTTTCAAAAATTCAAAATCAAATTAATTTATTTTTTATAAATAATGAATGATTTTAATTTACTTTTGCATCTGTAAAACAGACCGAAAAAATATTTAAACACTAACCTGAAAAAATCCGTTATTCCGAACATGAATAAAATTGCTGTCGTGGGCGCTGGTATTTCCGGCTTAAGCATGGCGAATTATCTCGAAAAACACAAAATTGATTATCATATTTACGAAAGAAGAAGCAAGGAAGATTTGGCAGGCCATGGCTTTCTTATCCCACAGGAAGGTATTGAGTATCTTAACAAAATTATAGATCCTGATCTCCTTTTTGAACAGGGAAGCTTTCTGAAAAAATATATTCAATATTCTCATACCGGAAAAAAAATTGCAGAAAAGGACCTCAGCAATGTATTTGCTATTTCCAGACAGGCCCTTATTCGTCTTCTGTCCGCAAACATCTCTTCTGAAAAAATAACATACAATGCAACAGTAATCCCCTCTGAAACAGAAGAAAAAGGAAAATTGAAACATCCCGACGGAACTACTATAGAAGCTGACATAACTATTGTTTCAGATGGTTCTAAAAGCCGCATCAGAAGGAATCTTTTCAAAGATGAAAAAATGAGGCAGGTACAGGAGAATGAAGTAGTCAATATTATTAAGGATGAAACTATTGCAGCTTCTGTTGAAAATGATTTCATAAAGTTTCATCATGATCAGGGCGGACTAACTTTTGGAGTTCTGAAGCTTTCTCATGACACCATTCTGTGGTACTCCCAGTTTGATAATGAAAAATATAAAATCAATGAATATACTTCGGACAATCTGAAGGGCTATATGCTTGAGCTTTTCGCTGACTGGCATCCTTTAGTCTCTTCAATCATTCAAAATTCAAATTATGAAAATGTACATTTATGGTGTGTTTATGAACTGGAGGAGCTCAACCCTTTTTATAAAGACAATATAGTATTCATAGGTGATGCAGCCCATCCACTCATTCCTTTTACAAGCCAGGGAGTTACCTCAGCACTTAAAGACTCTTATATCTTGACTAAATATCTGATTGAAGAGCATACAATCGCAGAGGCTTTTCGTAAATATGAATCGGAAAGAAAGCCTGAAATAGAAACTCACATCAATAACGGCAGAATATTATTGAAACAGTTTCTGCTTCCAACAGACCAACAGACAGATAATATTTTACCCATATCATACAAATAAGAAATGTTTACCAATAACGATATCAACTTTGAAGCCTTAAAAAGAAAAGCCTATAACGGAAGATGGGCAACCCTGGAAGACGGAATTATTCCTTTAACAGCTGCAGATCCGGACTTTAGGGCTGCTCCTGAAATAGAACAGGGAATCATTGACTATATAAAAGACGGCTACCTGAGCTATGGGCCATTCTCAGGACTTCCTGAATTCAAGAAAAGTGTTGCAGATCATTTTAACCATGAAAAACACGGGAGTTTTTATGCTGAAAATGTGCTGGCAGTTAACAGCGCGGCGCAGGGAATGTTCCTTATCGCAAAATATGTTTTAAATCCTGGTGATGAAGCTATCATTCTGGATCCTGTAGATTTTTTATTTAAAAAGTCTGTAGAAACGGCTGGTGGAACCGTAAAACTTTGCCCTGTAAATACCCAAACCGGAGAAATTGATTTTGAAAAACTGATTGCTTCAATCAATAGCAATACAAAGCTCATCAGCATCTGTAACCCTCATAACCCGCTTGGTAAGGTATATTCTAAAGACGTACTCAAAAAAGTTTCAGAGATTGCTTCGGCTCATGATTTATGGGTGATGAGTGATGAAATCTGGAGTGATATTATTTATGATAACAGGGATTTTTATACCTATTCGGCAGTATCTGAAGAGGCCAAAAGAAAGAGTTTCACAGTCTATGGATTCTCAAAATCATTTGGCATTGCAGGTTTGAGAATTGGGGCCGTACTATGTAACGATCAGGAAATTCTGGAAGATTTTACAGAAAAATCGAACTTTAATTCTACTATTGAAGGAGTTTCCACACTATCACAAATTGCGGCAAGTGTAGCATTGGAAAAAGCTAAGCCTTGGTACAAAGAGTTTTTAAGTCATTTACAGCAAAACAGGAATCTTGCTTTCCGGCTTTTGAAGGGATCGGGGCTTGTAACACCTAATCTTCCTGAAGCTACTTTTGTATTATTTCCGAAGATTGAAAACGGAATGTCCAGCGATCAGTTTGCCCAGCATGTTCTGCAATATGGTAAAGTAGCGATTGTTCCAGGATCGGAAAGATGGTTTGGAAAAGGAGCTGAGGGCCACATCAGAATATGTTTTTCTACTTCACAGGAAATTCTTGAAGAAGGACTTAACAGAATCATTACCAGCTTTTAGCATTAAAATTTTTCGTTAATTTCATGTATTTTGATTATCATTTTACTTTAATTTAACATAAACAGTATTAAATTAAGACATTCATAACAAATATTCAATTTAAGTATTGATTTAAAAATAAATATTGGTAATTTTGATCTAGTCATCCTCTAAAATTATCAATATGAAGATAAAATACATAAGCATCGTTTTTCTTACAGCATCTTCACTATCTTATGCTCAGCAGGTAAAAGATACCTTAACAAAAGAATCAAAAATAGACGAGGTGGCCATTACCGGAAGCCGGAACAAGAAAAGAACTGTTATCAACACTCCCGTTCCTATTGATGTTATAGATATCAAACAGGTTAGCCAGTCAACGGGTCAGGTAGAGGTGAACCAGCTTTTACAGTTCTCCGCCCCTTCCTTTAACTCTAACAAACAATCAGGATCCGATGGCGCTGATGCGGTAGATCCGGCTACTTTAAGAGGGCTAGGCCCGGATCAGACTCTCTTGCTCCTTAATGGAAAAAGATATCACCAGTCTTCCCTGATTAATCTCTTCGGAACCAAAGGAAGAGGCAATACCGGCTATGATATGAATACAATTCCTATCGGAGCAATCAAACGTGTAGAAGTACTTCGTGACGGAGCCTCGGCTCAGTACGGTTCGGATGCTATTGCCGGTGTTATCAATGTTATCCTTAATGACCGTGATAAAGGCTTTGAAGGTAATGCTTTCTATGGAATGAATCTTTTTAAAAGTCCCGGCAATAATGATGTGGTTTCCGATCATAAAGTAGATGGGATTACCTTTGATTTCAGCGGAAACCTGGGAACAAAAATTGGAAATAAGGGCGGCTTCGGTAATTTTACCGCAGAATTCGTCAATAAGGATTACGCTATCAGAAATGCTAACCCAGACATTTACAATGATCCCACTCTGGCTCCAAGACAGCGTTTCGGTGATGCCAAAGCCCAGAATATTTATTTTTTCGGAAATATTGAACTTCCGTTAACTGATGGGTTAAAATTCTATTCCCGCCAGGGGTTTTCTCACAGAAATACCAAAGCTTATGCATGGACAAGAACTCCTGAGTCCAATGGCAATATCCCGGAGATCTATCCGATGGGATTTAATCCTATAGAAGATACCAGTATCAGTGATTTTACATTTGATAATGGTTTAAAATTCAAAGTGGCTGATTGGGATGTAGATTTTTATAATGCTTTTGGAAACAACAGATTTACTTATGATATCACCAATACCATTAATGCAACCTTAGGCACTAAATCTCCAACCCAATTTTATGCTGGCGGGCATTCATTGCTGCAAAATACAACCGGTTTTAACGCTGTAAGATTGTTTAAGGTACTTGAAGGATTGAATATTGCTTTCGGATCAGAGTTCAGATATGAAAAATTCAATATTATTAAGGGCGAAGAAGCTTCCTATACAATGTATGACATCAACGGTAATCCTGTAACCCCCAATACTCCTGACAATTTGTTGGTGACCAATCCCCTTGCTGACCCAAGTGATAACAAAAGACCAGGCGGCTCACAGGGTTTCCCCGGCTATTCTGCAGATATTGGTAAAAGCAGGAATAATTTTGCCTCTTATGTAGATACAGAACTGGATATTACCAAAAACTGGATGATCAGTATAGCCGGAAGATTTGAGAACTATAATGATTTTGGAAGCACTTTAAACGGTAAGTTTGCGACGCGGTATGCCTTTACCCCACAATTCGCCTTCCGAGGATCTATCTCTACAGGATTCAGAGCCCCTTCTCTTGCCCAGAAGTATTACAGCCAGCAGTTCACAAATTTCCAGGGTGGCAAATTGGTAACCATTCAATTGGCATCTAATGATAGTGATCTTGCCAACAAATTAGGGATTGAACAGCTGAAACAGGAAACATCCGTGAACGGAAGTGCCGGATTTACTTTTAATACAGGTAAATTCACAGCTACAATTGACGGATACTATATCAGCGTAAAAAACAGGATCGTTCTGACAGGAAATTTCTCCAGAAGCGATTTGCCTTCTGATGTTCAGACTGCTTATCCTTACATTGACCAGGCCCAGTTCTTTTCTAACGCCATAGATACCAGAACCAAAGGAATTGATGTTATCCTGAGTTATAGTGAAAACGTAGGTCCAGGAAAGTTAACGGCAACATTAGCAGGAAACTATAATGACATGGAAATAACCAAAGTTAATACCTCCCCAAAATTACAAGGTATGGAAGACGTCTATTTAAGCTATAGAGAAAGAGCTTTTATTCTTGCTTCCGCACCCAAAACAAAGGTTAACCTCAATCTCAACTATAAGATCAGTAAATTCAATGCGAATCTACAACTGGTAAGATTTGACAAGGTTACCTTAATTGGATACGATGACGCAGAACAGATTTATAATCCTAAAGTAACAACTGATATCTCTTTTGGCTATGAGATTTCAAGCAACCTCAATTTTACTTTAGGAAGCAAGAATATATTCAACAGATATCCAACCCTGCAAAAAACACAGGTAACAATCGGAAACACAGAATCCGGAGGAATTTTTGATCCGGTACAGATGGGATTTGCAGGAAGACAGGTTTTTGCCAGACTTAATTTTAAGTTTTAAAATGGCCAGAAGCTGCAATAGTTCCCCATTCAGGTTACTACTTCACTACAAAATGCCCGCTGAAAAATTTCAGCAGGCATTTTTTTTATTTCTTGGAAATTCTATATAATTTACCGCTGTCTGTTACGGCATAAAGATTCCCATCCATTCCGTCCAGTACATCCCGGAACCTTTCATTCTGATCTGCCAGAAGGCGCTCTTCACCTACAACTTTATTATCCTTCATCACAATTCTGTTGATATGCTCACCACTCAGGCAGCCAATGAAAAGATTTCCTTTCCATTCATCTATATTTCCGGTATAAAAGGTAACTCCGCTTGGAGAAATTACAGGATCCCAATAATAAACCGGCTGTTCTGTACCTTCTTTTTGGGTAATACCTTCTCCTACTTTGGCTCCTGAATATTCAATCCCATAGGTTACATCTCCCCAACCGTAGTTTTTACCAGGTTGAATAAGATTAATCTCATCTCCACCTCTTGGCCCCATTTCCACATCCCAAAGATTTCCGTTAGGATCAATAGCTAACCCTTGAGGATTGCGGACCCCATATGCATAAATTTCAGGCTTATATCCTTTCTTTCCTATAAAAGGATTTCCCGGAGCAGGTAATCCTTCCTTGGTAATTTTGATGATTTTGCCCAAATAATTATTAGTCTTCTGTGCATAGGCTCTTGTTACTTTATCAGACCTTTCACCCGTGCTGACAAATAAATTACCGTCTTTATCAAAAACCAGCCTGCTTCCGTAATGCTTGTCTCCGTCATAAGAAGGTTCAGCCCGGAAAATAACTTTCACCTCTGAAACCGTTTTAAGATCGCCAGACAGTTTTCCTTTTGCCACAGATGTAAGGTTTCCTTTTCCAAATGGTTCTGAAAAGCTAAAATAAATAATAGAATTGGTTGTAAAATCAGGATCCAGAGCTACATCAAGCATTCCTCCCTGCCCTTTTGCATCCACGCTTGGAAAGCCTTCTATTTTCGTGATCTGTTTTCCATCCCTGGAAACAACATTCATATATCCTCTTTTATCTGTAATGAGAAACCTTCCGTCCGGTAAATTAATAATTCCCCAGGGCTTCCCAAGATCTTTATTCAAGATTTCAGCATTATAGGGAGTATTTGTCTTTACTGCTTTAATTCTGGTTTGTCCTTTAAAAGCTGGCTGATAATCAGAATTAGGCTTCTCAGTTTCTACGCTGCCATCCTTTCCTGTTTGTTGTGCGTTCGCATTATTCTTTTTACATGAAGATAAAGTAAGGAAAAGACTCAGTGCCGGAATATAAAATTGATTGATTTTCATGATATTATGATTAAGTGTTTAAAAATGAATGGAAAAATAATGCCATAAAGTTTGTGTAATTAAAACCTTGTTTTACATCTTTAGAACTTCATTATATTATTGGCAATAAGAAAAAAATAGTTATACTGTCTTTATAATCAAAATAGTTCTGAGATTGGTACCTTCATGCTGTATATTTTAAAAGCATTTTATTCTTCAAAAGAAATAAAGCCATAGGAATAATTACTATAGTTTGATAATCAAAATATTTCATCATCAAATCTTTAGCATGCCTAATTATTTCTTTTGTATTTTTGTTCTATACATTCTTTTCTTATGGATTTTAAGCTTCAATCAGAATATAAACCCACCGGGGATCAGCCCCAAGCCATCGAAAAACTAACTGCAGGAATAGAAATTGGTGAAAAATACCAGACTCTTCTTGGGGTAACCGGATCCGGGAAAACCTTTACGGTTGCCAATGTTATTCAAAATGTTCAGCGCCCAACCCTGGTCCTGGCTCATAACAAAACACTGGCTGCCCAACTTTTTATGGAGTTTAAGGAATTTTTTCCGGAAAACGCTGTGGAATACTTTGTGAGTTACTATGACTACTATCAGCCGGAAGCCTATATTGCCACTACCGGAACTTATATTGAAAAGGATCTGAGCATTAACGAAGAAGTTGAAAAATTACGTCTTTCCGCTACAGCAAGCCTTCTTTCAGGAAGAAGGGATGTATTGATCGTAGCCTCCGTTTCCTGTATTTATGGTATTGGAAACCCTACTGAATTTCATAAATCATTAATCTCTATTGCAATTGGTGAAAAAGTAACGAGGACCGCCCTGCTCCATTCTTTGGTGAATGCTTTATATGCAAGAACTTTAAATGAATTTCAAAGAGGAACCTTTCGTGTAAAGGGAGATGTTATCGATGTTTTCCCTGCTTATGCTGATAATGCGATCAGAATTCAGTTTTTTGGAGATGAAATTGAAAAAATTCAAAGTTTTGATCCTGTAACAGGAAATGTAGAGTCTAATTTTGACCAGATTCAGATCTATCCTGCCAACCTTTTCGTTACCTCGAAAGAAACACTGAATGGGGCTATCAAAGAGATTCAGGATGATATGGTAAAACAGGTTGACTTCTTCAGCTCTATTGGAAAACCACTGGAAGCGAAACGACTTCAGGAAAGAACAGAGCTGGATCTTGAAATGATAAAAGAATTAGGTTACTGCTCAGGAATTGAGAATTATTCAAGATATCTTGATGGCAGGCTTCCCGGCACAAGGCCTTTCTGTCTGATCGACTACTTCCCTAAGGATTTTTTGATGGTGATAGATGAAAGCCACGTAACTGTTCCTCAGGTTCATGCCATGTATGGTGGAGACCGAAGCAGAAAGGAATCTTTAGTGGAATATGGCTTCAGACTTCCTGCCGCTATGGATAACAGACCTTTAAAATTTGAGGAATTTGAATCTATGCAGAATCAGGTAATTTATGTTTCTGCAACTCCGGCAGATTATGAGCTGGAAAAAACAGGAGGAGCTTATATTGAACAGATCATCCGCCCGACAGGGCTTCTTGATCCCGTTATTGAAGTAAGGCCAAGCTTAAATCAGATTGATGATCTCATGGAAGAAATCCAAAAAAGAGCTGATGCTGATGAAAGAGTTCTGGTAACTACTTTAACCAAGAAAATGGCAGAGGAGCTTACAAAATATTTTACAAAATTCGGGATCAGAACAAGGTATATCCACTCGGATGTAGAAACCCTGGAGCGTATTCAGATAATGCAGGATCTGCGTTTGGGGCTCTTTGATGTTTTGATTGGGGTTAACTTACTGAGAGAAGGTCTGGATTTACCAGAAGTTTCATTAGTTGCTATTTTGGATGCTGATAAAGAAGGTATGTTAAGAAGCAGAAGATCCATGATACAGACAGTAGGGCGTGCCGCAAGGAATATCAATGGAAAAGCCATTATGTATGCTGATAAGATCACAAAATCTATGCAGGCAACATTAGATGAAACCGAATACCGCCGAGCAAAGCAGATGAAATACAATGAAGACAACGGACTGGTACCAAAAGCTCTGAATAAAAAGATTTCTGAAAACCTTGTTGGAAGAAGCAAAGATTTCCCTGATGAAAAATATACCCAAAAAGAAATTCTTCAAAAAGTAGCTGAAGTTAAAGCTACCTATGCCAGTGAAGATGTAGAAAAGATAATTGAACAAAAGCAGAAAGAAATGGAAGCTGCTGCTAAAAATCTTGACTTCATCAAAGCAGCTAAACTAAGAGATGAAATTGCAGCCTTGAAAAATTAAAAGTGTCTGTTAAAAAGTACCGGCGGCTTCTTCGAAGCCGCCGGTACTTTATCTAAAAACAATTTTTTCATTTTACAGTCCATTCCTTACAGAAGCTCTGATAGGGATTAGCAGCTCCATCAATCCGTTTATTTTGATTTCATAGATGGTTGATAACTGCATCCCAAGTTTTCCTTTGGGCATTCCGCTTCTGTGAAACCATTCAAGATAGCTTATAGGAAGATCTGCCAAAACTGTTCCTTCGTATTTGCCAAATGGCATTTTCACTACACAGATCTCTTTTAATATTTCCGGATTTATTCCCTCCACTTTTTATGTAATTAAATTAATTTATCATCTATTTCTGCCTGATTGGGTAATTCCAGATCAGGAGGTACATTTTCATCTGCAAATTCATTTCTGTATACCTGCATCAGAAGAAGGGTTAATGAAATCAGAATAGGGCCAAAAATAAGTCCCATAAAGCCAAACAGGTTCATCCCCATAATAATTCCAAATACAGTGTTCAGTGGATGGATATTTTCAAGTTTCTTTAAAAGTGTAAAACGTAGCAGATTATCGGTAAGCCCTACTACCACTACACAATAGATGGCAAGCCCTAACCCTTGTCCTGTATTGCCTTCTGCAATCATAAAGATACAGACAGGAACATATACAATGGCTGTTCCTACAACCGGAATAACAGATGCTGCAGCTGTTAAAGCAAAAAGAAGAACCGCTCCCGGAGCTCCAAATATCAGATATCCGATGAAAGATACAACTCCCTGTCCAACAGCCACTACAGGAATCCCTATAGCATTTGCCATAATAAGCTTCCTAAGCTTTTCACCCAGCAAAGAAACGTTAGATCGCTTTAAAGGTGCCGAATTGGTAAGGATCCTCTCAAACAATCTGGGCTTTTCCAACATAAAATACAGGATAAAGTACATAGACATTACTACCGTAAGAGTGTTGAATGTTCCACTTAATGCAGATGTAGAGAATTTTCCTACAAAACTTTTCAGCTTATTCATGTTTTCCTGGCTTAGAATATCAAAGCCAACCTTACCATAAACGTAGGAATGTATTTTATCCAGAAATACATTGAATTTATCCATATATGCCTGTGCGTTTCCCAGCTTATCAATAATCAGATCTGCAATGAAATAAATAGGCAGGATCAGAACGATAAGACTCGCAAACATTAAGGCAAAAGCAGCAAGAGAAGGCTTCCATTTCTTTTCTTCCTGAAGGTAGAAGTTATACTTTCTGCAAACAACATAAATAGTAATAGCTCCTAAAACTGATGGAATAAACAATGCAAGGTTAAAGCAGATTAAGCCTGTCAGCACCAAAATAATGGCGAGCAAAGAAACCTGCTTTATGGCAACACTGCTTATTTGATTGTCTTTATTCATCAAAAGTTATTTTATCTTATTATTTTGTATACATGATCTGCCTTGGCTTTCCTACAAATGCACAATACGCAGAATACATTACGACCATAATGAATGGAGCCGTTAAAATAATACCAATTCCACATAAAATGATTCCCGCCATTGAAATTAAAAGTCCAAGAAAGCTTACTCCTAAAAAGGTTCCGTAATTTTCCTTAGCAATATTGAATGACTTGCTTAAAGCATCAATAGCTGATGAATTTTCAAATAACAGGATAGGATATCCCAGTAAAAGAAAAGGATAAATAAAAATAAACGGAAGAAAACAAAGCGTAAGGGCAACTGAAGAAATAAGTCCTGAAAGGAAGCTATAAATCAATATATTAACAAAATTCTGACGGTATCCGATAAATAGATCTGAAAACTCAATCGGATTTTTGGTATTGAATTTATTCACCATATAAATCAAACCTACATACAAAGGAGTCAGCAACAGTAAAAAAATGCTGGAAAATGTCATATACATTGAGAACCCAGGGGTTTCCCAATATCTAAAGCTCCCGTAATCACCAGAAGACTGCATTTCTTCTACAATAGCAGCAGAATTGAAACCGGTAATACTTTGGATAATCATCCCTCCAACAATATAGACTATCATGGCAACAATAGCATACCCAAAAACACCCTTATACATTTCAAAGGCATGTGAAATGATTGATCCTGTTTCTTTGTTAGGCACAGAACCTTGCTGATCAAATTCGTTAAATTCAGACATAGTTTAAATATTTAATGATTTTACCAAATTTAACTTTTTTTTGATAGAAAAGCATATTAAACCTTGCTGAATTTTAGCCTTTCTCTGAAAATATGGTTTTATACAGTGAGTATATCATTGCATTCCAGAATGGAAATGTAAAAAGGCCACCAATCAAAAACAAACTGAAACCCAGATATTTAAATAAAACCGCAACGAATATACACACCATGATTTCAATAAAATACATTTTAAGGGCCTTAAAGTTTAAAGAAATAGCTTCAAATATTCTTTTATTCGTAAAAAACATCAATGGTGCCACAAATACCGTTACTGCTACCCAGACAATGGCCAACAGAATTGTAGGAACCGTAAGCCTGTAGATCATAAACCAGAAAAGATAATATCCCAGGTATTTAAAAAAGTTAATCCCATTATATCCTACAAATAAATCTCCGAGTTCAATTTTTTCGTTAAGGTCAAGTTTCCTGAAGATCTGGAACATTCCAAGATTCAGAGGGTAAAGAAATGCGGTGGTTGCCCAGATGGCAAGAGTAAACATCTGATACTCTTCCGTGGCACTTAGTTCCGCGATCTTTTCCATATAAGCTTTTGTCCCTTCTTTTAAAGCTTCTGTCAACACCTGATTTTGCTCCCATATTCCGTACCAGTTCCCAAAAAAGAACAGAGACGTAAGAAAGATTCCAAAAAAGATCATTGAAAACATCAACTGAAAAACCAGTGTTTTATTCCAATAGAAAAAAGCCTGCTTCAATATAAAATCAATTCCCGGTTTCTGAGGATATTTACTCTGCATCATAAAAATTTTATGCAAAAGTAAACATCAATAATTATTTTTGCCGAATGTTTTCAGTGAATCATCAAAAATTTATGGAAATGGATGAACTTTCTCTTCAGAAGGTTCCTTATTTCTTTGTTATCGACTTTCTTTCAGAGAATGTTGAAGTTTATCAGGAAGGCGATATTGCAGAATCAGGCTTATTAATTGATTTTCAGATATTTTCAAACACAAAAGAAGAACATAAACTTGATAAAAAAGTAGAATGGAAATCTTTTCCGGAGACCCTGGAAAGTTTTAAAACAGGGTTTGATAAGGTTCAGAAAAATATTCGTCTCGGAAATTCCTATCTTGTAAATTATACCCGAAAAACCGAAATTGAGACCAATTTAAGCCTTGAAGAAATTTTTTATCACTCGGAAGCCAAATACAAAGTTTTTTATAAAGATTTTTTTGTATTTTTTTCTCCTGAAACTTTTGTGAAGATTATTGACGGAAAAATTCTGACTTATCCTATGAAAGGTACTATTGACGCCTCCATAGAAAATGCTGCAGAAATCCTGAAGAATGATCCCAAGGAAAAAGCCGAGCATTATACCGTAGTAGATTTACTCCGCAATGACCTGAGCATGGTTGCAGATGACGTGCGTGTAGACCAGTTTCAGCATATTGATTTCCTCAAAACCCGGCAAAAGGATTTATATGCCATGAGTTCGGAAATTTCAGGAAGATTAAAACCTGAATTTAACGGAAAAGTGGGAAGTATCATGCAGAGACTTCTCCCGGCAGGTTCTATTTTAGGTGCTCCAAAACCTAAAACACTGGAAATCATCCTGGATGCTGAAGGTTACAACCGAGGATATTACACGGGTGTTTGCGGCTGGTTCGATGGTCAAAATGTTGACAGCTGCGTAATGATACGTTTTATTGAAAAAGAGAATGATAAACTCTATTTCAAAAGCGGAGGCGGTATAACGCACATGAGTAAATTAGAAGACGAATATCAGGAAATGAAAAATAAAATCTATGTCCCAATTCATTGAAAGCATAAAAGTAGAAGATCAGGAGATTTTTCTATTGGAGCTCCATCAGAAACGTGTTAACCAAACATTTTCCCACTTTGGCAAAGAGGGTTCTATTGATCTGGCCAAGATCTATAAAAACCTGGAACATGATGAAGATGGACTTTTCAAACTAAGAATTTCTTATGACCTGGATAAAAAAATCAGAACTCAAATGATTCCTTATGCGATTCCTGAAATTCATGACTTCCAACTGGTGGAAAACAACAGTTTCGATTACTCTTTCAAATTTGAAGACCGCAGAGAATTGGATAAAATGAAAATGAAATCCAAGGCTGAGGAAATCATCATTGTAAAAAATAATCACATTACCGATACTTCTTTTTCCAATCTTTTATTTTTAAAGGGTAAAGACTGGTTTACTCCCAATACTTATTTATTGAATGGAGTACAAAGACAGCATCTTTTAAAAAACAAGAAAATAAAAGAGGCTGAAATTACTCTTCAGAATATAAAGCAATTCAGCCACTTTCAAATTATTAATGCCCTAAATGATTTTGATGATATGTTCATTTACCCTATTGACAGGATTATGAACCTGCCGGGAAGTGAAGAATATCTTGATCTTTAGTTTTCTTTCATGAAATTAAAATAAGCTTTCTGAACATCAGCACTGTTCTTCCCGTAGGTATTTACCTCCAGGATCTTTGGCTGGGCATCAGGTTTGAAGAAATTCTCTAATACCCTGTCCAGCGTCAGTTCATCTTCTACCTTGATATAAGAGAACCCGAAATGTTTGGCCAGATGCTCAGCATTTTTACGGTGTTTGGTTGCGATAAACTCATCCAAAGTATTAGGATTGGCATTTCCAGGCCCGGGAATGATTTTAAAGATATTCCCTTCCCCGTTATTGAAAATGATGATTCTTACAAAAGGAGGAATATATTGGTTCCAAAGACCATTGATATCATAAAAGAAGCTTAAATCTCCGGTAATCAATAACGTAGGATTCTGGTTTTTAATAGCAAATCCCATTGCCGTAGAAGTTGAGCCGTCAATACCACTGGTTCCTCTGTTACAGTATATTCTTCTTTTCCCAAAATCAAACAGCTGGGCATACCTGATTCCTGATGAATTACTGAAATGGATGTTATAGTTTTCAGGAACAGTTTGTGCCGCTTTATTGAAGAAATAAAAATCTGAGAACTCCACTGTATTTACAAACTGTTGATGCCTCGCATCTTTTTTATCTCTCAGAACATCCCAAAGATTATAGTAAGACCTCGGTTCCAGATTAATGAATTTCAATAATTTGGAAAAGAAAACTTCCGGTTTCACCTCTATTTTTTCTGTCAGAGAGAAATAGGTATCCGGCTGCCAGACTTCATCCAGATGCCAGTGCTGTTTTGGCCTTGCACTTCTAAGGAATTGTTTTACTTTTTTAGACACTACATTCTGCCCTACAGTAATCAAAAGATCCGGGGCATACGTTTTAAAATCTTCTTCTGTAAAGTTGAAGATATAACGGTCTATATGTCTGAAAAACTTCTCATGATACAAATTGGAATTCGCTTCGCTCAATACTACAACGGAATGGTTTTTAACCAATTGCGTTAATTGATTTTCCAATTCCGGGCTATAGTCTTTTGTTCCTACCAATAGCATAATTCTCTGAGAAGTATGCCATTCTGCAATCAGATTGGATGGAATTTCATAATCTTTATGTTTGATTGTCTTTTCAACCGTAGGAAAGGTTGGAAGCTCTGAAACCAGTTCATACAATGGTTCTTCTAAAGGAATATTGATATGCACCGGACCCTGCTTTTCAAAGCAAAGTTCAATAGCCTTTTTTATGGTATCGAAATTAATATCTTCCGCATTTTCCTTACTATCTTCCAGTAATTGGAAATCTCCGTAAGAATGCTGATGAAAAACATCCTTCTGCCTGATGGTCTGCCCATCAAAAATATCAACAAAATCAGTTGGCCTGTCAGCAGTCAGAATTAAAAGCGGGATATTCTGATAAAAGGCCTCTGTAACAGCAGGATAATAGTTTACTACTGCAGATCCGCTGGTACAGGTAACTGCAACCGGTTTTTTCTCACTCTTAGCCATTCCCATTGCCACAAAGGCCGCACTTCTTTCGTCTACAATGCTGTAACAGTTGAAGCTGTCTATTTCTGAAAAATGAATTGCCAAAGGAGCATTCCTTGATCCCGGTGAAATTACAATGTCTGCAATTCCGTACTGCTGAAGAAGATGTGCAAGTATTTGGATACTTCTCTTAGAAGAATATTTTTTCATACAGCAAATTTAACTTATAAATAATGATTTTAAAATCATTTAATTTAAAAAAAATGTAATTTTGCTGTTCGTAAATTTCTAAAAATGGACAAAATACCTAGTGTAGACCTGCGTGATTTCCTTTCGGACAACCCGGAACGCAAACAGAAATTTGTAAATGAAATCGGAAAAGCTTATGAAGAAATTGGTTTTGTTGCCTTAAAAGGCCACTTTCTTGATGACAACCTTGTAGAAGATTTATATGGAGAGGTAAAAAACTTTTTTGAGCTGCCAGTGGAAACAAAACAGAAGTATGAGATTCCCGGCATTGGTGGCCAGAGAGGGTATGTAGGATTTGGTAAAGAAACTGCAAAAGGTTTCAAAAAAGGAGACTTGAAAGAATTTTGGCATTTCGGACAGTACCTGTCTGATGATTCAAAATACAAAGCAGAGTATCCTGACAATGTCATCGTTGATGAACTTCCAAAATTCAACGAAGTAGGTAAACAAGCCTTCCAGATGCTTGAAAAAACAGGACAGTATGTTTTAAGAGCACTAGCTTTACACCTTGGTTTAGATGAATTCTATTTTGACGATAAAATCGCTGAAGGGAACTCTATCTT
Source organism: Chryseobacterium bernardetii (assembly GCF_003815975.1). NCBI lineage: Bacteria > Pseudomonadati > Bacteroidota > Flavobacteriia > Flavobacteriales > Weeksellaceae > Chryseobacterium > Chryseobacterium bernardetii. The sequence goes on from NZ_CP033932.1 coordinate 1,053,385, forward strand.
AAGACCTATTCACTATCCGCCAATCACTGAAGAACCGGATGATGCGGTAAGAGCAGCAGCTCACGGAGACATTAACCTTATCACTCTTTTAATGGGAGCACAGGGGAAAGGTCTTCAAGTCCAGAACCACAATGGGGAATGGATTGATGCCATTGCAGAACCGGATGAATTGATGATTAACGTTGGAGATATGTTGTCAAGGCATACCAACAACAAATTGAAATCTACAATTCACAGAGTGGTAAACCCACCAAGAGAATTATGGAGTACTTCAAGATATTCAATTCCTTTCTTTATGCACCCAGTAAGCGCAATGTCATTAAATGCTCTTGAAAACTGTGTAGACGAAAACAATCCAAAGTTATACGAAGACACTACTGCAGGAGAATTCTTACATGAAAGACTGATAGAATTAGGCTTGATTAAGAAATAAATATAACATAACGATATAGATCGGCTGTCTCATTTTGAGACAGCCGATTTTTTATTCAGAATAAAACACGCCAAGTTCTGTCGCAAACGCGATGAAATTTCCTGATGTTTTAAAATATTACATATTAATACACATTACCCTATTTAATTAAATATATTTTAATTAATTTTGCTTTACTATCAAAATTTCAATTAAAATTATATGAAAAATCTAAAAAAACTAAGAAAAGACCAATTAAAAGGTATTTCAGGAGGAGCTAATATTCCTGTTATTGAATATTGCATGTATTATTGTAATGGTACAGTAATTTGTGCTGCATGCAGCGATGATTTTAAATGCCCTGTTACAGCTGAAGAAATGTAATTTCAACTATTACAAGTTAATTATACCGTTTCAGCAGAAACGGTATTTTATTTTCCGTTACTCAGGAATTAAAACAAAATAATAAACTTATAAACAACCACTTAAGTATTTTTTCATATCTTTATTTAATCTCAAAATCAAATAATATGAAAAACTTAAAAAAATTAAGCAAAGGTAAACTGAAAGTAATCTCCGGAGGGATAAGTTTTCCTTTTCCAGGCGACTGTTTCTATGTGTGCAGTGATGGAATTCAGTATAAAGCACTATGCAGAATGGAGTTCATTTGTCCTGATGGCGAACAGCCTGTTATTTACTAAAATAACAAAACGTTCCTTTTGGGGCGTTTTTCTATTTAATCAAACAACCTCAGCTGCTGATCCTTAGTTCCTGTAAAGTTGGCTGTTGATAGTTTAGGAAACTCTTTTCCTTCAAAGAATCTCTTCCTTCCTACTTTAAAAGTGGTGTGTATCATTTCAGCAATATTCCCCTCGCCTCTTTGTCTTTCAAAATATCTTTTATCACCAAGTTTTCCTCCCCGCATAGAGCGGATCAGATTCAATACTTTCTGCGCCCGGTCTGGAAAATGAGCTTCAATCCAGTTAACAAAAACCGGCTCCACAGTATCGTTTAACCTTACTAATGTATACCCAAAACCAGAGGCTCCTGCATCAGAAATAGACTTTAAAATAGTTAAAGGCTCATCACTGTTCAGCCCCGGAATAATAGGTGCTACCATGACGTGAACAGGAATTTTATTTTCGGAAAGGATTTCAATTGCCTTCAATTTATTGGGAGCAGAACTTGTTCTCGGCTCCATTTTCCGTCTTAGTTCTTCATTGATCGTAGGGATACTTAAAGAAACTGAGACAAGGTTTTGCTCAGCCATTGGTTTTAAAATATCCAAATCCCTCAATACCAATGCATTTTTTGTCAGAATATTGACAGGATGTCTGTAAGCCATACAAACCTGCAGGAGTTTTCTTGTAATTTCAAATTGTCTTTCCGCAGGCTGGTAACAATCTGTGTTCCCTGAAAGTAAAATAGGCGCCGCTTTATAGCCTCTTTTCTGAAAAAATTTCTCCAGCAGTTCAGGGGCGTTTTTCTTTACCATGATCTTTCTTTCAAAGTCAATTCCGGCACTGTAGCCCCAATATTCATGAGTAGGCCTGGCAAAGCAGTAAGAACAGCCATGCTCACATCCCTGATAAGGATTCATAGAATATTCCATTGGCAGATCTTCACTTTTTACCTGATTCACAATAGTTTTCGGAAAAACTTCTGTAAAAGAAGTCTTCACAGCCTCGAAATCTTCATCTTCAGGCTCATAGGTATACCGGTCGAAACGGTTGATAACGTTTTGCTGAGCTCCCTGACCTTTTATGAAATTTTCGTTTGACATTCTGATATAAAATTAGAATGGATTTCTTATAAAATAATGAACTTTAACACTTAAGTTTTCCACAAAAAAAATCCAACACTTTCAAAAGCGTTGGATTTAAACATAATTTAATATTTTTTTTTACTACTTCAGCGCGTAAAATTCCACTCCGTGTGTTTCGTCGTCGTGGCTTTTTTCATCAAAGTGTCGGTGATAGTCTGAATAACTGTCACTATATTTTTTATCTTTTTTAGTCAATATTTTTTTGATGCTTATTAAACTTAATACTGCCAAAAGACCAACTCCCCCTGCCAGTAAAACTCCAACTTCTTTTTTCATATTTTCTTTGATTTATTGAGATGAGTATTGCAAAAAGTGTACCTATTTTACCTTTCCGAATTATAAATTTTGTTAACATTAAACACTGTTTTTAAGAAAATTATAATCTGCTATTTTTCTTATCTTTAGAAAAGCAATGGTTTAATTATTGTACTTATCAACAAAAATATTATTATGGAAAATCCAGAAAACATCGATCAAATGACTACCCTGAGCCAGGTTATGAAAAAGCTCTCTGAAAGAGGAATACAAAGGGAATTCAGAATGAATGAAAACTGTGAGATGAAATTTGAGAATTCTGAAAAAATTTATCAGCCTTCCGAATTGACTATTTTAAAAACCTATCGTTTCGAAGGAGACAGCAATCCGGATGACAATGCCGTATTGTATGTAGTAAAAGATGATGCCGGAAACCGCGGAATGATCATTGATTCCTATGGGGCAGACAGCAATTACCCAGGTGAAAAGTTTGATGAATTCCTTAGAGACATCCCCGTTCATGAAAGTGATGAATTCAATTTTTAAATATCAAATAACAATATTGATTTTTTAAACCATTAAGGCTGTTTCAATTAAAATAAAATTGATTTTACTTCTATTAAAAAAATCAGTTTACGGTTACACTTTAATGGTTTAAAAAAATTATTTCTCTTCAGAGTTATCTTTCTTTTTAAAAATACCGTTTAAGAATCCTTTTTTCTCCTTTTTCTCTTCAGATGGAGAGGGATTCTTTTTATTTTTGATTTCCTCTTTAATATCTTTTACAGACTGCTTCATCTCCTTCACTGAAGAAACTGCATTTTTAACTTTCTGTTCGGTTTTTTCAACATTTTTTCCAATAAGAGTCTTTTTCAATCCCTGCTCAATTCCCTTCCAGAAAAGGTTAAAGAAGGATTTTGTAGGATCACGCTCCACATTTTCTACCGTTACTGATTCCGGATACTTCCCAGAGTCTGATTTTAAAAAGACATTTGCAACTGCTGTTAAAAAGCCTTTTTTCTCATGGTTATTTTTATTCAGGACAGCTATCTTCAAATCTTTATGTTTCAAATTAAATGTTCCGTGCAATCCGGCAGGATTTCCTTTGAAACTGAATAACATTTCCTGAATAGTTCCCGCCGTAGCTGTCACATGCAGATAAGGCCTGATGAACGGATTAATTCCATTTGCCGGAAGGTTTGTGGTCTTTCCTGAAATCATAAAAGCATCATGCTGATCTGCAACATCAAAGCCCCATTTTACAGAAAGCGGTGATAAGTTCATGAACGAACAGTTGATATTGATATCTACCCTGGTAGGTTTTCCTTTTGCCTTCGCTGAATTCAGGTTCTTAACATTCATATTAAAATTACTGAATGTGAGTTTACCCGGTCCCATACTTTCCGGGGTATCTTCTTCATATACCAAAACTGAGTTCTTCAGATCAAGCGTATTGATGTTCATAGGAATTTTAATGGACCGAAGCATTTTAGAATACAGTGCTTTTACTTTCGGATCATCCTTTGGAATCTTACTTCTGAATATATTGGCATCCGCAGATTGGATCACAACATGGGAGGCATTGATAAACTTATGATTTGAAAATAGCTCCCAGTCTCCTTCAGCAGTAACCTGTCCTGCTTTCAAATCGTACAGATCCCTTTCCACAGGTATCATTTTGATAAACTGATTTCTCGAAACGAGAGGTTTCATCGCAAAACTATTGATCTGAATTCTGTTCTTATTCAGCTTCAAGAGTCCAACACTGATATGATAAAACTGTGTTCTATAAGCAAAATTCCGGGTTGTCAGAAAATAATCTTTTATTGTAAAAGAGAGACCTTTATCATTAAATTCCGGACCAATTTTAATGCCGTTTACAGTAGCATTCAGGTCATGAAAAGCCAATGGCTCTTTTCCTTTATCGTAGATAAGATTCGAGTTCTTAAAAGAAAGTTTCCTTACAATGATAGATTGTATAATACCGGGATTAGTATTTTTCTTTGGCTTATGATCTCCAGCATTTATGGTTCCGTTTGCATTTTCAACCAGAATGTCCTTAATGTCTAGATTCAGTTTTTTATTAATGAATTCCAGCTTATTGATATTAAAAGCAATATGACTGGATTTTAAATCCATTGTTGTTTTTGTGTTGTCTGGAGAACCCGGAGAAAATGAAAGATCTCTGATTTCGCCGTTAGTCGGCTTTAAAGCAGCAATTCCAATAGCAATATTCTGATGATCAGCATATACGATATCCCTTCCGGAAAATGTAAAATCCTTATATCCAACCGGAACTATCTGCTCAGAAGTTTCTTTATTAAACACTAATTTATTGATATTCAAACTCATGTTTCCTGCAGATAAAAGCCTGCTTCCATCCGCCTTGTTAATTTGGGCTGCAGCATTTTTAAGTTTAACATTCTCCAAATTAACCTCAAAGTCAGATTTCTTCTTTTCCTTCTTAACATTCTTCACCCCGGTATTATATACTGTAAAAACCGGGTTTTGAAAATCTGCATCTGCAAGAGACACTTTATTTTTAGTCAGAAGCACATCTTTGAATTCCATTTTGGGGATAGTAAATTCAAAAAGCTGAGTTTTTTTAGGATAAAACCTTTTAAACTGAGCAAAAGACAATAATGGAATCAACTTAAAATTCTGAACAACCATCTGCCCATCTGTTGTATTGATGGAACGGATGGTAATGGCATATACATCATCCGGTCTGAAAAAGAAGTTCTGTCCTTTAATGCTGTATCTGTCAAAAACAACAGGCAGTTTATCTTCTACAGATTCTTCCGTCATCTGCAGGTTCTCCACCAACAGATCCAGTTTCTCTACGGATAGAAATTTCTGTTTAGTATGCCTGAAAATAGTAACTTTTCCTTCATTGATCCTGATGTTTTCAAATAAGAAAGGATTCCTTTTTTTTCCCGTTTTTTGGTCTACAGGTTTTGCCAGAATAATGTTCAGATTGGGTTTTGCCAGTAATAAGTCTGAGGAACTTATTGTTTTATTAAAAATCGCATCATAGATCCCGAATCGGCTGACCTTTAGTGTATCAATAGTCCCCTGTAACCCAATAACATTAGTATTCTGCGGATCTTTACTGTTTACGGAAATCCCCGTTGCCAGTATATTTCCTGTACTTAGATCAACATCCAGACTTTTGTAAGAGACTTTATAGTCCGTATTGTTTTTGATATACGCCGGAAGTTGGGTTTTAAGCCAGAAATTCAGTCCGAAGTTAGCGGCCAGTAGAAGCCCTGCCAGGATTCCGAAGCTGATTAGTAGTCTTTTAACCCATTTTTTCATATTTGTGATTTGGTTGAATGTTCGGATAAGATTAATTTTTGATTTCCAATTCTATCACATAGCCTTCATGCCCTCTTACATTGATGAAATTCCCACCTTCAAATCCAAGATACTGTCCTTTCACTCCGGTAAGTCTTCCGGAAAATTCAGGTTTCTTATCTAATGTAAATGAAGTAACCTTTTCTGGTTTTTCAAAAGGATAATCAAACCTCCACAGTTCTTCCCCTTCACTGTAGAATTTCTGGAAATCCTCAGGGAAATGTTCCTTGATCTTTTGCCTGAAATCTGCAAGATCTACTTCATCTTCAAAATCATCCTGAAGCATCTTTCTCCAGTTTGTTTTATCTGCTAAATGTTCTTTTAATGCAACTTCTATCATTCCCGCTTCATAACGGTTTTCAGTTCTGGCAATAGGCAAGGCAAAAGTAGCCCCCTGATCAATCCATCTTGTAGGAATCTGTGTATTTCTGGTCACTCCTACCTTCACGTCCCCGGTATAGGCCAGGTAAACCGTGTGAGGCTGAAGCTGAATTTCTTTTTCCACTTCCAGGTCTCGTTCTGCAACTCCTAAATGGGCAGTAGAAAGCTCCGGACGGATAATCGTATCACTGGCATAAGGACTTTCAAAAAAACAGTTTTTACAGAAACCCATCCGATAAACAGGCTTATTTTCGCCACAGTTTACACATTGAAACCCAACATGCTTAATGCTTAATTCCTTCCCTAATAACTCATTAATATGAATCAGATCTCCTGAAAGATTCAGATAATATTGAATGGGTTTAGCATCATAGCTTATCATTTTTAAAATTTGCCCTTGAAACTGCATATTATATTTATATTACTTTTTTACGTAAATTTAATGATTATATTTTTCAAAAAGTAAAATTTATATTTTTGTATCCATAAAAAACCATTGATGATTTATCTTGTAACAGGCGGTAGCGGGTTCATCGGTTCCCATTTAGTTGAACAATTATTAAAAAATGGACATTCTGTCATAAACATTGACAATTTTGATGATTTCTATAGCTATCAGGTAAAAATTAAAAATACTTTAGAGTCTATTGATAAAATTTCGGATTTTGAATTTTCAGATAAAGAAACTGATATTCAGCGTCTGGTTTCCCTCTCTCATTCTGAAAAATATACCCTCTATTATCAGGATATCAGAGATAAAAAAGGCCTTGAAGATATTTTCAGAAACCATTCTATCGATATGGTGATCCACCTGGCAGCATTGGCCGGTGTTCGTCCCTCTATTGAAAGGCCTTTGGAGTATGAAGAAGTCAACATCCGTGGCACCATGAACCTTTGGGAGTTGTGTAAGGATTTTAATATTAAAAAATTCATTTGTGCATCTTCATCAAGTGTTTACGGAAACAATGAAAAGGTTCCTTTTACAGAAACCGACAATGTAGACAACCCTATTTCTCCTTATGCCGCAACAAAGAAATGCGGAGAAATTCTTGGCCATGTTTATCATAACCTTTATCATATCGATATGATCCAGCTCAGGTTCTTTACCGTATATGGGCCAAGGCAGCGGCCGGACCTTGCTATCCATAAGTTTACAAAACTTATTTCAGAAGGTATAGAAATTCCTTTTTATGGTGATGGTACAACTGCCAGAGATTATACGTATATTGATGATATTATTGATGGGGTTACCAAATCTATTCTATATCTGGAAAACAATTCCAATATATACGAAATCCTTAATTTAGGAGAAAATCAGGTGGTTACCTTAACGGAAATGGTAGCTGCAATAGAAAATGCCTTAAAAATGCCTGCCATCAGAAAAATTCTGCCAATGCAGCCGGGAGATGTCACAAAAACCAATGCCGATATTACCCGGGCGAAGACTTTAATAGGGTATAAACCTGACACAGACTTCCAAAATGGCATAAAAAAATTTGTGGAATGGTTTTTGAGAAAACGACAATAAGTAAATTACTGACATGGCTGTCATGCAGTTGGTGACAGTGATTTATAAGAAAATATTATAAAAAGAATTGAAAATCAAGTATAAAAAAGTTTATTATACAACCTATTTTTATACTTTTGCAAAAAATTAGAAAATTATGTACTGGACATTAGAATTAGCTTCATATCTAAGTGACGCACCTTGGCCAATGACAAAAGCAGAGCTTATTGACTACGCAATCAGAACTGGTGCACCTATGGAAGTAGTAGAAAACCTTCAGGCAATTGAAGATGAAGGAGAAATTTATGAATCTATTGAGGAGGTTTGGAGCGACTATCCAACCGACGAGGACTTCCTTTGGAACGAGGACGAATATTAATAAAGCGATAAGCTTTAGGCTGCAGGCTTAGAGCTTTTTTGCCCTTTTTTATATATTAACTACACGATAAGCGTGTCATTAAAACGCTTAAAGCATCTTGCATTAAGCATAAAGCAAAAAATTTATGAGTTTTTTAAACAAAGTTCTTAAAGGGTTTTTGGGAGACAAAAAAGCGCAGGACCTAAAAGAAGTAAAAAAAGTTGTAACAAAAATCAAAGCTGTAGAACCTAACATCCAACAATTGTCGGATGATGGTTTGAGACAAAAAACTGCTGAGTTTAAAGAGAATATAAAATCTGCAACCAGCAAGATAACAGCTCAAATAGAACAGATTAAAGAGCAGATAAAGAACTCAACAAATGTTGATGAGAAAGAAGCTCTTTTCACAAAGATTGAGTCTCTAAAGAAAGAATCCTACGAAATTGAAGAGAAAGTTCTTACCCAGATCCTTCCGGAAGCTTTTGCATTGATAAAGGAAACGGCAAGAAGATGGGCACAGAATGGAGAAATCCGTGTAACTGCAACCGATTGGGATAGAGAATTGGCTGCTGCAGGAAAAGATTTTGTTAGTATTCAGGGAGACCAGGCTGTTTGGAAAAACTCATGGGACGCTGCCGGAACTCCAGTAGTTTGGGATATGGTCCACTATGATGTTCAGTTTATCGGAGGTATTATTCTTCACAGTGGTAAAATTGCCGAAATGGCAACCGGTGAAGGTAAAACTTTGGTAGGAACATTACCTATTTACTTAAATTCACTTCCGGAAAGAGGAGTACACGTTGTAACCGTGAACGATTACCTTGCGAAAAGAGACTCCGCATGGATGGGTCCTCTTTATCAGTTCCATGGAATGTCTATCGACTGTATTGATAACCACCAGCCGAACTCAGACGGAAGAAGAAAAGCATACAACTCAGATATTACTTACGGAACGAACAACGAATTCGGTTTCGATTATCTGAGAGATAACATGGTAACTTCACCTTCGGAACTGGTACAAAGAGAATTGAACTTTGCGATCGTGGATGAGGTGGATTCTGTATTGGTAGATGATGCCAGAACACCGTTGATTATTTCAGGTCCGGTTCCTCAGGGAGACAGACAGGAATTCGATGTTCTTAAGCCTTCTATCGACAGAATTGTTGAAGTTCAGAAGAAAACGGTTTCTGCTATTTTCAATGAAGCGAAAAAATTAATCGCAGCAGGAAACACCAAAGAAGGAGGATTCAAATTGCTTCAGGCATACAGAGGTCTTCCTAAAAACAGACAATTAATCAAATTCTTATCGGAAAGCGGAAACAGAGCATTGCTTCAGAAAGTTGAAGCTCAATACATGCAGGACAACAACCGTGATATGCCGATTGTAGATAAAGATCTTTATTTCGTCATCGAAGAAAAAAACAATCAGGTAGATCTTACAGACAAGGGTGTTGAATACATGTCTCAGGGGAACTCTGATCCAAACTTCTTCGTTCTACCGGATATCGGAACTGAAATTGCTGAATTAGAAGCAAAAAACTTATCTAAAGAAGAAGAATTCGAAGCTAAAGAAAAACTTTTCAGTGATTTTGCGGAAAAGTCTGAAAGAGTTCACACAATGAGCCAGCTATTGAAAGCCTACACATTATTTGAAAAAGATGATGAATATGTAGTTATTGATGGTGAAGTAAAAATTGTTGACGAGCAGACCGGGCGTATCATGGAAGGAAGACGTTATTCTGATGGTCTTCACCAGGCAATTGAAGCTAAAGAAAATGTAAAAATTGAGGCTGCTACCCAAACTTTTGCGACCATTACGCTTCAGAACTATTTCCGTATGTACAACAAGCTTGCGGGGATGACGGGTACTGCTGAAACAGAGGCTGGTGAGCTTTGGGAGATCTACAAACTGGATGTTGTGGTAATTCCTACTAACCGTCCTATCCTAAGACATGACAAACAAGACTTAGTTTACAAAACTAACAGAGAAAAATATAACGCCGTAATTGAAGAGGTTGAAAAATTAACAGCTGCCGGAAGACCTGTTCTTGTAGGAACAACTTCAGTTGAAATTTCTCAGTTGCTTTCAAAAGCACTTCAGTTAAGAAAAATTCCGCACCAGGTACTGAATGCGAAGCTTCACAAAAAAGAAGCAGAGATTGTTGCTGAAGCAGGCCGTCCGGGAGTTGTAACCATTGCAACAAACATGGCAGGACGTGGTACCGACATTAAGCTTACGAAAGAAGTAAAAGACGCAGGAGGTTTAGCAATTATCGGTACAGAAAGACACGACTCAAGACGTGTTGACAGACAGTTAAGAGGTAGAGCAGGTCGTCAGGGAGATCCTGGAAGTTCTCAGTTCTACGTATCTCTTGAAGATAACCTGATGCGTTTATTCGGTTCTGAAAGAATTGCCAAGATGATGGACAGAATGGGTCATAAAGAAGGTGAAGTTATTCAGCACTCCATGATCAGCAAATCTATTGAAAGAGCCCAGAAGAAAGTGGAAGAAAACAACTTCGGAACCAGAAAGAGACTTCTTGAGTATGATGACGTAATGAATAAGCAGCGTGATGTAATCTACAAGAGAAGAAAGAATGCTCTGTTCGGAGACCACCTGAAATATGACATCACGAATATGATCTTTGATGTAGCCAACTCAATCGTTGCGAAAGGAAAAGCTACAGGAAACTACAAGGATTTTGAATATGAGATCATTAAGACCTTTACTATGGAATCTCCTGTTTCTGAAAATGACTTCAAGAATAAAAATGTTCAGGACCTAACGAACATTTTATTCAAAGCAGCTCAGGAAGATTACCAGATGAAGCTGAACCTGTTGAAGGAAAAATCATTCCCGATCATTGAGAATGTATACCAAAACCAGGGATCAATGTTTAAGATGATTCAGGTACCTTTCACAGACGGACACAAGACAATGACAATTGTGGCTGACTTAAAAGAAGCTTATGAGACCAAATGCGAAAGCTTAATCAACGATTTTGAAAAGAATATCACTTTATCCATCATTGATGAAAACTGGAAGCTTCACCTTCGTGAAATGGACGACTTAAGAAGATCTTCTCAGGGAGCTGTTTATGAGCAGAAAGATCCGCTTGTAATTTACAAACAGGAATCTTTCCACTTATTCAGTGAAATGATGGAGAAATTAAACAAAGAAATTATTTCTTTCTTATACAAAGGAGAAATTCCTGCATAGGAAATAATTAATGATATTATTAAGAAACCGCTCTGGCATTGCCCGGAGCGGTTTTTTATTGTGGAATGTATAATAATTTTATGATAAATATCAACATTGTTTTTTATTTAGAATAGTTAAAAACAATATATTTGCATAAAATTTTGCTTTCATGAAAAATGTACTGATCTGTGCTTCCGCACTGGCGACAATGATGGTTTCTGCCCAAAAAAAAGATTCATTAACCACAAAAAACATAGATGAAGTAGTTATCAATACATATGTCAAGAAAGACAGTGATTATTCCAACAAAATGCCTCTTAAGGCCATAGAGGATCCACAGGTGTACTCTTCTATTGACAAAGGAGTTTTAGAAAACCAACTGCTGTTCACCGTAGATGATGCTTTCAGAAATGTAGCAGGTGCACAGAAGATGTGGAGTGCAACCAACAGATCCGGAGACGGAGGAATTTATCTTAACCTGAGAGGTTTTGTAGCAGGAAACTCTATCAGAAATGGTATGGTAGCTCCTATTACCACTTCCATGGATGCTATTAATGTTGAAAGAATTGAAGTTTTAAAAGGGCCTTCTGCAACGTTATTTGGAAGTAATGTAACTTCTTATGGCGGAGTTGTCAACAGAATTACAAAAAAACCTTATGAAACTTTCGGAGGAGCAATATCTCTTGCAGGAGGAAGTTACAACTACTACAGGGTACAGGCAGATGTAAATGCTCCGCTGACCAACGATAAGAAGTTATTATTCAGATTAAATACGGCTTATACAAACCAGGGTACCTTCCAGAGAACCAATGCAAAGAATTCATTCTATGCATTTACACCTTCCATCACTTACCGTCCTACAGATAATTTAGAAATTAATGCGGAACTGGAAATGTTTGAAACCCATTCATATCCTGAAACTGCATTTTTCTTTTATTATCCTAGCTCACAACTTGGAGCAGACAGCATGGACAAAATGGAGAAACTTGGATATAACTATAAACAGTCTTATACCGGGGAAGGCCTTAAAACTGTAGGTAGAGCAAGAAATTTCTTTGGGCAGGTTAACTATAAGATTAATGAACATATTAAATCTTCCACTAATGTAAGTACTGCCTATTCTTATTCAGACGGATTCAGTCCATATTTTTATTTCTCCCCCAATCCTACAAATAGTTCTGAAATTGGAATAGCAAGAGCCGACCAGTCAACCAAAGACAGCAAAAGAACTTATTTCCAGCTTCAGCAGAATTTTAATTTTGATTTCAATATTGGAAGTATAAGAAACAGAACAGTAGCCGGTTTTGATTATTTGAGATTGAATGACAATCAGTACTTTATGTTTACCAATTTTGACTGGGTTCCTTTTAAAGGTACTGACTATTCTAATATGAATAGCCAGACATTGGGAGCAATGTATGACAATCTGAGAAACCAGCCTGATTTTGAAAAAAATAACACCTATATCAGTACAGGAAAAAAAGATGTTTACAGTGGATACATTTCCAATGTAATCACTCCTGTAGCAGGACTTAATATCCTTACTTCTTTGCGATATGAAAGTGTAGATTTTAAAGGAGGTCAAACGGGACAAAATGTAACTGCAGCATATAGCCAGGGAGCATGGTCTCCGAAGCTGGGAATTGTGTATCAGATTGTTCAGGATAAAGTCTCTGTATTTGGAAATTATCAAAATAGTTTCACTAGCAACGGATATTATGTTTCCGACGCCAATTCTAATGTAACCCTTTCTGACCCTGAACGAGCTAATCAGTTCGAAGGTGGATTTAAAGCCAGTCTTATCAAAGGAAGAATCAGTACAACATTAAGCTATTACAATATCAAAGTAAAAAATACACTTCTGAATGCTGGATATACTGATCAAGGGAGAGCAATTCAAAGACAGGCAGGATCACTAACAAGTCAGGGGATTGAATTGGAAGCAAATGCTTATCTGATTAAAGGATTCTCTGTAATTGCCGGTGTAAGCTATAATGATATGAAATATACTGAAGCGGATGAAACTGTAATTGGAAGAAGGCCTGCTACAGCTTCTTCTCCGTGGTTGGTTAATTTCAATGCGAGCTATCAGTTCCTTGACGGAAGTTTAAAAGGTCTTGGATTTGGTGTGGGAGGAAATTATGCCAGCGATAACAAGATCGTCAACTCAACTACAATGGGAACTTTTATTCTTCCAAAATATCTGGTGCTGAATGCTAATGCCTTTTATGATACAAGAAAATTCAGAATTGGGGTAAAGGTAGACAACTTCACAAACGAAAAATACTGGAGCGGATATACAACAGCCAATGCACAGGCCCTTGCGAACGTATTAGGAAGCTTCACTTATAAATTTTAAAAAATTAAAGGTTAGCCCTCTTGGGGGTTAACTTTTTGCTATGAGAAAAAAGCATCATCATAAAAAGAAAATTTCTTCAACAAAGAAATGGTCTGCCAAACTGCATTTGTGGTTTGGTTTGTCTGTTGGTATCATTGTATTCATAGTCTCTCTTACGGGGACTTTATATGTTTTTAAGGATGAAGTACAGAACATTCTCCGAAAAGATGCCATTTATGTACAGCATGGTACCTCATCACAGAAACCATTACCTATCAGTATTCTTCGGGAAAAAGTAAGCCTGGAGCTTAACGAGAAATACCCGATAAGCTCTGTTGAAGTATCCTTAGATAAAAGAAAATCTTACCGCTTCTTATATTATGAAAAGAATAAAAAAGGCTGGAATTACTTTCAGGAGGTCCTTATCAACAAACAAGTCTATGTGAACCAGTATTCCGGGGAAATCCTGGCCGTATACAATGAAAAATATGATTTTTTCAACATTTTGAAGTACATCCACTGGGGATTGCTTTTAAATTCAGACTGGGGAAAATATGTAGTAGGTATACCTTCTGTTCTCTTTATTTTTATGCTGATTACAGGCATTATCCTATGGTGGCCAAAGAATAAGAATGCAAGAAAAGGCCGGTTCTGGTTTAGCTGGGAAAATGTGAAGACCTGGAAGCGTAAAAACTATGACCTCCATAATGTACTGGGCTTTTATGCCTCATTCATTGCCCTGTTAATGAGCATAACGGGAATCTATTTTGCTTATCCATACGTTAAAAATGCATTCAATTACACTTTATCCGGATCCATTGATCTTCCTAAGGAAAAACAGATAAAATCTCCGGATTCATTAACGGCTAAAAGGGCCGATCTTTTTGATATAGCAGCTTTACAAACTGAAAAACTGTACGCAGGGGCTTCCAGCTACAGAATATCACTGAATGGGAAAAATAAAAAAGGAAAAGAGCTTAAAAACCTTCCGATTACTATTTATGCACAGGAAGGCAGGTTCAGTGAAAGGAGTACTCTGACGTTTGATAAATATTCTGGAAAACTGCTGGCTAACAAACCTCAGCAACAGCTGAGCAATGCTGAGAAATATGCCAATGCCAATTATGACATCCATACAGGCTCTTACTTTGGATTATTTGGAAAAATTATCTGGTTTATTGCCGGTCTTATATGTACATCACTTCCCATTACAGGATTTCTTATCTGGTGGGGAAAAAGAAAGAAACAAGGAAAGAAAATATAATGAAAAAGGCGCTTTTATCAGCTGTGTGTCTGGGAACAATAACTGTATTTGCCCAGAAAAAAGATTCTTTAAACACTCAAAAAGTTGAAGAGGTTGTCATGACCGCTTCCAGAAAAAAAGAGAATATTAAGGAAGTACCAAGTTCTGTTACCATTGTTGGAGAAAAGCAGATTCAGTCTCAATTAACGGTTAATTCAGACATTACAAGCATTTTGCAGTATACAGTTCCGAGTTTAGGAACCAATTCCGGACAAACCTCCAATACAGGCCAAACTTTAAGGGGACGCCAGGTCTTGGTTTTAATAGATGGGATTCCTCAATCTACACCTCTTAGAAATGGAGCAAGAGACTTAAGAGTGATTGATCCGTCAGCCATTGAAAGAGTTGAAGTCATTAAAGGTGCTTCATCCATCTATGGAAACGGAGCAGATGGTGGTATTATCAATTATATTACGAAAAGAAATAAAACCAATAAAAAAATTTCCGGAATTTCACAAATTGGCTTCACAGGACAACGCTCAGGCGGAACTTTAGGAGTAAGGGCCAGCCAGCTTTTGTCCGGAAAGATCCATAAATTTGACTATACCCTTTCTTTGGCCTATGAAAGAACGGGTTATATGAAAGATGCCAATAAAGTCTATTTAAGCCCTACATACAGTACTGCGAAAATGGATAATTACAACGGAATGCTGAAGTTAGGATATGACATTAATGACAACCAGCGGATAGAAGCTTCATACATTGGTTATTCCTCAAAATCAGATCTTAATCTAGGGTTGAATACAGGTATATATGGTGTAAGGGCCACTATTGGTGAAGGCCAGGGAAAAGGTTTGGAAACAACCCCACAGGGAACTCCAAGAAATCACAACATTAGAATAAGCTATGATAATAAGAATCTGTTTAAAGGAACTTCCTTAAATGTAAACCTATATTATCAGGATTTTA
Organism: Chryseobacterium bernardetii; assembly: GCF_003815975.1. NCBI lineage: Bacteria > Pseudomonadati > Bacteroidota > Flavobacteriia > Flavobacteriales > Weeksellaceae > Chryseobacterium > Chryseobacterium bernardetii. Next base: position 1,069,232 of record NZ_CP033932.1, read on the forward strand.
AAACTGTATACGGATATAGCGATACCTTTTTCAATGGCGGCCAATCTAATGTTATCTCTAAAAAGGCTGGGGCAAGATTCAATTTTGACACCCAGATTTGGAACACTCAAAATTACCAGGCAGAAATCATCTATGGCGCTGACATTCTGAACGATGAAACAGTACAAAAACTGGAAGACGGCCGTTTCTGGACTCCGAATATGAATATGACCAATATTGCGCCTTTCTTACTGGCAAAAATTGATCTCTTCAAAAAATTAACGGTTAAAGGAGGGCTTCGATATGAAAACATTAAAGTAAATGTAGATGATTTTAACACCCTTTCTGTCATTAAAAATAATGGAACATTTACACCCAGTATTCCTGTATCAGGAGGAAAATTAAATTATAATGCATTAGTAGGAAATATCGGATTACGTTACAATGCAGAACCGTATATCAATCTTTTCGGAAGCTTCTCACAAGCTTATTCTATCAATGAATTAGGTAGAATCCTGAGGACCTCTACCTCTGAAACCATCAAAAATCTTGAAACAAAACCTATTATCGTAAATAATTACGAACTAGGAGCTACAGGCCAGATTTCCAGCTGGATGAATTATGAATTAACCTCTTATGTGAGCACCTCTAAACTTGGAGCCACTTTTGTTCAAAATGCTGACAGGGCTTTAACTATCAAAAGAGCACCGGAAATTATCTATGGTGTGGAAGGTTTTCTACACTTTACTCCTCTAAAATGGCTCCAATTCGGAGGAAGCTACAGCTGGATGGAAGGGATTACTTCTCCGGAAGATAACGGAAATTACTCCGCTAAAATCAATAACAGCAGAATCTCTGCTCCTAAAGTTCTTGCCTATGTACAGATAAAGCCTGTTCCTGAATTTTTCCTTGGGGTGGATATGCTTCATTCTTTTCAGCAGGACAGATTTCAGCCTGGAGCCAATAAGCAATATACCTATGGAGAGGGATTTGTTCCTGATTACACAGTTTTTAACCTAAAGTTAGGAAGTGAGATCAATACAAACTGGAAACTGTCAATAGGAGTTGAAAACTTATTCAACAAACTATATCAGCCATCTATCGCATGGTGGTCAGCAAGAGACAGTGAATTTGTTAATGCTCCGGGAACAAGAGGAACCCTTATTCTTGAATACAAATTTTAATAAAAACTAACTTACCATTACGATATGAAGAAAAAACATCATCACAAAAAGAAGCCAGGATTCTTCAAAAAGTGGTCCTCAAAGCTTCACCTGTGGTTTGGGCTGGGAATTGGCTTTTTAATCTTTATTATCTCTATTACCGGGGCACTATATGTCTTTAAGGATGAAGTGGAAAACTATACCCGAAAGGATGTAATCTACCACCATGAGCAAAACATTGAGCAGAAACAGGTTCTTCCTATCCGTGTGATGGAAAAGGCTGTTGCTGAGCAGGTAAAAGAAAAATATCCCATCCATTGGGTCAATATTCCTATGGACAAGACCATGTCCTATATGTTCTTCTGGTACGAACATAATACAGATGCCTGGAATTACTTTGATGAATTTCCTATCTATAAACAAGCCTACGTTAACCCTTACACCGGAAAGGTACTGAGAGTGTATGATGAAAAAAACGGATTCTTCAATATTGTAAAAATGATCCACTGGAGCTACCTTCTGAAGCAGGACTGGGGAACTTATGTGGTAGGAATACCTGTAATTATCTTTATCATCATGCTGATTACCGGAATTGTTTTATGGTGGCCTAAAAATAAAGCAGCAAGAAAACAGCGCTTCTCTTTCAGATGGAAGAATATCAAAAGCTGGAAAAGAAAGAACTACGATCTTCACAATGTATTAGGGTTCTACTCTTCAATCTTTGCCTTAATTTTCTCCATCACAGGTTTGTTTTATGCATTCTTTGTAGTTCAGGCAATGATCTATGTGATATTTTCCGGAGGAGAAACCGTATATCCTGATTTCTCACACATTAAAACAAAAGCTCCCATAGAGATGAGAACTGAAACCACTTTGGATAAGATCATCAATACAGTTAAAGAAAAATATCCTGAGTCTTATGGTTTTGCTATAGATCTTGGACATGAACATATGGATGACCACGAGCATCCTAACTTTGAAGTATATGTAAAGCACCTTACTTACTCTTACCACAAAAGCAGCAGTCTTATTTTTGATGAAAATTCAGGAGAACTTCTCCACACCCATGATCCAAAAGATAAAAACTTTGGAGAAAAAGTGGTAAGTGCTAATTATGATATCCACGTGGGAGCTATTCTAGGCCTGCCCACAAAGATTATTGCTTTCATTGTAAGCCTTATCTGCGCTTCACTTCCGATAACAGGATTTATGATCTGGTGGGGCAGAAGAAAGAAAAAACCGTTAAAAACTGCTTAATCTTTTAAATAATATGAGGTTAATAAGCTATTAATACAATCTTTTTTATAATTTTAGCCCCTAGAATTTAATAATAGAAATGTCATTAATAGATTTATCAAAACAGGTTGCCCTTGGTGTTGACATCGGCGGAACCAATACCAAGTTCGGAATTGTAAACCACCGTGGAGAAGTTCTGGATAAAGGAAACCTTAAAACCGATGCCTATGATAAAGTTGAAGATTTCATCGATGCTTTATATGAACATGTATCTCCTTTAATGGAAAAACATGGCGCAGAAAAGAACTTCGACGGAATTGGTGTAGGTGCCCCCAACGCGAACTATTATAAAGGAACCATAGAATTGGCCCCCAATCTGCCATGGAAAGGTGTAATTCCATTTGCAGAACTAATGACCGCAAAATTCAATTTGCCCTGTACCGTAACCAATGATGCCAATGCAGCGGCACTGGGAGAAATGCTTTTCGGGGCGGCACGCGGAATGAAGGATTTTATCATGATTACCCTGGGAACAGGAGTAGGAAGCGGAATTATTGCCAACGGAAGCCTCATTTACGGGCATGATGGCTTTGCCGGAGAATTAGGGCACACTATTGTAAAACCAGGCGGAAGAAAGCACTGGAGTACAGGATCCGAAGGAAGTCTTGAAGCTTATGCTTCTGCAACAGGAATTACCATCACGGCTAAGAAAATGAGAGCAGAATTCCCGGAATCTATGTTGAATCAATATCCTGAAGACGAGATCAATTCTAAAACCGTATATGAATGCGCTATAAAAGAAGATCCGATCGCTATTGAAGTCTTCAGATATACAGGGCAGAAGCTTGGAGAGGCATTGGCCAATTTTGTAATGTTTTCTTCACCAGAAGCTATTCTGTTATTCGGAGGAGTTATCAAAGCCGGAGATTTCATCTTAAAGCCTGCCAAGCTTCATATGGAAAGAAACCTACTTCCGATCTTCAGAAATAAGGTAAAACTGGTATTCAGTGAACTGGATGAAGCCGATGCCGCTATTCTTGGCGCTAGTGCTTTGGTTTGGGAAAAATAACTCAACATCATTTAGATAATATAAGAGCATCCTTTTTAGGGTGCTTTTTCTTTTTTAACCAGATTACACAGATTGTCACAGATGATTATGTTGTATTTTTTCATGTTTATTTGTGTTTAAAAATCATTTGTCATATCTATCATTACAATTTAAGTTTAAGACTTAAAACCGTGTTCAAATGAAAAAGTTTTTCCTATTTTTGATCAGCTTTTCCGGATAAAGGGAGAGATAATAAAAACAATATAATTACCAACAATGGACAACAATAATTTAGAACAGATTACTTTCGGGGGCGGATGTTTCTGGTGTGTGGAAAGCTGTTTCAATATGCTGAAAGGGGTACAATCTGCTATTTCAGGATATTCAGGCGGGCATAAAGACAATCCGACTTATCAGGAAGTTTGTACAGGAGAAACAGGACATGCGGAAGTGGTACAAATCACGTACGATCCTGCAGTTATTTCTTACGAACAGTTAATGGATGTATTTTTCTTCCTTCATGATCCCACTCAACTGAACAGACAAGGAAATGATATCGGAACCCAATACCGTTCTGTGATTTACTATAAAGATGATGCAGAGAAGGCAAAAGCCGAAGAAGCCATTAAAGTTTCTCAGGAATCAGGAAGATGGGCTGGTACTTATGTAACGGAATTAACGAAATTCGATAAATTCTGGCCGGCAGAACAATATCACCAGGGTTATTACAATGAAAACCCTACGCAGCCTTATTGCAGCGCTGTAGTAGGTCCTAAAATACAGAAGTTTAAAAAGTATTTTGGGGAACTGGGAATGTTGAATGCAGAATAAGTTCTTAAAGCATCAATTTATTATAAAAGCGGATATACTTACTGTATTCCGCTTTTTTTATTCCTCAAATACTACGGAATCCTTTTGTTTTCCTGCATACTTATAAATAATGAATGATGACGTCTTTCTTAATTCTCTTCCGTTCTCTGGATCTACTCCATCATCTGTAAAAAATTCGACTTCATTATTATACTTTGAATACCATGTCTTTCCAAGAGAATTTACGTCAGTTAAGGTATCTTTTCTCATGATCTTTTTGAAATGCAGCAATTTATGGGCATCCATAGCAACAATTTCTATTCCCGGACTGATATAGCTGCTGTCTGTACCAATATATTTTTCACCATTCCAATACATATATTTTTTTTCAGTCATTGGTTTCATGCCTGACATAAAACCCAAAGAATATGAGGAATTGCTACTTATCTTCTTATTATTAGAAAAAAGTACATTTCCCGTTACAAGGCACAAGATCAAAGTAATTTCTATAATCCCTAATCCGTTTTGCTTTATAAAGTCAGGCATTTTAAAATGCTGTTCATTCGTGATATTGATATTTAATTTAGAAAACTTTTCAGAAATAGATTGTTCATCCTCATCAACAGTTATTTTAACAGTTGTTTTATTAGCTTCATCATCTCTTTTCACGAAAGTATTTGAAAAATCAAGAAAATCCTTATATCCTATATATTGGCTCAACTTGTTAAGAATTTCAATATCCTTTATATTAACATCTTTATTATCACGTATACAAGCATCATAATACCTACTAAATGTCTTTTCATTAATTATAAATTTCAAATTTTTCTCAAAATAATCGGACAATTCAGAAGCCCAACCAGTCTTTGTACTTTCTGCAGGGAAATTACTCTGTGCTTGCTTAAACACTTCATGAATTAGTAGTTTTTTCTTGGACATATATAGTTTTTTGAGTCTTTACAAAATAGACGATTATCCGTCATACCACATTACGGATTCCCATAAAGCCCACATTGTCCATTTCGTGTCCATCGATGTCCAAAACGTGACTAACACATGCGTCATGCTTTGTCGCATCTTTGCTTCAGAAAATCAGTGAAAAACAAAACATTAGAAACAAATTTACAAAACTGATTTCAAAAATCACCAGATAAAACGGAGGAAAAAATCCGGGTTGGGAAGCAGATGTTTCTCCTCCGTTTTTGAAGGTTCACTTCCCAAAAAATTTAGAAGCGCTTCAATTTTTTTAACCGTGTAAAACTATCTGCGATCTGTTTCGCAGGGAAGAACACGAATGCTTTAACAATAAATTTTTTGAAAAAATGATCCAGTTTATTTTAATGCTATTGAGCTTAGCATTCCCAAATAATAACGTAAATACAACAAATGATAGTAACCAAACGCCTGATATAGAAATAATCTATTCAGGACCTGAACAAGGAATGGATGATGGCGGACCAGTTGGAGGAAATACAGGGCAGACTCCTCCTACTCCATAAGAAGAGAAAAGAAAAGAAGAACAGATTGCATACATCTGTTCTTTTTTTTATTTTGCATAAAACTAAATAATGAAAAACTCAATATATTTATTACTGGTATTAATTGTTGCTATTGTTTCCTGCAAGAAAGAGAATTCAAGTGAAAATAGTAATATTAACTTTAAAAAAGCTACAGGCCACAGAGATTCAAAATCCTCAGATTCAGCTTTTTATTATTTCAATTTAGCCAAAAACGATTATTTAACAATTCATGATTCAATAGGTGCAGCACGTTCTTTAGCTAATATGGCAATTATTCAAACAGAAAAAGGGGACTTCTTTGGAGGAATTGAGACATCGTTGGAATCCAATAAAGCCATTAAATCCAATAGTGATAGCCTCTCGAAAAAAATACTGGCAGCAAACTATAATAATATGGCAATAGCATCTAATTATTTAAAAAATTATGAGAATGCTTTTAATTACTATTTACAAGCCCTTAAGTATATAAATCCAAAAGATACAGCTAGTAAATATATTTATTACAATAATATCGGAGATGTTTTAATAACATTAGGACAATACAAAAGGGCGGAAAGCTATTTAAATAAAGCTATTAAAACAAAGGATAAAGATACCTATGCTAGAGTGCTGAATAATCTTGCAAAAGCCAAATATATTGGGAATAAAGATTATAATCCCCTGCCTGAATTATTTAAAGCATTAGAAATACGTAAAATAAATAATGATAAAAAAGGACAAAACTCAAGTTTTGAAACTTTATCAAGCTATTATCTAAATAAAGACCCAAATACATCATTACTATTTGCAAAAAAAATGCTGGCTATTGCAGAAGAAGATAATAGCCCTGATGATCAAATATTAGCCTTAGAAAGAATTATCACTTTAGAACCTAGAAATTATCTGGAAAACTTTAAAAAATTAAAATATATTAATGATAGTTTACAAACAGCCAGAAACCAAGCGAAAAATCAATTTGCTATCATTAGATTTGATGTTGAAAAGCTAAAGATGGAAAATACCAAGAAAGAAATTGATCTTTTACAGAGAAATATTGGTATTGCTACTTTATCATTATCATTAATCGGAGGTATATTTTGGTATAAAAGAAGAAAAAAGAGACTTCAACAGGAAAAAGAACTTGAAGTAAAAAACACTCAGCTCAAAATGTCTAAGAAGGTACACGATGTAGTGGCCAACGGTATTTATCAGGTGATGACCAAAATTGAGAATCAAGAAAACTTTGACAAAGATAAAGCGCTTGACGAACTTGAATTTGTCTATGAAAAATCCAGAGATATTTCCTATGAAAAAGAAGACACTAGCAATACCGCAGAATTTGCTGAAAAAATATTTACACTCATTGATTCCTTTAAAAGCGACCATGTAAAACCATTTCTTACCGGAAACAGCCAAAATATTTGGGACGGAGTGAATGAAACTAATCAGAATGAAATTTTTCAGGTCATTCGCGAACTATTGGTTAATATGAAAAAGCACAGCCAGGCCAGCTTCGTTGCCTTTAAGTTTGAAAAGAATCATAACCTCGTACATATTCAGTATAAAGACAATGGAATTGGGATCCCAGGTGAGATTATCAAAGGGAATGGACTGACAAATACGGTTTCCCGTATTGAAAAAATAAAGGGTACAATTATTTTTGACAACACAACTGAAACAGGATTGAAAATAAATATTTCTTTCCCCACATCTTAAAATGAAAAAAAAATGTTCAAAAAAATTTTAATAGCCGAAGACCACGAAAGCAGCAGTATTTCTGTGCAGAGAACACTGGAAGATCTTAATATTACCAATGCGGATTATGTATACTACTGTGATGATGCAGTCGCTAAAATTCAAAAATCAATCCGGGAAACCAACTTATATGACCTGTTGATCACTGATCTTTCCTTTGAAGAAGATCATCATGAACAAAAGATTAAAGATGGCAAAACACTTATTAAAGCAGCAAAAGAGCTACAGCCCTCTTTGAAAACCATTGTTTTTTCTGCTGAGCACAAATCCGGTATTATCAATTCCCTTTTTACAGAATATGGCATCAATGGCTTTGTTCGAAAAGCAAGAAATGATTCCAAAGATTTAAAAAAAGCAATTGCCTCAGTATATGAAGGTAATAATTATCTGTCTCTTGATCTTAAACAGGAAATTAAAAAGCTAAACAGCTATGAGTTTTCAGAATACGATATTACCCTCGTTTCCCTTCTTTCACAGGGAGTCCTTCAAAAAAACATTCCTGTATATCTTCAAAATAATAATATTAAGCCCAACAGTCTGAGCAGTGTAGAAAAAAAACTTAACAGCCTGAAAGAAGAGCTCGGGATTACCAATAATGAACAGCTTGTTGCTTTTTGTAAAGACCTGGGGATTATTTAGACTAAAGCAATTCAAATTCCATTAGCCTTTCAAAATTTGAAAGGTTTTTTTGTTTTTACGGTTTCCCGTAAGGATTGAATTTTAAAGGGTTATATTTTTGACCCATAAACAAAAACAATCATGGAATACAAAGTAGTACCATTTGTTGCCACTGCCAATCAACAAAATATGGGTTCAAAAAATATTGCAGAACAATTAGACAACTTAATAAAAGTGCATACTAGTGATGGTTGGGAATATTTAAGGTTAGAAAGTGTGTCCACATATATACAACCTGTTGAGGGATGTTTTGGGCTTGGCCATAAACCAGGATATATGACATCTTATCAAATGGTAGTTTTTACAAAAAAAGAAAATGAAAAATCTATTAATTCTTCTTATTAAAATCTATTGGCTGGTAATTCCGCCTGAAAAAAGAAGAAAATGCATTTTCAGAACAAGTTGTTCCAAACACGTGTACGAAACAATAACAAATGAGGGATTCATTTCCGGGCTAAATGCTCTCATATATAGGTTTAAAAACTGTAGATCTGGTGCATATATTATAGAGAATTCCTCAGGAGAAACTCAAATCATTTTACCTAATCAACAAATACTTAATGAAATGGAAATTTCAGAAAGGTTCACTAAAAATAAATACAATTATGGGAAAATTTGTGATCACTAGAAGAGTAAATAAAGAATATCAATTCAACTTAAAAGCTAAAAATGGAGAAATTATTCTAACCAGTGAAGGTTATGTTCAAAAAGCATCTTGTCATAAAGGTATAGAATCTGTCAAACTTAATTCTCTGGAAGATTCAAGATATGAAAGGAAAGTTTCAGTAAATGATAAAGACTACTTTGTATTGAAAGCCCGAAATGGAGAGATCATTGGCAAAAGTCAGTTATACAGTTCTAAAACAATAATGGAAAATGGAATAGCTTCAGTAAAAAGCAATGCTCCTGATGCAGAAATAGTAGATGAAACCCTTTAAAAATAATATCATGGATCTAAAAATTAAACTTGAGCAATTACAACAAAAAGTACTAGCCTTAAAAGATCAAATTGCTACCGAAGAGGCTACTAAAAATGCTTTTGTAATGCCTTTTATACAAATTTTAGGGTATGATATATTCAACCCTACTGAAGTTGTTCCCGAACATGTCTGTGATATAGGAACCAAGAAAGGAGAAAAGGTAGATTATGTGATTAAAAACAATGACGAGCCAATTTTCATCATTGAGTGTAAACACTGGAAAGAAAATGCTGATGCCCATAATTCGCAGCTTCACAGATATTATCATGTTTCCAAAACACGTTTTGGCGTTCTTACCAATGGTATTATCTATAACTTTTATACTGATCTTGAAAAACCTAATATTATGGATGAAAAACCCTTTTTCACTATTAATATTGAAGATTTGAAAGACAGTTCTATTAAAATCCTCGAAAGTTTTACTAAAAAAGATTACAACCTTGAAAACATTCTGGACTCTGCAGAAGCCTTAAAATATATCAAAGCGATAAGAAAAGAGTTTGAAAAAGAAATAGAAACTCCATCTGATGAGCTTGTTAAACTTTTGGTGAACAGATTTTTTGATAAACCTATTACAGCCAGTAGATTGGTTTCTTTTAAAGAGTATACAAAAAAAGCATTAACAACCTCCATCAATGAATCTATAAGTTTTAGGCTAAAATCTGCATTAAGCATTAATGAACAAATTGAAAAACAAGATGATGATGTAAAAGCTTCTCAATCAATTGATGACAATAACGACTCTAAAATTGTTACTACGGAAGAAGAGCTTGAAGGCTTTCAAATTGTAAAAGCAATTATGAGAGAGAAAATTCCGTCAACACGTATAGCATACAGAGATACACTATCTTATTTTGGGATTTTGCTTGATGATAATAACAGAAAACCGCTTTGCAGGCTCCATTTCAATACAGCAAATAAATATATTGAAACTTTTCATAATGGAAAGGACTCCGGTGAAAAAATACTTCTCAATAATCTTGACGAAATATATAACTTCAGAGAAGAACTTCATAAAACTTTAGAAAATTATTAAATGTTCATGCAAAGTATTAAATAGAAAACTATTCACTAACCATGAAAACTGTCATATAACAAAAAAACAAATACTATGAAAAAACTACTTTTTACAGGGCTTTTAGGACTGGGTCTTTTATTACCCGCAAATATTTCTGCATCTGCCAACAGTACTGTTTCGGCTAAAGAACTTTTTAAAAAACCAGGAAAAGGGAAAACTAAGACCAGCAGAAAAAGCAAATCAAAAAGATCAAGCTATTCTTCTCCGTCGTATTATTCAAGCTCAGGAAGCAAGGGGTGCACCTACAACGGAAATCAGCTGTATGTTGGCTCAAGAGGCGGCTGCTATTATTACTCAGGGAATAGTAAACAATATGTAGACAGGTCTTATTGCGCAGGATGCAACTAATCTCTAAGAAAAAAACTAAAAACACTCAATATATTATCCACTATTAAGGCGAAGACAATCTTCGCTTTTTTAATTATTTTAGGAAACGAAAAAGCATCCCAGTTCTGAGATGCTTTTTTGTTATTTTCTAATCATTTCCGTATGCGGAATATCATCCTCCAGATATTTCTTCCCGGTATCTTCAAAACCAAAATCACCATAAAACTTCAACAGATAATCCTGTGCTGAAATCCTGATTTCAGAAGTACCAAAACGATTTTCTATAGTTTCAACAGCATATTTAATCAATAATTTCCCTAAGCTCTTTCCTCTTGCCAATTCCGTGGTAAGAACCCTTCCTATTGAGGCTTCATCATATTTTATTCCCTTATCAAAAATACGGCAGTATGCCAATACTTCTCCGTCTTCCTCTCCCCAGATATGGACTGCTTTCTGGTCATAATTATCCAGATCGGGGTACGGACAGTTCTGCTCAATAACAAAAACATCAATACGAGCCTTTAGAACAGCATATAATTCCGGAACTGTAAACTCATCAAAGGTTTTGATCTTCCATACAATATTACTCATCGAAGCTTACATTATTTTGAATTAAAAAATCATTCGTTTTTTCAATAAAATCTAAAATTAAATCTCCTCCTTCTTTCTTCTCGGCCGAAGTAATATATAATTCAGGAAGATCTTCCCAGGTCTTGTGTAACTCCAGCTTATAATCTTCAACATTTTTGATAACAGCATTAGGCTTTAGCTTGTCTGCTTTTGTAAATACAATTGAAAACGGAACACCACTTTCTCCACACCATTGCATAAAATCAAGGTCTATAGCCTGAGGTTTATGCCTTACATCTACCAGTACAAACAAATTCACAAGATTTCTTCTGTTCAGGATATAATTGGTGATCAGTTTCTCAAAGTCCTTTCTCTGGACTTTTGAAACCTTTGCATATCCATATCCCGGTAAATCAGTTAAATACCAGCTCTCATTTACCATAAAATGATTGATCAGCTGAGTTTTTCCCGGAGTCTGTGACGTTTTCGCCAGGTCCTTATGATTCATCATCGCATTGATTAATGACGATTTCCCTACATTGGATCTTCCGATAAAAGCATACTCAGGAATATTGGGATCAGGGCATTCCTGCCATTTTCCACTACTTTTTACAAACGTTGCTGTCTTAATAATCATTTTTGAATATATTTTAGAAAAATAAACCACTAAGAAAAGCTCTTAATGGTTATTTGTTATGTATTTAAACTTTATCTTTTATCCAGTTATAAAGAATTTCATTGAATTCATCCGGTTTTTCCATCATGGCGGCATGACCGCAATGATCTATCCAGAATAAATCTGAGTTGGGAATAAACTTATGCATATCCTCAGCTACTTCCGGAGGTGTTACATTATCCTGTTTACCCCAGATCAGGCATGTGGGTGTCTGGATCTTCGGAAGATCGTTCAGCATATTGTGTTTAATGGCACTTCTTGCCAGCATCACCGTCTTTATTCCTTTCATTCTGTCATTCACCACTGCGAAAACTTCATCTACCAGATCTTCAGTAGCAACTTTCGGATCGTAAAAAACCTCTTCTGTTTTCTTTCTGATATAAGATCTGTCATTCTTTCTTGGAAAACTGTCCCCGAAAGTTCTTTCATACAAACCCGAGCTCCCTGTCAGAACCAAATTCTTTACCAGATCAGGTCTTGCCAAAGTTAAAATAAGCCCTATATGTCCTCCCATTGAGTTTCCTACAATGGTAACAGGTCCCGAAATATGACTTTCTATAAACTTGATGATATATTTTGCTAAAGTGGTGAGATTTGTATTGAGTACCGGCAAATCATAGATGGGCAACTGAGGAACATATACTTTGAATCCTCTGTCCGAAAAAAAATCTACCATTTTATCGAAATTACTCAAACCACCCATTAACCCGTGCAACAGCACTAATGGATGTCCTTCCCCAGCCTCTACATAGGAATATTTCTTTTCTTTTTTTGTACTAAATATCATATAATGCCTTAATAAAGCCCTGCAAAAATACAAATTAAACCTCAAAAATATTTTGATTATCCTAATTTAAGATAAAAATAATACAATATTCCCCTTTTTAACTTTTTTTTTCAAAACCGCTTTATTATGGCCTAAATAACAGTTTCAACAACCCGCTACATATCAATTAATTACATTCTTAGAACTCAATCTTTGATAAAACTTATTAACATTGAGTCAAAAAGTGGGAAAAAGTGGGAAATTTTGGAAATTATTATATAAATTTGTCCCAAATGAAAAATTTCATTGGGACATATGAGTGTAAAATTGACGACAAAGGCCGCTTAAAAGTTCCTTCATCTTTAATCAAACAGATGGAAAACTTCGACGATAAGGCGTTTGTAGTCAAAAGATCTGTGTTCCAACCCTGTCTGGAAGTCTATCCAATGAATGCATGGGATAAGCTGATGGGCAAAATTAATAAACTGAACAGATTCATAAAAAAGAATGCTGATTTCATACGAATGTTTACGGCAGGAGTAAAAACAGTAGAACTGGATAATGCGGGGAGATTACAGATTTCTAAAGACCTGATAACTTTTTCAAATCTTCAGAAAGATGTAGTAATCACCAGCGCAGGAGAACTTTTCGAAATTTGGGATAAAGAAGCCTATGAAGAGGTAATTTCTACCAACGAAACTGATTTTGCCAGCCTTGCCGAAGATGTAATGGGCTCTTTTGACGAAGAATAACTGTAAAGGCTATTAAAATTTATTGAATAAAAAACACAATTAAGCATGTATCATAACCCCGTTTTGTTGAAGCAGAGTGTAGATGATTTGGTGACGAATCCTGACGGAATCTATGTGGACTGCACCTTTGGAGGTGGCGGCCACTCAAGGGAGATTTTGAGCAGACTTTCTGACAAAGGAAAACTGTTCAGCTTCGATCAGGATCTGGATGCGCTTAAAAATACAATTGATGATCCCAGATTTACATTGGTGAATCAGAATTTCAGATTTCTGGAAAATTCTTTACTGATGTATGGGATTTCACAGATTGATGGTGTTTTGGCAGATTTAGGTGTTTCATCCCACCAGTTTGATGAAGCAGACCGAGGCTTTTCTACCAGAAGCAACGCCCCTCTCGATATGAGGATGAACGTGATGCAGAACCTGGATGCTAAAAGAGTGATTAATGAATATGGAGAAGAAGAGCTTGCAGACATCTTTTATCACTACGGAGAATTAAGAGAAGCAAGAAAACTGGCAAGAGAAATTGTTCATCACAGGAAAACAAAAAGCATAGAAACCACTGAGGACTTGAAAAAGCTGTTCAGCTACATTCCGCCTCATAAGGTGAATAAATTCTACGCGCAGCTTTTCCAGGCAGTAAGAATAGAAGTAAACCAGGAATTGGAGGTATTAAAAGAAATGCTGGTTCAGGCTTACAACGTTTTAAAACCGGGAGGAAGATTAGTAGTTATTTCTTACCACTCTCTGGAAGACCGTTTGGTAAAAAGATTCCTGAAAAACGGAATGTTTGAAGGAGAACCGGAAAGAGATATCTACGGAAATTATAAAAAGGCATTCGAGTTAGTGAAAAGTAAAGCAATCATCCCGGATGACAAGGAGATTGAAGAAAACTCAAGAGCGAGAAGTGCAAAAATGAGAACAGGAATAAAGGTATAAAATGATAAAATATAAGGGATAAGCAATATCAATTATCTTTTATCATAGATCAATTATAAACAAAGCTTTGGCAAAAAGAACAACAAATCGCCCCCAGAAAAGACTCACTTTTATAGACATTATAAAAGGAAACTTTCTGAATCGTGATGAGATCAAAATACATTACAAGTATTTTCTCCTGTTATTTGTTCTGATGATGGCGATGATCTACAGTAACCATCTCGTCAATAAAAAAATTAAAATTGTAAACGCCTTAAAGGAAGAAACAGAAGAATACAAATCTAGAAACGCTTACGCCCAGAGTAAGCTGATCAAGGTAAAAATGGAATCAGAGCTGGGGAAAGAGGTTGCGCGGGACTCTTTGATGACCCTCGAAAACCACCCTCATAAATTGCTAATAAAACTGGACAGTACAGATGCAAAAGCAAAATGAATACGACAATAAACGTAAAAAAACGTTACGATGGGGCTACCTCTTTGCAGTGGTAGCTTTGTGCGTGTTTGTAATGTTCTTGGCAAGGATCGTAATCCTTCAGAATACCAATGTTCAGGAAATTAAAGACGATTACATTAATAAAAATTACCGTGAAGCTACCCTAAAGGCCGCCCGTGGTAATTTATTTGCTTCCGATGGATCTATTTTGGCTACAACCGTAATGCGCTATGACATCTATCTGGATTTCAAAACGATGAAAGATACGATATACAGCAACAATATCGGAGCATTAACGGATTCTCTGAGCAAAATGTTCGGAAAATCCAGAGGAGAGTTCAGACAGAAATTCGACGAGCAGAAGAAAAAGAAAAACCAATATTACACTCTGGTAAAAGGACTTGATTTTGACCAGTATGACAGAATCAGAAAGTTCCCGATCTTCAAGAGAGGTAAAAATAAAGGTGGATTCATTGTAGACAGAAACTACAAAAGAGAGCTGGCTACTTCAGAAATAGGAGCCGGAACCATCGGAATTGATAACGGAGAGCTTAAATCCGGACTGGAGGGAGCTTTCTCAAAATATTTAACAGGTACTGACGGAAAAAGGTTAGAACAGAGAATTAACTCTTCTCAATGGAAACCAATCGATTTCTGGAAAGTTCAGGAACCTATTGACGGAGAAGATGTATATACAACCTTAGACCTTAGAATTCAGGACATTGCACACTCCGCGTTAGAGAAACAGCTAACCCACTACGAAGCCAAACACGGAACCGTAATTGTAATGGAAGTGGAAACCGGAAAAGTACGTGCTTTGGTTAACTTAAGAAGAACTGAATCAGGAGAATACGAGGATTCCTACAACTATGCGTTAAAAGACAATATTGAACCGGGATCCACCTTTAAAACCATTTCCCTTTTAGCGGCAATGGATGATGGATTCATTGATGAAAATACAACCGTAAACGTTGGAAACGGAGTTTGGACCTATGCAAAACAGAGAATTTCAGACGGCCACGGTGGAGGAACTTATGATATTAGTGATGTTTTAGCCAAATCCAGTAACGTAGGAACAGCAAAACTTATCACAAAATTTTATGCTGAAAAGCCGCAGATATTCCTTGACCATTTAAAACGTTGGAAATTATTCGATAAAATGGATATTGAGCTTCCCGGGATTACAAAACCGAAGATCGTAACCCCTGAAAATAAAAGATGGAACGCAGCAACACTTGCCTCTATCTCTTATGGATACTCTTCCAATATTAACCTGCTGCAGCTGGCAACCTTCTATAATGGCGTAGCTAATGGTGGGAAAATGCTTAAACCATTATTCATTGATAAGATCATGAAAGACGGAAAAGTAATGTACAGTGCAAAACCTGAAGTAATGGTAAACAAAATGGCCTCCGAAAAGGCCATCAAAATGATGACCAGCGCATTAACCAAAGCCGTAGAAAAAGGAACAGGACGAAGCATCTTCACACCTAACCTTAAAATGGCAGGAAAAACAGGAACCGCAAGATTTGAATACTGGCTTCCTGGCCCAATGAAATACCGAGCGTCATTTGCAGGTTTTTATCCGGCTGATGCTCCAAAATATACATGCTACGTGATGGTGAGCGAGCCCAATACATCAATTGGATTTTATGGAGGTCCCGTAGCAGCACCGGTGTTTAAGGAAATTGCAGGAAAAACATTCCTGAAAACCCCACAAAACATCGAAAAAGAAATGCTTGTAGACAAAAAGGTAAACCTTAGCAAAATGGTTGAACCCAATGTAAAAATAGCAGTCACTGATAAGCAAATGCCCAATGTAGTAGGATTGATCGGTAAAAACGTCATCCCACAATTGGAAAACTTAGGATACCGTGTCGATTTTAAGGGTGTTGGACGAATCAAAGAACAATTCCCGCTGGAAGGCACTACTATCAGTAAGAACCAGAGAATATATTTATCTCTGCAGAATTAAAGAAAACAAAGTCCCGAAGGGACGATTTAAGCTAAAATAGGATAAAGTCCTATTGATATAAAATGACAATAACAGAATTAGTAAACAGAATCCCAGTAATAGAGATCCACGGAGACAACAACCGTGAGGTATCAGAATTGGTGTTTGACAGCAGAAAGGTTACAGAAAACTCTCTTTACATTGCAATGAGAGGAACAGTAGCGGATGGACACTCATTCATTGTATCTTCTATTGAGAAAGGAGCTACAACAGTTGTTTGTGAAGAATTTCCTGAAACACTGGCAGAAAATGTAACTTATATCAAAGTAAAAGACTCTGCAAAAGCTTTAGGCCACCTTGCGTCAAACTTCTATGGAAACCCTTCTCAGAAAATTAAACTGATAGGTGTTACCGGTACCAATGGAAAAACCTCTGTTTCAACCCTCCTTTTTGATGTTTTCAAGAATTTAGGATATGATTCTGCATTATTATCAACTGTTGAGATAAGAATTGGGGAAGAAATTATCCCAGCCACCCATACCACTCCGGATGTAATTACCATCAACAAAATTTTGGCTGAAGCAGTTGAGAAAGGGTGTGAATTTGCATTCATGGAGGTAAGCTCCCACGGAATTGCCCAAAA
Source organism: Chryseobacterium bernardetii (assembly GCF_003815975.1). Taxonomy (NCBI): domain Bacteria; kingdom Pseudomonadati; phylum Bacteroidota; class Flavobacteriia; order Flavobacteriales; family Weeksellaceae; genus Chryseobacterium; species Chryseobacterium bernardetii. The sequence goes on from NZ_CP033932.1 coordinate 1,086,518, forward strand.
CAGAATAGAAGGGTTACACTTCAAAGTTGCAGGATTTACCAATCTTACCCACGATCATTTGGATTACCATAAAACATTCGAAGAATACTTAAAAACGAAAAAAAGATTCTTTGATGAACTGGAAGATACAGCTATTGCCATCACCAATGTGGATGACAAAAACGGCAATGTCATGCTTCAGAATACAAAGGCTAAAAAGAAGTCTTATGCTCTGAAAACCATGGCAGATTACCACGGGAAACTGTTAGAAGTTGATTTCAACGGAATGCTGCTGAACTTCAACGGAAAGGAGTTCTGGACTACATTGACAGGAAAATTCAATGTATACAATCTATTATTGGTTTTCGGAATTGCTGCTGAACTTGGATTTGAGCAGGATGAAATTCTTCAGGCCATCAGCAAATTAAAAAGAGTTTCCGGAAGATTTGAAACCATGAAATCCGATGGTGGAATTTTCTTTATTGTAGACTATGCACACACTCCGGATGCCTTAGAAAACGTTCTGGACAGCATCAACGATATCAGAACCAAAAACGAAAGATTAATCACAGTTTTCGGATGCGGAGGAGACAGAGATCACTCAAAAAGACCTGAAATGGGAAATATTGCTACTAAGAAATCAACTCTGGCAATCATCACTTCAGACAATCCGAGAACAGAAGATCCGGGACAGATCATCAAAGAAATTGAAGCAGGTGTTGAACCTCAGAACTTCAGCAAATACACCTCAATTCCCGATAGAAAAGAAGCCATAAAAATGGCGATAAAATTTGCCGAACCTAAAGATATCATTCTCGTAGCCGGAAAAGGTCACGAAAATTATCAGGAGATTAATGGTGTAAAACATCATTTTGATGACAAAGAAGTAATTAATGAGCTTTGGAAATTAATGTCTAAATAGATTGAAAGATTAAACTCATTTAACGATTTAAAAATTTGATGATGACGAAGAATTTTGAAAATTTCCCGGTATATCAAAAAGTTTAGATCTTGTTCAAAAAGTTTATGAGTTTCTTCAAAATCCAAGCTTTGAAAAAGAATTTGAATTTAATAACCAGATAAAAAGAGCGAGCTTTTCAATTAGCAACAATATTGCAGAAGGCTCAGAATATAATAACAACAGACAATTTATTAGATATTTAAAAATTGCAAAAGGCAGCTGTAGTGAAGTAAGAAGTATGCTAATTGTAAGTAGAAGATTAAAATTAGGAGATCAAAATAAAGCAGAAGAAATGATTACACTTTCGAGAGAGATTTCTTCAAACATATCAAACTTTATTAAGTATTTAAGTGAAAATATTGAGAGACCCAATCTTTAAATCTTTAAATAAATTAAATTTTTAAATAATAAAAAAATAGAAACATGCTATACTATCTATACGAATATCTAACCGATCATGGAATTCACGTTCCCGGATTAGGAATGTTGAAATACATCTCCTTCCGTGCCGGAATGGCAGTTTTGTTCTCATTAATTATTGCTCTTGTCTATGGGAAAAGAGTAATCAACTATCTGAGAACGAAACAAATGGGTGAATTAGTCCGTGATCTTGGATTAGATGGCCAGAAACAAAAAGAAGGAACTCCTACCATGGGAGGGCTTATCATTATTTTGGCCACCATTATCCCTGTATTGCTGTTTACAAGAATTACGAATGTATATATTGTCTTACTGCTGGTTTCAATGTTCTGGATGGGAGCCATCGGATTCCTGGATGATTATCTGAAGAAGATCAAAAAAAATAAGGACGGGCTAAGCGGTAAATTCAAAATTGTAGGACAGGTTGGCTTAGGATTAATTGTCGGAATCACCATGTATTTCCATCCCGACATTACTGTGAAAAGAAAATATGCTGATGCAAAAGTGGTGAACAGAAACAACGTAGAGCAAAACTTCATGCCTACAGAGAAAATCACAGTGTCTACAGTACCATTTGCAAAGAACAATGAGTTTGATTACAGCGGAATCCTGTTTTGGATGAGTGAAAAAGATGCCCACGAATGGGCATGGATTGTCTTTATCCCTATCGTGATCTTCATTGTAACAGCCGTTTCCAATGGAGCCAATATCACGGACGGAATAGACGGTCTCGCAGCAGGAACCAGTGCCATAATATTGCTTACCCTTGCTCTTTTCGCCTATCTTTCAGGGAATATCATCTTTGCAGATTATCTGAATATTATGTTCCTTCCGAATATGGGAGAAACTACCATTTTTGCTGTTGCAATGGTAGGAGCCGTAATCGGTTTCTTCTGGTACAACACCTATCCTGCCCAGGTTTTCATGGGCGATACAGGAAGTCTGATGCTGGGTGGAGTAATTGCTGTTTTAGCCATTATTTTAAGAAAAGAATTGCTGATTCCTGTTTTATGCGGAATCTTCCTGATTGAAAACCTATCTGTTATGCTTCAGGTTATTGTTTTCAAATACAGAAAGAAAAAATATGGGTTAGAATATGCCCAAAACAATAGACTGTTCAAAATGTCACCATTACACCACCATTATCAGAAAGACGGATTTCACGAAAGTAAAATCGTAAACAGAATGATTATCATCGGCGTAATACTGGCAATTGTATGTCTGATCACCTTAAAAATGAGATAAATTTTGTAAAAAGTAAAAAGTATTAATGTAAAAAGACACCAGATACATTGTACGTTTTACATTTTACATTTTACAAAAAAATAAATATGAAAATAGTTGTTTTAGGAGGAGGAGAAAGCGGATGTGGAGCTGCTTATTTGGCCAAAAAGAAAGGTCTGGAAGTATTTCTTTCAGACAAAGGAGCCATTAAAGATAACTATAAGCAGTTTCTTACTGAAAATGGAATTGAATTTGAAGAAGGAAACCACAATGAAGAAAGGATTTTAAATGCCGATTGGATCGTAAAAAGCCCGGGAATCCCGAAAAAGGCAGAGATCATCTACAAAATTCATGAAAAAGGAATCAGGCTTTCCTCCGAAATTGAATTTGCTTCTGAATTTACAGATGCCAAGATCATTGCCATTACAGGAAGCAACGGAAAAACAACCACCACTTCCCTGATCTACTATATCCTGAAAAATGACGGATTAAATGTAGGACTGGGAGGAAATATAGGATATAGTTTTGCAAAACAGGTTGCAGATGAAAATCATGAATATTATGTACTGGAAGTAAGCTCTTTCCAGTTAGATGATATCCAGAACTTCAGACCTTATATTTCTTTATTGTTGAACCTTTCTCAGGATCACCTGGATCAGTACAACTATAACTATGAAGAATATGCATTGGCTAAATTCAGAATCACAGAAAATCAGGAAAATGATAATTTCTTCATCTACAATAAAGATGATGAAATGAGTAAAAACCTGCTTGAAAAACTGGAAATAAAAGCGAAGATGATTCCTTTCTCCACAAAGGAACAGCTTTCTGAAGGAGGTTTTGTAAGCAACGGTAATATTGTGGTAAAAATGAAGGATGAATTCTCAATGAAAGTTGAAGAATTATCCCTACTTGGGAATCACAATGTAGCCAATAGTTTGGCAGCATCTATTGCCGGTAAAATATTGGAGATCAATAATGAAAGCATAAGACATTCATTAATGACATTCCAGGCCGTAGAACACAGATTGGAATTCGTAACTGAAACAGATGGAGTAAAATACATCAATGACAGTAAGGCAACCAATGTGAATGCCACCTACTATGCTTTGGAAAGTATGAAAACCCCAACCGTATGGATCGTTGGCGGATTAGATAAAGGAAATGACTATACCGAAATTGAGGATTTAGTCAAAAGAAAAGTAAAGGCAATTGTTTGTCTTGGTATTGACAATAAAAAGATCATAGATTTCTTCAAAGATAAAAAGGAGTTTATTTATGACACTTCAAGCATGGAAGAAGCCGTGAAAATTTCAAAATCACTGGCTAAAAAAGGAGACACTGTTCTGCTTTCCCCATGCTGCGCAAGCTTTGATTTATTCAAAAGCTATGAAGACAGAGGACGTCAGTTTAAAGAGCAGGTATTAAAATCAGTATAAAGAGTATATATGTACTACTGTATCATTGAGATCAATCTCATGAAATACATTTTACATCAATACATGATACAATAATTATGGACGAGCAGAATACAGAAACCAGATTTGAATTTCTAAAGGGCGATAAAGTACTTTGGATGGTCATTCTTGTGATCTCCATTTTTTCTATTTTCCCCGTTTACTCTGCAAGTTCAAACCTGGAATATATTGTTAATAACGGAACCACAACCGGCCACGTTATCAAACACATGTTCTTCGTACTCCTTGGTTTGGCAATTATGAGGCTTGTAGGAACAATAAAATATGAATACATCGGAAAACTAAGCAGTATCCTGCTTGGGCTGATGATCGTTTTATTGATTGTAACCATGTTTACAGGACAAACCATTGACGGAGCCAGTGCTTCCCGATGGCTGAAAATTCCCGGAACCCCCATCTCGTTCCAGCCATCATCATTCGCCTTCCTGATGTTGATTATCTATTTATGCAGATATTTAACCAAGAAGATTACAAGGGAAAGACTGCCAATAGAGAATATCATGTATATTTTTGGGCCCATTTTGCTTGTTTTTGTACTGGTGGCAAAAGATAATGGTTCTACCGCATTAATGATCCTGATGGTGTCAGTAATAGTTCTGATTATCGGACAGCTTCACTGGAAATATATTGCAGGCTTTATTTCTGCCTCATTTGTAGCCATCGTATTCTTTCTGTTGATTGCATTGAATACCAATATGATTGGCGGAAACCGTGTTCACACATGGATGAGCCGTATTGAAACATTTACATCAAGTAAAGCTAAAACAGCAGACACCGACGATGAAAGCGTAAAAGCCAAGAACTATCAGGTAATGCAGGCCAAAGCAGCTATTGTACATGGTGGAATTACAGGAATGGGACCTGGAAAAAGTGCCTTGAAACAAATGCTTCCGCAATCTGCTTCAGACTTTATTTTTGCGGTAATCGTAGAAGAATACGGAGTTATTGGAGCCGCATTTTTAATCAGTCTCTATCTGATTATGATGATAAGGATTGTAATGATCGCCAGTAAAATGCCGGCCTTCTTCGGATCATTGCTCGTGCTCAGTCTCGGGGTGATGATTTTTATACAGTTATCGGTAAATATTGCCGTTGCCGTTAACCTGATCCCGGTAACAGGACAGCCGCTTCCATTGATAAGTTACGGAGGAACCTCAATGCTAGTGACTTATTTACAGTTAGGAATCATCTTAAATATAAGCTCCAGAATTCAGATTTATGATGAAGAAGGAATGGGCAAAAAACAAAGCATAGCGGAAATAAACGATATAGCATAAACCAAGTCCCAAAGGGACGATTTAACAAAACATCGGACACAGTCCTATTATATTAGACAATGAGCAAAAAACTAAAAGTACTACTATCAGGCGGAGGAACAGGGGGACACATCTTCCCGGCAATCGCCATCGCAGACGAAATCAAAAAAAGATTTCCTGATGCAGAATTTTTGTTCATTGGAGCCAACGGAAAAATGGAAATGGAAAAAGTTCCACAAGCCGGTTATAAAATTGAAGGAATTGATATCGCAGGAATTGACAGAGGTAATTTATTATCCAACCTGGGACTTCCTTTCAAGATTATAAAAAGTTTGAGCAGATCGAAAGCGATCATTAAAGAATTCAAACCTGATGTTGCTATCGGAACAGGAGGCTTTGCAAGCGGCCCTGCTTTATATGAAGCAACCAAATTGGGCGTACCGGTTTTTATTCAGGAACAGAACTCTCATGCAGGAGTAACCAATAAGATATTAAGTAAAGCAGCCAAAGCTATATTTACTGCCTATCCAAAAGTAGCAGGATTCCCCGTAGAAAAGATAAAATTTCTTGGAAACCCTATTCGGTCCACGATTATTTCGGGAATGCGGGAAACAGCTCAGGCAAAGCAAAAAATGGGATTAAACAAAGACAAACTTACCATTTTATCGGTAGGCGGATCTTTAGGCTCCAGAACATTAAACAATGCATGGAAATCTCATCTAAAACAAATTGCAGACAAAGACTATCAGCTGATCTGGCAGACAGGTAAGCTTGATTATAAGGATATTATTGAAGAAACGAAAAATAGTGATACCAGAAATATTCAGATCCGTGAATTTATCAAAGACATGGAGCTGGCTTATTCCGCAGCAGATATCATCGTTTCAAGAGCCGGAGCCATTGCCATTTCAGAGCTGGCAGTAGCCCAGAAACCAGTATTGTTGGTCCCTTTCCCTTTTGCAGCAGAAGACCATCAAACCAAAAACGCCATGAATCTGGTTGAAAAAAATGCAGCCAGAATGGTAAAAGACTCTGAAATGCAGGAAAAATTCTGGAATACATTATCAGAAATCTGCGAAAATGAAAATGTGAGAAAAGAAATGTCCTACAATCTGAAATACTTTGCAAAGCCAGATGCCGCAAAAGAGATTGTAGATGAGATATTTAAAGTGATTAATAGATAAAGAAATAATGAAGAATTTAGAAACATATCAAAACTTTTACTTCGTTGGAATCGGAGGTATAGGAATGAGTGCCCTGGCACGCTACTTCCATGCGTCCGGAAAAAAAGTATTGGGCTACGATAAAACCAACACCAAACTTACCCAGAATCTGATGAAAGAAGGAATCGATATTGTTTTTGAAGACCTCATTGACGAAAGAATTACCGCTCTCCAAAAAGAAGATACATTGGTAATCTACACTCCAGCTATCAAAACACTGGGTATTTTAGATTACTTCAACCAGAGTCAGTTTGAAGTTTTGAAACGTGCTAAAGTTTTAGGATTAATCACAGAAAATACAGACTGTATTGCAGTAGCGGGAACTCATGGTAAAACAACCACGTCTACTTTGATCTCTCATTTGTGCAAAGAAGCAGATTTACCTTTCTCATGCTTTTTAGGAGGGATCTCAGAGAACTTTAAATCAAACTTCCTGTATAACGGGTCTAGATATTCCGTGGTAGAAGCAGATGAATATGACAGAAGCTTCCTGAACCTTTCACCAGATTGGGCAGTAGTTACTTCAACTGATGCGGACCACCTGGATATTTATGGAGACAAAAGCCATATTGAAGAAGGTTTCAGACAGTTTGCAGCCTTAGTTCCTGAAGACCAACAGCTATTTGTAAGAAAAGGTGTTGAAATAGGAAGAGGACACCAAACCTATGCAGTGAATGAAAAAGCCGACTATTACTCAGATAATCTGAGAATGGACCACGATAAGATCTATTTTGATTTCCATACTCCAACAGAAACCATCAAGGATTTTGTTTGGGAGATCCCGGGAATCCATAATGTGGAAAATGCTACCGTAGCATTGGCAATTCTACACAATTTAGGCGCAGATTTTGATACGCTGAAAAAAGCAATTACCAATTTTAAAGGAATTAAGAGAAGATATACCAAACATATTTACGAAAACGGTAAAATTTATATTGACGATTACGCTCACCATCCAACAGAAATTAATGCGGTAATGGACTCTATCAAAACATTTTATCCCGATAAAAAATTACTGGTAGTTTTCCAGCCTCACCTGTTTAGCAGAACAAGAGATTTTGCAGACGGATTTGCAGAAAGCCTGAGCAATGCAGATGAATTGATCCTGTTGGATATTTATCCGGCAAGAGAACTTCAGGAGAACTTTGAAGGAATTACTTCAGGCTGGTTACTGGAAAAAGTAACATTAGATAAAAAAGAAGTATCCACGTTATCCGATGCTTTTGAAAAAATAAAAGAAAAAGACTTTGATATCCTTCTCACCGTGGGAGCCGGAAATATAGATACCCTATACGACCCTATCTGTGAATGGATGAATAAATTGTAAAAAGTAATAATGTATTTACGTATTCATGAATACATTTTACATAAATACATGAATACAAAAAATGTATGAAAAATAAATACAGAATATTAAAAATTGTTATCACGGTAATCATCCTTGGGTTGTTACTGAGTTTCTCCTTGAAGAGATTCAGCGGCCAGAAGATTACAGATAATAAGATTTCTGTAAAAATGAATGAGAAAACTCCTGTTTACTTTGTAGATGAAAAAGACATCAGAGAGATTGTAAAAAAGGAGAATCCATCAGGAAAAGTAGGCGATCTGAACATTCCGGCGTTGGAAAAAAAGATCAATTCTCTTCCGGCTGTTGACAGTGCCAATGTCTATCTGAACCTAAATGGAAAACTCAACCTGGACATTAAACAGAGAGTCCCGGTTTTCAGGCTTAATAAAGAAGGGAAAGACTTTTATGTGGATGAAAAAGGAGTTGAATTCCCTATTTCAAGAACCTATTCACATCCATGTATGTTGGTTACAGGAAATGTACAGCCTGATGAATATGAAAAGCTGGCAGAGCTTGTTGGAAAAATTGATAAAGACGACTTCAGTAAGAAATTCTTCATTGGTATTTCAAAAAGCAAAGACAGCTACAATCTTCTGACCAGCGAAGGAAACTACAGAGTAGAGATCGGGGACCTGGAGAATATTGATTTTAAAGTAAAAGGATTTAAAACCTTTGTGGAAAAATACCTGGTGTATCAGGATCCCCAAAAATACAGCATGGTTTCTGTAAAATACCAAAATCAGATTGTAACCACTCTAAATCCACACTTTAAGGAAAACGACAGTATCCTGAAGGCTGGTAAATTAGAAATGGCAAAAGCACCAGCACTTACGGCTGCTGCTAAAAAGGCGGATGCCAAACCAAAGATTGCAGAAGTAAAAAAAACAAGCTCAACCCCGGCAAAACCGAAAGAGAGTACCAAACCTAAAACACAGGCAAAAGAAACAAAGAAAACAGAGAAAAAAACAACGGCCCCGGTACAGTCCAAACCAAAGCCGAAATCAAAGGTGAAAATAGAATAAAAAGAGAGTCCTGAAAGGACAATTTAACACAAAGCAGACTTGGTTCTGCATGGAAAAAGTAGAAAAAAATCAAATCGATATAAAAATGGAAAATCAAGAGTATTCAGTAGGTCTGGACATCGGGACAACAAAGATAGTCGCGATTGTCGGAAGAAGGAATGCACACGGGAAAATAGAAGTTCTCGGTGTAGGAAAAGCTAAAAGTCTTGGTGTTCATAAAGGGATTGTGAATAATATTTCACAAACTATTAATTCAATCAAGGCTGCAGTATCCGAAGCACAATCCAGTGCCGGGGTTCCTATCCGCAAAGTTACGGTAGGTATTGCAGGAAAACACATCCGTTCTCTGCAGCACTCTGATTATATTATGCGTGAACATCCGGATAAATTCATCACAGATGATGACATTGAAGCATTAAAAGATCAGGTCAAGAAACTGGTAATGCTTCCTGGAGAAGAAATTATCCATGTACTTCCACAAGAATATAAAGTGGATTCCGAAGGGGAAATTCAGGAACCTGTAGGAATGCACGGAAAACGTTTAGAAGCCAACTTCCATGTTGTAGTAGGGCAAATGGGAAGCATCCGAAATATTGCAAGATGCGTTCGCGAAGCCGGATTAGAAATGGAGGCCCTTACTTTAGAGCCACTAGCCTCTTCAGAAGCTGTTCTTACCAAAGAAGAGAAAGAAGCCGGAGTAGCTATTGTAGACATTGGCGGCGGTACCACAGATATTGCGATCTTCAAAGATAATATCATCCGTCATACCTGCGTGATCCCTTACGGAGGCGGTATTATTACGGAAGATATCAAAGAAGGATGCTCCATTATTGAAAAACATGCCGAACAATTAAAAGTAAAATTCGGTTCAGCTGTTCCAGAATTGGAAAAAGACAGTACTTTTGTAACAATTCCCGGACTTCATGGGCGGCCAGATAAGGAAATCTCTTTAAAAACCCTTGCTCAGATCATCAATGCAAGAGTAGAAGAAGTCCTGGAAATGGTTAATACCGAGCTTAAAGCTTACGGAGCCTTTGAACAGAAGAAAAAACTGATTGCCGGAATCGTTCTTACGGGTGGTGGATCAAATCTTAAGCACCTTAGACAGCTGGCGAACTATACCACAGGTTTTGACAGCAGAATCGGTTTTGCAAATGAATATATCGCCAACGATAAAAATCAGTACCTGAAAGGCCCTGAATTTGCTACGTCTATTGGATTACTGATGGAGAGTTTGAAGATCAGGGATAAGAAACAGACTGTTGAAGATATAGAAGAAGCTGTAAAAGAGCAAACTAAGCCTGAAGCAGCTCCTGTAAAGTCAGAAACTGTACAACCTATTCAGCAGACTTCAGCTCCGGTTCAGGAACAGCCGGCTGCAGATGAAAGACAGGAAAACAGAAAAGCTAAACTGACTTTCGGGCAGTCGCTTATGGAAAAAGTAAAAAAATTCTTTGAAGAAGTAGAGTAAATTATAAATGATGAATGATAAGCGATAAACGATCTTTTCCTTATCAATTATCATCAGTCAATGATCAATTATAATTATTAAAAGTATAGTTATGGAAAATATAGGTTCACAAGGATTTTCATTTGACCTACCAAAGGGAAATTCATCCATCATAAAAGTAATCGGTGTAGGAGGCGGAGGAAACAACGCATTAAAACACATGTACGAAAAAGGGATCCACGGGGTTGATTTCGTGATCTGTAATACAGACGCTCAAACCCTGGATAATAACCCTGTTGCCAATAAAGTTCAACTGGGAACTTCTATCACGGAAGGTCTTGGTGCAGGTGCTGATCCTGAAGTAGGAGAAAAATCTGCTATTGAAAGTATTGAAGATATCAAAGCCGCTATGGGCCAGAACACGAAAATGGTGTTTATCACTGCCGGAATGGGTGGTGGTACAGGTACCGGAGCCGCTCCTGTAATTGCTAAAGTAGCAAAAGACATGGGAATCTTAACCGTAGGTATTGTTACCGTGCCTTTCAGCTTTGAAGGAAAAAGAAGACTGGAACAGGCCGAAAACGGACTTGATAAATTAAAAAATAACGTTGACTCACTTATCGTAATCAACAATGATAAGCTGAGACAGCAATTCGGAAACCTTGGGTTTAAACAGGGATTCTCCAAAGCTGATGAAGTATTAGCCAATGCCGCTAAAGGAATGGCAGAAGTTATTACAGGTTACTTTGATGTAAACATTGACTTTAGAGATGCTAAATCTGTACTTCAGAACTCAGGAACAGCTCTAATGTCTACAGGTACTGCTTCAGGTGAAAATAAAGCTGAAGAAGCGGTAAGGAAAGCATTAGACTCACCACTATTGAATGACAACAAAATTACAGGTGCTAAAAACGTACTATTGTTGATCAGAAGCGGTGCGGAAGAAGTTACCATGGACGAAATCGGTATCATCATGGATCACATCCAGAAAGAAGCAGGAAATACAGCAGATATCATTTTCGGGGTGGGTGCTGATGAGGAATTAGGAGATGCCGTAAGCGTACTTGTTATTGCTACAGGATTCTCTAATGAGAATAAGAAATTTGCAGGTCCTACTGAAAAGATCAGAATCAGCCTTAATGATAATTTAGAAACCCCAAAATCCTCTCCTTTTAAAACAAGAGAAGAAAGAGAGTCTGCACCTGAAGTAACACATGATTTCGGTGGAAAAAACCTTTTCAGATTGGATGATGAAGACCACGATACTCCATTCAATGTGACTTCTACCGAAAAAAAAATGATTATTGAAGAAGAGGAAATCAGAACAGAAATAAAATTCTTTGATAAAGAAGAAAGTGCTGCAAACACTCCTGAACAGGGATGGAGAAACGAAGACGGACAGGAAGAATACAGCTTGCTTTCTATTGATGAAGAAGAAGATCCTAATGACTTGGAAATTCAGTCTTTTTCGTTTGATTTTGACAATAAAAAAGAAGAGCCTCAATCTGGAAACGTATTCAGCAACACCTCCTCACAGGAGAAACCGGTTGAATTCAATTTCTTTGTGAATGAACCTGTCAGAAATGAGCCTAAGACAGATTTCGGACAGCCAAAAGCAGAATTTAATGCTCCGGCAAGCGCCGTAGCAGAACCAGCGCAGAAGATCGAAACCTTCTATCAGAAAGAAGAGCCAAAAACAGAAACAAGACCTGCTTTTGAAACAAAAAAAGAAATTGAAACTCCAAAAACTGAAGAATCAGAATTCACTTTCGTAAACAAAACAATTGATCAGGAAAGAATATTGGAAAGAAGAAATAAATTAAAAGAATTCAATTCCCGTTATCAAAGCTTTGACAGCACGAGTGAATTCGAATCTATTCCTGCTTTCAAGAGAAAAAATATCTCTATTGACGGAACCAATGCATCAGAACAGAACATTAACACGTATATGTCTGACAACAACGGTTCTATGCAGATCAGAGAAAACAGATTTTTAAATAAAGATGTAGACTAATTAATATAACAATGTAGAAATGTACCAATGTAACAATATATACTAATCAATCATTGGTAAACTGTTACATTGATACATTGTTAAATTTGAAACCATGAGTTTAGAAAATACAATAAGTGAAGCCATAAAAACAGCGATGAGAGAGAAAGACAGGATTGCCCTGGATTCCCTTCGTGCTGTAAAATCTCAGATCCTTCTTTTGCAGACAGAAGCCAGAGGTGCCGAAGTTTCTGCAGAGCAGGAAATTGCCATTCTTCAGAGAATGATTAAGCAGCGTAAAGATTCTGCTGAGCAGTTTACAGCTCAGGGAAGACAGGATCTTGCCGAAGTAGAAGAAGCACAAATGAAGGTAATTGAAAAGTTTTTACCCAAACAGCTTTCTGCAGAAGAACTGGAAACAGAAATTAAAAAGATAATTTCAGAAACCGGAGCTGAATCTATTAAAGATTTAGGTAAGGTAATGGGAGCTGCTTCAAAAGCATTAGCCGGTAAATCAGATGGAAAAAGCATTTCTGAGATGGCTAAAAAGCTTCTTTCATAATGTGATCGGAGTTGCGGAATCAGAATTTATTTTCAATTCCATAAACACCATCCCATTCCATAACTAAGGATATACAACCTTTGCATATCGATTTGATTAAGAAGCCCGGAACTGTTGAGTTCCGGGCTTCATTTTTTGTGGATACTAAAGTCAATTGGTCCGTTTTGATTCAAAAAACTTTAAAAGAGTTTAGATACGATCATATTTCAGAAAGTATTAAGTGGTTGATTGCTTGAGGGAAAGCCTTAAATGTTTTTTTCATGGTCGCTTGTTTTTCAGAATCATTTCAAATTTAATAATTATATTTCATTATTCCTAATTTTAATTCACATTTTTATGAATATTATTGTAATATTAATATTCAGTTAATTTTATATGCCTAAACCATTCATAGTTATTATATATTGAACAAACGTAAAGAATTGCTTAACTTTGTACTGATAAAAAACAAAATATATGTATCCAACAGATTTAGTAATGCCTATGAAGGCTGAACTTACAGATAAAGGTTTCCAGGATTTAACAACCCCTGCTCAGGTAGAAGATGCTTTGAAACAGTCTGGAACCACATTATTGGTTATCAACTCAGTATGTGGCTGTGCTGCAGGTGCTGCAAGACCGGGAGTAGTATACTCTTTAACAGGAGATAAAAAACCAGATCATTTAACAACTGTATTTGCAGGCTATGATACTGAGGCTGTAGTGGAAGCAAGAAAACACCTTGCTCCGTTCCCGCCAAGCTCTCCTTGTGTAGCACTTTTCAAGGATGGAGAATTGGTTCACATGCTGGAAAGACACCACATTGAAGGAAATCCTGCAGGTGCAATTGCTGCCAACCTTCAGGCTGCTTATGATGAGTATTGCTAGGAAACAATAAACTAGATATTAAACCGTTACAGATTTTGTAACGGTTTTTTTATTTATCCCCACAAAAAATTCTCTAAACATTCAAATATCATTATATTTGTTGGAATGGCAACCAAAGCACTTTTTAATACTGTAGTCAACTGGTTCATCCGCCAAAGGATAGACCAGATTCAGAATTTTATGGATCATCCTATTGAGACTCAGAAGGGTATACTATTTTCCCAGCTGTTTCATGCGGAAGATACAGAATATGGTAAACTGCACGGATTCAACTCCATTTCAAGCTATCAGGACTTTAAGAATAAAGTTCCTATTGTTACCTACGAAGAAATGGAGCCTTATATTGAAAAAGCAAGACAGGGACAAAAAGATATAAGCTGGCCGGGACTCATTAAGCATTTTGCTAAATCTTCCGGAACAACGAATGCTAAAAGCAAATTCATCCCTATTTCTGCAGAAAGCCTTGAATACTGCCACATGAAGGCAGGAAAGGACATGGTTTCCATCTACGCAAACAATCATCCTGAAAATCAGCTTTTTAATTACAAAAACTTACGTTTAGGCGGAAGTTCTGAGCTATATGCAGATTTTAACACGAAGTTTGGAGACTTATCCGCTATCTTAATTGATAATCTTCCGTTTTGGGTAGAAATTACCACCACCCCCAGCAAGAAGGTTTCTTTAATGGGCGAATGGGAGAGCAAGCTTAAAGCTATTACTTCAGAAGTAAAAAATGAAGATGTAGGAAGCATCCTTGGAGTTCCAAGCTGGATGATGGTTCTTCTGCAGAAAGTATTGAATGAGACCAATGTTGAGAATATTTCAGAACTATGGCCTAATCTGGAGGTGTTTTTTCACGGTGGAATCAGTTTTAAGCCCTACAGAGAACAATACCGTAAGATCATCGGAAAAAGCATCAATTACTACGAAATTTACAATGCTTCGGAAGGCTTCTTCGGAATACAGGACAGATCCAACAGTGATGAAATGCTTCTGATGCTTGATTATGGTATATTCTATGAGTTTATTCCAATGGATCAGTTCCATTTTTCAAATCCTAAAGTGGTAAGCCTTGAAGACGTGGAGATCGGGAAAAACTATGCTATGGTTATCACTACCAATGGTGGGCTATGGAGATACCTTATTGGCGATACGGTAATATTTACATCTATCAATCCTTTCAGGATAAAGATAACGGGAAGAACAAAGCATTATATCAATGCTTTTGGAGAAGAATTAATGATTACCAATGTAGAATCTGCTTTATCTAAGGCCTGTGAGCTCACCGGCGCTCAGATTACAGATTTTACCGGCGCTCCGGTATTTATGAAAGAGAATGAAAGCGGTGCCCATGAGTGGATCTTTGAATTCAGCCAGCATCCTGATAATCTGGAGAATTTTATTGATGCTTTTGATCAGCATTTAAAGAAAATCAATTCGGATTATGAAGCAAAAAGATACAATAATATCACACTTAGAAGACCAATCGTTCATATTGCTAAAGAAAACCTTTTTTATCATTGGCTGGAGTCTAAAGGAAAGCTTGGCGGCCAGAATAAGGTACCTAGATTAAGCAATGACCGGGAATATTTAGATCCGCTGTTAGAACTTAATAAATAGAAAAAATAAAACCCGCATTGAAAATCAGTTGCGGGTTTTTAGTTTATTTGCTCAAATCTTCTTTTAATTTTTTAGCGGCATCTTCTACTTTCTCAGCCCCTTTTCTTGCGGCTTCCTTGGCATCTTTTCCGGCTTCCTGGGCTCCAGATTTTATATCCTGTCCCGCTTTATTAAGATCTTGCTTTGTCTTATCTGCAGTAGCATCTATTTTATCTTTAGCCTTTTGAGCAGCATCATCTATTTTATTTCCGGCCTGGTCTAATTTTGCATCAACTTTTTCCTTAGCCTCATTAACTTTTGCAGAGTCAACCATAGGAGATGTTTCAGAAACCGTTGTAGTTGTAGTAGTAACGGTTCCATCTGCATTTTCTACCTGTTCTGTCTTTGTTGTTGATTTTGTGCAGGCAACAGTGAATAGGGAGATCGCAATTGCTGCAAGAATTTGTTTTTTCATATTGTATATTTTTAAAGATTTTTTAGTTTATTGGGCTTGGGCTTCAGTGGAAGGTGATGCTTCTACGGCTTTCTTCTTCTTTTCAGCATCTGTCTTTTTCTTTTCTTCCTCTTCTTTCTTTTTATTTTCCTTATCCAGTTCTGCTTTAATTTTCTGTTCTTCTTCAAGAGCTTTTTTAGCCTGTTTTACAGAATCCAGATACTGAGGCGAAGACATTCTGATCTTACGGGCAATATCTACGGTTACAGCGCCATTTGAGAAAGAATCAACAGCCGTTGTGTCATAATGGATTTTCAAATCCTGTTCAGCGGCAAATCCGGAAGATTCCTTCTTGGAACAAGCCGTTAAAAGAAGTACAACAATGAAAATGGCAGACAATAAATTTTTCATGGAACTAATTTAGCAGAAATTCTGCAATTACAGGATAGTGATCCGATAATTTCACAGACTGATCTACTTTATAACTTAGCGGAATGATTGATTTTGAGCTGAAGATATAATCAATTCTCAAAGGAATTTTATAATCATGAAAACTGGAAGCACTTCCCTTTCCTGCCGTTAAAAAAGCATCCTGGAGGTCTTTTCCCAAGCTATAATATTCATATGAATTGGGAACAGAATTAAAATCTCCGGCTACAATAACAGGATAAGGAGAAAAATCAATGGCTTTCCTGATTTTTTTAATCTGATCCTCATGAGCCTGGAAAGTAGGAATCATGTGGGAAAGAAGCGTAGATAAGTTGCCTATTCCCATGGCATCCAGCTTGGTAAACATTGTTTTCTGAAGCCGGAAAGGTTCCAGGTAAACATTTACAATTCTGATGATTTTTCCATTAATGTCCACATCCGCATAGAAAGAATTCCCTCTTGACTTGTCTTCTATAATTTCTGCCTGTCTTAAGATTTTATGCTTTGTTTTTAAAATGACTGAAGGATATTTTACCAGATCCTGTCTTAAAGCACGGTTAGTATCTTTTTCCTGTACGAGAATAATATCGGGATCCTGTTCTTTGATATAGTTTTTGACCTTATCCCATCCGTAATCACCATATTTTACATTGAAAGTAAGCACTTTGATATCCCGTATTGTTTTTACTTTATCTGTTTTAGGAGAAAAATTAACCCATCTCCTGATCGGGTTATAAAAAAGCAATGTTCCGAGTGCAAAAGCAATAGCAATTTTGTTTTTTTTGAAAATCCATACCAAAGTAAGAAGAATGTGCGCAGATATCAGATAGGGGAAACCAAGAGAAAGTAAATTAAGATTCCCCAAAATATTAGGCGGAACCCATGCATTCCCCAATGTGCACAGCAGTAAAACAGCAACAGTGATATGTATAAATAGTAATATCTGATTCGACTTCATGAAAAAACATTCTTGGTACCCGTTTTTTTAAGCAAAAACTCTACCAAGCGATCAAATTTTAACTATTTTTATGATTATTTACCGTTCAAAGAAATTTCAGCAATAATGGGATAATGATCTGAAATACTGACAGAACGGTCAACAACATACGAAGTTGCCCTTAATGATTTTGAGGAAAAAACATAATCTATTCTGATTGGAAATTTATAGTCATGAAAACTGGTTGCGCTTCCTCTTCCGGCCGTCATAAATGCATCTTCAAGATCTTCGGCTAAATGATAATATTCATAAGAATTCGGAACGGAATTAAAATCTCCAGCTATAATAACAGGGTATGGTGAATTTTCGATACCCGTACGAATTTTCTTTACCTGATCCTGATGTATTTTGAAAGTAGGGATTAATTTTTTTACAACACCTTTTACTTTTTGTTCATTTTCTTCAGTATTCCCATTTAGTTTAACCATCTTTTTTTCAAACTGAAACGGATAAAGATAAACATCAATAAATCTATAGGACCTGCCATTTATTTCTATATCTGCCTGAAGACCACTTGGTAATCCCCCATCTTCAGAAAAAATCAGCTTTTCATTGGATAGTTTATGCTTCGTCAAAATGGTTAAAAATCCGTTTGATTGAGTTCTATGATAATTTTTTAGTGTTGGATATTCCAGACCTCCGTCTTCCTGCAAAAGAATAACATCAGCATCCTGGGCCTTGAGGTAATTCTGAATCTCTTCTTTCCCCATAAGCCCTGCTTTTATATTGAAAGATACAATCTTTATATCACCGGAACTCTCTTTTTTCTCAGTGGAAAAATTAACCCATCTTTTTACGGGATTAATAAATGCCAACCCAATAAGCATGAATACGAATGCTCTTTTCTTCCAGCTGAATACCCAAAACACGGTTAAGATAATATACAGGATAATGAGAACCGGGAACCCTAAAGAAAGCAGATCAAACCAAGGAAATATCTTAGGCGGGACATAGGCATTCAACAGTGAACCCAGCAAGAGGAAAAGAATTCCTACATGCAGGATCAATATAATAAGTCTGAAAATCTTCACAGAAAATGATTAATTGAATCTATATAAATGTTTTTTCCAGTTTCTTGCCAAAAGCCAGCCAACCAAAGCTCCGCCAACATGGGCAAGGTGGGCAATACCTCCTCCGTTTCCGGAAATTCCAAGATAAACAGAAATCACGATAACGATTGGCAAAAGGTATTTCACTTTTATCGGAACCGGAATAAACATAATTCCGATTTTTGAGTCAGGATATAATGTTGCAAATGCAGCTACTACTCCAAAAATAGCACCAGAAGCACCTACCATTGGTGTGGCTACAATTGCTTTTAAACTCTCCAATAATTCTTTCTGTTTCAGAATAGCATCAGCATTTCCTGCAAACTGAACACTTGCTCCGGACAAGTAGGCGTTTACATTAAACCCAAGCTGTTGTAATTCGCTGGAAAGCTGCTGAGCTTCAACAAAATTCCATAAATTAAACAGGAAGAAAGCGCCCAGACCGCTTAAGAAATACAGGATCAGATATTTTTTTTCTCCCAGAGTTTGTTCCAATATAGGACCAAAGCTAAAAAGCGTCATCATATTGAATAAAATATGCATAATGCTTCCATGCATAAACATGTGGGTAATCACCTGCCATGAATGGAAGAAAGGAGAAAAGGGATAAAACCCGGCAAGATAGCCAATTACCTGATTTCCCATTAAAGAAGTAACAATGAATACGATCACATTGATAATGATAATATTTCTTGTAATTGGCGGTATATTGTTAAACATACTTTTTAAAATTTGTTTTTAAAATCATTAAACGGAACTTCATAAAAGCATCTTTTCCCATCCGGTAAAAACTCAGGAAACCCTAGTGCTGTAAAGTCTTTAATTACCTGTTCCGCATCTTTTTTATAAATAAAGTCAAATCTTGACTTCGACTGCATTTTACTCCATTGGTTATGATAGTACTGCATAAATTCGTCTTCCGTTTTATAATCCAGGATCTCAAAAAGGTTTTCCAGGAATTTCATCGCCTGTGTTTCTTTCAGTCCTTCTGGAAGTGAATCTATCCTTAACACACTTTCATGAGCAATTTTCATGTCAAACCCAAGTTCAGGAAGGTATTTTTTGATGGCTTCATATTTACTTTTCTCAATTTCGTTCATATGGTACTCAAGAGAAAAAAGCAAGGCGTGGCTGTTTGTACTTGTATTTGATTTTCTGGTGGTTTTATTATTTTCTGCAACCAGTAATCTGTGCATTCTTCCAAGGTCTAACATCAAAGTGACATCCCCTTTATTGAACAGCCAATATCCGTTGGGTAACCTCATCAGATCTTCATCAAAATCTTCATCTTCAAACAGATTAATCTTTGAAGGTTCTGCTGTAATATTCTGATGGTACATTTCTGTAAGATTCTGGATTTCTTCAGGATGCACCACATTTTTTTCTTCTAAAAAAGGGTTATAATCCCTGTCTACAATAATCTCAGGCATTTTTAGAACACCGCCTCCACCTCCGTTGCTTTTGCTTGGGATGGGTTTGTTCATCATTTCATCCAATTCCGGATCTCTGTCGAAATCAAGGCTTGGAGACACATTATAGATTCCCAGTGATCTTTTGATAGTGGAGCGAAGTAAAGCGAAAATAAGGTGTTCATCTTCAAACTTCACTTCTGTTTTCTGCGGATGAATATTGACATCAATTTTCTCCGGATCAAGCTCCAGATAAAGAAAAAATGACGGAACATATCCAGGCTGAAGCAGTCCTTCAAAGGCTTCCTGCACCGCTTTATTGAAATATGGACTCCTGAAATATCTTCCGTTAACAAAAAGGAACTGTTCGCCTCTTGCTTTTTTGGCACCTTCAGGTTTGGCTACAAATCCGTGAAGTTTACACCAGATAATATCTTCTTTAATGGGAATTAAAAGCGGTTGTAATTTTCTTCCGAAAACATCTACAATACGCTGCATCTGACTTCCTTTTCTTAACCTGAAAACGGCTTCGTCATCATGAAAAAGAGAAAATTCCAAACCTTCATGAGCTAATGCAACACGCTGAAATTCATCAATGACGTGTCTGAATTCAATATTGTTGTTCTTCAGGAACTTTCTTCTGGCAGGAACGTTATAAAAAAGATTCTTTACCAGGAAGTTTGATCCTTCAGCAGTCTGAACCGGATCCTGAAACTGGAAAACTCCTCCTTCAATATATATGTTGGTTCCAATGGAAGCCTCCTTTTGCTTGGTTCTCAGCTCAACTTGTGAAACGGCTGCAATAGAAGCCAACGCTTCCCCACGGAAACCTTTTGTTGCGATCTTAAAGATATCTTCTGTTCCTCTGATCTTGGAAGTAGCATGTCTTTCAAAGGCAAGCCTGGCATCTGTCTCGGACATTCCTTTTCCGTCATCTACGACCTGGATAAGGTTTTTGCCGGCATCCCTGATGATCAGTTCAATCTTCGTTGCATCTGCATCTATAGCGTTTTCCAAAAGTTCCTTCACGATGGATGCAGGTCTCTGCACCACCTCTCCTGCCGCAATTTGGTTGGCTACATGATCCGGTAAAAGCTGAATAATATCTGACATAAAAACGTAAATCAACTTACAAAAATAGTCAATGAAAATGGGAATTAAAACATTAAAAACGGGAATTAATATTTAATTATCAACATTTCAACATTACAGCTTTCTGCAAATTCTGCTCCAAACTGTTTGCGATATTGGCATTCAATAAAGAACAATCCCCCATTGTTTTTCTACCAATAGAGGATTGAACCAGCTAGTTTATACAAAAAATTAATAGTGATATTTACCCTGCACCAGGTATTTAATCCTAGTCTTCAAAGACCAGTTTTCTATTCTTTTTACTTTTAGGGACCCCATGGATCTTTTCATACAGATAAGCAAGAAGATTCGGTTTTTTATAAATCCTGTTGTATCTGTATTTTGTATTGAAATGCCTTACATGAATTTTATAGGCATCATATCCGATTACGATCATAAGACACACGCTGATGACGTAGAATACTCTGAATT
Source organism: Chryseobacterium bernardetii (assembly GCF_003815975.1). Taxonomy (NCBI): domain Bacteria; kingdom Pseudomonadati; phylum Bacteroidota; class Flavobacteriia; order Flavobacteriales; family Weeksellaceae; genus Chryseobacterium; species Chryseobacterium bernardetii. Next base: position 1,107,801 of record NZ_CP033932.1, read on the forward strand.
CCAGATAATAATAAGTTAACCCTGAGAATACTGCTCCTAATACATAAGCCACCATAATACTCATGAGCAATTTTGCCCTTCCTATTAGTTCACCGTTTTTCCTGTATTTCTTTTGGGTAAACATGGAAACCAGAATTCCCAAATCGGTGGTTGTTCCTGTAAGGTGGGTTGTTTTCACGGAGAAGTTGGAAATACTTGCCGTTAAACCATTCTGCAGCCCAGTCGCAAAAAGCATTATTGCTACCAGAACTTCCGTTTCCTCCAGCGTTTTCTGATAATATAATTGCCCATATACACCTACCCCGAACAAACATAGTATTTCCAGTACAAGAGGCATTGCGTGGGCAAAGTACTTGCTTTTCTTATTGAAATTGATCACGATGAAGTTGGACAGGAAGCTTCCGAAGAAGAACAAGAAGATCCAGCTTGCCATTACAGCTACCTGAGACCAGTTCCCTTTACTGATTTCAGCTGCCAGAATGGCGTAGTGACCTGTTACATTTGATGTAAAAGAGAGAAATATAAGGAGGGATGCAATATTTATAGTACCTGCGGTAAAGGCAGTCAGCGTCCCCAACCTGATATTGTCTCCCAATGTTCTGCTGTTACTATAATTTCTTAACATTTTTAATCTTTTTAATGATAATGATAATAATTAGACCTCTACAAAGATCTCTGCCAGCCTTCCTCTTTCCGGAAACTTTTCTTTAATTTCAAGAGTAATTTCATCAGAGTGAAGCGCTTTACATTTTTTGATATAAGGAACAAGGTCAAATTTTCCTTTCCCTTTGCTTTTAATAGTTGTAGAATAGTAAGCTTCTTCAATATTATTGGCCTCTACATATTGATTGAAGGTTCTCTGGAAGCTTCCTGTAAAGATGTCACAGATAATTTTATTAACTAAATGGGGATACTTGTTTTTGATGATTTCATAGCCATCACAGAACTCTGCGGGCCTGATCTTATTGAAAACCGTTGTCTTTGTATTAAATAAAAGATCTCTTATAGAATCTCCTGAATCATATCCCGAAACCAGCAGGATATTATATTGGTTCTGATCTTCAGAAGCATCTTTTTCTCTCAGTACTTTTTTCAATATATTCAATGACTCAAGAGAGTAATCTGTTGCAATTAAAATTGTTTTAGCCATGTTCTTATTATTTTGTATTGTGTTTATCTTTTTTGATGATACAAAACTAGAACGACCAGATTAGAAGTTCTTTGGAACGGAATTAAAATGTCATTAAAGAGATTAAAATGAGATTAGAAAATTGTTAAGAGACCTTAATACGAAGTAAACAAAAACATTTAACACACTCATTAACAATTAAATAAAATGAAATTATTAAATTTTATCGCAGATAAAATCTTTGCGCCTTAAAAACACATACCATATAAAATTCTTTTGCGCCTTTGCGTTTCTCCAACATAATGAATATTTTTTGAGAAACGCAAAGGCGCAAAGATTATAAATAATAAACTCCTTTTAAGGCGCAAGAAATCAAAGATTTTCAGCAAGCAAATATTTAAAGCAACACTCTATTTACCAATGTAGTTTAATTTTTTACCGCATAACCAAATAAACTTATAGGCTAATATAAAAATGATTAAAAACAGAGGAATTTAGATTTTTAGCAATAAAGATTCTTTCAAAGCATTTTCAGCTTTATAATGTTTCTTTCTGTGTGCTGTAAAAGTTAGGAAAACGCATCTGCACTGTAGTTCCCTGGTTTTCATTGGATGTAACAATCAGTTCTCCATGATGCATTCTTACGATATTCCTTGCCAATGGAAGCCCTATTCCGTACCCTTCATAGTTATTGGTATTGGAAGCTCTGAAAAAAGGATCATAGATCTTGTTCATTTCCTGCTGCGGAATTCCGATCCCGTTGTCCTTTACAATGATATAAACATCGGTATCCGTAGCCCCCAATGATACTCTTACCTGCTGGAAGTTGGAATATTTGCAGCCATTACTGATGATATTGGCAACAGCCAGATGCAGAAGCTGCTCGTTACCCTGAACTTTTAATTTTTTAGGGTTATCCGGAAGCATACTGATATCCAGATAGATATTATTTCTGGAATCAATTTTCCTCAGGGTTTCAATAACATCCCAGAGTAGCTGGTCCATTCTTACTTTATCCATTTTCTGGATCTTACCATCAAATCCGGTTTGGGCAATCATGAGAAGTGCCTTGATCTTTTTATCCAGTTTTTCAGCCTCATCCAGGATAATTTCCAGCGTTTCTTTATACTCTTCCGGTGTTCTGCTGATGGAAAGGGCAACATCTGCCTCTCCCATAATGGAAGTTAAAGGAGTCCTCAACTCATGGGAAACATTTCCTATCAGATGATTCTGGGTCTCAAAAGAGGTTTCAATACGGTTGAGCATATCGTTGAAGGTATCTACCAATTCATTAAGCTCTTTATTATCCGGTTGAGGCTCCAATCTAAGATGAAGATTTTCAGAACTGATCTCTTTTACTTTCCCGGTAATTTTAAGAATTGGCTTAAAGAGTGTTTTCGATAAATAAAACGAGAAGATCATACTGAAGAACAAAGAAAGCACAATACAGGTAAGCAGTGTTCTTTTCAGGAAACCAAGATAGTAGATCACATAATGATTTTTGGCTGAAGCAATGGCGATATAGTCTTTATCATCATACTTAAAGCTCTGCCCGATATAGTAGAATTCTTTATCATTATAATTGTCCTCTCCTTTTTTAAGGATATTTTTAAAGAAATAATCCGGAATATGAACTTCCTGAGAGATCTTTCTGAAATTAGAGTCTGTTGGAACGGCAAAAACATAGTCTTTTTCCATAGGAAGCTCTTCATCATTCAGGCTGCTGAGAATATAATTTTCCGGAAGATCCAGATGGTCCTTACTTTTTTCTATCTGAACAATGGTAGCCGTACGGATCTTTAGAAGTTCATAGAACCTCTGGTGAGAAAAGTTAACAATTGAAAAATAAACCAAACCACTGAACAACAATATAATGGCGGTAAAAACCAACATTAAGAGTACCATCGTTTTGGTCTGATTTGTAATCACTCTGTTAAACATTCATTATGCTTTTTTAAGAACGTAACCCATTCCTATTACGGTATGAATCAATTTATTATCATCCCTGTCATCCAGTTTCTTTCTTAGATAATTCACATAAACATCTACTACATTGGTTCCCAATTCATAGTTTACTCCCCACACAGCATCAAGAATCTCAGCTCTGGAAATCACTTTTTCAGGATTATTAAGAAAGTAAAGCAATAATTTATACTCTGTAGAAGTAAGAGTAATTTCTTCTCCTGCACGGGTTACTTTTTTAGTATAATCATTTACTGTTAAATCGGAAAATTGAAATACATGTTTATTATCGGGTTCTGGTTCAATAATTTCCTGTGGGATGTTATTATGACTTCTTCTCAGTAGAGATTTTACACGCGCTACCAATTCAATAAATTTGAAAGGTTTCACTAAATAATCATCACCACCGCTTTCCAATCCCAAAACAATATTTTCAGAAGTTCCCAGAGCTGTTAAGAATAGAATCGGAACACTGTTATTGGTTTTTCTGATCTCCTTACAGACATCCAATCCGTTCATTTCCGGAAGCATAATATCCAAAATCACCAAATCGAAATCATTGCCCTGTACCAGCTGTACACCAGTGCGCCCGTCAAAAGCAACGGAAATTTCATAGCCGTTTTCCTGAAGTCCTTTTTTAATAAAAGATACTACACTTGTTTCGTCTTCGATGAGGATTATTTTTTTCATAAATGAAATAAGGAGTTTTACAAAAATAGGGAAATTTTATTGGGATGGGCAAACTCATCATATTTGAGGGAATAGCTTTTTAAAAGGAAAAAGTGGTTTAGCGCAACAGCAGCAAAGAATTTCAGGATGGTGGTTATAAAAAGTACGCAAGGGGTTTACTCATCAGTAATCGCATTATTACCTAAACAAAGTGCTTCTGAAAACAAAAAAACAAATCTGTAGCGAAGGCTTTTATCAGGAAGTAAAACAGTGAAGCAATTAAATTAAACTTTGGATATTAGAACAAGATATTCCTATCCTTGCTCTAATATTTTTCTCATTTATTGAGGATCATCTCCATCTGAACATCTGCACGGTCATACTCGGCATTGCTAACGGAAGTATGCATAAAGCCAAGCTTTTCGTAAAGCTTAATAGCCGGAACCAGGATAGAATTTGTTACGAGGTAGAGTTTTTCAGCGTTTAATTCTTTCGCTTTTTCAATTAAAGTATTTCCCAGCAGGTATCCTAATTTCTTTCCCTGGGCTTTAGGACTTACTGCCATCTTTGAAAGTTCAAAAGTAAGAGGGTTATCATCTGTTTTTACCAATGCACAAGTTCCTGCTACCTCACCATTCAGCAAAGCAAAGATAATGTGCCCTCCTTTATTCAAAATATATTCTTCAGGATTATCCAGCAGTTTATAGTCGCTTGCTTCCATTATGAAAAACGCTTTGATCCACTCTTCATTTAATGCCTTAAAGGCTTCTTTATATTGAGGTTTATAGGCTACAATTTGTACTTCATTTTTGTTATCATTCATCGCTTTAATTTATTAAATTCTGTTTTTTATCATTTTCCCCAACTTTTCAAGGTCACTTTCTACACGGTCTGTCCATTCCAGGGCGTAGTTTAGCCTCATACAGTTTTGGTACTGATTATATTGCGAAAACATTCTTCCCGGAGCAAAATTTACCTTTTGGCTTACCGCTTCATCGTATAAATCTTCAGTGCATATTCTTTTATCAAGTTCCAGCCACAGCATAAATCCGCCTTTCGGTTCAGAAACTTTAGTATTATCCGGAAAATATTCAGCCACTGATTTCTGAATCTGAAGATAATTGGCATAGAGCTTTTTCCTGAACATTCTCAGGTGATGATCATACCTTCCATGCGCAAGGAAATCAGAGATCACATCTGAAAATAATGATGGGCTTGAAACCGTTTGGACCAATTTCTGGCGGATAATTTTTTCTTTAAATTTTCCGGGAGCCACCCATCCTGTCCTAAAGCCGGGAGCCAGTGTTTTGGAAACTGATCCCACCCACATCACCATTCCTGCTTCATCATAAAATTTGCAGGGCTTTGGTCTTCCTGCTCCGAAATAGATATTTCCATAAACATCATCTTCAATAAGGGGTACATTATGCTCGGTAAGCATTTTTACCAGTTGCTTTTTATTCTCATCTGGCATCTGAAACCCTAACGGATTATTGTAATTCACTACAAAACAGCATGCAGAAAGCTTTGGAAGCACTTTTTTCAAAGCATCCAGATCCACACCGGAAAGAGGATGGGTAGGAATTTCTACTGCTTTCAGTCCCAATAAATGAATGGCCTGCAGAATGCCGAAATATACAGGGCTTTCTACTGCCACACAATCTCCGGGTTTCGTAACTGCCATCAGGCAGTGATAAACACCATTCATCGCACCGGAAGTAATCACCAGGTCATCTTCTGTAATTTTCCCTTCCATTACAATTGACCATTTCGCAATTTCCCGCCGAAGCTGCTCACTTCCCTGCACCGACTCGTAATTGACGCCACTGTCACTTTTCTTTTTTACAACATCAATCATACATTTCTTCATCTTGGCTACCGGAAGAAGGCTTTTCCCCGGAATTCCCAAAGCAAACTGCGTTACATCCGTACCGGCTATTGTACCGAATACTTTATCAAAAAGGTCCTGAGGAGTGTTTTCTTCTTCCGAATGTTTCATCTGTGCTACAGAAGGCAGTGCCAGTTTTCGTTGGGAAGACTGGCTTACATAGTAACCATATTTAGGCCGTGATTCTACCAGAGAACGGCTTTCAAGCTCCATATAGGCCTGTTTTATGGTATTCAGGCTTACATTATACAGCTTTTGGGCGCTTCTCAGAGAAGGCAGCCTGTCTCCAAACTGAAGGGTTTCACTTTTGATCTGCTCCGTGACAGAATTGGCTATTTTAAGGTACAAAACATCTTTAGACATAGAACCAGTGTTTTAAGTAAATGTACAATTTTCCCGTCTTTATTACGGATTTAGCCATCTGATCATACTATTGATACTGCTCTTCAATTGAGCCGGATCATTGAAGTTAGGGGTATTATTATTTTTAAAATATCTTTCGGCATGGGAGAAGAAATTTCTCTTTTCGGATTCTGTCATCCTGCTTTTATCATAGATTTTAAAAGAGATCTCATCCTTTTCATTTACGATAAGACTGGCAAAAGCAATGACCTTATCCACATTTTTAGCCAAAAGAAAAGGAAGCCCGAAACTTTGATCTGCAAACTTCAGATGCTGTGTTTCCAGAAAAATATTTTTAAGCACCAACATGTCTGATATATAAGCTTCAGCATATTGAAACTGTTTCTGATGTTGAACAATTGTTTCCATATTTTATTCTTTAGCTAAACAAAATTATGGAGTATTTAATTTTGGATACAGATACAGAACTATACATTATTATGGGTACAGATTTTGTCTGTGGAATTTTATCTTTCACAGGTTTAAAGAATTGAAACCATGTTTGCAAATGTTTTTAGCAACCATGCTTCATACGCCCTATCTTTGCAAAAAATATTGGACAGTATGAGCTTATTTGGGGCTAACATCAAGAAAATAAGACAGGTAAAAGGATTGAGCCAAAAGACATTTGCAGATTTACTTGATTTAAACAGAGGAGTAATAAGTTCTTATGAAGAAGGGCGGGCAGAACCAAAGATTGAGACCATTCTCAAAGTGGCCAATCATTTTAGTCTGGATCTGGATAAACTCCTGACGGAAACTCTTCACGAAAGCCAGTTAGCCAGTGTTTCAGAAACTAATCAACTGATGCTTTTTCCAGAAATGGATACTCATCAAGAAAAAGAACCACAAAATTTACGGGGCAATAATCCGGAGAACAGCGCTATTATTCAAAAGATATTAGCATCTGTAGATCTGGTATTTGAATTTACAACGGAAAAGCAATTGCTTTCTCCTTATCATTATGGAGATATCCTGTTCTTGAATAAAGCTGATCTTAAAAGAGATCCAAGTTATCATTTATTGGCATACACTAATGGAAATTTAGAATATGCCAATACTGAAAGCCCGGATCTTTATAAAATTGTAGGACATGTTTCCACTGCCGAAAAAAATATTTTCACAAGCATTTTCGAAAGACTGGAGAAACTGGAAAATAAGTAATGACGAAATTCAGTCAAAGATTTATTTAAAATCTTTTTCCTCAATATTTTTATTATAGTACAAATCTACAAGACGAACTTCCTGATTTCCACTTTCAGAAATAAAAGTCGATTTAGTAGCATACCAAAGCTCACCAAATTTTTTATAATCACTTTGTAAAACCGTTGAAAAAGAATTCTTTTCACCATTTTCCACCGTTTCCTCTTTATTCAGAAAAAATGATTTTACATCATAGTACAGGTAAGTCACTTTTCCGGTTACATAGGTGGCCTTTATTTTATAATACATCTTATCAGGATTTTCTTCAATAAGTTCAATCTTATATAGCTTGGGATCTGTATAAACAAGTCCATTCATGATATACTTTCTGTCAGCTTTATCCTTAAATTCAGCCTGGTCAGCAACCTTCCTTTCTCCGTTTACCAATTCATAGCCTGTTTTTCCATCAAACCACGATCTGTAAACAATTCTTCCCTGATATTCAATTTCAAAACTTCCTCTATTGGGTACCATTTCCTTTGTGATCCAATTCACATTTCGCCCGTCCATCACCGTTTCAGATTTGGTATAAAGCGTTTTTATACTGCTCAGAAGCTTTTTCCCACCTTCTGCCTGAATGGCTTTTTCAATAATTTCTTTGGCTTTGTTTTCGCTGGATGTTTGTGAGAATAATAGGTTAGAAGCAGCTATCATGCTTACGACTACAATAGTATTGGATAATTTCATGGTTTTATTTTTTCTGAAGCAAATGTACCAAAAGACATTCTATTGTTTCTCTTTTGGGTAGAATATTTTAAAATTATAATGAATTCAATATAAAGGCAACAAAAAATATTTCCATTGAAAAACAAAAAACCCTCCGTATTTTGAATACAGAGGGTTTTTGTACCCCAGACGGGACTTGAACCCGTACGTCCTTGCGGACACAGGATTTTAAGTCCTGCGTGTCTACCAGTTCCACCACCAGGGCCGGTGTGTGGTACAAAAAAAGGATTTGAAAGCAAATCCTACTTTTTGTTGGTGCGGATGAAGGGACTCGAACCCCCACGCCTCACGGCACCAGATCCTAAGTCTGGCGTGGCTACCAATTACACCACATCCGCCGGTTATATTGATCTGTTTTCCACAGATTCAAAATCTATTCTCTTACAAATATAAGAAATTCTAATTAAAGAACACTCTCTATAAAAACAAAAAACCCTCCGTAACGAAATACAGAGGGCTTTGTACCCCAGGCGGGACTTGAACCCGCACGCCAAAAGAGGCACAGGATTTTAAGTCCTGCGTGTCTACCAGTTCCACCACCAGGGCATGGTGTGGAGCGAAAAACGGGATTCGAACCCGCGACCCCAACCTTGGCAAGGTTGTGCTCTACCAGCTGAGCTATTTTCGCATAGTGCGGATGAAGGGACTCGAACCCCCACGCCTCACGGCACCAGATCCTAAGTCTGGCGTGGCTACCAATTACACCACATCCGCTGGTTTTTTGTATTGTAAGTTTTAAAGAGCTTGCTTCGTTTTTGTGAGTGCAAATATAGGACAATTTCCTTTACCTCCAAACTTTTTCGAGAAAAAAATTAAAATTTCCAGTTTTTTTTTCAGTGGCACCTATTATTACATTTCATTTTCTTACTTTTACAACGTTAATAATTACGATATGGAATTACAAGGAACGGTAAAGAAACTTTTTGAAACTCAAACTTTTGCAAGTGGATTTCAAAAAAGAGAATTGGTTATTTTAACCCAGGAACAGTATCCACAGCCGATAAACATAGAATTTTTATCTGATAAAATTAGTTTGTTAGATAACCTTAAAGAAGGTGAAAATGTAAAGATAGGAATCAATATCAGAGGTAGAGAATGGATTTCTCCACAAGGTGAAACGAAATACTTCAACTCTATTACAGGATGGAGAGTAGAAAAAGTTTTTGATAACGGATCAGAACCTACTCAGGCTATGCCTCAGCAATCAGCATCTCCTGTTTCTAATGAGAATCCGTTTGCCGGAGATGATGATGATGATTTACCTTTCTAATTAAAGAATTAAATCAAATATAAATCCTGCTTTCTTATAAAGTAGGATTTTTTTTCTAAAAAAATGGTCCGACTAGACGAAAACGAGATTTCATTCCCTGATCCTGAGGTATATGATGGACATGACGGGCTTATTGCCTACGGTGGAGACCTGTCTATAGAACGCATTTGGTTCGCTTATCAATTGGGGATTTTCCCCTGGTATAATCCGGGAGAGGAAATTCTGTGGTGGTGCCCTGATCCGAGATTTGTTTTAGTACCCGCTGAAATAAAGGTTTCAAAATCAATGAGAAAGCTATTAAACAGAAATGTTTTTACTTTTTCCGAGAACAAAAATTTCAGAGAGGTCATTAGAAACTGTCAGCAGGCTGTACGTAAAGGACAATCCGGAACATGGCTTTCTGATGAACTGATGCATTCTTTCATCAAACTTCATGAATATGGCCTGGCCAGAAGTATTGAGGTGTGGCAGGATGAAGAATTGGTAGGTGGCTTTTACGGCTTACAGATCGGAAATGTATTCTGTGGCGAAAGCATGTTCGCAAAAGTCAGCAATGCTTCAAAAGCCGGCTTTATTCACTTTGTGGAAAGCAATAAAGATCAGATTGAATTAATTGACTGTCAGTCTCATACTGAACACCTGGAGAGTCTTGGCGCCAAGATGATTCCGAAGAAAGAATTTTTAAAAATCCTACACGAGAACAATGAACGCAGATAAAGAAAAATGGCTTCTTCTGGCCACCTTAAGCATTATTTGGGGATCTTCTTTTATTTTAATCAAAAAATCACTGGATCATTTCAATCCGTATCAGGTAGGATCATTGAGGGTTCTTATTGCTGGTATTATTTTGCTTCCTATTGCTATTTCCAATTATAAACTTTTCCCGAAAAAACATATAAAGTGGCTTATTCTGGCTGCCTTAACCGGAAACTTTATTCCCATGTTCCTTTTCCCGATCGCAGAAAAGGAAGTTTCAAGCAGTATTGCAGGGATCATCAACTCTATGATGCCTATATTCGTTATTATCGTAGGTGCTTTGGTATGGAAGTTTGAAACAACGAAAAAACAAATCACAGGAACGCTCATAAGCTTTACCGGTGTCTGTATCCTGGCTTTTGGAGGAGGCGACAGCGGAGAATTGAAAATGATCCCAATTTTACTGCTGTTACTGGCTACTTTATGCTATGCTATGAGTACAACAACGGTGAAATCAAAACTTATGGAGGTTTCTTCCGTAGTTTTATCTTCTTTCATCTTTTCTTTTGTTTTATTTTTTCCCTCCGTTATCGCTCTTGCCAGTACGGGATTCTTTTCTGAATTCAGTTTTTCTAAGGACAATATGCTTGGACTTATGTTTGTAAGTCTACTTTCTATTTTTGGAACCGGACTTGCTATGACTATGAACTACAGGCTATTAAAGGTTTCCTCCCCGCTTTTTGCTTCAACAGTTACTCTTATCATGCCTATTGTAGCTATTATCTGGGGAATCATTGATGGTGAAAAGCTAACGGTTATGCAATTTATTGGAGCAGGAATTATTATTGCCGGGCTAATCTTTTTAAGAAGTAATCCAAAAAAATAATAAACAATAAAAAAGCCTGCATTTCTGCAGGCTTTCAACTTTATTTAGTATACACTTAGTTCTTTTTCTTCACTTTACTTACCTTCACCTTTTTAACTTCTTCCTTAATAAATGGATATTTTTTTTGCATATCCTTTACCAGGGACGGATCCAGCTCCAAAGCTTTCTGAAGCGATTCTATTCCTTTATCCTGATCTTTCAGGTTGAAAAAACAGTTGCTTAACTGGTAGTATAATTCTGCTCTGTTATGATGCCTGATTGCTGCATTTAAAACAGTAACAGCTTCTTCATATTCCCCAACAAGCATTAACACTTCTGAATAGGCATACCAATTGTAAAACCTTGACGGTTCAGCATCTACCAGCTTTTTAAGACAGGAAAGACTTTCTTCAAATTTCCCTGAATCAATAAACAGGAATGCTAATCTTTTCTGATAATCAAGATTATTTTCATTCAGCTGTGTTGCTTCTTTAGCAAAATGAAGGGCTTCAGACATACCACCCATTTCTTCATATAGATAAGACTGCTCCATCATGGCCAGATAAAACTGTGGGTCTTCTCTAAGCGATTTCTGAAATGAGTTTAAAGCTAAAATGGGCTGTTTTAAAGCTTTATTACACAATCCGATTTTATAGTATGTGAATGCTTTGGTATATTCAAGTTCAAGCATTTCCTCATACGTATCAATTGCTTTCTGATATTGTCCTAAAGCTTCATAACAAGCTGCCTTATTAGCATATACTCCTACAGAATTTGAATTAATGGCCAATAAATAGTCGTATCCTTTTATAGCTTCATCAAAATTCTTTCTGTTGAAGTAGAATTGCCCGTATTCAAACCAGGCGGTTTCGGAATAAGGGAATTCGTCCAAATATTCATTAAGAAAGGCAATAGCCTCCTCACTCTTATTCAGATCACTGAAACACACCATTGCATTCTCCAGCGAATATTCATCTGAAGGATCTTCTTTAAGTGCTTTTCTGTAATGTTTAAGAGCGTTGAAGGGATCACCCAGATTTACATATTCATCTGCAATAAAGTTGTGAAGGAAGTTTTCTTCTTCCTCCAGCGTAAGGGCTTTTTTACAGATTTCAATGGATTTTCTAGGGTTACCCAGGTTCGAATAATACTTGGCGTAACAAACTAAAAAGTCTGTATTTTCCATAGATGAACCTTTCAGTTCGTCTATAAGCTCTTTCGCCGTATTATATTCTTCCCATTCCAGAAGAATTTCAAGTCTTTTGATCTTGATATCTAATGAATTGGGGTGAAGCTTCAGCCCATAATTAACAGCCATATCAGCGTAATTAAAATCACCCAGCTCCAAATAATAAACAATGATATCTTCCAACTCCTCGGTATCGAAGTAGAATTCGTCATTGTTTTCCATCATTTCTTCGAACTTTTTCACAAGTTCATTTCCAAAATACTCTTCCAATAGTGTCCTCTTCGTCAGCCCAATGCCTGAATTTCCTTACAGACCTCGGCAAACTTTATTAATTAATAATATATCTGAAACTGATATTCAAATATTTATGCAAAGTTGCAACTTTTTTTTGAATTATCCATTTCATAAATTTCTATTATAAAAATAGTAAAAAAAGAAAACCGATAAAAGGATTGTGGATAAAAAAACGGAAATTGGGGTTAAATTCTTACTACAAGCCTCTTTCCTGTTTGTATCTCAGCATTCCATGCCGCTTCGATATTTTCTATATCAACATTTTCGGTTTCTATCTTTATTTTTCCATCTGCGGCAGCCTGAAACATTTCGGGAATAATTTCTGAAAATAAAAGAGCAGATTCTTCCTCGGTCCAGCTTCCCAATCCCGATCCAGAAATCTGGATATCTGTTGCTCTTAGAATCTGTGAAGATAACTGGATGATATCACCGCTCATCCCGCCAACAGTAATGAGTTTCGTTTTATGGGAAAAAGTTCCGTCACCTTTAAATGCTGATAAAATGAGTTCCACAGAATGTCCCCAAATGTAATCGATAATAATATCGACAGGTGCTTCGTTATGAAGTTCCTTTATCTTCCTTTTAAAATCTTCATCACTTAACTGCAGGGAAATAACCTCATCAGCACCTAATTTACGAAGGTTCTGCAGGGATTCTTCGTTTCTCCCCGTAACAATAATCTTCCCGGCTCCATACACTTTTGCTATCTGAACCGCAATTTTACCTGTAATTCCTGTGGCTCCATTCACAAGGACAACGCTTCCCGGCTGTATACCAGCTTTGAATTTTAATGCCATTGCCGAGCCCATTACCGCGTTAGGAAGAGCCGCTGCTACAGAAAAATCCAGCCCTTCAGGAATAGGTACCATCATTTGCGGATTGGCAATGGCTTTTTCCGCAACAGTTCCCTTTTTACTGAAGAAATAAACTTTTGATCCGTCCTCAAGATAGCCTACTGCATCTGTGCCTACAATTGTGGGCTGATGGGCTCCTTTTTCTGTAGAATAATGTTTTCCACCGGCTCTTGCTTTATCTAGATTTTTGATGGACGCTGCTTTTACAGTGACCATAACTTCGTTTTTACTTGATATTTCCGGTTCGGGAAAATCTGTATATTGAGGAATACCTCCTTTTTCAAATACTACTGCTGCTTTCATTGTTTTATATTTTTTGTACAAAATTAGGAAGCAGGGAGATGGGCAGACGATAACATTTGTTATCAATTAGGAAGGAAGATGGAAGCAGGAGGCTGGAAGTTATTGAAGACCATCAATACTGATAAAGGATAATAAATGCAAGGATTACAAACCGATTATGGCTCAGTCTCAAAAGTTGGGGGGAATGTTAAGTAGTTTTATCTTTGCATCATGTTAAGCGATCACGACCTTCTTAAATTATTACTTCCGGAATTTTTAGTAGAGCACTTTGATATCCTCAAAGCAGAAACTCATGATGCAGAACTTCATATTTATTTTGAAGAAAGAAATAGTATTCCCCATGAATTTAAAGAAAGGAGATTTGAATCCAAGGGCTTTTTACCTGAAATCATTGTAGATGATTATCCATTACGGGGTAAAATCGTAAAGCTCCATGTGAAAAGAAGAAGATGGACAGATAAATCCTCCGGTGAGATCCTTCAGAGAGACTGGCAGCTTGTAGCGAAAGGCACACGGATGACAAAGGATTTGGCAGGCTTCTTAAAAAAAATTAGCCGACACTAAAGCTCTTCCCCTAAAAGTTATAGCAGAATTTTTCGGGATCAAAGGCAAGACCTTCCAGAGGCAATACAAGAATAATCTCAGCGAATATCATAGCTGGGAACAAAAACCGCACGCAGAGGACTGGATCATTTACCCTGAAAATGTCTCAGCCTCCTTATCTTTAGACGAAGTAGCATTATCTGATGGAGAACTTTATACCGTTCTTACCTCCAAAAAAGCAAAAGGGAGAAAAGGAAGTATTGTTGCTATGATAAAAGGTACCCAAAGTGATTTTGTCATCACACATCTTTTGAAGATCAGCAGAAAACTTCGGATGAAGGTAAACGAAATTACATTGGATATGGCGGGTTCCATGAAACGTATTGCCCAACGCTGCTTTCCTGATGCAGTACAGGTTATTGATCGTTTTCATGTTCAGAAGCTGTCCATAGAGGCCCTTCAGGAGATCAGGATCAGGCATCGCTGGGAGGCTATTGAAATGGAAAACAATCCTTTTAACAGTCACTCAGCTGAAACAGAAGTTTTTGCAAACGGAGATACCCGGAAACAGCTCCTGGCAAGAAGCAGGTATTTACTATATAAAAGCCGTGAGAAATGGACTCTGTCCCAGAAACAAAGAGCTTCGATCCTTTTTACCCAGTATCCTGATCTGGAACAGGCATATGAATTGACTGATGGACTTAGAAAAATTTATAACCAAAATATTTCGAAATCTGTAGCAATGACTAAACTGGCCCATTGGTTTAGAAATGTGGAAGAAGCAGATTTTAAATCTTTTTCTACCTTAAGAAAAACAATAATGAATCATTATAGAAATATTCTCAACTACTTTGATCAAAGAAGCACCAATGCTGCTGCTGAATCTTTCAATGCGAAAATAAAAAACTTCAGAATGCAGCTCAGAGGAGTAAAAGACAGAACCTTTTTTATCTTCAGATTAGCTAAACTTTTTGCCTAGTCCCCAACTTTTGCGCTTGATCCCCGATTATTGTATCACTTTATTTTTCGGGCGCAGGGATATTTGTTCAGCTAAGAAAGTTGTCATTGCTGAGTGAAACACCTTTGCGGACATTTTTTTAATATTCTTTTTAAATTTGCGTCTGTTGCGGTAAAAAATAATTTATTTGAACAGCAAATGTATACCGGCATATCGACTGCCAGAAACTTATCTCTTCCATCCTCCTGCTTCCCGCTTAATAAAGCTTTTCTTTCAATATTTTACTCTTTATCCTGCTGAGATGTACTGTTGTAATTCCCAAATATGAAGCAATATAATGCTGGGGAACTCTTTTAATGATTTCCGGTTTTTGCTGAGCGAGCTGAATATACCTTTGCTGTGGTGTATCTTTTATAAATGAAAAGAAATGCTTCATCTAGTCGAAGATTCTCTCAAAAAGGGCATCCATAAAAAAGGTTCTGAGCTCAGGATGTTCATATACATCTTCCAGAAATGCTTCTACATCAGGTTTTGTAATTTTATATAAAATACAGGGTTCTACCGTTTCAAAGGAAACCATACTGGGAAGTCCTTTTTTAAAGCTTTCCAACGAGGAAAACATAGTATTTTCCAGGAAAAACTGAAAAGTTACATCTTTACCGTCATTGTTATACCAGGCTCTCACAATTCCTTTTTCCAGATAGAATGCGTTATTTGAGACTTCTCCTTCATTCAAAAGCAGGGTTTTGGCAGGTACTTCCATCCGTTCAAAGTTTCCTATGAATTTTCTCCATTTCTCTTTGGGAAGGGGAAATCTGTTCTTGATATGTTCAAACATCGGATAAAAAAAAGAACGGAGCTAGCCCGTTCTTATGATTTATTTAAATTAAACTTTTAATCTTGGCAATGATATCATCTCCCAGTTTATCTGCTTCTTCCTGAGATTTAGCTTCTGTATAAATTCTGATGATTGGCTCTGTATTGGATTTTCTAAGGTGAACCCAGTTGTTTTCAAAGTCTATTTTAACACCGTCCACGGTAGATACTTCTTCATTCTCATATTCTTTCTCCATTTTGCTCAGGATTGCGTCTACATCAATTTCAGGAGTAAGTTCTATTTTCTTTTTTCCCATGAAATAGCTCGGATATCCTGCTCTTAATTCGGAAACTGTTTTATTTTCTTTTGCCAGATGAGTAAGGAATAAGGCAACTCCTACAAGGGAGTCTCTTCCGTAGTGAAGATCAGGATAGATAATTCCTCCGTTACCTTCACCCCCAATTACCGCATTCTTCTCTTTCATGAGTGTTACTACATTTACTTCTCCTACAGCACTTGCAAAATATTCTGATTTGTGAGACTGGGCAACGTCTCTCAAAGCGCGGCTTGAAGAAAGGTTAGAGACAGCTACTCCATTTTTATGTTGTAACAGATAATCTGCAACGGCTACCAATGTATATTCTTCGCCAAACATTTCGCCTTTTTCATCAATCAGCGCTAATCTGTCTACATCCGGGTCCACAACGATTCCCAAATCTGCATTTTCTTTTTTCACCAGTTCACAGATATCTCCCAAATGCTCTTTCAACGGTTCAGGATTGTGTGGGAAATGACCTGTTGGTTCACAGTATAATTTAACAGTTTCACAACCTAATTTATCTAACAGCATAGGAATGGCAATTCCTCCTGTAGAATTTACAGCATCCAGTACCACTTTGAAATTTTTAGCTTTAATAGCCTGAACATCTACCATTGGTAAATCGAGAATCTGCTGAATATGGATATCGAAAGCATCATTTCTTGTTTCGTATTTTCCAAGATCATCCACTTCGGCATAGTTGAAATCTTCACTTTCTGCCAAAGCAAGTACCTCTGCTCCATTTTCACCGCTGATAAATTCTCCTTTTTCATTTAAAAGCTTAAGGGCATTCCATTGTTTTGGATTGTGGGATGCAGTAAGGATAATTCCTCCGTCTGCCTTCAATTCAGGAACCATTACTTCAACGGTAGGTGTTGTGGAAAGGCCTAGATCAACCACGTTGATTCCCAGCCCCTGTAATGTTGCTGTAACCAGTGAAGAAACCATCTGTCCTGAGATTCTTGCGTCTCTTCCGATGACAAGGGTTAAGTTTTTTTTATTTTTATTATTCTGAAGCCATGTTCCGAATGCAGAAGCGAATTTTACCACGTCAAGTGGGGTTAGGTTATCATTTACTTTTCCACCTATGGTTCCGCGAATTCCCGAAATAGATTTTATTAACGACATTCTGTTTTTATTTCTTATTGATTAGTGTAATAATTTATGCGAAACAAAGATACTTAAAAAGACAGTCACCTTATAAAACAGGGATCTTTTTTTGGATTTTATCATAAGTATTCTCTACCACTCTGGGTGGTGCAACTTCTTGCATATTTTCAATGTAAAAGCCTTTTACATTTTTGTAATAAAAAGTCTGGATAAATCTTTTAGGGAAAAATCTGAAGCTGAAGTCTGTATAAGAACTGTTTCCTTTCAGATCATTATCTTTATTTCCCGAGAAAAATTTGGGGGTAAATGATAAGGTTGCACTTATCATCCTATAATCTATGGATAAGGAAACTTTTGTTTTATTGTTGATAGAAAATATCCGCTGCTTTGCATTTCTTCCTCCCCTTCTGTAAAAATATAACTTTCAATATTGGGCACGGATCATCACCTGATCCGCATAAGACTTAATATCTGCGGTATCTCTCCATAATACAGCAAATCCTGTACTTCTAAGACTCAATCTGAATATTTTAAATTAAAAAAATGAAAATACTACATTTTTTTTAATTATCAGGTGGAAGCTATGTTAAGAGCAGCCACAGTCTTTATCACAAGCAGATCTTTTGGAACTGAATTTCTTAGGCGCAAAATTCTTTTTAAGTACTTTGAATAAAGAGTAGCAGGCAAATGCTACTATTAACGCAACGAGTACATATTGAAAAATTAATGAAGAATCCATTACTTTAAAATTTGATATACTATCATCGACACAAAATATGCCAAACCTGTCATCATAGCCACCTGGAAGCCAGTCCATTTCCAGCTTTTGGTTTCTCTGTAGACTACTGCCAGTGTAGAAACACACTGCATTGCAAATGCATAGAAAAGAAGTACGGAAATCCCGGTTGCAAAGCTGAAAACTTTTTCCCCGTTTGGTTTTACATCTCTTCTCATTTTATCTATCACTTTTACTTCCGGAGCATCATCTTCAAGGCTGTAGAGTGTTGACATGGTACCTACAAATACTTCTCTGGCTACAAAGCTCGTCAGGATCCCTACACCCATTTTCCAGTCGTAGCCCAGCGGAGCAATTATCGGTTCTATTCCTTTCCCCATTTTGGCAAGGTAAGAATGATCCAGATGAACATCTGCAGCAACAAATTGGTCAGGTTTTTGTTTAGGTCCGAAATAGCTTAAAACCCAGATAATAATACTTACAATGAAGATTATTTTCCCTGCTCCTGTAATAAAATCCCATACTTTACCCAAAACCATTTTAAAGTCATATCCGAAAAGCGGTTTTTTATAAGCAGGAAGATCCATTACCAAATAGGTTTTCCCTTTATCTTTAATAAATCTTTTAAGAATTGATGCGGAAAATAAGGCTACTAAAAAGCCTAACAGATACATTCCCATCAGCACCAAAGCCTTATATTTTATTCCTAAAAAGGATCCTTCTGAAATGATTAGTCCGATAATGATACTGTATACCGGAAGCCTTGCAGAACACGTCATGAATGGTGTTACCAATATTGTCAGCAATCTTTCTTTAACGTTCTCAATATTTCTTGTGGAGATAACGGCGGGAATTGCACAGGCAGTCCCTGAAACCAGGGGAACAATACTTTTTCCATTCAGCCCAAAAGGACGAAGGATCCTGTCCATCAGAAAGACCACTCTGGCCATATATCCGGAATCTTCCAATAAATAAAGGAAATAAAGTAGAATACCTATTTGTGGTGCAAAAACTACAATACCTCCGATTCCCGGAATAATTCCGTTAGAAATCAGTGAATTAACAGGCCCTTCCGGCAAATGCTCACTGGTAAATGCCGACAACCATGAGAAAAACCCATCAATCCAATTCATCGGATATTCTGCCAGAAAGAAAACACTCTGGAAGATCACCAACAGGATCATCAAGAAAACCGCATACCCCCAGAATTTATGTACCAAAACCTTATCCAGTTTTTCTGTCAGGAGCTCTTTGAACTGGGGCTTTTTGGAGATCACATTCTCTAGTACCCTATCTATATTCTGGTATCTCCTAACTGTTTCCTGAACCTGTAGCCTTTTAGGAACCAAGCTTTTAGCTTCAGAAGCATTAATCTGATCCATTACAGATTCTATTCTGCCAAGGTCTGTTCCCAAAGAAAGGCTCATCCAGGCTTTATACTCATTATCAAAACCTTTGTGAGATACAATTTTTTGAATGAAATCCCTGTGCTCATTCGGAGTTTCAAAAGATACTTTATCTGTTTTTACAAACTCGTTGCTATAAACAGCATCTTTCACATCATTGATCCCAATCTGCTCTTTGGCATTGGTCTGGATAATTGTAATCCCTAATGCCTCAGAAAATTTCTGAATATCTATTGTAATCCCTCTTCTTTCTGCCTGATCAATCTGATTAACAATCAGAATCATCGGAATTCCAAGATCCTGGATCTGCTGAAACAGAAGAAGGCCTCTTTTTAAGCTTAATGCTTCAAGAATATAAACCACTCCGGCATAGTTTTTCTGCTCATCAAGAAGGTATTTTGAGAAAATAGCTTCATCTTCTGAACTTGGATAAACGCTGTAGGAACCGGGAAGGTCAATCACTTCAACGTCTTCATTTTTATGCGTATAATTTCCAGAATGGCTTGCAACGGTAACACCGGCATAGTTTCCGGTTTTCTGCTTTTTATTACAAAGCGCATTAAAAACCGTTGATTTCCCTACGTTAGGATTCCCAACTAAAAGTATCTGTTTTTTATTATTTGCCTGCATTAATTCAATTCTTCAACAATGATATAATCTCCTTCTTCCTCACGAAGAGCAATCCGGCTTTTCTCTGCTCCAAATTCCACATACATTGGCCCATTAAATGGGGCCTGGTACAAAATTCTGAATGAGGTCTCCGGAAGAAGCCCCATTTCAATAATTTTATTGGGCATTTTAAGATGGTCATTATCATATCCCAATATCTTTCCCATCTTGTTTTTAGGAAATCCACTTAATTTATGTAATTCTTTCTCTTTCAAAGCCCTGATTTTTTGTAGTGCAAATATACGCTATTTAAATTTAATCTAAATAACGTTTCTGTGATAAAAAAAATCAACCCAAATACATTACTGTACCTGGGTTGATTCGGAATATAATTTAGTTGATATGAATGCTTATTTTTTCTTTTTATCTGAAGAAGCTTGTACCTTTTCGATAGGATTATCATTGGCATTAAAATAATCCTTGGTCATTTTTTCCTGTCTTTTCAATGCATCTCCAATGGTTACATCAGATCCCGGCATCTTCATATTCATCATTTCCGGAGATACTTTCTGACGGATTTCTGCCATTGGATCCTGTTTAAAGCTTGCGTAAGCTTTATCAAATTTTTCTTTGGTAGTAGGTGTTACAGTATTGGAAACTCCATATTTCGCGTTGATCTTATCCGAATAAGACAGTTCATCGTAGTTTTCTATCTTTTTATTCCCACTCAACATCCATGAGTAATTTTTCTCATCATCTTCAATCTTCACAATTAAGCCTGGAAGACCATAAAATTTATAAGGACCATCCTGAAAGGGAATATCTGAACTGAACCATGCAGTCCATTTTCTTCCCCCGTATTCTGTAGTAGCTTTCTGGGTGTTGTATTCCCCTATTTTTTGTTTTTCCGGCTGAATATTCCAGGTAAACTTAACAGGATCATCATATCCGAATAAATTCATGCTTACCCTATCGATGTATTGTTGTTTCATTTCCGGATATGTTTTTACAATCTTGTAAGCAAACTTAGGCATCCTGATGAGCTTCGAAATATCCTTCCAGGTTTTTGATTTCTCCATTTCTTCTACAGCAAGTTTGATAATGGAATCCTGTGAAGGAATGGTATAATCCTGATAAATAGACTTTTTAGGGGTAATATCCAAAATCGTAATCAGCTTATCCAGCTTTGCAGAGTCTTTTTTGGGCTTAAAAGTAAGCTCATAAAAGAACCTATTGGCTGTTTCTTTATTATCCTGAGCATTAGCAAAGGCAAAAAGTGCGATAAGAAATACTGAAAATAGCTTTTTCATTTCTCAAGTTTTGTTAATTAGTAATCACTTTTGAAAATTTGTTACAGTTTTTTTCCAATTTATTTTTTAGTTGAGTTTATTGTCGAAATTCTACACCTTCCTATTTTCTTAAATGGATGGCTTCTACAGGAGACTGCAAAATTTATGATTCTCTTACAACATTTTCAGCGTTAAAATTTTTAATTTTAATGTCTTCAAAAACAAAATATTATGGATACTTTATCACAATTTAAAAATGAGCTGGAAGCTGAATACCAGACCACCAGAAAATTCTTTGAAACTTATCCTGAAGAAAAAAATAACTTTGCCCCTCATGAAAAAAGTATGAAAATGCTGCCTCTGGCCACCCACATTGCTGAAATATTTGAATGGCCTAATACTATGCTCAGTACTTCAGAACTTGATTTTGGCAGCGGGGATTATCAGCCCAAGCAACTTTCTACACGAGCAGATCTCCTTCAGACTCTCGACAAGAATTTTAAATTTGGAAAAGAAGCTCTTGAAAATGCTACGGAAAATAACCTTAATGAAACCTGGGCGCTGAAAAATAATGGTGAGGAGCTCGCGAAATGGTCTAAATATGAATCCATCCGTCATGCTTTGAATCAAATTACTCATCACAGAGCCCAATTGGGTGTGTATTACAGGATCAATGACATTCCTCTACCCGGAAGCTATGGCCCTTCTGCTGATCATCAGGCTTTTTAATCAACCATTATATATCTCAACAAAAAAACCAATCCGGCTGGATTGGTTTTTATTTATTTAAAGTTGAATTTTACAGTAAGCATTACCTGGCTTGGACGGAGTTGTATCTTCGTGTAAGAAGAACTGTTCGTTGTTTGGTTGATATTATAGGTTTCAAAGAATTTTCTGTTGGCAATATTCAACCATTTAATTTCAAAATCAATTTTCTTTTTAGACCATGAAAACTGGTACGAAATATCATAGAATGCATTCTTGTATTTGTTAATTCCATCACTTGTATTCACCTGGTCCCAATTAAATCCTACCGTATGGTTTTCTAATGGGTAGAGGTAAACTGCCAAATTGTGATTGAACCCTGAATTGACCCCAAGTCTGCTTTGATTGGCACTTAAACCAATATTATCCTGTTTGTTTCTTGTTAAATTAAGGGTATAATCTATACTGGCCCAGCTGAAATAGGTATTATTGAACTTAAATCCGTAGGTCTGTGTATTGTTTTTGCTTAAATATTGAGTGTCATCCAAGAATGCATCGGATTTTGACAATGTATTTCCAAAGCTTACAGAAGCATTGGTTTTGAATTTTGGAAAATATTTACCAACCTCAACACTGAATTTGTTACTTTTTGAGTGGTTTTCTCTTTCAATGTATTGAATTAAGGTGGAACCTGTTGCCACATCCAAAATTGGAGAGGAAAGCAGATTTCTTTTACTATCGCTTAATAAATAATTTACATTAAAGAATAGATTGTTTAATGGATTTCTATATTCAATTCTTGAACCTGCACTTTTTGAAGTTGTTTGAGGGATTGGATTGTTTGGATCCATCACATTAAATCCTCTTGGACTTAATAACATATATCCTGCATAAGCCGTCTGAATATCTCCAAAATTATTACTGATGTTTCCATTCAGACTTGCTTTCCAAAATGAAGCAAATGAATACTGAATAAATGCATTAGGAGTAAATGTTGTTTTATTTAATGATTTTGAAACCCCTCTAAGATTATCCTCAGCTTTAATACTGTTGAAATTTGCTGGAAAATTAGCAAAAATACTCCAGGCTTCAGATTTATAATTAATACCTACCGAAGCCGAAGGAACAATTTCTGTAAATTTCAGGTTATTTTCATAAATACTACTGTTGAAATTTGGCGGAACGTCATTCGGAATAGAAGGATTTGGAATTGCCTGCCCATCAAAGTTGGTATTAAGTTTATCTGTAGAGAAATCCAATCCTACTTGAGGAGTGAATGTCCATCCTTTTGTAGAAAAACTGATATTTGCAGAATGTGAAGTATCTAAAGTTTTTAGCCTGAATTGTTGTAATGCTGAAGTTCCTGGGGCAAAATATACAATACCATATTGATCTTTTTCATTCGGATCATTCGGATTTGCTTTTGGAAGTTTGTATGGCAACTGTAAATAGCTTGCAGGATCTATTTTCAACGTCTGCTGATCATCCTGATAATTGATATAGGATTTGAAATTAACCATTTTTTCTCCCCATGGAATAATAGTACTCAATGAGTTTTGGAAGGATGATGTAGGAGATTCCAAAGACTGATTTCCTGATCTTCCCGCTCTGTCTGCAAAAGCCCTGTCTGCGTTCCAGAACTGGCTGAAGCTTGTTGTATTTTTGAAGAACCCTTTTTTGGCATTCTTAGTAAAGATCAATTCACCTTTTAGTTTATCCGTATAAAAATTATTTTTTGTACTCATTATCACCGTAGACTGTTGTGGTCTCTGATTGGTTGGAAAATAAGTGGTTTCATTATAATCTTCTCTTTCAACGGCATTGTTGGTGTAATTTGCATTAACCTTCAGCTCCCATTCTTTCTTTTTATCAATATTTGTAAGATAGTTTACGGACAGATAATGAACATTGTTCAACAAATATCTTTTAACCGGTAAATTTGGAGTATTTGCTTTTTCAACATTCAGCCAGTCGTTTTGTGATGCATTAATTCTTTTTCCTTCCCATCCGTTTCCAAATGCCAAAATATTCCCTTCGTTTTCCACCTGCTCACCCATATTATTGGTTTTGTAATTCACTACCCACTGGCTTTTCTGCCCGAAAAACATAGGTGTAAGCTTTACATTCCATAGCCAGGGATCTCCAAAACCGGACCCTACTTCGCCGCGGCCAGTCATGGTTACAGAATTTTTAAGCTTAATATTGATAGCTGCCTGATCTGAAGGTACTTTATCCTGAAGGATCTTTACAGGCTGGTGATTTTCAAGGACCTCCACTTTCTGTACGGCATCTTTTGGCAGAGAATTGTTAATGGTTCCATAACCACCTTCCATAAGATCTTTCCCATTAACGTAAAATTTATTGATCGCGTTACCCTGATAGAGAATTGTTCCGTCTGTATTCACTTCAATTCCGGGAATTTTCTTCATCACATCCGCCAGGGTTCTGTCATTTTTACTGTTGAAAGCCTTAAGATCATAGGAAATGGTATCTCCTCTTGCGGTGATCATTTTGGTTTTCAGCTGTACTTCCTTAATTTCTGTAGCTTCAGACTGCATTTTAAAATTAAGGGTCTGATCACTGTTGCTAATCTGCTTTGTAAGCGGTTTTTGGTTAAATGCCTTCACTTTAAGATCCACATTGGGTTCCTGAGATGTAAAGGTTACCTTGTATTCGCCTTTGGAATTGGTAATCCCGTAAGCAAGAATTGCATCTTTACCAGGTTCTTCAATGGTTACACTCGCACTGGGTATAGCTACCCCATCGTCATCTGTAATTTTTCCGGAAATTGTTTTCTGTGCGAAGGTGAAGACGACCATAGAAAGCGTCAGAAATAAGGAAATATTTTTTTTCATATTCACTATTTGAGTAATTAGTTAATCTTTGTAGCTTTTCGTTACACTTTCTTTAAAGATTTGTTTTTGGATGTAAAGTTAAATCTTATCACTATAAAAATAGTTATTCTGTTTTCTTTAAAAGAAAAAAATACTTCTATTCAAACTTGATCTGTTTTACAAAAATAGAATCTAAAAATATATCTCCGGATATTGAATTGATAACAGTCAAATAACTTTTATTCTTTAATTGATATATTTTTATGGAAATCGTCTGTTAATAAAAGGAATCTATTCTATTCTGAATGGTTTTTTATATGCTTCTATCCTGTAAGTATTTTATAAGAGCATTTTTGGGATTAATAAGAATATTGAAAAAATGCTCAGATACTACTATTTGTTAACATTTTTTATTTAGACTAAATAGTAAAATCTGATTTGAATCATAGATTAAAAAAAAATTAATCACTGGTACATAAATATTTATTTAATAATTTTGTAACATAAAATTTACAAAATGGGAATTATTTTAAAGCCTATAGATGTTGTAGACGATATTTCTAAAGAGGAATTCTACGAAAAATATCTAAAGCCAAGAAGGCCCGTTGTCATCAAAAATATGGCAAAAAAGTGGCCTGCTTACCAGAAATGGACAATGGAATATATGAAGGAGGTTGTAGGAGACGTGGAGGTCCCGTTATATGACAGCTCAAAGGCAGATCCTTCTGCTCCCATCAATGCTTCTGCAGCCAAAATGAAATTCGGAGATTATATTGATCTTATTAAGAGAGAACCTACTGATCTTAGAATTTTCCTTTTTGACCCGATAAAATATGCTCCCAAACTTCTGGAAGATTATATTTCTCCTAAAGAGCTTATGGGCGGTTTCCTTGATAAATATCCGAATATGTTCTTTGGTGGAAAAGGATCTGTAACCTTCCTACATTTCGATATAGATATGGCGCACATTTTCCATACGCACTTCAACGGAAGGAAGCATATCATTCTTTTTGATTATAAATGGAAAGAAAGGTTGTACCAGATCCCTTATGCAACCTATGCATTGGAAGATTATGATATTGAAAACCCTGATTTCACGAAATTCCCTGCACTGGATGGTGTAGAAGGTATTGAATGCTTCCTTGAGCATGGTGACACCTTGTTTATGCCTACAGGATGGTGGCACTGGATGAAATATCTTGACGGATCTTTCTCTATCTCATTAAGAGCCTGGGATAAATCATGGGCAGTAAAGGCTCATTCTTTATGGAACCTTACAGTACAGCGTAAATTTGATGATATCATGAAATCTAATTTCAAAAAGAAATACATGGACTGGAAAGAGAAAGTAGCTATTAAAAGAGCTGAAATAGCTTTAAAAAGAGGCTTACCAAGATAATAAAAAAGACGTTTCAATGAAACGTCTTTTTTATAGTTTAAATATTCATTTACAAACACTTACAATACTCTATACACAGGATACTGCCTGAAAGTTTTTTCTTCAAAATAAGGAGAATGCCTGTATACCCAATCCAACTGGGCTGCGCCATCTTCTGACAACTTTTGGTCTGATTTCTTTGCTGCTTCAAAAGCTTCTCTAAGTTTCTGGTCTTTCTTCAGCAACTCTGCAGCAGTATCTTCAAAAATATAGGCTGAATAATATTCTTTCTGAGCCAGAATACCATCAAAGAAATTCCAGTTAAAAAAAGAATCTAATGCTTCAGGTTCAAGGGTTTCTATAATATATTTTACCCCCGGCTGGCTGGTAGAAACAATATAGTCTCCAGCGGCAAATTTCTGATCCTTTTTATTCACATCTACAGTGGTCTCATAATGTAGATAATGTCCTTCGTAAGGATTTTTTACCGTTTTAAAATCCTTAATCCTGTAAGATTCTACAGCAATAGTGCTGTCCTCCTGCATTGGTTTCATCTGAATTCCGTTTCTTTTAAACTCTTCAATAACTCTATATTGAGATTGTGGGATCACATAGTATTTTGGAATGGTAATATATCCTGTAGGAACTGCTGTATTGAATAATTTTATGTTCTTTGTGAAAGGTTTATTCCTGTCATAATACAGTCTTGGTTTTCCGGAAATATCGCTTGGCCTGTATTGCCCTTCATACCCTTTAAAATCCATAGTAGTGTACTTGGCAGAGTCAATTTTCCAGCGGATTCCGTATTGTTTCCCGGCCTGATACTGCTTAAGGTTCTCTATACGAAGCTGTTTTATTTTCTGATAATCTTTATCCAGGTTTTGCAGGTTAACCAGCATATATTTGTAGGTGGCATCTACTCTCTTGTCATAGGGCTTCAGCATGTGAGTTTCAGGAACTGTTCCCAAAGAGTTGAACAAAGTGGTATACCCTGTAGAATATCTCGGAGAGTCTTCGAACGAAGCGAAACCTACTTCCGGAATATCACCATGAATATTAACGTAAGGAGTACTTTCGTAGCCTAATTTCTTCATATCATCGAGGTTTTTAGCCTGATAATCGTTGTAAAAGTAATTTCCTAATATATTCCCCAGGCGTTCTTTAAAGGTTGATATATAGGTAAACGTATATTGATAATCGGCACCGTTACTGACATGGTTATCAATAAAAACATCAGGTTTCAGCCATTGATAGATTTCCTGGAAACTTCTGGCATTTTTAGAATCTGCTTTAATGAAATCCCTGTTTAGGTCATAGTTTCTTGCATTTCCTCTGAAACCGTACTGTTCCGGCCCATTCTGGTTGGCTCTTGAATATGAACCTCTGTTCAGCATACCGCTGATATTATAAGCTGAAATAGCGGCTATGATAAAATTTTGAGGAGTTTTGATCTTTTTTGTTGCCAGATCTCTCATCAACATCATGGTGGCATCAATTCCGTCAGGTTCTCCCGGATGAATTCCGTTGTTGATAAAGAG
Organism: Chryseobacterium bernardetii; assembly: GCF_003815975.1. Classification (NCBI taxonomy): domain Bacteria; kingdom Pseudomonadati; phylum Bacteroidota; class Flavobacteriia; order Flavobacteriales; family Weeksellaceae; genus Chryseobacterium; species Chryseobacterium bernardetii. The sequence goes on from NZ_CP033932.1 coordinate 1,135,493, forward strand.
AATGGCTTTATCTTTTCTTAGTTTTTCAGGATCTTTTTCAGGAAAAGGATTATACACAACCACATAAATGGGTTTTCCGTTGTCATCTTCTCCTTTTTTAAGGTATTGAATGGTATTGAAGTTTTTAACCAAATCCTGGTAATATGTGTTCATTTCATCATAAGTAACAGTTTGGTTACCATTTCCTTTTTCAAAAGGGGTCTGAAACGTTTTTTGACCAAAAACCAGGGATGAACTCAGGATAAGCAGATATTTCAGTTTCATTATTAACATATTTTCGGGATTTAAAATTAGTCAATAAGATCCTGCCGGGAAAACAATATAAAGATCATTCTATTATTTTTCTGCTTTCTTTACAATCATAAATTAAAGATTCCTTGATTTGATTTCTCTATTCACCAGATTCAGGTTAATAAGTAAAGGCGTCATCGTTACCGGCATAACTATAAATGGAGTGAATGCAGCAAAGGGAAAGCCTTTAGCTCCTTTCATCACCAGAAGGACAATAAAGGCTATGATTCCTAGTAAAAAAATAACTCCGAAACCTATAGAAACTCCTTTAATTGTATTTCCTTTTTTAATGAGTTCTTCATCCGTTAATGATTCGTAAATGTTCTTCTTCATTGGAAGATTTTTTTGTGTTATGAATATATATTATCTGTTCAGCATATCACCATTCCGTCCTTTTTCTGTAGGGTATAAGGATGGAAGCGGATCACTTTGCCAGAATTCATTGGTATCAATATCCATGATGGATAAGGCTCCTGTAAAGGCTGCCCCGGTATCCATATTCCAGATATTGGCTTTGTTGACAGGGGTTTTACTTCCGATATACAGCGTTGGTGTGTGACCGATGAATATTTCTTTGTAAAGAAGCAGTCTTTTGGGGTATAGTAAAGAGTTTTTGGCTAGTTTTTTATCCATGGCTACAGCTGTTTCCCAAAGGGTTCTGTCCCAACGGTAATTGCTGGAATATACTTCTTTTTCCGGGCCATGCATGGAAGAATATCCGGCATGAATAAACAACCGGTTCTGATCGTCAACATGATAGCTTTTCATACGCTGAAAAAATTCAAGATGGATTTCCTGATCTTCCTGAGAATAGTTTTCATAACTATCTACCGTACTTTTTCCTCCATTGGAAAGCCAGACTCCAGGCCCTTCTCCACGGGTCAGCCAATCTTCACACCAAACATCATGATTCCCTTTGATGAAAATACATTGGTGATTTTCGGAAAGTTCTATCAAGGTCTGAATAACCAGGGAAGATTCGCTCCAGCCGTCCACATAATCTCCAAGAAAAACCAATCTGTCATCCGGGGTAACCCCGGCTCTTTCAAGTACCTGATTTAGTGCCTTACATCCCCCGTGAATATCACCTATAACTAATGTTCTGCTCATAGTCTACTTTCGTTGATGAAAAGATAAGCCATTATCTTTAAAATAATGGCTTTTTAGTTTAACACTGTTGTTTTTTTATCACTTTGAAATGTATTTCGGGTCTACAAATTCTGTGAGCCAGACTCCGTTGGCAGAAAGGTAGAAAGCAATTCCGTCTTCATACATTTTTCCGGTTCTGATGGTCAGAATTATCGGTTTACCATGTCTCATTCCAACCTTTGTAGCAGTCTCTCTATCAGCACTTAAGTGTACATGCTGACGACTTCTTTTTTCAATTCCTTTTTCTAAAATGGAAGAAATATTGGCTTCTGCAGTTCCGTGATACAAGAAATCGGGAGGCTGTAATGCTTCCAGGGCTAAATCTATATTGATAGAATGCCCCTGACTGGCTCTGATCTTTGTTTTATCTTCATTGAAGGCAAATCTCTTTTTATTATTGGTTTCAACCACCTCATCTAATTCTTCCAGAGAAAAATATACTTTCTTTTTCGCTGATCTTTCTCTCAATTCTTCTACATCTGCCCATCCATTTTCATCCAGCTTAAGACCGATAGTTTCAGGTTGGTGCCGCAGAATAAGGCTTAAAAATTTACTAATTCTTTTGGTTTCTATTTCGTTCATTGTTTTGTGTTTTAATTAAATATAGTTTTTCACATAATTTTTCAATATCATCCTTTCTCACCAGCTCGCCAATCCATTCCTTAGGAATATTTTCATAACCATAATAAATTCCGGCCAATCCTCCTGTTATGGCTCCTGTGGTATCTGTATCTTCACCCAGATTTACCGCTCTCAATACAGCTTCTGAATAACTTTCTGAGTTTAAAAAGCACCATAAAGAGGCTTCCAGGCTATGGAGAACATAGCCGCTTCCTCTTATTTCATCTTCAGCATATCCGGAAATATCATTTTTTAAGATCCTATTAAAAAGTTCCATTTCTTTTGGGTTAAAACCTTGCTCTTCAGCATATTTTAAAGTGATATTTCGTGTTTGTTCATATGCTTCTCTTTTGTTCTTCCCTTTAAGCAATTGAATGGCAAAAATAACATAGATGAAACAGGCAAAAACAGATCTGAAATGGCCATGGGTAATGGCTGAAACTTCCTTTACAGTCTGATATAGCTTCTGAATGTCCTCTTCATTTTCAAGATAAAAAGCTAAGGGAAGAATTCTCATTAAAGAACCATTCCCATTATCTTCTTCAAAAACATTTCCTGAAAACCTTGCACTTTCTCCTTTGATTATTCTTGCGATGGAGTGTCTTGTGGTTCCTCCGATATCAAAAAGACTTCCATGGGCAGTCCAATGGCCATATTTCACCCATTGTACAAAGCTTTGTCCGACTTTTTCCAGATCATAACCTTTTGTAAGTTCTTCTGCAAGACAAAGCGTAAGAGAGCTATCGTCACTCCAGGTTCCCTTGGGCTGATTCCAGGACATATATTCCAGCATTTTAGTTACAGGAAATCGCTTTAAATAATCTCTATCTTTAAACTCTACAGGAACTCCGAAGGCATCGCCAATGCACACCCCCATAATTCCTGCTTTTACTTTATTTTCCATCAGGCTAGGTTGACCAGTTTATCAAATAAAAGTTTCATTCCCTGTGTTGCTGTTTCTTTCATCACTACCGCTCTTTGTCCGTAGCCAAAACCTGTTTCATTAGGATTGATTACAATCAAAAGACAATCATCTTTAATATCATGAATTAATCCGGCCGCAGGATAAACCTGTAATGAGGTTCCTATTACCAGTAAAATATCTGAATCTTTTACCATTTCTCTTGCTTCCTGATATAAAGGAACGTCTTCCCCAAACCAAACGATAAATGGTCTTAACTGAGCTCCATCTTCAGCTTTATCGCCAATATTGATATCTCCTTTTTGTTCATAAACCAGTCTTTTATTGTTACTGGAACATGATTTAAACAATTCTCCATGAATATGAAGGATCTTAGTAGAACCGGCTCTTTCATGAAGATCATCAATATTTTGGGTAATAATCTGAACATCAAAATATTTTTCCAGCTCTGCCGCTAGTTTGTGGGCTTCATTAGGTTGTACTTCATGCAGCTGACGTCTTCTCTGGTTGTAAAACTCCAATACCAAAGCTCTGTCTTTTCTCCAGCCTTCGGGGCTGGCCACGTCTGTTACATTATGGTTTTCCCAAAGACCGTCTCCGTCTCTGAAGGTTTGTATTCCGCTTTCAGCACTGATTCCTGCTCCGCTTAATATGGTTAGTTTTTTCATTGGTTTAAATTTTGTGTGTACATTGTTTTGACCACTAATGTTTTTTACCATCCTATGGATTTGTGGTAGTTATTTTTAAAGCATTCACCAGGGTTTCTATTTCTTTATTTGAAGACCCTTTAAAGTCGTTTCCTACAAATACTTTGATAACTTCTATATTACCAACAATGGCCTGATTGAATGCATCCAGCTCTTCCGAAGGAACCCAGAGTTCATTATGATTTCTGGCGCCTACATTCTGTGCCGGATATTGATGAGCTACTTCCTCTAAAACATCAAACCGGGTAACAAAACCAAGATAATTTCCAAAGTCATCCCTGGTATTCCATTTCTCAGCTATTTCTGAGGCATAGTTTTCATCCAGTACCGGATAAAAGATGGGCTGCCATTCCAGTCTTGGCGGAAATTTTTTATATCCGTTTTCAATGATAAGAACCATTTCCTTTTCTCCTACCGGTCTGTACAATCTTGTTGTTTTCATGTTATTCATCTTAATTTGATCCAATCCTGCGAGCAATCTCACGAGGTAAAGGATATATTTTCTCTATGGGCAGCAGTTTTTTTGCTTTATCATATTCTCCCTGTTTGGTAAGGGTTAAAATCTTTTTTACCAGGGGTGAATAATCTTCTATTTTGACAATCCAGTCTTCATTAAATTCTTCTATCAGATAGCGGCTGATACCCACCTGAATGGAACGATATTCCAGCTTGTTTCCCTTGATATTCCTTTCAGGATCCCACTGTACATATACTTTGGCATTTTCAAACTCTTGTTCCCAGGTTTTTGGATTGGGATACACTCTTTTTTCAGGCGAGGTTAAAATTGCTAACTCCAGTGCTTTTTCCCATGCTTCCCTCTTAATATGGATCGCAAGGGTATATTCTTGATTTGATTTCTGTCCGTAATTGCTTCGTTCCATCATCCATAGGAAAGAAGGCTTAATCCACGTCATCCTGCTGAATGAAAAAGGAGCACTGAACTTTTGGTTTTCTACTGCAGCCTTTGCAATGGCTTTATTGTAAGCCTGATAGACAACAATCGTATCACGGGTATAATCTGCTCTTATTTCAAATTCTTTCATCGCTTATTAATCAAAATCATAGACATACACCTCAATATTCTTGTTCAGTAAGGTTCTTTCTATGATGGGTTCTATCTGTTCCCATTTTCCGCCAGCCAGCCCGCAGCCAATTCTTGGCATATGAATGCTTGCATTGATTTCCAGCGCTTCTTTGGCTAATGTTTCCAGGCATTTTTCAATAGCTTCATATCGAACTGGAACTCCGTTCCTTCCTGTTTTCATTCCTTTCTGGCCGATCATATTGGCTACATACATGTATTGTTCTACCTGTACGATCTGGATTTCTCCAAGCCCAAAATTATTTTCGTTTCTGAAACGGTGCCAGTTCCTGTATTCTTTTTCCGGTTCTTTCCACCTTTTGGAAACGGCCAGTACAAAGCCTTTTCCCCAGCCTCCAAGATCATTGCAGATATGAGCAATGATTTTTATTCCTTTTGCCTGTGGAACTGTAGCATCTCCTTTTAAATAGTGTATCGTTTTCATTGTTTCTTTTCCAAATTCCATTGTTTGCCTCATCATTTATCCTTCCCTTAAATATAAGATTAAAACCTCTGTATTCAGTATTAAATCAGTCTTTTAAAATCTTTTGAATAAGGAGAAAAAGATCCGAAAAGGGTATCAAATTTCATTTCCAGCTTATCAAACTCAAATTCCTCATCCATTTGATCTAAACAGGTTACCACTAAATTCTTTTTTGTTGGATTTACATAGGCTCCATCCAGTTTTAAGGCATAATTCAGCAGTTTATAATCCAAATCACCATACCTCAAATCTTTTTGATATTCATTAAAAGTACAGGTTTCCTCTTCATTGTTTTTCAGCGTCAGCTCTTTTTCTTTGCTCATCCAGCCATTTCCGTGGCGGGTTGCATAGCATCTGGTCACGTAATACATTTCAATGTCTTCAATATGAAGTTTATTACAGATATCGTAAGCGTTTTTTGATGTGGTATGAGCATAGGTTACATTCGGAAAAACACCATGATCCATATCGAGCAAAATGCCCTGACTGCCTTCAAAAATAAGGTTTTCATATGAATTCAGATAACTGTAATCATCAATCTTCCAATCTATTTCAGCAATAACTTTTAAAAAAGGATTGATCTGTTCATTAATCTCATCTTCATCCATAAAGCCGTAGTAATAAGCAATTCCTTTCAGTTTTTCTGTCAACATTTCTTTTGGTGCAATAAGATCAATGGCGAATAGTTTGTAAGGGCTTTCATTTCTTTTCATAGTGGCGCCTACTCCTTTTCCGCAGGTTCCGTGTTCCAGGTTCTTCGAATTGTTCCTGTTTTGCCAGACATCAAAAGGCGTGGTTACCTTGGCTAAAGGATGAATGTGAAGCTCTGTACTTCCATTTTTTGCTGTTAATTCTTCTCTTTCATTGAACAGAAATTGAGGATGAATAGTACAATGTTCCGTAAAATAAGACGGTAATCCGCGAAGAGCTCCGCTTGCAAAGCTGGAATGAATATGTTTCCTTCCATCCATCATAACGGTATGAGCAGCCTGTTGCCCTCCAGAAAACCGGATCACTACAGACTCAGGGTTTTGCTGAGCCAGAAAATCTGTAGTAATTCCTTTTCCTTCATCTCCGAAACCTAATCCTATAACTATTTGCGCCTTTTTCATGTCTGACATTATTTAAAATTATTGCTCTATCGGCAAATCTGTAATTTAAAGCATTGGTATGTTGTCTAATCCACTCAGGTTTGGTGTTCCAAAGGTTTTATCTTTAAACTTTTCACAGATAATCCTTTTGATAACCTCCGGAATGTCTCTGTGGTCTTCTATTGATATGCAATTCTGCCCCAACAGCTCTTTCCAGCCTCTGTCTGCCCTTACCGCCTGATCGGAATGTAAAACACTGATGTGATATACCTCGTATCTTTTTTGAGCTTCTTCCAACAGCTCATAATGAGTATAGGTTTGTTGCCCTGAGCCCATTATTTCCCTGATGGCCGATGCCGGAAGTACTTTCAGGCAAGGTTCGTCTCCAACAGTAAACAATATGCCTTTCTGATTTCTTTTTTCAAAGGCATCCGTTCTGGTATGAAATGCTGCAAAATACCATGCTAAAAGATAGCTTTCACCAGCATTTCCGCCACCGCCGGATTCAATATAAGTACGGGTAAGCCACATATCCAGTTCTTCATCTCCCGACTCAAACTGCCCTACCTGAAGCGGATAGCTGTCACATTCATGATCTCCTATTCCCAGGAAAAGCAATGCAGGATCAGGAACTCCACCCTGGATAATGCCACCCATCAGTTTTGGCAAGCCTTCTCTTATAAGTTCGTAAGGTATATGGCCCATACTTCCGGTAACATCCAATCCCAGAATAATAGGAACTGAATTAGGATGTACTTCAGAATCTCTGGATTCCCTGAAGGAAATTCCGTTTGGAATCATTGACGGGTGTGCCTGTCTTTTGGCATTCTGTGTGAAAATTTCACTTGCGGATTTTGTTCCGTAACCTGCTTTACTAGCTCTGTCATAACGAGCGTCTATATCGTATCTTGTACTTCCCATGATTAATATTTTTTTCCAAATAAATATTCAAATCTCTTTCTGGTAATTTCTAACTGAATATTCAGATTTCTGATTGTTAATGATAATTCCATGTCTTTCTGAACGAATGCTTCGGGATTAAAATCCGCAAAAGTCAAACTGTTTCTGTCCAAAGGGCTAATATCAATAAGTCCTTCCTGCTCACGCTCAAGTCTTTTTATTTTCAACTCGATGTCTTCTACCTTACGTCTGTAGATCAGTTCTGAATCTTCTCCAATCGTTTGCGCACGATCTTCTCTGATTTGATCATTGTTTCTTTGTAATGATTCGACAAATCTTGGTTTCAATTCATCTTCCATATCTGAGCATTTTTTGTGTTATTATTACGCTAATTAAAAAGAGCATAGTTATACATCATTCCTGCATTCATTTTAACAGGAATACATTACATCGGTTCTTAAAACATATTTTAATCCGCTAATCAGTGTTTTTCCTTCGTGTCTTAAAGGATGATAAAAAACTAGTGCAGTACCTTTTTTAGGAGCTACTGTGAAAAGGTTTTCAAATTCTGTTTCTCCGCCTTCAAAATCATCATTCAGATAAATTAAAAATGTATAGAAACTTTTTTCCTTTTCATTTCTGATATAGCTTCCATCCCGGTGCATTTTAAACTGCTGTCCCGGGGAATATTTGTATACTCTGAACATTTCATTAAAGTTTAAAAGGTTGCAGTTCTCATGTTCCTGAGGAAGAAATTCAGAGGCTTTTCTAAAAAGATTTTCAGCCATTTTATTATCGAAAATCATCAGCCTGTCATTGTTCCGGATTCCTTTACTCATCATCTGCCGTCCACCCACATTTATTTTTGCTTCCTCAAAGGTTTTCCCTTCCGATAAGGCAATGTAATCATCACATTCAGCTTCTGACAGGAAATCTTCAATCAGAAATACCTGTGGATGCAGTTCTATTTTTTCCATGATCAATATTTTGTGTTGGTTATTGTGTTTTTATCCTCTCAATTCATCCCGGACTTCCATTAAAGCAAATCCTAAAAGGTTTTCTCCATTCCATAATAAAGGATTTTCTGCTCTTGGATCTGTCTCCAGCATTCCGATCCCCCAAACAGTGTCATAAGGGCTGGCTTCTACCAGGATTTTATCGCCTGTTGATAAAAGAAAATCTTTATATTTATTGTTTTGGGAGAACTTTAAAAGGTTTCCTTGTTTTACAATTTCATATTTGTGTTCATTCCAAACGTTCGGATCAAAATTTTTAACTTTCCTTCCCAAAGCTTTCACCTGATTAGGAGTGGATGCCTGTAAGATTTTTTCTAAAATTTCAGCATCATTGAATAATCTCGCTTTACCGGCCATCATATAGTGTTCTGCTGTTTTGTAAACAATCCCGTTTTCTTCAAACTTTCCTGTAAACCATTGGCTGAAACATGACTTGGTAATCTCATCCTTCACAGTATGTCCCCAGAAAAATAAAAACTTTATCTTTTGTTTTTTCTGAAATCTGTCTTTAATATTTTGTATGGTGTATTTCATATTGCGTTATTTCTACACAAATGTAATACAATATCATTTTATACACCAAATTTATTTGCGTTATTTTTACACTAATAAATATAAAACACTGATTATCAGAATAAAAAATTATCTATTATAAAATATTAATGACACAATGGAATTCTTAAATATAAAAAAGACGGACCTTAGTCCGTCTCTATTGAATATAACTTCTTACTATATCTTCTTAAATGTGTGATTTGTGGTTAAAAACTATTTGATTTCGAAATAGAACCCCTGTTCTTCGAGTTCCTTATACTTTTCCTGATTGAAGGTAAAGAGTTTTCCGGGTCTTCCGCTTCCCTCTTTTTTAACATTATTGGTTTCATTAAGCAATCCATAGCTCATGATTTTTTTACGGAAGTTTCTGCGGTCTATTTCCTGCCCTACAATCGTTTTATAAAGATTTTCAAGGTCTGAAAAAGGGAATTCTTCGTTAAGGAGATTAAAGCCAATAGGCTGATATTGAATTTTTGTACGAAGCCTTTTCAAGGCAATATCAATAATATTTTTGTGGTCGAAAGCTAAAGAGGGAAGCTGGTTTACACTGAACCATTGGGCATCATCTGCATCGGAATCTGCAAACAGTTCATGATAAGAAGGGTTTACAAGCCCCAGATATGCTACAGAAACCACCCTATTTCTAGGATCGCGGCCAACATTACCAAATGTATAGAGTTGTTCTAAAAAATCAGGCTTTATACCTGCTTCTTCATAAAGTTCTCTTTTTACGGCATCATCCAGATTTTCATCATCTAAAACAAGCCCTCCCGGAAGAGCCCAGCCGCCTTTAAAAGGTTCAATATTTCTTTTGATTAAAAGGATTTGAAGGTCTTTTTTATCGAAATACCCAAAAATAACGGCATCTACCGCTACTTTGATATCCTGTAATTTTTTTGGAGACTCCATAAAATTAATTTGCGTTACGAATACACAAAATTATGAATAAATATTATTATATGCTTATAATCTTATATTTTGTTTACCCAACATTTTCTAGCTATTAAAATAAAAAACCGCTTCTTAATTGAAACGGTTTCTATTTTAAATTAGTCATTAAGCTTTAATACAGCCATAAACGCAGACTGTGGCACTTCTACCCTTCCGATCTGCTTCATTTTCTTCTTACCTTCTTTCTGCTTTTCCAATAGCTTACGCTTTCTGGAAATATCCCCACCGTAACATTTTGCGGTAACGTCTTTTCTTAAGGCTTTAATGGTTTCTCTAGCAATAACTTTTGTCCCCAATGCTGCCTGAACAGCAATATCAAACTGCTGTCTCGGGATCAGCTCACGTAGCTTTTCACACATCTTCTTACCAATGTGGTAAGCATTACTGTCGTGGATCAAAGATGAAAGAGCATCTACCATATCACCATTAATCAGGATATCCATTTTTACAAGTTTGGAAGCTCTGAATCCGATTGGGTGGTAATCGAATGATGCATACCCTTTTGAGATTGATTTTAATCTGTCATAGAAGTCAAATACAACTTCAGCAAGAGGCATATTGAAGATTAATTCAACTCTTTCTGATGTTAAATAACTCTGGTTAACAATTTCTCCTCTTTTCTCAATACATAAAGTCATTACAGCTCCTACAAAGTCTGATTTTGTAATGATAGAAGCCTTAATATAAGGTTCTTCAACTCTATCCATTGTGGAAGGATCCATCATTTCAGATGGGTTATTGATCATAATAGGAACTTCCGGTTCCTTTTTAGTATATCCAAAATAAGATACGTTCGGTACTGTGGTGATAACGTTCATATTGAACTCTCTGTCCAGACGTTCCTGTACGATTTCCATGTGAAGCATTCCTAAGAACCCGCAGCGGAATCCAAAACCAAGGGCAGCAGAACTTTCCGGTTCGAAAACCAAAGAAGCATCATTCAGTCTTAATTTCTCCAAAGAAAATCTTAATTCTTCAAAATCTTCAGAATCAATTGGATAAATACCGGCAAATACCATTGGCTTTACCTCTTCAAATCCATCAATAGGAGCTGCAGCCGGCTTCTCAAAAGAAGTGATGGTATCACCTACTTTTACTTCACGGGCATCTTTGATCCCGGAAACCAGATATCCTACATCACCACACTCAATTGTTTTCTTTGGAACCTGCTTCAGTTTAAGCGTACCCACCTCATCTGCTCCGTATTCTTTTCCTGTAGCAAAAAATTTGATCTTTTCATTTTTCGTGATGCTGCCGTTTACTACTTTGAAATAAGCTTCAATTCCTCTGAACGGGTTGTAAACAGAGTCAAAGATCAAGGCCTGAAGCGGTCCTTCAGGATCTCCTACCGGTGCAGGAATTCTCTCAACAATTTGCTCCAGTAAATGGTGAACTCCTTCTCCTGTTTTTCCGGAAACCCTTAATACATCTTCATATTCACATCCGATAAGATTCATGATCTCGTCAGTTACTTCTTCAGGATTGGCAGATGGAAGGTCAATTTTATTCAAAATCGGAATGATTGTTAAATCATTTTCCAATGCTAAATACAGGTTACTAATTGTTTGTGCCTGAATACTCTGAGCAGCATCAACAATTAGAAGCGCTCCCTCACAGGCAGCAATAGACCGGGAAACTTCATAAGAGAAGTCAACGTGTCCCGGTGTATCAATCAGGTTTAGAATATATTTTTCTCCTTTATATTCATAATCCATCTGGATTGCGTGAGACTTAATCGTAATCCCACGTTCCTTTTCCAAATCCATATCATCAAGCGTCTGAGACTGCAGTTCTCTTTGCGTAACAGTGTTTGTATACTCCAGAAGACGGTCTGCCAGGGTACTTTTACCGTGGTCGATATGGGCGATTATGCAAAAATTTCGTATGTTTTTCATTTAAGAATCTTGTAATTTGCAAAGATAAAAAAAAGAGAGAGATTATTGTCTTTCATCATCTTATTGTATCAATTTATTTAAAATAACCGGTAAAATCTAAAGACAAAGAGTGTCTTATTCAAAAATATATTTTCCGGTTAATGAATCCATATATACATTTGGTATATCTGAAGTATCAACATTTTTACCTCTTCTATTAGACCCGGAGTCAATGGCTGCACCAATTAATGCTCCAATCATTCCTCCTGCCATGGCTCCAATCATCTCTCCATTTCCATTATTGGCTGGAAAAAGCTCTGCTTTAGTGGCAACAACATAAAAGCCTTTCTCATCTCTTATCATTTCTAAATATCCTGCCGGGGTAGATCTGTAAGCTTTACCATTTTCTATATATCCAAATACCTCTTCATTACCAATGATCTCGTTGTTTACATCTGCATTAATATCTTTAATATGGGTTACTCTTCCTTTTTTATTTTTATCCGTAACATAATTAGGTTCAGGCTTCTGCTCATAAAATGATCTGAAATCTTTATAAACTCCATCTTTTAATTCCGTGCCGCCAAAAAGCGGAGAATTCCCGGTAACATATTTTTCGTAATTCGTTAAGTCTTCTTCAGACATTGCGCTTCTTAAAGGTACACTCACATAAGATTCCTTGATTATTCCGGTTACAACATTGGATATCTGGCTTGCTATATATTTAGGGAAATTAGAATCGGAGGTGATAACGTTTTGAGTACGGTTAAGAAAGTAATATTTATTGTTTCTTTTGATAAAACTTGAAAACTTAAACTTAATTTTTGTCATGGAAGTTTTCTCTTCCGGATTTTCATTATAAGCCTTTAAATCTTCCAGCATTAAAACAATATCATTATTACCTTTTGCTTTGTTATCCTTTGAAAACCAATCTTCAATATAACTTTTCAAATCATCATTGGCAAATTTAAGAGTAAAGGTTTCTTTACAAAAAGGTATATTTCCTATTTCTTTATCTGCTCTGTTGTCAATAACTGTTATTGCTTTTGTGTTTCCTTTTCGGTCTTTAATACTTTGCTTCAGTTCTACTACTTCTGTTTTCTGTGCGGATAATGAAACCGCTATCATTAAGAAGAAAAATACTTTTTTCATGAATAATTTCAGGCAAAAGTACAGATTTAAAGGCAAAATTAAACGGCTCTCACAAAAAAGATTTGTAAGAGCCGTCCAACATTAAAAAAATAAACTATTATGGGTTTTGTTTAGGTCCCGGAGCATTATTGTTTCCGTGAGGTTTTCTTTCGTTCATTTTATCTCTCATCATTCCCTCAGATTGAAACAGCTTCAGAACTTTCTGGCAGGGAATTACCTGCTGCATTTTCTCTGCATATTTTTTTCTGTTATCCAAAAGCTTCTGCCCTATTTCAAAGCTTTGCTGTAATTTAGCTTTAGCTTCTTCATCTGATAATGTTTCAGGGTTAAAGCCTGGATCAAACTGACTTTTTATCTGTTTCTGACTGTCAAGATACTCGTTATAAAGCTGAGTAAACTCTGCCTTATCTCCCGGATCCACATTCAGATTATCCATGATCATATTATTCCTGAATTTTTTAAGAAGTTCCTTTCTTTCTTCAGGAGAAAGATTATTGATGACTTCCTTTCTTTGTTTAGGATCCATCTTTTTCCAGTCATAATCGGTTCTTTGAGCATTTAAGCCAAGACCCAAACCATAAATAATAAAAAACGTCAATAGTATCTTTTTCATCTTTCTTTATTAATTATATAAGTCTAAATAAACATCCTGGGTAGAGTTGCTCGCCAATTCTGCAATTTCAGAATTAGAGAATGAGTCCAGATATTCATTCATCCGTGTTTCCTCTTTTTTGGTTACAGGCTTCACCATTTTTTGTGAAACAGTTTCTTTTTCATTTGCTCCCTCACTTTTCGCAGCGAAAGAAGTATTATTTTTCTGATTTCCAACTGTTTGATTATTATTTTCAACAGAAGTTAAATCATTTTTTAATGTTTCATAAGCAATCTCTGCTTCACTTGCTGGTTCTCCTTTATGAAGAACATATGCCTCTTTTGAATTCAGGTTTTTATCAACCGAATCATTATTGGAATTAATAATAAAAGTTACTCCAAAGATCAAAGCGAGTGACGCGGCAGCGGCATACATCCAGTTTAACTTAAAGACCGGTGCTGGTACTTTTTGCTCCGGCTTTATATCATTCATAACCCTCTCCTGAATATTTTCGAACAAATTTTCAGGGACTGTGTAAATGTTTTTACGTTCTAGTTTTTCTATGTCGAACTCTTTCATCTTTGTTTTCTCAAAAATTATCTTTCGTAATTTTCTTTAATATAATCTTCTATTTTCTGTTTGGCATAATGATAATTTGTTTTCAAAGTTCCTACGGACATATCTACAATTTTAGAGATTTCTTCATAGGGCAAATCATCATAATACCGCATCATAAATACCAGCTTCTGCTTTTCCGGCAGGCTTTGTATAGCGTTCTGCAATAAAATCTGTATTTCTTCAGCATCTCCTTCCACATTATCGGCTACAAGATTCTGCATGTGATACTCGGGATCTTCATCTGTTTTCTGCATTTTCTTCAGTTTATTAACCTGCTGCAATGCTTCATTGGTTGCAATTCTATACAGCCAGGTATACAGCTGGCTATCGTTTTTAAACTGATGAAAATTCTGATAAGCTTTAATAAAAGTTTCCTGCAAAGTATCCTGGGCAAGATCTCCGTCCACAATAATTCTTCTAATGTGCCAGTACAATCTGCTTTGATAGGCATCCATCAAGGCACGAACACCTTCATTCTGTGTTCGTGGATTCTGCATCAACGAAATAATTTCCGCGTCCTTAATCTTCATAAGATGCCTTTCACTGTTTTGGATTACAAAAATAACTGAAAGTTAAATTAAATACTCAATTTTCAGTTTAAATATTAAAAATAATATGAGACAGTTACGCAATAAACGTGCCTGTATTTAAGTTTAGAGTTTCTGCACCTTTTCTTCCTTTCCCGGCTCAGCTTAAAATCTTATATTTGTTAGATGCAAATTGTAATTATCGGTTCCGGAAATGTGGCTTACCATATGGCAAAGGCCTTTGGTTTAAAGGGCATTCCTCTTGCTCAGATCTTTGGGCGGAACGAAAAAGAATTGAGTAATATTTCTGAAGAACTTAGTATTCCTTATTCTACGGAACATCTGATAGATGCAGATCTTTATATCATCTGTGTAAGTGACAATTCTGTAGGAGAGGTCTCAAAAATGATTGACAAAAAGAACTGTCTGGTTGCCCATACTTCAGGTTCACTTCCAAAGGAAACCTTGAACGGGGAATACAGAAAGGCCAGTTTTTATCCGTTACAGACCTTTTCAAAATCCAAAGAACTGGAATACGAAAAGATTCCGTTTTTCATTGAGGCTGAGAATGAGGAGGATACAAAAACCCTTTTTGGGCTTGCTTCCAGAATTTCAAAAAATGTAATGGAAAGCACTCATGAAAAAAGAAAGTATATTCACCTGACAGCAGTTTTTGCCTGCAATTTTGTGAATCACCTTTTTTCAAGAGCTAAAGAGATATCAGACTCACAGGACATTCCATTCAGTTATTTTTTACCGTTAATTGATGAAACGGTTCAGAAAATCCATGAGATAGAGCCTAAAATAGCTCAAACGGGGCCGGCAGTAAGAAATGATCTTAGGGTGTTGGAATTACATGAGCAATTATTACAAAACGTAGAAAGTCTTAACATTTATAAGACAATGAATCATTCTATTCAAAAAATGTATGAGTTATAAAGAGAAATTAAAGGATATCAAGGCCTTTGTATTTGATGTAGACGGTGTTTTTACAGATGGAAGTGTTTATCTGATGCCTGGAGGAAATATGTGCAGGGTAATGAATGTACTGGATGGCTATGCAGTAGTTAAAGCCTTAAAAAACAATTATTTAATAGGAGTTATTACGGGAGGGAACGATGAAATGGTAAAACACAGAATCAATTATCTTGGTATTCAGGATTATTATCCGAAGTCTCATAATAAAATTGAGGATTTTGAAGATTTTAAAAAGAAATACAACCTTAAGAATGAGGAAATTCTGACCATGGGAGATGATCTTCCGGACATTCATATCATGGAAAGTTCTGCGATTGCAGCATGCCCTGAAAATGCGGTTCCTGAAGTAAAAGGAGTTTCTGATTATATTTCTCCGAAAAAAGGCGGGAGCGGAGCTGTACGTGATGTTATTGAACAGGTAATGAAAGTTCAGGGGAACTGGCATGATGATAATACCCAATCTGTATAACTGCATTTATGAAATTATTTTTAGCGTCCCAATCACCAAGAAGAAAAGAGTTGCTTTCCAGCCTCGGTTTTGAATTTGAAGTGGTAAAAATTGACTGCGAGGAAATTATTCCTGAGCATATTAAAATAGAAAATGCAGCAGCTTATCTGGCTGAACTAAAAGCAGATGCTTTCAGAAATCTTACTGCTGATGAAGTCTTGCTAACAGCAGATACTGTTGTGGCCATAGATCAAAAGATTCTGGGTAAACCCACTGATGAAACCGATGCCTGCAATATGCTTAGAAGCCTTTCAGGAAGAACACATCAGGTCTACACAGGAATTACCATTAAGACTGCAGATAAGATTTTTACGGAAACTGATGTTGCTGATGTTACGTTTAACGAGATCACTGATGAGGAGATCCAATATTATATTCAAAATTACAAACCTTTTGATAAAGCAGGAAGCTATGGAATCCAGGAATGGCTGGGAATGGCCAAGATCAAAAGCCTGACAGGTAGTTTTTATACCATTATGGGGCTTCCAACCCATCTTGTTTACAAAATTTTAAGAGAAATCTCCTTTATTTAAAAATCATATCGGCAGTGACCTCACAAAGATGAAATAAAATATTTCCGGAAGAAATATAAATATTATTCATTATAAAATTTTATTATTTTTACAAAATCATCAAACTGCTGATAATAAAAAGCAGATTAGCGAGTTATATTGAATAATGAAAAAGAATATATTGTTCCTTTTAGTGATTTGCCTCATTGCTTCTTGTGCTACCAAAACAAAGAAGCCAGAGCAGCGTTCCAAACTCCTGAAAGGATTCTCCACATATTACAACACCCTTTTTAATGCCAAAGATGCATTAAACAGCGAATTTACAGCCAGAGATAAGGGCCATAAGGATAATTTTTATGCTCCTTATATTCCAATTCTAACATTCGAAGAACAGCCTTTAGGAAGTGATTTGGGACAATCAACAGCTTTTGCAGAGAATTCCATGAAAATGGCAGAGGTTGTGAACAGACCATCCGGAAGAAACTCCGGAATTCCGAATATGCCAGGCGCTCCTGTAAATGATTCTGCCAATCCTGATGAAGCAGCTGCAAACAAAGGTGCAACAACCCTGGAAATTGCTGAAGCAAAAGCATTAAAGGCAATTAACAAATATTCTGTTACCAGAAACGGAGAAGAAAAAAACAAACAGATTTTTGATGCCTATATTATCCTTGCGCAATCCAGAATCTATAGAAATAAGCCGTTGGAAGCACTGGATGCTCTCAACTATGTCTTCACTCATATGAAGGATGATAAAAGGATTCCACTGGCAAGAATTTACCAAGGGGTGGCTTATGATAAAATCAAAGACTACCACAGGGCTCATGAGACTTTTGCCAAGCTAAAGAGTGACGGAATCAATAAGACTTACGCCAAGCTTTTAAGCATTTATTACGCAGAATCTCTTTTGGATGCAGGAAAAAAAGAAGATGCAGCCAAAGAACTTGATGTGGCTTATGATTTAAATTCAAACAGAAAACTCAAGAGCAGAATTGCCTATTTAAGAGGTCAGGTTCTTGAAAATCTTGGACAAAATGATAGGGCAAGAGAAAGCTATACGGCTGCCTACAAATATTCCAATGATTTTGAATTTGAAGTAAAATCTCAGATTGCCATTGCTAAAACATTCAATGGTAAGGGAGATTATAATGGTGCTAAACACTATCTGGAAGGGATCAGTAAAAAAGGAACTTATGGCTCCAGAAAAAATGAATTTTACTATGCTTTAGGGCTAATGGCCAATAAAGCAGGAAAACACGATGAAGCGCAGCAGTTCTTCAGAAAATCTTTATTTGAAAAGGTTTCTGACCCTCAAATCCGTGGTTTGGCGTATTATGAAATAGGGAAAAGCTATCTTGAAAAGAACGATTATATTGGCGCCGGAATTTATTATGATTCTGCTCTTGCCGTAATGACCTATGAGCCTTCAAAAATCCTATTAAAGGATCAGTCTGCTTACATCAAAAAGATCTCTAAGAACTATTATCTGATCAAAAAGAATGACAGTATTCTTTCTTTGGCTAAGATGGATAATGCCCAAAGAACTGATTTCTTCTCAAAATATATTGCCAAATTAAAGATTAAAGAAGAGAAAGAGGAACAGGAAAGAAAACGCGCAGAACGAAACAAAGGTTTTGACACCGGGGATTATAATGCAAATTCTATTTTTGCTAATAATAATTCTAATTCTTTTGAAGATTTTGGAGTCACTACAAAAGGTTTTTACTTCAACAATACCGGAACAGTAAGTAAAGGAACTTCTTCATTTAAGCAGGTATGGGGAGAGAGAGCCCTTTCCGATAACTGGCGTTTTTCCAAGAAAATGGCTTCTATTGAAGATATGAAAAGTGAAGCTCTTGGGGTAACTGCCGCTCCTAATCCGAGACGTTTTGAACCGGCTTATTACATTGAACAGATTCCAACAAACCAGGAAAAACTGGCACAGCTTAAAAAGGATAGAGATACTGCATCTTTGGGACTTGGTATTATGTATCAGAATTATTTTACCAATACTCCACTGGCTACCAAAACTTTGTATGATCTTGTAGATGTAAAACCGGAAGAAAAAGTAATGCTGCAGGCATTGTATGAGATTTTCGCCATGAATTATGAAAAAACTCCACAGGCAGCTGAAAGGGCAAAACAAATCCTGTTAGCTGATTATCCTTATACTTCTTACGCTGAATTTGCAAGAAATCCTAAAAACAATTCATTTGTAAAATCAACAGAGGAAGTTGAAAATGAATATAAGCGAGCCTACGCCCTGTATGAATCTGAGAAATTTACAGAAAGTAAAGAAGTTATTGATCAAACAATCCAGAAGTATCCGAAAGATGCATTAGTGCCGAAATTATATCTTTTAAATGCATTTAATACAGGAAAAGCAAGCGGAAAGGAAGTGATGATCCTCCAACTTGAACAGATTGCATTAAACTATTCCAAAACACCGGAAGGCATACGAGCTAAAGAGATGCTGAATTATCTGAAAAGTGACCTCAGCTTCCAGGCTACGGATAATAAAGGGAATGCTATCCCTCAAGAGCAGGTCTCTCCTGCCCCACCTGCCAATAAAAACAAAAATATCCCGGATGGAGCTAATGGAAACCTTAACAGCCAGGGAAAATTAAAAATCAATAATTCTGATCAGCAGGCACAGTCTATCCCGACAGGTAATATGGACAATAATCCACAACAAAAACCTGAGAAACCTAAATTAAGAAACAAGAATGTTCCGGATGGACCACAAAAACAATAAAATAAAAAGCGAAGATGATCTCTTCGCTTTTTTCATATATTTTCCAGATTATTTATGAACCTTTTTTCTTTACCCCATGGAAGTCCTTAAGATAAAAAGGCTCGAAATAAGCCATATCTTCAAATTCCTTATTTTTTATTTTCTCCAGAGTCTTTTTAATCAAATGTTGTGCAGATGGATAAATATCTTCTCTAAACTCTGCATTAGGCAGGTTTAAAATATCTTTAGCTTTTTTCGCTCCGTCTCCTACAAAGATCACTTTCTTATCTCTGAATTCTTCAAAAGAAGTTTCATCTAAAACCTTTGCTTCAGTTGCAGAGATTTCTTCCCCCGTAGAACCGTCATAAACGGCCGTATAAACCTCCATTCTCCTTGCATCAATCAATGGCACTATCAGTTCATAGTTTTGGCTTAAAAACGGCTCTATCATGCTTTCAAGAGAATTAACTGCAATAAACGGAACTTTCAATCCATAACAGAACCCTTTTGCAGAGGCTGCCCCAATCCTTAATCCGGTATAAGAACCAGGTCCTTTGCCCAAAGAGACGGCTTCAATGTCCTTCAGTGAAATTCCTGCTCCTTCCAATGCCCATTCTACATAGGTATGAAGACTTTCAGACTGTTTATAGTTTTCGGAAACTTCTTCACATATGCACAGCAGCTTTTCATTATCTGATACGGCTACCGAACAGTTTTTAGATGATGTTTCAAGATATAGAATTTTCATTTTCTTATTTTAAGCTATAAGGCAACCTTGCATACATGCAAAATTACTCTTAAAATTTTCTGCAAATTTAGTCCTTTATTTTGAGACTATTTTTTATAGATTGTCCTTGGTTCTGCCTGAGCGCTCGGATAAATACATATATCTGCAATGGTAACATGCTTCGGAGCATTTATACAGTATGCAATGGCATCTGCAATATCTTCAGCTTTCAATGGCTCATACCCTGAATATACTGTTGCCGCTTTTTCACTGTCTCCTTTGAATCTTACCAATGAGAAATCCGTTTCAACAGCTCCGGGCTGTATATTGGTTACTTTGATTCCAAATTCGGTAAGCTCTAATCTCATTCCTTCAGAGATAACGTCTACTGCTTTTTTGGTAGCACAGTATACCACTCCATTGGCATAAGTTTGTCTTGCTGCTACAGAACTGATATTTACAATATGACCTAAATTTTTAGTTTTCATTCCCGGAATAATCATCTTGGAAACATAAAGAAGTCCTTTTACATTTCCGTCAATCATAGAATCCCAGTCATCTGTCTTTCCTGATGAGAGTGGATCAAGCCCATGTGCATTACCGGCATTATTAATCAGAACATCAATATCTTTCCATTCTTCAGGAAGTGAATTGATCGCTGTTTCTACCTCATCCAGATTTCTTACATCAAACCTTAAACTAAATATTTCGGTAAATTGTAGTAATTCTTCTTTTAAAGATTCCAGCACTTCACTTCTTCTCCCACAAATGATAATCCTGTTCCCCTGTTTAGCCAGCAGCTCTGCAGTGGATTTACCGATACCGGAAGTAGCTCCGGTGATTAATATTGTTTTCATAAAACTGATTATTTATTTTGAATGTGCAATGTAGCAATATAACAATTTACCGATACCTGATATATATTGTTACATTGATAGCTCTTATTATTGATACATTCATTATTGTATTTTAATTTGCATCGAATGCCTGAAAAGCATCGGTTATATGATCTATTACTAGATTTTTATTTTCATCCGGCAAAACTGAAATGATATCAAACCTCACTTCATTCTGCTTGTTATATTCTTCCATATAATGGTTGGCTGCCAGGACAATGGATCTGATCTTTGTTTTGGTAACCGCTTCCTGGGGCAGCATGAAGACATCCGTAGATCTTGCCTTTACTTCAACAATAATGATAAGATCATCTTTTTCGGTAATGATATCAATCTCTGCCTTCTGAAATCTGAAGTTTCTGGTCAGGATTTTATACCCGTTTTTCTGGAGAAAATCAGCAGCTATATCTTCAGCAATCTTTCCAAAGTCATTATGATCAGCCATTTCAATTTTTTAAGGAGTAAAGTAGAGTAGTACTTTAAAACTCAACCTTAACTTTAGTATCAACTTTAACCTTAACGGTTCCACCCATTAAAAGTGGTCTGTTATCTTTGATATGCCCATTCGGAAAACCGAATACTACAGGGAATTTATATTTTAAAATCCTTTCCGAGATCAGTTTATAGGCAAACGCATCAAAACTGGCTTCGTAATCTTTATTGTCTTTTTCGTCACCCATATTAGTCATTCCGCCTACGATAAATCCTTTGATCTTATTAAAAACTCCAGCAAGTTCAAGGCTCATAATCATACGGTCAAGAGCATAGAAGTTTTCTCCGATATCTTCTATGAATAAGATCTTGTCTTTAAAGTCGAAAGAATATTTGGTCCCCAGAAGGGCATAAATAAGCGCCAAATTCCCTCCAACCAATTCACCTTCAATATTCCCTTTTTTATTTAATGGATGAGATTTTAGGCTGTATTTAGGCGCTTTTCCTTTTAAAATATCAAAGATCAGATCATAGCTTTCATCAGTAACTCCGAAACTGGATGTTTTAATGGTTTGTCCATGAATGGAAGCAAAACCTTTTTTTAGCAGATAGCTTTGGATCACAGTATTATCTGAGTACCCAATATACCATTTCGGATTCTCTATAAAGTTTTTCAGCTTCAGATGCTGAATCAGGTGCTGGCATCCGTAACCACCTCTGGAAGCCCAGACAGCAGCAATTTCTTTATCATTTAAAGCCCAGTTGATATCTTTTATTCTTTCCTTTTCTGTTCCGGCGTAATTATATCCGTTTGAAAATTTTGTGTAAAGATGTTCACCCAAAACAGGTTCAAATCCTTTACTTTTAATTAAATCTAATCCCTTTTCAAGTTGAGGAACATCTACGGCTCCGGCGGGAGATATAACAGCTATTTTAGCTCCTTTTTTAAGAGCTTTTGGAAAGATAATTTTTTTCATTTTTTTTGTTGATATTTGACTTCTTTTTTCTCGGCTTCCTCCAGCTGTCTGTCAAACTGATTAAACTTTTTAAAGCTTTGCAGGAAGATAAAGAAACTGAAAATAATGAGAATCACACCTACAACTCTTCTGATCTGGTTGGCCAGCTTCTGGGTAAGCTTGTCATGAAACTGCTTGGCCAGGAATATCTTGGCCAGGTCAATACTAAGGTAAGTTCCGATGACAATGCTTATATATAAAATAAAACTGCTGGTGTCCGGATATTGATTCCTTACCGAAATTACCGTTACCAGCCAGAAAAGGATGACTCCAACATTTAAAAGATTAAAGAAAAAACCATTAAAAAAGGTTTTTATATAGTTTTGGCTAATGATCTTATCTTCGCCAGGCATATGCATTTTAGTTTTTGTAACCAGCATCACGATCCCGTAAACAAAAATCAGAATAGAAGTGATCCTGTAGAACCCCGGATGCTTATCTATGAGGGTAACAATATCTGCGCTGGCATAATAGGCTGCTACAATACACAGTAAATCTGCAGTAATCACTCCAAGATCCAAGGATAAGGCATGTTTTGGGCCTCTTGAGAAACTGGTCTCTATTAACAGGAAGAATATAGGTCCTATAAAAACCAGACTCAACATGAATCCTAAAATAATGGCAGATAGTACAAGTTCAAGCATTTAGTCAATTTTAAAATGAAAAAGATTTCATTCCGTTTTATACAAAGTTATACTTTATGATTTAATTATTCAATAAAGATGTCATATATCAACTTTATTTTGTCTGAGTTTTTCGAGAGGAAGCAGAAAGCTGCGAAAAGGAAATTATAATAGTATGGATAAACAAATGTAGTTTAAAATACTATTTTTAAATTGCTAAAACAAAGAGGGTATCCCTGTCTCGGAATACCCTCTTTTTATGATTATTTTTTATTTCTGATTTTACTCAACAATCTTAAAATCCAATTGTTTTTGGATCAGGTTTGCTTTTACTACTTTGATCTGAACCTGATCTCCAAGTTGGTATTTATTTCCGTGTCTTACACCATATACGGCATGTGTTTTTGCATCATACATATAAGAATCGTCCACTAAATCTCTTAATTTAATAAGACCTTCAGCTCCGTTTTCCGGAATTTCTACCCAGAATCCAAATTCAGCAACTCCGGAAATAACACCTGTGAAAGTTTCACCCAAATGTTTTTCCATAAATTTCACCTGCATGAATTTAATGGAATCTCTTTCTGCATCAGCTGCCAGTCTTTCCATAGAACTGCAGTGCTTTGCTTTTTCTTCCAGTTCCTGTTTGCTTGGGGATTTTCCTCCATCCAGATAATGCTGAAGAAGACGGTGGGCAATCAAATCCGGGTAACGTCGGATAGGAGAGGTGAAGTGGGTATAGTAAGCAAATCCAAGCCCATAATGGCCTATGGGTTCCGTAGAATATACCGCCTTACTCATACTTCTCATCGCAAGGGTTTCAATCATGTTTTCTTCTCCTTTTCCTTTTACATCATGAAGAAGCTTATTCAAAGATTCTGCAACTTTCTTGGTATTGGCTAAGTTCATCTTATAACCGAAAGTAGACACAAAATCTCTTAACGATTCCAACTTGGCAGGATCCGGATCATCGTGAACCCTGTAGATAAATGTATTATTGGTAATTTCCCCTTTTCTGGTTAACGAGATAAATTCGGATACTTTTTTATTGGCTAAAAGCATAAATTCTTCAATCAGATGATTGGAATCTTTACTGATTTTGAAGTATACCCCAACCGGCTCATTATTTTCATCCAGATTGAACCTTACTTCACTTCTGTCAAAAGTAATGGCCCCATTTCTGATACGTTCATTACGCATTATTTTCGCCAATCTGTCAAGAGCATTGATTTCTTCGGCCAAATCTCCCTGGCCGGTTTCAATACGCTCCTGAGCTTCCTCATACGTAAATCTTCTGTCTGAATGAATCACCGTTCTTCCAAACCACTGTTTCTGGATTTCTGCCTGATCATTCAGCTCAAAAACTGCGGAAAAGGTATATTTATCTTCATGAGGACGAAGTGAACATACATCATTACTCAACACTTCCGGCAACATCGGAACAACCCTGTCTACTAAATATACTGAAGTTGCTCTCTGATATGCTTCATCGTCAAGAATGGTTCCCGGAACTACATAATGGGATACGTCTGCAATATGAACTCCAATTTCCCAGTTTCCGTTTTCCAGTTTTCTAATCGATAAAGCATCATCAAAATCTTTTGCATCCTTAGGGTCAATAGTAAACGTACAGATATTACGCATATCCCAACGCTTTGCTACTTCTTCATCGGTAATTCTTCTGTCAATTTTATCAGCATCCAGCTCCACTTCCTGTGGAAATTCGTAAGGTAAACCATATTCTGCAAGAATAGAGTGGATCTCCGTTTCATGTTCTCCCGGAGCACCCAATACCTGTATAATTTCTCCTTCAGGATTTTTATCTCCAGGTTTCCATTCCGTCATCTTTACAACTACCTTATCTCCGTCCTGAGCATTATTGAATTTTGTCTTTGGAATAAATATATCTGTATTGATTGATTTTTTATCACAAACCACAAACCCGAAATCCTTGTGAGCCACCTTCTGAAAAGTCCCCACGAACTCTGTTCTGTTTCTTTCCAAGACCTCCAAAACGGACCCTTCCACTTTCTTTCCTTTATAATGATAAGTTATAATAAGAACCTTATCTCCCTGCAGGGCATCCTTAACATTTTTAGCGTGAACGAAGACATCATCTTCCAATCCTTCTACATTTACATAAGCATTTCCACTCTGGTTAAAATCGATAACCCCAGTTAGCGTTCCTGCAATTTTCAGGTTTACGATATACTTTCCTCTTTCTACTTCTTTGATCTTTTCAGATCCCTGAAGTTTATGCAGCGCCTGAATCACAAGTTCTCTCTGTCTTGGATTTTTATAATCGATCCCGTCAGCAATCTGCTTATAATTATAAATTTTTGATGAATTTGCATTCATGAAACGAAGGATCAATCTTCCGATTTCCATCAGTTTCAAATCATTTTTATGACTTATATATTTTCTTTTTTTTGGCATTTTAATTTTTTTTAAATTACTAACTGCTATCTCACTGAAAGTGAAAATTCATTAATTCCTGAATTTCCGGATTCAAAATAATAGCCTTTATTGCAAAATCCTGTTGTATATTTATTCGGTTTATTAGACAAAGCTATAAAATCTATACCAGGACTTTCAATATCTTTATATTATTGTGTATATTTTTTTAAAAGCTCTTTCAGTTTTTTAACATATTATTACTTTTTGTTTCTGTCAGGTTAAAGCAACTTATCACAAAAAATAAAACCGCAGACACTTTTATTTCATCAAACCTTAATGTTTAATTTAATCTTGTTTTATCTAAATCTACTTTATAACGGAAGCTTTAGTTTTGTATAAATTTAATACAAATCTGGAGAAGAAAAGAGAAAACCTTCTTTAAAATATTTTTAAAATATTACAAAGGTTCAGGAGAAGTATAGAATAATAAATTCTATTGAACACTGCAAATGTACAAATAAAAAATAAATAAGGCCTGCAATTGAATTACAGGCCTCAGTATATTTTAGCAAACAGCAATTTTATCTACTCTGTTCTGGTGTCTTCCACCTTCAAATTCTGTTGAAAGAAATTTGTCTACAATTTCAATTGCCAGTTCTTTTGATATAAACCTAGCCGGAATGGAAATCATGTTTGCATCATTATGCTGCCTTGCCAGTGTTGCAATCTCCGGCATCCAGCAAAGTGCACATCTGATTTTCTGGTGTTTGTTTGCAGTGATCTGAACTCCGTTTCCGCTTCCACAGATCAGAATTCCCAACTCATTTTCCCCGTTTTCCACAGAGGTTGCAGCAGGGTGTACAAAATCCGGATAATCCACACTGTTTGTGGAAAACGTTCCAAAATCCTGAACTTCAAACTTTTCTGAAAGATAGTTTTTAACAATCTCCTTATATTCATAGCCTGCATGGTCCGCTGCAATAGCAATTTTTCTTTTCATAATACTCTTATTAAGCTTTTTTAGATTTTATTTCCTTACAAAGGTAAGAATAATAACAATTCGTGTTAGTAAACCGTGGGTTAATTGTGAAAAGGTATGTTAATAAGTGTGGAAAACTTTTTTCAACTTTCTATTTTTAAAGATGAAATTATTTCGTAATAGAAAATCTTTCCGAAAGTTTTTCCCACAACTTTCCAGATCTTTTCTCAAGCTATCCCCAGCTTTTTCCATAATAAAATAACTAATAATGCGTTGTTGGCAAAGTTATCAACAATTGTGAATAAGTGAGTGAATATGCAGGTTTACAAAGTTTTACAATGTGAGTTATTTATGAATTGTGTACCAGTTGAGTATTATAAACTTTATGCCTAAAACTTATCCCCGTTACTAACAATACATAACAACAACTACATTATTATTTTTTTAAAGAGAAAAGATTTGTTGATTAATGGGTGATTGGGTTCGGGGAAAGTTTTTGAAAACTTTTATTTCGATCAATCTGTTGAAAAAGTTTAAAACCTTACATTTGTGAAACGAAAAATCAAAGAAATTTGTGGAATTGCCTTTGCCGGATTTGTTGAAATCTAAACTGGGCCGGAAGGAAGACCATGAAACTTTAGAAAAAAAATCTGAAAATAAAAATGAAAACAATTAACGACTTCAATTTTAAAGATAAGAAAGCTCTTGTAAGAGTTGACTTCAATGTTCCTCAGGATGACCAGTTGAATGTGACTGACAATACCAGAATTGTTGCAGTGAAACCAACTGTTGAAAAAATCCTTAAGGATGGCGGTTCTGTTATTTTAATGACACACCTTGGAAGGCCAAAAGGAGAGGTGAAAGACCAGTTTTCTCTAAAACATATTATTAGTGAGGTTTCAAATGTTCTGGGACAGGAAGTGAAATTTGTTGATGAGTGCATCGGAGAGAAAGCTGAACAGGCTGCTGCTGATTTGAAGCCGGGTGAGATTTTATTATTGGAAAATCTACGTTTTCACAATGAAGAAGAAAAAGGAGATGAAGGGTTCGCTGAGAAACTTTCTAAGTTGGGTGATGCATATGTAAATGATGCTTTCGGAACAGCACACAGAGCACATGCTTCTACAGCTGTAATTGCTAAATTTTTTCCATCAACTAAATTCTTCGGTTTATTAATGGCTAAAGAACTTCAGGCGATCGATAAAGTTTTGAAAAGTGGCGAAAAACCAGTTACTGCAATTTTGGGAGGATCTAAGGTTTCAACTAAGATTACCATTATAGAAAATATTCTTCCTGCAGTTGACAATTTAATTATTGGTGGTGGAATGGCCTTCACATTTATTAAGGCTTTGGGAGGAAAAATTGGTAACTCTTTAGTAGAAGAAGATAAACTTCCTTTAGCATTGGAAATCTTAGCAAAAGCTAAGGAACATAAAGTAAAAGTATATCTTCCGTCTGATGCAATCATTGCTGAAAGTTTTAATAATGATGCTGAAAGAAAAGAAGCTGATATCTATGCAATCCCTGAAGGTTGGATGGGATTGGATGCTGGTCTTAAATCAAGAGATCAGTTCAACGATGTATTATTAAATTCAAGAACAATTCTTTGGAATGGTCCTATTGGAGTTTTTGAGATGCCAAACTTTGCCGGAGGAACAGTTGCTCTTGGAGACAGTATTGCTGAAGCAACAAGATTGGGAGCTTTCTCTTTAGTAGGAGGTGGTGACAGTGTTGCATTCGTTAAGCAATTCGGATACGGAGATAAAGTAAGCTATGTTTCTACAGGTGGTGGAGCAATGCTTGAAAGTCTTGAAGGACTTGAGCTTCCTGGCGTAGCTGCTATTAACAATTAATAGAGAATAAAATTCAATATTTTGAAGCCTGCTAATATTATTAGCAGGCTTTTTTATGCTTGTATTTTCATTGAGAAATCCTGAATTGTGTTAGCATTTTATAAGTTTTTGATATAACCTTAAGTTATATTAAATTAATATATTTTGATTTACTGAAAGTTACGTTTCTATACTGGCCAATAAAGAAAAACTTATGTTTTTGATCTAATAAAATTGAGAGATTTGCAGCATTTAATCTTATAAATTTGCCTAAATACTATTAGTTATTTTGTTTGAATTTTATAATGACTGCGAATTTTTTGCAATGTGAATTTTAGGTCTTAAAAAATTATTTTATACGTCAAGTTTTGACGTTATCAGGAAATACATTTGCCATACTAAATTACAATTTAAAGATGTATACAAATGAATTTTTTTCCGTAGGAAATCCGGCTCCCAATGATGACCTTGTTCAGCTTATTGATAGCTTTACTGGAGAGAATGTTAATTTTAAAAAAGTAAGTACCTGGATTGATGGCACCTTGCTTGTTCCTGATGATTCCAGGGTGTTAAATGATGAAATTATTTATCGCTCGAGGGGAAATGATTATTATGTGAATACAGTAGTTTTTTCTACGAAAAGAGTTTATGTAACAACATTTGGAGTAAGATCTTCATATACAGTAGACCAAAGAGCTCTTATTCAAAAAGCATTTGATATTAGCTCTCAATTAGGACTTAAGCTTATTTTTCCCAGCGGCCATTTTCTTGTTAATTCTTACACTGATAATGCATTTACACAAATACATTCGAATATTTTTGATTTAAAATCTTATTTAGATATAGAGTTTGAGGACTATAGTGTTATCAAGTTAGGGGAATTCTTTGATAATAAAAAATTTATTCTTTTTTCAGGATTAAATCACCCAACTCCTTCAAAATTTTTACCGTTGTTTAATATAACAATGAGAGGAAGGGGAATTATTGACTTCAACGGAGAACTTTCACAAATGAGAAGTTCCCATATGCGAAGAATTGGTTTTGAAGGTGGAAATTGTACAAATGTTGATATAGATGGGTTATACTGGACTAATGGTGATTTAAGCCAATGTATTGCAGTTGGTTGGGGAGAGAATGGAAGTAAAGTAACCATTCAAAATTGTATTTTTGAAGATCTAGTTAAAAGTGTTGAGACTATTAATAATGATCATTCCACAATTTATGGGAACGCCAATTTTTTATCGGTTCATGATAACGTTTTTATTGGAAATGAACAGATGAGATTAATTGGTTGTGCATGTGAAATTCATAGTAGTAACGCTTCATTTTCAAATAATAAGGTTTATAATTATGTGCGAATGAACTTTGTGGTTGGTAATCATAATGAAAAAGGACCTATTAATAACATTACTATTTCTGATAATATAGCTGAAGTAACATGTGGTGCAGTTTATATATGGGGTACTGAAAATTGTGTTACTTCTAATGTTTTTATTACTTCAAATAATGTTAAACATAGGCATGTTGAAGGTAAGTCACTATTATATAATGGGTTGCAATCCTTATTAATCATTGAAAATAAGTTTGGAAAATGTGAAAGAATTACTGTTAAAAATAATGTTTCACATATTCTTTATAATATAGAACATCCTGATATTCCTACCAGGTTTGCCATAGGGGTTTCTTGTGAAACAGAATCGTTAGTAATCTGTGATAACCATTTTATTGGACATTCTTTAGGAGTGAATTTGACTTACGCTGATCCACCATATAAAGAATATGTAGACTACTCATTTATTAATATTTCGAGGAATAGTTTCACTGCTTCTTCAAAAATTCTGAATGTTGATGCAAGAAAATTAAATTACTGTTTAATATCAGATAATACTACTGCACTGGTCTCAGATACTCTTGAAAATTTAATTGTAATTAACAGTGATATCATTCAATCTACAACATTAAGAGATAATATTTACATCTCCAATCAGCCAAAAGTTGAATTTACACCCTCTGCAGTATTTTTGGCAGACCCATCCAATAAGGCTAAATACGTTGTATCTCTTGTGAACACTCCTGTGCCTAGTATTAATGCTGGTGCATCAGTTTTAATCAGTCCTGTGCTTTCTAGTAGTCATAAGAGAGTAGGAGGGATGTATACTATCCAGCCAACATATCCTTTTCCGGAACTTTTCTTTAATGCACATACTTTTGGTGCTGGTGGAACAGGGGATATAAAATTTAAAGTTGATAATATGACTTCTTCTGTTTTCTCAGGGAATCCAGATTTAGTTAGTAACCTGATTATTAATTTATAATAATGAAGACCGGAGATCATCCAGTCTTTTTTATTGTGATATATTTTGATTTTATTCATGTTTTAAATATTGAAATGTATTATCTTGTTTATCAATGATTAAACCTGTTTATTTGGTTTTATTTTGATTATTTTTCTTTGTATTTTATCAATATTTTCTTGTAATATTATTTTTTATTTCGTAGTGTTTATTTCTTGTTATTTTCTATTGCAAATCAAAAGTTTAACTTGTCATTATTCTTTGTTTTTTTGAATTCTATTGATTTAAGTTTTGTAGATTGAGTTTGAATACTTGATTTTGATTGTTTAATTTTTAAATTTTTGTGTGCATTCAATTTTTTAATGAAATAATTTGAGTTCAATTTATTTTCGTTTTTCCCATATTCTTAAATATTGAAATCACATGTTAATTTTTTCATGGGATTATTTTTTTTTAGCTATTTTATTTTTTATCGAATATGTTTATTTTCAATGAAGCTTTTAAAGAAATAAAATACAAAAGAAAATTTTTTTAGCTCAAATTTGGCCTTCAGAAAAGGGTTAAAAATTTAAAAATTATTATTTTCCGAGTATTTATATATAGAATAAAATTGAGCTCGTAAATGAGGTGTTTTTGTTAGAATTATGATTTTGAAACGGAATTTTCTCTTTTCTGAACCAATTTCTATCCTTTCTCAAAGGTTATTTGTTTAGGGGCTTATGTCATTTTTTTTGATGATTGAGTATTTTCAAAAAATTCAGTTTTGCTAAATGTGGAGTAGGGGAGTCAAAACAAAATTAACAGTACAATTTTAAAATCAATTTTTAAAATGAAATTGAGATTAACATATGTTTCATATTTTTCAAAAAAAAACTCAGAGTAAATTCCCTGAGTTTTTAAACTTTATAAAGTAAAATGCTGAAAATTGACCTTCAGGAATGGCTTAAAAATCGATTATCTATCTTTTTTCGATAATATATATCAAACTTGAAAATTCGTTCGAAAAAGAGGCTTTTATGTTCGAAATTGTTCCATAGATACTTGCTTTTAGCCAGAATAGGGGGGATTTTTTATATTTTTCGCTTAACATAGAGATGTAGTACGAGTCAAGGATCAAAGGTTTGATCTTTCTCATTTTCCAATCTGGTTTTTTTGAAATCAGATTTTCCATTCCGTTTTTAGAAAAATGATAGATGTGTCTCGGTACATCATAGGCAGCCCAATATTCTTTATAATGTTTGGCATCATAAGAAGTAGGATTAGGAACAGCAATAATAAGAAGCCCTTTATCTTTTAATTTCGAGTGAAAAATATTGAGTATCTCATCCTGGTTCTCTATGTGTTCAAATACGTGCCATAATGTAATTGCATCCAGACTTTTGTCCTCTATCTTTTGAATATCATCCAGAATCTTTGCTTTTGTAATTTTCCCCTGTGCTGCTTTTCTTGCATCTGCATCAGGTTCAAAACCGAACGTTTCAAAATCATTTTCTATATACTTTACAAATTCTCCGGCACCACACCCATAGTCTAATACTTTTGATCCTTGTTGAATTCTTTCAACAAGAATATTTTTTTTGTACCGCAGATTAAAAGACTGAAGAAATTTGTATAATTTTTCTTTCAGACTTCCGGAATCCTGGTGATGAGAAATGTAATCTTCACTTTCGTAGTATTTGGAAATATTGGATGGGATAGGGTAGGTTTTGTATACTCCCTTTGTTTCTGTTTCTTTAATTTCAAATATTTCCTGTGAAAGAAAATGATCTTTTATTTTCATTGAATTTGCTATCTGTTATATTTAATAAATAGTAGTATATACGATTTAGATTCTATTATGTCATTTCTTGTTTTGAACTTTGTTTATAAAGGGAAAAGAGTTTATTATAAATATGTTCTTCTTGTAGAAATGACATGAGATATTAGTATATAACTTAAAAAATTAAGATATTCATCAACTTTTTAAAAGCTTAATAAATACCTTAATTTTCATTTTTATTGTAAGAAATGTTTCACGTGAAACATTTTTATTTTAACGTCCTAAATACACGAGTAAAACATTAATGTCAGCTGGAGAAACACCGCTTATCCTCCCTGCTTGTGCAATGGTCTTAGGCCGTACATTAGACATCTTCTGTTTTGCTTCTGCGGAAAGACTGGAAAGCTTAGCATAATCAAAATCTTCAGGAATTTTAATATTTTCCAGACGATTTAATTTAGCTACGTTCTCTTTTTCCTTTTCAATATAACCTTTGTACTTTATATTGATTTCAGCCTGTTCCCTTACTTCATCATTGTATTGAGAAGAAGCTTCTTTGATAAAATCAATTTCATCAAGTTTTTCTAAAGTCATATTAGGTCTGGTAAGAATCTGAGCTGCTCTATAGGCTTGGTCTACAGGACTGCTTTCAATAGATTCCAAAATAGGGTTAATTACACCTGGTTTTAAAGAAGTTTCGCGCAAAAACTCTTCAAGTTTCTGACTTTCAGATACTTTAGACTCTACTTTTCTTAATCTTTCTTCTTTTGCCAATCCTAGCTGATATGCTTTCTCAGTTAATCTGATATCTGCATTATCCTGTCTCAATAGAAGTCTGTATTCGGCACGTGAAGTAAACATTCTGTATGGTTCTTCTGTTCCTTTTGTAATAAGGTCGTCAATAAGTACTCCAATATACGCTTCATCTCTGTTCAGGATAAATTCGCCTTTTTCATGCACTTTATTGTGAGCATTGATTCCTGCAATCAGACCTTGGCCTGCTGCTTCTTCATATCCTGTTGTTCCATTGATCTGTCCTGCGAAATATAAATTGTCAATCAATTTTGTTTCTAAAGTATGCTTCAATTGGGTAGGAGGGAAGTAGTCATATTCAATAGCGTACCCCGGACGGAAAACTTTTACATTTTCAAATCCTGGAATATGTTTCATCGCCTTGATCTGTACATCTTCAGGAAGGGAAGAGCTAAATCCGTTTACGTAGATCTCAACAGTTTTCCATCCTTCAGGTTCTACGAAAAGCTGATGTCTGTTTCTTTCAGCAAAACGATTAATCTTATCTTCAATACTTGGGCAGTATCTTGGGCCTAAACTTTGGATTGTTCCATTGAACATTGGACTTCTGTCAAAACCTTCGCGAAGAATATCGTGTACTGTTTCATTAGTATATACAATATGACAGCTTAATTGTTTTGTCAATTTCGGAGTATCAAGGTAGCTGAACTTCTGAGGATTTTCATCTCCCTTCTGTTCTTCCATTTTTGAATAATCCAAACTTCTTCCATCAACTCTTGGTGGAGTACCGGTTTTCATTCTTCCGGCTTCGAAGCCTAAAGTTACTAATTGTTCTGTAATACCAAATGCTCTTGGTTCACCCATTCTTCCACCTCCTAGCTGTTTGTCTCCAACATGAATTAATCCATTAAGAAAAGTTCCGTTGGTAAGAACTACAGATCTTCCTTTGATCTCAATTCCCAGGGAAGTAATTACTCCGGTTACTTTATTGTTTTCAACAACCAGTTGTTTCACCATATCCTGAAAGAAATCAAGATTAGGGGTATTTTCTAAAGCCAGTCGCCATTCTTCGGCAAAAAGCATTCTGTCATTCTGGGTTCTTGGGGACCACATGGCAGGACCTTTTGAAAGATTAAGCATTTTGAATTGGATGGCAGATTTGTCTGCTACAATTCCGGAGTATCCACCCATTGCGTCAATCTCTCTTACAATTTGTCCTTTTGCGATTCCACCCATTGCCGGGTTGCAACTCATCTGTCCGATGGTCTGCATATTCATTGTAATTAATAGTGTTTTTGAACCCAGGTTGGCTGCTGCTGCTGCTGCTTCACAACCTGCGTGTCCTGCACCTACTACAATTACGTCATATATTTCTGAAATCATTTTATATCTTGCTGTTTAACCTTTAAACCTTCACTTTAACTGTTAATGTTTCACGTGAAACATTTTTGGAGAATGCACTCTAGATAAATTGATATTATTACTAGAATTGAGTACTTTAGATATCGGACTTTAAGTGATTATTTAATTTTGATCCTTTAAATCTCTATATTTGGCTAAGTACAGATCTTCCATTCTCCGCATCTCTTTTTCCTCTTCTTCTGTCTTATCTTTATAGCCTATAAGGTGTAAGATTCCGTGGGCTAAAACCCTTCTTAATTCATCTTCATAATCTCGGGAAAGGGTAGAGGCGTTATCAGAAATGCGTTGCAAAGATACGAAAATCTCAGCGCTTATTGTTTTCCCCTTTACATAATCAAAAGTGATGATGTCCGTATAATAATCATGCTGTAAATAATCCTGATTAATCTTTAAAAGATATTCATCATCACAGAAAATGTAGTTGATTTCTCCTAGTTTTTTTTCTTCTGAAAGAATTAAATCTTCCAGCCATTGTTTGTAATCTGTATCTACCGATTCCGGTAAATTTTCGTAAAAGAATTGTATCATTGTATTAAAACCAGTGTCCTAAAATAACACTGAATATGCCTTTTTGATTATTTTTAAGTGAGTGGCTGAAGTTCACTTTAATCTGCCCGAAAGGAGATTTATATCCAGCCGTGATGCCTAGCGAACTATAATTTACTTTAACTGCATCCTCAAATTTGATATCATTGGATAGGTTAGCGAAGCTAAAATTTCCGCTGATAAAATAGTTTTTATTAAACCTGAACTGAAGGTCATTGGACGCCAATATCACATTATTGGTATGTAGCTGGGCGAAGTAAAAACCTCCAAATCGCTTGAAGTTGATAATATTCTGTTCGAATATTCCACCCAATCTGTATTGATAATAGAGTGGAAGGTTTTCTCCAAGGGTCACTCCTCCAAATAAATTAAGACGGTAGGTGAACTGTTTTCCCAACGGAATATTGACTTTTAAATCTGCTTTTATCTGAACGATTCTTTTTTCAACTTCAGATTTTAAAAGGTCAATAACCTTTCCTTCAGCTGCAAAATAGACTCCTTTTGTGGGGAATTCCTTATCATCCTGCGTATCGGTCTTCAGAAATACATATGGATTTAAGAATCGGCTGTAACGCTTATTATCACCATTAATTTCAGCCTTAAAATAGTCATGGCTAATACCACCACCAATGGCATATTTATCTTTCCATACAGATTGTATATAAGCCTCATTCCTTGTCCATTCCCATTTATCAATAATATTATTATCCGCGTTTTTCAGGTCAAAGCTCATTCCGGAAGAATAAAGTCCAAATCCGGGAATATATCCGTTATCTATAAAATAATTCAAATAGTACCTTACTTTATCGCCTACCACCAGGTCTGCAGAAAGATTGGAGTTTTTAAATAAAAGTCTCTTTGCAGAATAATTCAGAAGCAGACCTGTTTTAAAAACTTCATCATAATGTAATCCGAACTTTAGAAAATGTCTGGCATCATCTTCAGTAACATAAAGCTTTAAGTAATTGGCGTCGTTTTCCTGTACAATATCATAGTTAATGAACTTGTAGTTGTTTGTAGCAACAAGTTTATCAATCATTTTATTGATACTTCCATAAGTTTGCAGGGAAGGAAGGCGTAGTCCCATTTTCCCTAAAGTATAGTTTTTGCCGTAAATTTTACTTCCTTCTATAGAAATACTGTCTATTTTATATACATTGGAATATATAGGGTTTACACGTTGTCTGAGACGGTCAAATGACCGCTTAGGCAATTGGTCAAGGACATGGGAGTATTTTAAACCTTCTACATAACCACTGTCAAGAATTTTTTTCTTGTCATCATAACTTGTGGCAGACATTCCTTTAAGGTTAGGTTTAATATTGATGTCTGTATATTTATACTGCTTTCTGGTATCCCTCTTGATGCCGAAATCAATAACCTGGTTCAGAATTGAGATAATATTGTTTAAATCCTCTCTTTTGGATAGATCCTGGTTAAGGTCTACACCAATCACGATATCGATTCCCCTGTCCTTTAACGGCTTTGACGGGTAGTTTACCGTCATCGCTCCATCTATATAAATACTGTCACCGATTTTGACAGGATCCATTAAGGAAGGGAAGGCAGAACTGGCCATTATTGACTGTACAAGATCTCCCTTTTCGAAGATCTGCATATTGCCGCTTTCCAGGTTTGTAGCAACACATAAAAATGGAATCGGCATTTTGGAAAAGTCTTCAATATTGGAAACATTTTTAAAAAGTTCCTTTAAAAGATAAACATTTCTCTGGCCGGTACTGATGGAAGAGGGAAGTGTAATTTTACCATTCTTTAATGGAATGGATAAAAGATATTTGTCTACAGATTTATTGAAAAAGCTGGCTTCCTGTCTGGATTTCGGATCCATAATTAAAGAATAGAAATCCGTATCCATCACGATTTTTTCTATTTCCTTACCAGAATATCCGGAAGCATACAGCCCACCTACAATGGCACCCATACTGGTTCCGGCAATATAATCCACTTTTACTCCTAATGAATCTAATACTTTAAGTACTCCTACATGTGAAAAACCTTTGGCACCACCACCGGCAAGCGATAGTCCTATTTTGGCATTCTTCGGAATCACAAGGTCTTTTTTTACCTGAGATTGGATCCACAGTAATGGGAATATGAAAAGAAGAATCAGGAGCTTTCTCATAGTTAATCTTTTATATAGATCCGTTTCACCCGAGGCGAAATGGATGTTAATACTTCATAGGTTATCGTTTTGCAGTAGCCTGCAAACTCTTTTAAAGTTGGTTTTGCATTAAAGACGGTTACCGTATCGCCTTCCTTTACATTGGGGATATTTTCCACGTTAATCATCATCATATCCATGCAGATATTTCCAACAATTGGAGCTAGTGTTTTATGTACACCCAAACTTCCAACCTGGTTGCCGATCAGTCTTGGAATACCATCAGCATATCCAACCGGTACGGTAGCGATCTTTGTAAGATGATCTGTTTTAAATCTTCTGCTGTATCCAACAGACTCACCTCCTTCAACCATTGATATCTGTGAAATTACGGTTTTAAAACTTACCACAGACTGTAATTGTTTCTGAATTTCAGTATCCGGAGATTCTCCAAGCATTCCGATACCGATCCTTACCATATCATATTGGTGATCTGTGTAGCTTGTAATTCCTGATGAATTTAAAATATGCCTGATAGGAGTGTAACCCAGTTTTTCGATCAGGTGGCTGGAGTTCTTATCAAATGTCTTTAACTGATCTAATGTAAATTCCTTTTCTTCAGGTAGATCTGAGGAGGACAAGTGACTGAATATACTCTGAACTTTAAGATTTTTTCTACTTAAAGTTTCACTCAGCTGATCCAGCTCAAAACCTTTGAACCCAAGACGGTGCATTCCCGTTTCGAGTTTGATATGAATTGGATATTTTTTATCATACCCGGATTTTTGAACAGCTTCATAGAAAAGTTCTAAAACCCTGAAGCTGTAAATTTCAGGTTCCAGGTTATATTCTATGATAGTTTGATAGCTGTGTTGTTCCGGATTCATCACAACAATAGGAGTGGTGATTCCTTTTTTACGAAGCTCTACACCTTCATCCGCAAATGCTACACCAAGATAATCGATGTGATGGTGTTGCAGGAATTCTGAAATTTCATAACTCCCCAAACCGTAGGCATTGGCTTTTACCATAGCCATCATTTTCGTTTTTGGCCTGAGCAGTGATTTGTGATAATTGATATTATGAAGAATAGCATTCAGATTAATTTCCAAAACGGTATCATGTTTTCTGAGTTCCAGAATATCTTTTAATTTTTCAATTTCAAATTTTCTGGCTCCTTTAAGAAGGATGATCTGATTTTCTATTTCGGAAAGATGTTTACTTTCGATCAGTTCTTTGGTATCAATGAAGGTATAGGTATTAGATTTAAATAATTCACTAAAATTTGAAATTTCATCACCAATCAGGAATACAGAATCAAAATTTTGTTCATTAACCAATTCTGAAACTTCTTCATACAATTCCTGGGAATTGGAATTCACCCCTACGATGTCTGTTAATACCAGAGATTTTTTCGGTTTATTATACTCCTTTAAAAATTGAAGGGCAGTTTTCAGAGAATCAAGGTCAAGGTTGAAAGAATCATTGATGATAATATTGCCCTTAATTCCTTCGATTGCTTCAAGCCTCATTTCGACGGCCTTTAAAAGGTTGATTTTTTCAACGATCTTTTTATTTTCGACCTGCAAGACCTTAAGAACTGAGATAAGCGCTGTAGCATTGGTTAACGTTGATTCGTCTCTCTGATGAGCAGGGAAACTGATTTCTTCCCCAAAATAATCAACAACGATGTTTTCATTCTTAATATTTTTTTTGATGAAGACCTGATTTTCTTTTTTGAACCCGTAAGAGATTAATTTTTTATCTGAGTATAATTTTTTTATTTTCTCATCTACCAGAGAATGGTCACCATTATAAATGATCACTTCAGAATCTTTGAAAAGTTTGATCTTTTCATCAATCAGTTCTTCTTCAGAAGAAAAGTTAGCTGCGTGAGCTGTTCCGATATGCGTTAACAGTCCGATCTGAGGATGGAAAAGATGTTCCAGTTTTTCCATTTCATTCGGATGAGAAATTCCCACCTCAAAAATTCCCAGCTGATGAGAATTATTAATCTGAAGAAGGGAAAGGGGAAGCCCTATCTGTGAATTAAAACTTTTCGGGCTTTTAACAGTAGGG
The DNA here is from genome assembly GCF_003815975.1 of Chryseobacterium bernardetii. Taxonomy (NCBI): domain Bacteria; kingdom Pseudomonadati; phylum Bacteroidota; class Flavobacteriia; order Flavobacteriales; family Weeksellaceae; genus Chryseobacterium; species Chryseobacterium bernardetii. Next base: position 1,174,633 of record NZ_CP033932.1, read on the forward strand.
AATTCATTCCATAAACACTGGTACAGCCATTCCTTTAAAATGGTTTTTCCATTACTTCCTGTGATTCCGATGGATCGTAAATGAGAATTCTCATAGTGATACTTGGCTAATTGTTGTAAAAAATCCACAGAATTCTTGACAATGATCCATGTTATATTTTCAAACTGCGGATAGTGATGTTCGGAAATAATAATATTGATTCCCCTGTCTATAGCAGCTTCAATGAACTTTTCACCAGAATTTTTATGTGTATTGATCGCAATAAACGCGGTATTCTTTATTGAATAAATAATCCTGCTGTCATAGGCAATATTTTTAACCACTAAAGTTTTGTCTCCAATAACTTCAGCATTGGTGATCTCTGCAATTTGTTGTACTGTATAGTTCATTGGTACCCTTTCTGCTTTATTTTTTATACGAAATTGCAAAAGGGTAAAATTGCAAAGAGGGCAGAAGAGCTCATTGTTTTAAGCAGATCTCCTTTTGAAATTTTACAGTATTGCTTTTTCGTTTTTCATTTATATTATATGAGTGAATATTTTTATGGTTTTGAGTCTTTACTTCAATTAATTACTTTCTTTTTGAAAGAACTTCATCAATAAAAACCCTTCGGCTTACGGCTTCGTAGCTTTCGGTTTCACCCAGCTCTACCAGATTGTCTCCCTGTGAGGTTCTCATAGAGTAGTTGGCAAGGTTACCCGTTCTCTTGCAAATAGCATGCACTTTTGTAACATATTCTGCAGTAGCCATCAAATTGGGCATTGGCCCGAAAGGTCGTCCCAGGAAATCCATATCTAGTCCTGCAATTACAACTCTTATGCCGCTGTTGGCCAGCTGATTCGCTATATCTACAATGCTTTCGTCAAAAAACTGTGCTTCATCTATTCCCACCACATCACAGTTGGATGCCAGCAGAAGAATCTCATTCGGATTGTCTACTGCGGTACTGCGTATTTTATTCTGATTATGAGAAACAACATCCTCTTCAGAATACCGGATATCCAGTTTCGGTTTAAAGATTTCCACATTCTGTCCTGCCATTTCTGCTCTACGTAATCTTCGGATCAACTCCTCGGTTTTACCCGAAAACATAGAGCCACAAATCACTTCCATCCAACCACTTTGTTTGGAATGATTAATTGTATTTTCTAAAAACATTTGTTAAATTAGCCGTATATTTTCAACATCAAAAGTAAGCAATTTTAATAAGAATCTTATCATGCAAAATATCCAAGATTTAAAGGAAAAGATTTTATTTGAGTCTAAGAATATCATTGATAATCTTGACAAAATAAATAACGTAGACGAATTACTTTCCAAGCAAGATCTTGTGGATGAGCTTGCTAACAGGATTTCTTTTTTGAAACTGCTGGAGAAAAACATTGAATATTTCATTACAGAAGAATCTGTGCTGAATTCAGACAGCCATTCTGCTTTTTTTACTTCCGGTGAGGCAGATCATCACCACGATTCAGGAAATGAAGTAACGGAAGAAGAAGCTATTTTTAACAATGAACTGAACGAAATTGATGAGCATGAAAATGACAGTTTTATCACTGAAACTGATGAAGAAGAAGCCTTTAATAATCAGCTTAATGAAATTGTTGAAAATGAATTCCATGAAAATATTATAAGCTTTGTAGCAGAAAATAATGAAGAAAGATCTGTTGGAAATGTTCATACTCCGGCTTCTGCAGATGTAACGGAAGAAGAAGCTGTTTTCAATAATCAACTGAATGAAATTGATGAAAATGAACATTCTATTGCGGATGGAGCTGTTTTAAGTTTTGTGGATGAAGAGAAAATTCTTGCAGATGCACACCCTGATTCAGATGAAGATATCAATGAAGATATGTTTGAAAATGAAGTGACAGAAGAAGAAGCGATCTTCAATAATCAGCTCAATGAAATAGATGCCGATGATGAAGCTGAGATTAAAAAACAGGCAGATTTTGTAGAAGCAAATGAAACCAAGGAGAATAAAGTCAGAGAAACCATTCCAAGTATTTTTGATACTGAAATGCTTGACGATGAAATTCTTATTGAAGAGAATGAAGAGCAATTTGTAGCCTCCAATATCTCTTTGGAACAGGGAGAGCTGGCTACAGAAACTTCCAACGTTGAAAATATTGTGAACGATATTAAAAATGACCATTCTGAAGAGGAAAAACAGGAAGAAAATGTTCTCGCTGAAGTATATGACAGAAGAAAAATTGTTGAAATAGATAAACCTGTTCCCGAGGAAACAGATAGACATCCTTCTGATGAGAGTTTTGAAAATTTAGATAAATATCATCAGGAGAAAAAAATAAAATTAGCCAATATCAGAGGGTTGAAAGCTGTTCAGTCCCTGTTTGATGATGATCCGCTGGAAAGAGAATTTCCAAAAGAAAGCCAGCCTGAACCTGTTAAAGAAGATACAGGGAGTATCCTGAAATCTAATATTCCTACCAATTTTATGGAAGCTGAAAAGCAAAAACCAGAGTTTAAACTGGACTTGAATGACCGGATTGCCTTCTCAAAAATGCTGTTTGAAGGAAGCCAGGCAGATCTGAATGAAACAGTGGCCCATCTGAACCAGTTCAAAACATTGGAAGAAGCCAAGGAATACCTGAGCGATCTTTATTATGAAAGAAAATGGAATAAAGTGGATGAATATGCCCAGCGACTTTGGATATTGGTGGAAAATAAATTCTTATAATTTTGAGCGGAATCCTATATTTTGTTCCCACACCCGTTGGGAACCTGGAAGATATGACTTACAGGGCAGTAAATGTCCTTAAAGATGTTGATTATATTTTATGTGAAGACACCAGAACTTCAGGAATACTTTTAAAACATTTTGAAATCTCCAAGCCTTTGAAATCCTATCATTTACACAATGAACATCAGGCAACGGAGAAAGTAATTGCAGACCTAAAAAATGGTCAGAATATCGCGATCATTACTGATGCAGGAACTCCTGGTATTTCAGATCCCGGATATTTATTGGCTAAAGCAGGTGCAGATAACAATATTGAGATGATCTGTCTTCCCGGGGCTACAGCTTTAATTCCGGCTTTAGTGGTTTCCGGGCTTCCAAATAATGAATTTTTATTTGCCGGTTTTTTACCGCAAAAAAAAGGAAGACAAACCAAGCTAAAGCAGCTTGCCGAAGAAAAGAAAACCATTGTGCTTTACGAAAGCCCGCATAAGATCAATACTACATTAGAGCAGATCAAAGAATTCTTCGGTGAAAACACCAAAGCAAGCCTAAGCCGTGAAATTTCCAAGAAATTTGAAGAAACTAAGCGTGGAACAATCAATGAGTTAATTGAGTTTTCTAAGAGTAAAACTTTAAAAGGAGAGATTGTTCTTATTGTCAACAATTCTATTTGATTTTAATTGAAAAAGCTAATTTTTGTATTGTGTTCTACAGTTTGTATGGCACAAACTAACCAATACACTAAGGTTCTTCTTTCCAAAAAGACCGGGAAGGAGGTAAGTTCGTATTCTGACGGCTTCGGAATAGCTTATGACCCTGTTTCCAAAAAACAAGGCATTGTAGATACTAAAGGGAATATCACCTTCGAATCATCAGAAAAAGGAGGAATTTTCCATATTTTTAAAAACAGGTTCATTCTTTATTCTGAAGAAGGTGGCAGAAGGAAATCTGCAATTATTGATGAAAAAGGGAATGAACTGGTTCCCTTTGAATATCAGGATTTCAATACTCCCTGGTGGAGCAAAGAACGTATTATTGCTTCCAGGCAGGGAAAAGAAGCTGTTTATGACTACAATGGAAAACTTATTATTCCGGATTCAGATAAGATCCGGTTTGCCGGGAAAGAAGCCTTCTTTGTTTTAAAGGATAAAAAATGGTTCCTGTACGATTTTGACGGAAAGCAGCTTAGCGAAAGGGAATTTAAAGACGATTACAGCTTTGAAAATGGAAAAGTTCTCATCAGTAATGAAGAAAATCAAAGTGAGATCATAGGGAAAAATGGACAGACTTTGCATCGGCTTTCAAGGAATGTGGTAGATATGAGTGGGTATCCTTATCTGATTACCCAAAATAAAGCAACTGGAAAGTATGGATTGATTGATGTTGAAGACCATATCATTGCTGAAGAAATATATAACGATATCACTCCGGAGTACTTTGGTAAAAAAGAATATATTTATCTCAAAAAAAACAATAAAACAACTGTTTTTTATAAGAAAGACCAAAAGCTTTATCCTAACAGCTTTAAATATCTTTACGCATTATCCAATCATTTTTTTAAAATTTACGATGATAAATCAGAGCAATCGGGGATTGTAGATTTACAGGGGGATACCGTAATTCCTCTGGAATATGATTTTATTAAAAACTTTACAATATCAGGAAAGGATTTTATTTATCTTAAAAAAGGAAACGAAGAAAAGCTTTTGGACAAAGAGCTCAAAAATGTACTGAATGAAGGCGATCAGGTTATCGGTTTTTATCCTGATAATGTGGTTATCAGAAGACAGGATCAATATTACCGTTTTTCAGCCAACAACAAATCTGCGGTTGTACTTAAGGATGTTAAACTGATCAAGAACCAGGATGTTGAATACTTTACCATCCTGAATGAGTATTCAAAACCGCTTGTCTGTATGAATAATGCTAATCTTTATGGTATTCTGGATGGGAAAGGAACAGAGATTGTTCCGTTTTCTTATGAAGATATTATTGCTTTCGAAAACTTTGAAAATGAAATTGTTGTAAAGAAAGATGGAAAATATGGAGTTTTAAATTTTCAGAACGAGCCTTTAACTGAAATTATTTATGATAAATATACCTGGATGAAGGAAGTTTTAAAATTGAATAAGGATAAGAAAACAGACTTAATTTATTTCACCAGGTTTAGAAATGAGATAACGGAACTGTAGTAAAATCATAGAAAAGCAACAAAAAAAAGTTCAGTATTTTCATGTTTTCAATGTGTTGAATAACAATTTATAATATCTTTGCAAACCGTTTAATTCTGAAAAAGAATTATAATACTAAGCAAGTCAGCTTTCAATGGCTGAATAAGTTATAAAAAAATAATCGTCAAGAGATATGAAATTATTAGAAGGAAAGGTAGCACTAATTACCGGAGCTACAAGAGGAATCGGGAAGGGTATTGCTGAAATGTATGCTCAACAGGGAGCTAAAGTAGCATTTACTTATGCCGGTTCTGTAGACAAAGCTAAAGAATTAGAAGCAGCTTTAAGTTCTGTAACCCAAATTAAAGGTTATCAGTCTGACGCATCAGATTATGATGCTGCTCAAAAATTGGTAGAGGAAGTAATGGCGGAGTTTGGGCAGATTGATATTTTAGTAAACAATGCCGGGATTACAAAAGATAACTTATTATTGAGAATGTCTAAAGAAGACTGGGATCAGGTAATTAAAGTAAACCTTGATTCAGTTTTCAATCTTACAAAAGCGGTTATTAAGCCGATGATGAAAGCCAGATCCGGATCTATTATCAATATGACTTCAGTAGTGGGTGTAAAAGGTAATGCAGGGCAGGCTAACTATGCAGCTTCCAAAGCAGGTGTAATCGGGTTTACAAAATCTGTGGCATTAGAATTAGGTTCAAGAAATATCAGATGTAATGCTATTGCTCCTGGATTTATTGAAACTGAAATGACAGCTGTACTGGATGAGAAAACAGTTCAGGGATGGAGAGAAGGTGTTCCTTTGAAAAGAGGAGGGCAGCCGGAAGATATTGCTAATGCCTGTGTATTCTTCGGAAGTGATATGGCATCATACGTTACTGGTCAGACATTAAATGTAGACGGAGGAATGTTGATGTAAGAAATATAAAGAGGCTGCACAATACGTGCAGCCTCTTTTTTATTACTGCAAACTTCTAACTAAAATCTGCAGAAAAAATTATCAGTTAAAGACTTGATTTTCTTGCTCCTGAACCCTGATAAAGGTAGTTCTTTTAGAAAGCTCTTTAAGTTTGGATGCTCCTACGTATGTACAGGTAGAGCGTACCCCACCTAGAATATCCTTTACCGTTTCTGAAACCGGACCTTTATACACTACTTTTACGGTTTTTCCTTCCGAGGCACGGTATTCAGCTACTCCTCCAGAATGTTTATCCATAGCTGTTTTTGAACTCATTCCATAGAATAAACGGTATTTTTTACCATCTTCTTCAATCATTTCACCACCACTCTCATCGTGACCGGCAAACATGCCACCTAACATGACGAAATCGGCACCGCCACCAAAAGCCTTGGCAACATCTCCGGGAACCTTACAGCCTCCATCTGCAATAATGTGACCTCCTAAGCCATGAGCAGCATCAGCGCACTCAATAATGGCAGATAACTGAGGGTATCCAACTCCTGTCTTTACACGGGTTGTACATACAGAACCGGGGCCTATTCCAACTTTAATAATATCTGCGCCTACCAGAAGAAGTTCTTCTACCATTTCTCCGGTAACTACATTTCCGGCAATAATAATCTTATCAGGAAAATTAGCCCTTGCGGTCTTTACAAAATCAACGAAATGCTCAGAATAACCATTGGCAACATCTATACAGAGAAACTCAATTTTTGGATGCTTTTCAAGGATGAGCCTGATCTTTTCTTCATCCGCTTTTCCGGTACCAGTGCTTAAAGCAATATACTGATGAATACTTTCAGGCTGGTTTTGCAGGAACTGATCCCACTCTTCAGGAGTATAATGCTTATGGATAGCAGTAATGATCTTTTCTTTAGCCAGTTCAACAGCCATTTCAAAAGTTCCTACAGTGTCCATATTAGCTGCAATAATGGGTACTCCGCTCCACTTCTTTTTAGTATGTTTAAAGATAAACTCTCTTTCCAGATCTACTTCAGAACGGGATTTTAATGTAGAACGCTTAGGGCGGAACATTACATCCTTAAACCCTAGTTTTATGTCGTATTCTATGCGCATTTTGTAATTATTTGTCAGAATAAAGGTAGTAAATAATCTGAAAAGGATTATTTTTGAAGCAATGGATTTTCCTGTAACCTTTCATATTTTCGGTCAAACCATTCTTGCACATCCTCTTTTTGAGGCGGTTGGAATGTTTCTGGGCATGAGGTATTATTTTTATCTTAAAAAAAGATCAACGGAGAAGTTAACGTTCAATACTTCCGCAGCAGTTTTGATAGGAGCAACAGCCGGAGCTTTGTTCGGCTCCAAATTCATTGGGAATCTGGAAAACCCCTACACCATGTTTGAAAACTTCAGCTTTCAGAAATTTTGGTCAAGCAATACCATTGTTGGAGGGCTGGCTTTTGGGTTACTGGGAGTGGAACTGGCTAAAAAATTAGTCGGACATAAAGAAAGTACGGGAGATCTAATTGTTTTTCCCTTAATGTTAGCTATAATTATCGGAAGAATTGGCTGTTTTCTTACAGGAATTCATGAAGAAACTTATGGTATTCCCACAGATTCTGTTTTTGGGATGCACTTGGGAGATCAATACTTAAGACATCCTGTTGCTTTGTATGAGATCGTTTTTTTGTTTGGTCTTTGGATGGTATTAAAATATATTCAGAAACAGAAGAAATATCCCTCAGGATTTCTTTTTCAGATCTTTATGCTAAGTTATTTTATATTCAGATTCTTTTTAGATTTCATTAAACCAAGGGTGGAAATTGCAGGAAATCTGGGTACTATTCAGCTTACATGTATTTGTGTAATTATTTACTACATTTATACCATTAAAAATATCCAAACCACATATTTAAAATATTCAAGATGAAACCTTTAACACTTTTAGAAGTTGGTGACCTTACTGGCCTGGTGGTCATGATCATTGGTGCGATGATTATAGGTGCTCTGTTTTTTTCTATTATTGTTACCTTTATTGTGAAGCTGATCTATGAAAGTAAGGATAACAGGAAATTCAGCAGAAAACAGTTTATACAGACTCTTGTTATTTGTTTACTGGTCTGTGGATTAATCAGCGGATACATCTGTGGATAAGCATTTTAAGAATTAATTATGCCAGTAAGAAACTATACCTATTACGATTATACAATCAGTCTTTGCCCGGAATGTCTGAAAAGGGTAGGAGCGAAGATTATTATAGAAGACGAAACCGTTTTCATGACCAAAAGATGTCCGGATCATGGCTTTTTCAAAACAAAAATTGCTTCTGATGTTCATTATTACAAGAATATAAGAAACTATAACAAAGCCTCGGAAATGCCTCTTCATTTCGGAACAGATGTGGAATATGGATGTCCCTATGATTGCGGACTTTGTGTAGATCATGAGCAGCATAGCTGCCTTTCCATCGTAGAAGTTACAGACCGTTGTAACCTTACCTGTCCAACCTGTTATGCCATGTCTTCTCCACATTATGGAAGTCACAGAACTTTGGAGGAAATTGAAGCAATGTTTGACGTGATTGTCAACAATGAAGGAGAGCCTGATGTTGTTCAGATCAGTGGCGGAGAGCCAACCATCCATCCGGAGTTTTTCAAAATTATGGATATTGCCAAATCAAAACCCATTAAACATTTGATGCTGAATACCAACGGGATAAGAATTGCCAATGATCCGGGGTTTGCAGAAAAGCTGGCAACCTATGCTCCTGAATTTGAAGTATATCTTCAGTTTGACTCTTTTAAACCGGAAGTTCTGGAAGATTTCAGAGGAAAAGACCTGACATCTGTAAGAATGAAAGCTTTGGAAAAACTGAATGAGCTGAATCTTTCTACCACCCTGGTAATTGTTCTTCAAAAAGATAAAAATATTGATGAGATCGGAAAGATCATTGAATTTGCTTTAAAACAGAAATGTGTAAGAGGAATTACCTTCCAGCCGGTAGAAATTGCAGGAAGAAACAGGGAAGATTCTGCCCATGAGAAGATCACTTTAACTGAAGTAAGACAGGAAATCCTGAATCAGTTTCCGCTTTTAAACTCTGATGATATTATTCCGGTTCCGTGTAATCCGGATGCTTTGGCGATGGGATATATCTTAAAGCTTCAGGGAGAAATTATTCCTTTAACAAGGTATATCAATCCTGCCGATCTTTTGAATAATGAATCCAAAAATACCATCGTTTACGAACAGGATACAGGCCTCCATATGCAATTACTGGATATCTTCAGTACCGGTATTTCTGTAGATAAAGTAAAACCTAAGGTTAATCAGTTACTTTGCTGTCTTCCGGAAGTATCTGCCCCGAATCTGGATTATGATAATCTGTTTAGGATTATTATTATGAACTTTATGGATGCCCATGATTTTGATGTAAGAGCAGTGAAGAAATCTTGTGTCCATATTGTTAATAAAGACTTGAAATTAATTCCGTTTGAAACCATGAACCTTTTCTACCGTGATGATAAGAAAAGCTATTTAGAAGAACTAAGGAAGGAAGATAAAGTGCTGTTTTAAGCATAATTATCTGTGCTCATCTGCGAAAATCTGTGGTTAATCAGAGAATTTAATTTTCCCACAGATGACACAGATCTTCACAGATGATTACGTATAAATGAAATCTGAGTTATCTGCCCTATCTATCTGCGAGAGATAAAAAAGCAAAAGCGTGAAATGAAATTTCACGCTTTTCTATTTTTAAATAACAGTATTATTTAGACTCTTTTACAGTGTCAAAAACCATGACTTCTTCCAACGTTTTCATGTATTCATACGCAGTAAGGTCAAACTTTACGGGAACTATAGAAATGTATCCGTTAGCAAGAGCTGTTTCATCAGCATCTTCAGAATCATCCATATTGTTGAAGTAACCAGTTAGCCAGTAATACTTTTTCCCATGTGGGTTTATCCTTTCATCAAAGCTTTCTTCCCATTTCGCGTGGGCCTGTTTGCAGACTTTTACCCCTTTTATTTCAGATGCAGGAAGCTTAGGAATGTTCACATTCAGAACAATTCCTTTCGGCATTGGGTTTTCAAGAGTTCTTCTTACAATATTCTGAATAAACTCTTTAGCTTGGGTAAAATCTGCTTCCCAACTGAAATCCAGCAATGAGAAGCCAATGGCGGGAATTCCTTCCACTCCTGCTTCTACAGCAGCAGACATGGTTCCTGAATAAATTACATTAATAGACGAATTAGCACCATGATTAATCCCTGAAACCACAATGTCAGGTCTCCTTTTCAGAATTTTATCAAGGGCCATTTTTACGCAGTCTACTGGCGTTCCACTGCAGGAATAATCTGTTTGCGGACCATCAAGGGTAACTTCTTCGTAGCTTAGCGTAGAATTAATGGTGATAGCGTGGCCTTTACCACTTTGGGGAGAGTTAGGGGCTACCACCACTACTTCTCCGATTTCGTTCATAAAACTGATCAAATTTCTGATACCGGGTGCTGTAATTCCATCATCATTAGTAACCAGAATAAGCGGTCTTTCCATATATTATCTTAATTTTTTATACAAATGCAGTACAATCTGTTCATTTGAGAATTGAACACAGAGAACTTTTCAACACATCAAATGTAGTTAAAAATAAGACGCAATAAAACACAATAACTATGATTGGCTGATTAAATTTAATCAACAAACAATCTGTATTTTAGGTAGAAAAGAAAACTGGGTACCGGAAGAAAAAAGTTTTGAAGATTAAATTTACATTTGAAGTTAACATAAATCTTTCCTCATTTCAATGATCCAGCATTGAAATTAAAGATAAGATATCAACATCATTATCAGTTATTATTCATTTTTTAATTATTCCAGCGGTTTTCTGCCTGTAATAATGTTATAAAGAATAACAACAATAGCAATTACCAGTAAGATATGTATTAAATACCCTGTACTGATTCCAGGGACAATCCCCAGCATTCCTAAAAGCCATACAACGATACAGATGACTGCGATTAACCATAATAAGCTTCTCATAATAATATTTTTTAAAGTGATTTGTTTAAATATCAGCATATTCTGTGCCTTTATGCACTGAAATTATTTTTTGTGGTATCTCTTTATGAATTTTTAAGAAGACTTTTTCGAAGATTATTTTTTTTGAAGGTGGAAGGAATAAAGCCTATTCACTCCGTGTTTTATGATGGGGGAAGAGTTCAGTGGGTAAATTATAATGGTCTTATTGAATAAAAATTCTTAAAACTGCCCGATATTTGTAAATAAGGTATTAAATTTGATCGTTTGTAACAGTCTGCAAATTATTGCTACTTATTACAATACTTATTTTTCAAAAAATTAATAAATAAAGACAGTTTATGTGGAAAAATTTCAAACTGAATAAATTTTTACTCCTAATTCCATTAACCAGTCTAATGTTTTGCTTCAACTCGCCGAAGAACGATGATGAAAAGATGCAGACAATAATGGTGAGCGTAAAAAACACTCTTTCTTACCTGCATTATAGTCCGAAGCCTATCAATGATGCCTACTCAAAAGATGTTTATAAGCACTATTTCGAATTGGTAGATCCTGCCAAAAGATACTTCCTGCAGTCTGATATGGATGAATTCAGCAAGCATGAAACCAAGCTTGACGACTATATCAATCAGGGTGATCTGAGTTTCTATAAACTTACGATTGACAGGCTTTACCAAAGAGTGGACGAGATCGATAAGATTACTCAGGACATTTTCAGCAAGCCCATTAACCTTCAGGAAGAAGAAACCCTTACCCTGGAGCCAAAACTTAAAAAAGTACCTGCCAATAAGCAGGAACAGTATAACGAATGGAAAAAGTTCATCAAATACAACATCCTTCAGGAAGTTGAATCAATGAACAGTAAAGAAGAAGCTCAGAAAGAGAAGAAAGATTCTGTTCAGAAGTACAAATTAAATGATACCATCAAGCTGAAAATCCTTACTCAGGATGAGAAGATCAAAAAAGCAACGGATGAGGTAAAAGACCTTGTGAAAGAAACCTTCACAAGATTCAAAAAGAGAAAGAAAATGGATTGGTTTACTGTGTATATGAATGCCTATACCGAAGTATTTGATCCGCACACCAACTACTATTCTCCAAAAGATAAGGAAGACTTTGATACTCAGTTTACCGGAAAAGTGATTGGTATCGGAGCCTTGATTCAGGAGAAAAAAGGGAACCTTTATCTTGGAGCCCTCACTATTGGCGCTCCGGCATGGAAATCCAAGCAGCTTTCTGAAGGAGATAAGATCCTGAAAGTAAAATCTAAACCAAAGGATGATGCTGTAAATGTAGTAGGAATGCTTTCTGATGAAGCCGTAAGATTAATCAGAGGAGAAAAAGGAACTCCTGTTACTTTAACGGTTCAGAAAAAAGACGGAACAATTAAGGATGTAACTATGATCCGTGAAGAGGTTGCCATTGAAGATACTTTTGCAAGAAGTATTGTTGTAAATGCTCCTAATGGTAAGAAATACGGATTTATCAATCTTCCAAGCTTTAACGCAGATTTTGAAAACTCAAAAGGAAGAAATGCTTCTGATGATATTAAAAATGAGATTATTAAACTTAAAGCTCAGAATATAGAAGGAATTATTCTTGACCTTAGAAACAATGGTGGTGGATCGCTAACGGAAGTAGGGGATATTATGGGGCTTTTCATGGATGCCGGACCTTATGTACAGGTGAAAGACGGAAACGGAAAAATACAGACCCTGAAGAATAAATATGAAACTCCGATCTGGACCGGTCCGCTTGTGATTATGCAGAACGAACTTTCTGCTTCAGCTTCTGAGATCTTGGCAGGTGTAATGCAGGATTATGGAAGAGCAATGGTGATCGGTTCTCCACAGTCTTTTGGAAAAGGAACCGTTCAAACTTTTGTTGACCTGAACAGATTCCTGAATACTGAAGATGATTTCGGATCTTTAAAACTGACGATTCAGAAGTTCTATAGAATTACAGGGGAATCTACACAGAGAAAAGGAATTGTTTCAGATATTCAGATGAAAGATTTCTTTACATATGCAGAAGTAGGAGAGCGTTATGACGATTTTGCTTTGGCTTGGGATAAAATTCCGGCTACTAAATTTGAAAAACTGAACTACTTTAATATTCAGGCTCTTGAAAAAGCAAGCGCAGACAGAATGGCTAAGAATAAAAACTACCAGCTTCTGCTAGAATCTGCCCAATGGAGAGAAAAGCTGGATAAAGAGGAAACCATTACGCTGAACATCAATAAATTCAATGATGTGATGAAACACAGAAAATCTCAGATTGAGAAATTCAAAGTACTGACTAAATTTGAGAACGGATTGCTGTTTATCATGTATCCAAGTGAGATTGAAAGAGAGAAAAAAGATGAAGCTTTCAAAAAGAAATCCGAAATGTGGATCAAGAATCTTAAAAAAGACCTTTATCTGCAGGAAGCAATGAATATTGTATCAGATATGGGAGTTAAATCATAAAACATAAAAAAACCGATAATGAAAATTATCGGTTTTTTTATTGTGTAAAATGCTAATTACTTAATTTCTACACATCCCACTCTTCCGCCTGCATTTCCGGTAGGCTGGGTATGGAAATCATCAGCTGCTGCATGTACAATAAGGCCTTTTCCAATGATGTTTTTAGATTCATCTGTACACCCAAGACACCATTTATCTGTCTTAAAGGTTAAAACTGCCGTTCCGTTCTGATCAGCTACTAAATTTCCTATATCTCCCATGTGGAAATGTTCAGCCCCCCATTTTCCGTGATCGTTCTTAGATGGGTTCCAGTGGCCGCCTGTAGAGGTTCCGTCTGCTGCAGAACAGTCTCCTTTTTCATGAATGTGTACTGCATGGATTCCAGGGGTAAGATTCGTTACATTCAGTTTCATGATAACATCATTTCCCTGTTGGGTAAACTTAGCTGTTCCACCTGTCTGAGTTCCGCTTTTGGCATTTACGGCATACGTCTTTGTAGTTCCGCATGAAGCTGCCAAAAATGCAAATCCTGCCAATAATGCTAGTGTTTGTACTTTCATTTTTAAATGATTTAAAGTGATATTTATGCTAAATTTAAAAAAGATTTTCCAAAACACTTTATGATCATACCTTTTTTCTGTAAGAATATCTGGTGTGGTGCTTTTAAAGCATTATTACACTCAACAAAAATAAGAAACCTCTAATCTGCAAAAAAGCAATAATAGACAACTTACATATACTTAGGATCAGTACCTTTGGAACTCTACATTTTTTATTTTGGAAGAATACAAAAAACGGATTGTAAAAGCCATACAATTCATTGATGCAAATCTTGATGCTGATCTGTCTCTGGAAAAAATTGCAGAGATCAGTGCCTATTCACCTTTTCATTTTCACAGGATATTCAAGCTTCTTACAGGAGAAACCCTTCAGAATTATATTATCAGGAAAAAAACCGAAAAAAGTGCTTTTCTTCTGGCTGTCCGTAAGGATATGGAAATGAAGGAAATCTACTTTAACCTTGGTTTTTCCAATCCTTCTGTTTTCAGTAAAACCTTTAAAAAATACTACGGTTTATCACCTTCAGAATTCCGTAAAACGGCTCCCGAAGTCTTTCACAAAATTTTACAAACACAAAGCAAGAACGGACAAATTGATACGGTTTTCAGCCAATATATTTGCACTATTGAAAACCTGTTAAATTGGACAACAATGAATTTAAAAATTGAAATAAAAGAAATGCCGGAAATGAATCTGGCTGCAGTAATGAGCCTGGGTATTGCCGGAGTAGAGCCGGCTTACAATGTACTTGTAGACTGGGCAAAAAAGAAGAAACTGTTTCCTGCAGACCATGTAAAAATGATCTCTGTATATCATGACAGCTTTAAAGTAACACCAGCTGATAAGGTAAGAATTCATGCCTGTATGCTGTTAGATGACAAACTGAAAGATCCGGCAGGAGAAATTTTTTCGGAAACCATAGAAGCCGGAAAATTTATTGTCGGAAGTGGCGAAGTTACACTCAACGATTTTGAACAATGCTGGGTTTCATTGTTTCTATGGATGAATGAGCATAACTATTCCATGAGGAGAACCTTCCCGTTTGAAATCTATCATTCCAACTTTAAAGATCACCCTGAAGGAAAAATGCTCGTGGATTTTTGTATCCCGATCCAGTAATTAAATACTCAATAAAAGGCTTGCCAAGAGCTGAAGAAAGAAGCAAAATGAATGTGTGTAACTTAGAGTGACTTCCAGTCTTCTTCTGAATTTCATTCTTTTTACCATTCAGTAACAAAAGTATGCCCTTCAGTAATAATTTTTTTACACAAGGGCATTTTTCAGATTACTTTTGATCCAGAAATTAATAACCATGAAAACACAAGGACATAAGATACTTTTTCTGATAGCATTAATTGCCTTTGCATTGGGATATTCCCAGACAAAGATTTCAGGAAGGGTTATGTTTAAAAGCAAAGGAGTAAGTGAAGTAAACGTTACATTGAAAGATACTTATGATGGGGCTACTACTGATGCGCAGGGTAATTTTTCATTCGAAACCTTAGAAAAAGGAAGCCACCAGATCACTTTTACCCATCCCAGATATGAAGAAGTGGTAAAAATAGTAAATATTGAAAATCAAAATATTATTGTTGATGCAGACCTTAAAGAACAGATCAGTGAAATTGAAGCAGTTGTGGTTTCTGCGGGTTCAATTGAAGCAAGTGACAGAAAGAGGGCAACTGCATTATTGAGTCCCATTGATATTTATACTACAGCCGGATCTGACGGTCAGATATCTTCTGCATTAAATTATCTTCCGGGTGTTCAGAAGGTAGGAGAGTCCGGAGGACTTTTCATCCGGGGAGGTACAGGAGCAGAGTCTAGAATCTTTATGGATGGAAGCCTTATCAATAACTATTTTTCTAATTCCGTACCCGGAATTGCGGGAAGAGATCAATTTAATACTTCACTTTTCAAAGGGAATATATTCTCAAGTGGCGGTTATTCTGCACTTTATGGGCAGGCTCTTTCCGGAGTATTGATGCTGGAAAGTGTGGATCTTCCGGACGAAAGCTCATATAATATTGGGGTTTCTCCCATCTTTTTAGATGCAGGATTTCAAAAATTAGTAGCTCAGAAAAATTATTCCTTTGGAGCCTCAGCCGGATACTCGCTTTTAAGCCTGATGCAGAAGGTTTTTAATTTTAATACCGATTTTATTGATGCTCCTCAGGGATTCAACAGTGATTTCAATTTTAGATTCAAAACAAAATCAGGAGGATTTTTTAAATATTATGGTATGTATAATTCCAATAAAATGGGAGTGAAAACAGAAAGCCTGGAGCCTGAATATAAGTTCGGACTGGTAAGATTAAAAGGCAAAACTACTTATCATAATCTGTCCTTCAGGCAAAAGTTCGGAAAATATCTTCTCAACGTTAATGGTTCCTATTCGTATAATCAGTCAGACCTTAACTTTTCTAGAGAAACCAACGGAGTGGAAAGTGGAAACAGCAGACTACTGAATGATGGAAACTATATTAATTTTAAAACGGTTCTTGAAAGAAAAATTAATAAAATCAGTGCTTTAAGGGGTGGTTTTGAACTGAATAATACCGATGAAAATCTAAACTTTGAGAACATTCAGAAGAATTACAAAGATTTAATTTCTGCAGCATTCGTAGAAACAGACCTTGGGTTCAGTAATGCATTATCTGCAAAGATCGGATTAAGGGCAGAAAACTCCTCTTATCTGGGGAGAAGTAATATAGCACCCCGTTTTGCGCTGGCATACCGTCTTGCAGATCAATGGACCGCTAACGTAGCTTATGGAATCTTTTATCAGAATCCTGAAAGCAAGTACATCAATGGGCCTGCAAAACTGGATTTTCAAAAGTCACAGCATTATATTTTTCAGCTTCAGAGAAGTTCGGAAGGAAAAAGTCTGCGTTTTGAGGCATTTTATAAAAAATATGACCAGCTAATCAAAACAGTTAATATTCTTCCCGGAAAAGAGCAGAATCAGCAGGTTCAGACAGCATTGAATAATGACGGATACGGCTACGCAAAAGGGCTGGAGGTGTTTTGGAGAGACAATAAAAAAACATTTAAAAATATAGATTACTGGTTAACATATTCCTATCTGGATTCAAAAAGAGATTTTATCAATTATCCTGCAAGTTTAAAACCTGGTTTTGCAGCAGAACATACCCTTTCTGCAGTAGTTAAAAGATTCATTCCGGAATGGAAATTAGGAGTAAACCTATCTTATACTTATGCGAAAGGCCGTCCTTATTATGATATTGCCACTGAAATCAAAGATGGAAAAGCATATAATTATACCAGAAATGAAGGGAAGTTAAAAGATTATAACGCTTTGAATATCAGTTTTAATTATCTTCCTGCTATTGGAAAAAAAGACGCAAAAGCATTTCCCGTATTTGTATTGAGTATTTCAAATGTGCTGGGATCTAAAAATGTATACGGATATAACTTTTCAGCCAACGGATCAAGAAGTTCCGCTGTAGTTCCACCAGTAAACACCTTTGTTTTTATAGGAGCATTTATAAGCTTTGGAGTAGATAAAACAGAGGACGCAATTAATAATAACTTATAAAAACATAACTTCGAATAAACAACAACTAACTTTTAAAATTTAATATCATGAAAAAATACATTTTAAGTTTCGCTTTAGGTTTAATGAGTTTAACAGCTTTTGCACAGGCAGATTATGAAAAAATAATGACTGAAAAAGTCGCAAAAATTGAAACCTGTAAAACCCCGGAGGATTTCCAGACCTTGTCTAATGACTTCCAGAGAATAGGAAGTAAGGAAAGTTCACAATGGCTTCCACCTTATTATGCAGCATTAGCTCAGATCCAAAAAGGAAGGATAATGATGAGAAATGGAAATACCCAGGATCTGGATGCGGTGGCTTCACAGGCAGAAAAATACCTGGGAACTGCTCAAAATCTTGCCGGAGCAGATAATGCAGAGATCCATCTGTTAAAAAAAATGGCATATTCACTTAGAATGATGGTGAATCCTCAGCAACGTTTTATGACAGACGGGGCAAGAGCATCTGAAGAACTTATCAGAGCTGAAAAGCTGGATCCAGCTAACCCTAGAATTGCTCTTATTAAAGCAGAAGACACTTATTTTACCCCGGAACAGTACGGAGGAAGTAAAAGTAAAGGAATAGAAATGTTTAAAGAAGCACTCTCAAAATTTAATGCCTATAAACCTAAAACTGCTATAGATCCAAATTGGGGCAGAGGAGAAGCTGAATATTTTTTAAGCTTATCTGAGGAAAAGAAATAATAGAAATAAACCTTCACAAAATGGAGGTTTTTTATGTCTTTAACTCATACTTTAAAAACAAAAAGAATCAGGATTATATGATAATTTTTTAAAGTTTTGTCTAATGATGCAGTTCAGTAATAAAAACCAACCCTTCGGTAAGAAATAATTTTTGATACCTTTAATAAAAACTATTTTTGAATCAAGAAAACCCATCATGAAACGTAAGGATATTAAAACCATGTTTTGGATCTCATTCATTGTCTCCATGTTTTTCTTTTTTGCTTTTACGGAAGAGAAAAATCTGGAAAACTTTGTATTAACCATATTTATTTCCCTGTTGTACACTTTTATATTGGGAGGAGGAAATGGATTGCTGAACAGTTTTCTCAATAAAAAACTTCCCTGGTCTGAAGAAACATCCAAAAGGGCGGTAATCAGTATTATTTCTGTTATTATTGTCAATGTCATATTGGTCTATTTTTGTAATTACATCAATTTTGTGCTGATCCAGAAAGCCGCTACTACTGAAGAATATTTTTCCGGAAAATATAACTTTGCCAATTGGTTTACCATTAATGTTGCATTGCTTATTTCTTCCTTCCTTCATGCAAAAAGTTTTATGCAGGAACTAAAAAAGACTTCCAGAAAAGAAGTGGTAGAGCAGAAACTGATTGCCAAATCAGCGAATGCCCAATTTGAAAGCTTAAAAAACCAACTGGACCCTCATTTTCTTTTTAATTCTTTAAACGTTCTAAGCTCATTGATTGATGAAAATCCCAATCAGGCCCAGAAGTTTACAGCTTCAATGTCAAAGATTTACCGATATGTACTTGAACAAAAGGATAAAGAAATGGTAACGGTGGAAGATGAAATAGAGTTTGCCAAAACCTATTGTGATCTTTTAAAAACAAGGTTTGAAGACAGTGTTGATTTTATTTTTGACGTTAAGAAAGAGGATTATCGGAAATTTGTTGTGCCTTTATCTTTGCAGCTTCTTTTGGAGAACTGTATTAAACATAATTTTGCTACATCATCAAAACCACTGGTCATCAGAATATTCGCAGAAAATGATATCCTTTGCATTGAAAACAATTTACAGGTCAGGGAACAGATCAAAGAAAGTTCCGGGATCGGATTGGCAAATATTGTACAACGCTATTCTCTGCTTACAAAAAGGAATGTTTTTATAGAAAAATCTGAAGACTATTTTAAAGTAAAGCTTCCAATGCTTGTTGATAAGCCTAATATTGTCAGTGAAAAACAGGATGATGATATTAAAGCTTATAAGAAAGCCCAGAAGAGAATGAAAGAGATCAAAGATTTTTATATTAATCTGATTTCTTACTGTATAGTGATCCCTTTCCTGATCTTTATTAATATTTTCACCAAAAGCTCATTTCACTGGTTTTGGTTTCCGGTGTTCGGGTGGGGGATTGGGGTGGCTTCTCATGCATTTCAGGTTTTTGGTGTTGGAGAATCATGGCAGGAAAAGAAGATCCGTGAAATTATGAACAATCAAAAAAATAATAACGATGGAAAGATTTGACGAAAATGATATTCAATATCAGAAAGCCAGGAGATATGTTGAAAAGTTAAGAGGTTTTTATGCTCATTTATTTGTCTACATTGCGGTGAATGTAATGATTGTTTTTTACAATTATAGCCATTTAAAGCCTGGAGAAAGCTATTTTGAGTTCAAAAATTTCTTTACACTCACATTCTGGGGTGTTGGCTTATTGGCCCATGCTGCTACCGTTTTCCTTTCAAAAAACGGTTACCTGCAGAATTGGGAAGAAAAAAAGATCCGAGAACTGATGGAAAAAGAGAAAAAAAACTTGTAGGATAAAGAGAGTAAAAACTGCTTTTGTTCAAAGATGGTATTGGAGCCTTTTGTTTTCCTGTTTTTTTCTGAAACAATTTAAATATTAATCAAGATGAAAGCTTTACAGATTCTTTATATAATATCCATGATTGCATGGTTTCTCAGTGAGTTTCTTTATAAAAACGTCCTGAAATCCGGCAAGAATGACAAAAAAGGAAAAGACAGGTCTACTCTTAATATTCTTTGGCTGGCCATTCCTTTTTCCATTGCAGCAGCTGTAACCATTTCCAATCTTACCATTTTACCCATTATTCATGAAAACTGGATCATGTATGTAGGAGAAATGTTTATTCTTATGGGTATTATTTTCAGGTTTATTATCATTAGATCCTTAGGGAAATATTTTACCGTAGATGTAACTATTAAAGAAGATCATCAGATCAAAAAAGAAGGTTTTTATAAGTATTTGAGACATCCTTCCTATGCTTTTTCCCTGCTTACCTCATTGGGCTTAGGATTGTATCTCAATAACTGGCTGTCACTTATTTTAGCTTTTGTTCCGCCGTTTTTAGCCTTTGCTTACAGAATTAAAATTGAAGAACAGGCTCTCATAGAACAATTTGGGGAAGAATATATTGAATACAGGAAAACAACAAAGAAACTCATCCCGTTTATCTACTAAATTTCTTACGCGTAAGAATTGCTTTAATACGAGGAATGCACAAATAATTTTGTTTGTGCATTTTTAGCAAAAACCAGTTCTGGCTGTCATAAAATCTTTGATTTCGTGTATATCCATATATCATTAAATTCTATTACATCCTTGCATTTAGCAACAGGTAAAATCAAAATTCAATACTATTTAAATTCAGAGAATTCATTGCTCCTATATTTTTTACCATTCGGGAAGCTTAATCTACCGTTCGGTCATATAAAATTGATTTGAGGTGCTTTTCCGCCATACATTTGAATCAAGAAAAAACAATTAATCCTTTAAAAAATAAAAAAATGGAAACTTTTAAAGAAACAACAGCTTACGAAAGAGCATCTAAAAGAGTAAAAGATCTGAAAGAATTCTACGGAAACCTTACGTCCTTCTGTATTGTTATTCCGTTTCTTGCTTTTTTAAACCTTATGACTGCCCCTGGATATTTATGGTTCTTATGGCCAATGTTTGGATGGGGAATAGGAATTGTATTTCACGCAGTGAATGTTTTCGGAATTGGAAAAAATTGGGAAGAGAAGAAGATCAGAGAATTGATGGCTGAAGAGAAAGGGAAAACAAAAACATTATAACAATCTAAAAACAATATATCATGGATTATAACAACGCATATAACAGAGTTCAGCAATTAAAAAAATTCTATAAAAACCTGATATGGTTCGGAATAGTATCAGCAATTATTATTGGAAATGACTGGTTTAATGATGAATTGCATTACAGAATATTTGGAGGTCATTTATTTTTAGCTATCTGGGCACTTTTCCTGGGAATAAAAGCGGTCTCTCTATTTATTTTTAATGATGAATGGGAAAAAGAAATGATGAGAAAAGAAACTCAAAAAAATAAAAAAGCAATAGACTTTTAAATCTGATTATTTTATCTAATTTTATTTCCAATTTTAAAACTAAAACTATTAGCTCAATGATCAAGACTGTAATTATTGAAGATGAAAAACCTGCTTCAAGGAAATTAGAGAGAATGTTAGGTAGTTTTCCTGATATTGAGGTGGTTGCTAAAATAGAATCGGTAGAAGAGGGAGTAGCCTGGTTTTCTGAAAATGAACATCCGCAGCTGATTTTTTCTGATATTGTTCTTGGAGACGGTTTGTCATTCGATATCTTTGAAAAAGTGCCCACCAAAGGCTTTATTATTTATACAACAGCTTTTGATCAGTATACCCTAAAAGCCTTTAAACTGAATAGTATAGATTATCTGCTGAAACCAATCCTTGAAGAAGATCTCTCCGGAGCTATTGAGAAGTTTAAGTCTTTTCTGCCTTCCAATAGCGATATCGGGTCGCAGGATATCAAACAGCTGATAAGAAAAGAAAAATCTATTCTTTCAAGGGTTTTGGTGAAAATAGGATACAATCTGAAAATTGTCCAGACCCAGGAAATAAGTTGCTTTTTCAGTGAGAATAAGATCGTATACCTTCAGACAGATGAACGTTCTTATCCATCAGATTTTACTTTGGACGAACTGGCGGATATTCTGGATGATAAAAAATTTTTCCGTGTTAACAGGCAGTTTATCATTAATTCTGATTATATCAAAAATATCCATACTTCACCGTATTATAAAGTAGACCTTGAATTTCAACCCCAGGAAGAAATTACGGTAAGCCGTGACCGTGTTAAAGACTTTAAAGACTGGCTTGTAAGTTAAAACAGCTCATATTTTGTATCCAAAAAATATAACCATGGATCTTATTCTACTTCTTTTCAGGCTTCTCCTCTCCATTTTCTACTCCTGATGGCCGGGAATAAAAATCACTGGCCGATTTTATAAACTGATGGAATGCTTCCGTTATTTCGGTTTTGTGTTTATGCGTCAGAGGAAATGGAACCATGTGGGAATAATCAAAGGGGAAATCCCTTATTTCAACATCTACATTGATGTTTCGGTAACCGCCCCGCAAAGTATTTAAAGCTTCCATGGGAGGCGCAATGCTGTCTTTTTCCAATACATAAGCTTTTATCTGGGATTGAATCTCATGAATTCTTTCTTCCCTTTCTTTTTGGAAATAATTGTACCTGAGCATCTTTTTAAACCAGCTTTCCTGTGGATGAAGCTCATCATCCTGATAATGTTTCAGCCTGTTATCATACTTAAAGTCAGAACTTAACAGCTCTGTAAAAACAGACTGCATTTTAATGGTAGCCTGAGAATCCATAATATACTTGGAAATCGGAAACATCCGGTCAATGGTCATGCCGCCACAAAAACAAAAAACTTTAGATTGGGTGAAAAAGCCATGTGGATCGGCCATTTTAATAATCATGGAAAGAAATGAGCCAATGGAATATCCAAAAAGATCCAGACTTGCGTCCGGAGAAATACCCTTAATCTTATCGCTTTTAATATCTTTCACTACTTCAATGATGTCTGAATAAGTTTGCAGTCCTGACCAGAAGACTCTTTGAGGATGAGCTTCCAGCCTGGAACTTGTGGCAGCATTTACATAAGAAAAATGAGTGTTTTCCGGGTATTTTTCCTTTCTGAACTTAACAATTTCTGTCATTTGATGGCGGTCACTCCAAATTGCTTCCGCACGGTCCATATGAAAGGCGATAGGAAACAATATAACCGCTTTTCCGGTTTTTTGAGCCAGTTCATAAGCCCATGGAAGATATTTGTCCCATTTCTTTTCATTCAGCCCATGGAAAAAGATAATACAGCCATTGGCAGTTTCTACATCAGCTCTTTTCAGAATATGGTACTCAAACCTTTTATTGCATTCAATATCAAAATCCTTGATGTCTATTGATGGCTGATGATATATCAGATAAGCATTTTCATTAATCTTCAGTGGATGATGATGTTCAGTACAATCCGTATTATCGGAACCATATGCAAGATGACATACTCTGGATTCAAAAGGAATAGACTCAATGGTTACGTTCAGGTCCTTGATTTTCACAATCCCTTTTCTGGAATCAAAATGACTTTTCAAAACATCATACAATTCATAATATTCCATAGCAAAATCATTGAGGGTTCATATTTAAAACATTGAAATTAATCAATTATTGTGGTAAAGTATTGGTTTTTAAAGGTTAAAAGTATCCTAGGCATAAGATTCAATTTGCTTCGGATGATATGAAAAAACCATATACTATCTGTAATCAATTCTGTTGGATTCGGTATCCTCAAGCTGCTTAAGGATAGATTCCGGAATTTCATCACTGTCAATAGGAAAGCTTATGGAATCTGAGATAAAGTTTTTTCTGTCAGCTTTCAGGAATATTTCAAACAGGGCAATCGGTTCCTGATTAAAACTGATACAGGTGCTGATGAAATGGAGCTCATGCAGTTTATAATCCGGATTTTTGAGCTTTTCCTTACTATCTTTTATTCTTGATATAAAATGCCTCTGTCTGATAAAAGTATTGCTGTTCATAATGATAAATACATAATCTGAATATGCAGTTACCTTTCCGAAATACTTATGGTGATCTCCGCCGCTTCTTTCGATGAAATATTCGCCGGTAGTTTCAGACTTGTAAATTTCCATAGCAGAACGCCAGATCCTGTCTTCCCGGGCCTGAGTCGGATTTTCCGGAAGATTCCTGTTATATGAGTACCAACAGCCTACAAGACGTTCTAAGAGAGTTATATTCGGCTTCACATTATTCATATCAATTTTAAGATCATTAAAGTTGAATGATTCCGTATTGGAATTGATGAAATCAATATAATTTGAGTATCCTAACACCTTAACAATCAGACTGAGTTTGGCAAGATTAGGGCGGCTTAGAACAGCATTTTCATTCTGTCTGAATTTTTTAAGCTTATTGATAATCAGATGTTCATAAAGATAATTGTTTCCCAGAAGATCAGGTTTCTTTTTTATTTCTTTTTCTGAATATTCCGTGATAATAAGCTCATTAAGCTCAGCACAAATGTATGACCACTCGGTTTTGGTAACATCTTCCCAATGATTTTTCTTTAAAAACTGCCGGCTTAAGAAATTCATCAGTTTCTCCAGATGTAGAATATCATCTTTTTTCATATTTAGATTTTCTAAGACTAATTTAAGATTTTTATCAGTCTAAATAAGATTTTTGAAAGACTTTTATATTGCAAAATCCATTGATATTTGAGTAGAAAAACAAAAGAAAACAATGGAAACAAAAATGTTATTAAAAGATGAATCCCTTTGGAACAGAATTCAGGGGTTTTCGCTGGATGCTTCTGATGCTGATTTCCCTTTTTCGAAAAAACTGGCAAAAGAAGAGAACTGGAGTCTGGAATTTACCCGAAAGGCCATAGAAGAATATAAAAAGTTTGTCTACCTCTGCTGCATTCTTCCCAAAGGAGCTTCTCCAAGTGAAATCGTAGATAAAGTCTGGCATCTGCATTTGATTTATACTCAGAATTACTGGGAAGAGTTCTGCCCGAAAATTTTAAAAAGGCCATTACATCATCATCCTTCAAAAGGAGGGTTCAATGAAAAGCTTAAACATCAGAATTGGTTTACAGACACCTTGAAAAGTTATCAGGATATCTTTCAGGCTGAAGCTCCCAGGGATATTTGGCTGAATAGAAATACTATTGATAAAACAAAAAATAAGTTGCGAATAGGGAAGTTTATACCGTTCCTGATGCTGATCTTGCTGCTTACGTCCTGCCTTGGAGAGGTGATAACAACTATTGGTTCTATTTTCTTTTCCTTCGTAGGAATTC